>NZ_JBNAFR010000005.1:0-275433 GCF_049800775.1 Dinoroseobacter sp. S375 | reverse complement strand
GCGTCGGTTTCTGATCCTGAGGGGTTTTGGGGGGAGCATGGTCGGTCTTTGGACTGGATCAAGCCCTATACGAAGGTGAAGGACACGTCCTTTGCGCATGATGATGTGCATGTGAAATGGTTCGAGGATGGCACGCTGAACGTGGCGGCCAATTGCATCGACCGGCATCTGGCCACGCGCGGGGATCAGACCGCGATCATCTTCGAGCCCGATGATCCCGCCGAGCCGGCCCAGCACATCACCTACAAGGCCTTGCACGCTTCGGTCTGCAAGATGGCCAATGTTCTTGAAGAGATGGGCGTGCGCAAGGGCGACCGGGTCATCCTCTATCTCCCGATGATCCCCGAGGCGGCCTATGCGATGCTCGCCTGCGCGCGGATCGGCGCGATCCATTCGATCGTCTTTGCGGGCTTCTCCCCCGACGCCCTGGCCGCCCGTGTGAACGGTGCGGATGCCAAGGTTGTCATCACGGCCGATTACGCCCCCCGTGGCGGCCGTCAGACCCCGCTCAAATCCAATGCGGATGCGGCCCTGCTGCACACCAAGGACAGCGTCAAGATGCTGGTGGTCAAGCGCACCGGCGGTCAGACCACCTGGGTCGACGGGCGCGATTTCGACTATAACGAGATGGCGCTGGAGGCCTCGGACCACCACATGCCCGTCGAGGTCGAGGCCGAGCATCCGCTGTTCATCCTCTATACCTCCGGCTCCACCGGTCAGCCCAAGGGCGTGGTGCACAGCTCGGGCGGGTATCTTCTCTATGCGGCGATGACGCAGAAATACGTCTTCGACGTGCATGAGGGCGATATCTACTGGTGCACGGCCGATGTGGGCTGGGTCACCGGCCACAGCTACATCGTCTACGGCCCGCTCGCCAATGGCGGCACCACGGTGATGTTCGAGGGCGTGCCCACCTATCCGGACGCGTCCCGCTTCTGGGAGGTCTGCGACAAGCACAAGGTCACCCAGTTCTACACCGCCCCCACCGCGATCCGCGCGCTGATGGCGAAGGGGCCGGAGTTTGTCGAGAAATGCGATCTGAGCACGCTCAAGGTGCTGGGCACCGTGGGCGAGCCGATCAACCCCGAGGCCTGGAACTGGTACAATGACCATGTGGGCAAGGGCAAATGCCCGATCGTCGACACCTGGTGGCAGACCGAGACCGGTGGTCACCTGTTGACGCCGCTGCCCGGGGCCACGGCCCTGAAGCCCGGCTCGGCCACCACGCCCTTCTTCGGCGTCCAGCCCGTCGTGCTCGAGCCCACCACGGGCGAAGAGATCACCGCGACCGAATGCGAGGGCGTGCTCTGCCTCAAGGACAGCTGGCCGGGCCAGATGCGCACGGTTTACGGCGACCATGAGCGCTTCGTGAAGACCTACTTCTCGGACTACAAGGGCTACTACTTCTCGGGCGATGGCTGCCGCCGGGACGCGGATGGCTATTACTGGATCACCGGCCGGGTCGATGACGTGATCAACGTCTCGGGCCACCGGATGGGCACCGCCGAGGTCGAAAGCGCGCTGGTGGCCCATGCCAAGGTCGCCGAGGCCGCCGTGGTCGGCTACCCGCACGAGATCAAGGGCCAGGGCATCTATTGCTACGTGACCCTGATGAATGGCGAAGAGCCCTCCGAGGAGCTCCGCAAGGAGCTGCGCACCTGGGTCCGCACCGAGATCGGCCCGATCGCCGCGCCGGATCTGATCCAATGGGCCCCGGGCCTGCCGAAAACCCGCTCCGGCAAGATCATGCGCCGCATCCTGCGCAAAATCGCCGAAGACGACTTCGGCGCCCTCGGAGACACATCAACCCTCGCAGACCCCTCCGTCGTCGACGACCTCATCGAAAACAGAATGAATAAGGGGTGATCGACATGGATGGCGCAACTCTGACAACCGCGAAAACCGTCAATGTGATCCTCCTCGGCCCTCCGGGGGCCGGCAAGGGCACCCAGGCCCGGATGCTCGAAGAGAAGTTCGGCCTGGTCCAGCTCAGCACCGGAGATCTGCTCCGCGCGGCTGTGGCGGCGGGGACCGAGGCGGGCAAGGAAGCCAAGGCCGTGATGGAATCCGGTGGGCTGGTCTCTGACGAGATCGTTCTGGCGATCCTGAAGGATCGACTGGCCGATGACGATGTGAAGGCCGGGGTCATTCTTGACGGCTTCCCGCGCACCACGGCTCAGGCCGAAGCGCTGGACACGCTGCTGGCGGATACCGACCAAGGTATTGATGCGGCAATTTCGCTCGCGGTGGATGACGAGGCGATGGTCGAGCGGATTTCCGGTCGCTTCACCTGCGGAAGCTGCGGCGAAGGCTATCACGATACGTTCAAGGCGCCTGTGAAATCAGGCACTTGCGACAAATGCGGCGGCACGGACATGAAGCGTCGTGCCGACGACAACGCTGAGACGGTGCGCGAGCGGCTCAAGGCCTATCACGCCCAGACGGCACCCCTGATCACCTACTACGACAAAAAGCGCAGTTTGACCGAGATCAATGCCATGGCGGCGATCGATGAGGTTGCATCCTCGCTTGAGACTATCGTTAAGCGTGTTTTGGGATAACCCATGGGAGCGCCTCGCGCAGGGGCGTCTTCCTGATTTTGGAAAGGGAGAGAGTCGTGTCGGACAATTCTGACAATAGTGGCTACTGGGCGGCCAATATTCGCCTTGTGAAAATCTGCCTCGTAGTCTGGGCGCTTGTGTCGTTCGGATTTGGCATTCTACTGCGTCCGTTGCTTTCGGGCATCGCGGTGGGGGGAACAGACCTGGGCTTTTGGTTCGCCCAGCAGGGATCGATCCTCGTATTCCTGGCACTGATCTTCTTCTACGCCTGGCGCATGAACAGCCTCGACAAAGAATACGGCGTCGAAGAGTAATCCGAGGGACACGGAACAATGGATCAGTTTACCTTGAACCTGCTGGTGGTTGGCGCGACCTTTGCGCTTTACATCGGCATCGCGATCTGGGCCCGTGCGGGTTCCACATCTGAGTTTTACGCCGCGGGTCGCGGTGTTCACCCGGTCACCAACGGTATGGCGACAGCGGCAGACTGGATGTCTGCGGCCTCGTTCATCTCGATGGCGGGCCTCATCGCCTTCACCGGCTATGACAACTCCTCCTTCCTGATGGGTTGGACCGGTGGTTACGTGCTTCTGGCGCTGCTGCTGGCTCCGTATCTGCGGAAGTTCGGCAAGTTCACCGTGCCGGAATTCATCGGCGACCGCTTCTATTCGCCGACCGCGCGCATGGTGGCCGTGATCTGCCTGATCGTCGCCTCCGTCACCTACGTGATCGGTCAGATGACCGGCGTGGGCGTGGCCTTCTCCCGCTTCCTCGAAGTGGACAATGCGACCGGCCTCTTCATCGGCGCGGGCGTTGTGTTCTGCTATGCGGTTCTCGGCGGCATGAAGGGTGTGACCTACACCCAGGTGGCGCAGTACTGCGTTCTGATCACCGCCTACACGATCCCGGCGATCTTCATCTCGCTGCAGCTGACCGGCAACCCGATCCCGGGTCTGGGTCTGTTCGGCACGCATGTGTCCTCTGGCCAGCCGCTCCTGCAGCAGCTTGACCAGGTGGTTCAGGAGCTCGGCTTTGCGTCCTACACGGGCCACCATGCCGATACGCTGAACATGCTGCTCTTCACGATCTCGCTGATGATCGGTACCGCGGGTCTGCCCCACGTGATCATGCGCTTCTTTACGGTGCCCCGCGTGGCTGACGCCCGTTGGTCCGCTGGCTGGACGCTGATCTTCATCGCCCTGCTGTATCTCACGGCTCCGGCGGTTGGCGCCATGGCGCGGATCAACCTGATCGACACGGTCTACCCGAACGGCACGCAAGCGCAGCCGCTCGAGTATGAAGCACGCCCCGATTGGATGAAGAACTGGGAAGTCACCGGCCTCCTGAAGTTCGAAGACAAGAATGGCGACGGTCAGATCCAGTGGTACAACGACAAGTCCGCAGCCTTCGCAGAAACCGCAGCCGCAAATGGCTGGCAGGGCTCCGAGCTGACCGTGAACCGCGACATCCTCGTGCTGGCCAACCCCGAGATCGCACAGCTTCCGGGCTGGGTCATCGCGGTGGTCGCTGCGGGTGGTCTGGCTGCGGCTCTGTCCACGGCGGCGGGTCTGTTGCTCGCGATCTCCTCGGCTGTGTCGCATGACCTCTTCAAGGGTCAGCTGACACCGAACATGTCCGAGAAGAGCGAGCTGCTGACGGCGCGTCTCTCCATGGCGGTTGCCATCGGTGTGGCCACCTATCTGGGTCTGAACCCGCCGGGCTTTGCGGCGCAAACCGTGGCTCTGGCCTTCGGTCTGGCGGCAGCATCGCTCTTCCCTGCGCTGATGATGGGTATCTTCTCGAAGACCATCAACAACAAGGGTGCGGTTGCCGGTATGTTGATGGGTCTGGTGACAACCCTGATCTACATCTTCCTGCACAAGGGCTGGTTCTTCATCCCGGGCACCAACAGCTTCGATGACAGCGATCCGCTTCTGCTGACCATCAAGTCGACCTCGTTCGGCGCGGTTGGTGCGGCCCTGAACTTCGCGACGGCCTACTTCGTGTCCAGAGCGACGGATCCGGTGCCGGATGAGATCGTCGAACTGGTCGAAAGCGTGCGCATCCCCAAGGGTGCAGGCGCAGCGGCTGCTGACCACTAAGCTCCTCCTCTGGATGGGACCGGCCCACCCGGTCCCATCCCACCCCAAATCCTTGCGTCCCGGCCTGTTTCAGGTCGGGGCGCATTCTTCCTCGGTTCCAGCTGATGAGCGTGCAACATGTTGCAAGACCTGACGAAGATCCAGGCGTTCCTCGCCCATGTACATCCCTATGACAGTCTGACCGAAGCCGAGCTGGCCGCCCTTGCAGGCCGCGTCGAGCGGGTCGAGATTGCCGCCGGGGAGACGATCTATGCCCTCGGCGAGACTTTGCGCGGGGTCTATGTGATCGCCGCCGGCGAGGTCGCGATCGCCGACGAGACCGGTGCGCAGATCTCCCATCTCGGGGTCCGCAACAGTTTCGGCGAGCGCGGTTTGGCGCGTGACGGCCTAGCCGTGACCACCGCCACCGGCGCCAGCGATGCCGAGCTGCTGGTGGTGCCGGTCGAGGTGTATCACGAGCTCATCGAGGCCCATCCGGCCATCGCGAAATTCTTTGACCGCTCCCGCGGTTCCGACATCCGCAAGACCGATCTGGCCACGGCCCGGATTTCCGAGCTGATGACGCGGCAGGTCCTTGGGATCACCGCCGATGCCACGATCAAGCGGGCCGCCCATCTGATGCATGCCAAGCGCGTCTCGTCTCTGGCGGTGATGGAGGGCGGGCGACTGGCCGGCATTCTCACCGTGCGGGACATGACCCGGGTCGTGGCCGATGGCATCGCCACCGAGCGCCCGGTCTCGGAACTGATGGCGCGCGACCCGATCACCCTGTCGCCCGATGCGCTGGGATCGGACGTGCTGCATACCATGCTCGAGCGCAGGATCGGCCACCTGCCGATCACCGACAAGGGCGCGCTTGTGGGCATTGTCACCCAGACCGATTTGATCCGATTCCAGGCGCTGTCCTCGGCGCAGCTGGTTCATGACATTGTCTATGCCAAGACCCCGTCCGAAATCGCGCTGGTCACCAAGCGGCTGCCCGAGTTGCTCGCGCAGCTGGTCGGGGCGGGCAACCCGCACGAGGTTGTCACCCGGCTGATCACCGACATCGCCGATGCCGCGACACGGCGCCTTCTGACACTGGCCGAAGAGAGCCTCGGCCCCCCGCCCGTGCCCTATCTCTGGCTCGCCTGTGGCAGTCAGGGCCGGCAGGAACAGACCGGCGTGTCGGATCAGGACAATTGCCTGATCATCGATGACGCCATGACCCCCGGCATGGACGCCTATTTCAAGGCGCTCGCAACCTTCGTCTGCGACGGTTTGAACGAGGCGGGATATGTCTATTGCCCCGGCGACATGATGGCGACGGCGGATCGCTGGCGTCAGCCGCTGCGGGTCTGGAAGTCCTATTTCCAGAAATGGATCGCAAAGCCCGACAATGAGGCGCAGATGCTTGCCTCGGTCATGTTCGACCTGCGCGGGATTGGCGGGGAGCAGAGCCTGTTCGAGGATCTGCAGGAAGCGACGCTCAAGGCGGCCTCGGCCAACAGCATCTTCGTCACCCATATGATCGCCAACTCGCTCAAGCATACGCCGCCGCTGGGCATGTTCCGGGGCTTTGCGACGATCAAGTCGGGCGAGCACAAGAACCAGCTCGATCTGAAGCATAACGGCGTTGTGCCTGTGGTGGATCTGGGGCGGGTCTACGCCCTGCAGGCCCGGCTGACGGCGGTCAACACCCGCGCCCGGCTCGAAGCCGCCAAAGAGAACGGGGTGATCTCCACCTCCGGGGCGGCGGATCTGCTGGATGCTTACGACCTTATTGCGGAATCCCGGCTACAGCAGCAAGCTCGGCAGGTGCGCGCGGGCGAGAAGCCGGACAACTACATGTCCCCGACCAGCCTCTCGGATTTCGAGCGCAGCCACTTGCGGGACGCCTTCGTGGTGATCCGAACCATGCAATCCGCCGTCGGCTCCGGCCGGGGTGCGGTCACCTAAAGAAAGCGCCGTATGTTTCTCGAACTCATTGCCACATTCGTCATCGGCTTCGGCGTCGCCGGTGTCGTCCTTTTGCTGAACCGGATCTCCGGCGGGCGGTTGCCCCGGGCGATGCTGCCGATTGCGGCCGGGCTCGCCATGATCGGCTTCACCGTCTGGAGCGAGTATTCCTGGTACGACCGGACGGTCAGCCAGCTGCCCGAGGGCGTCGAGATCCTCGTCGTGCATGAGCAGCAGACCTTCTATCAGCCTTGGAGCTACGTGAAGCCCTTTGTGAGCCGGTTTCTGGCGGTGGATCTTGCGCGGGCCATGCGCAACGACACCCAGCCCGATCAGGTGATCGTCCCGCTCGTCTCCATGGAGCGGTGGCAATTTGGCAGCGAGGTGCCCGTGGCCGTGGATTGCGTTGGGTCAAGGCGCGCGGACCTCGCGGACGGTATCGAGTTTGATGAAGTGGGAGCTTTGGTGGACGCAGACTGGATCACCGTGGAGGCGGATGATCCCTTGCTGGAGGCTGTGTGCACGTAACGATCTGAAGGGGGAGTGCGATGTTGGAGACATTGAGTTTACGACTGCGCGTGTTTTTGTTTTTTGCCTTTGTCGCTGGGGGGGCCGTTCTGGCCGTGGCGGGGGCGCTCGTGCTGGGATACCGCCAGCTCGGCAGTGCCGACGCGCTGTCGGCCTTTATCACCAGCGGTGCAGTGGCGGGGTTCGTGATCCTGTCGCTGGTTACCTGGGTCTGGCTGCTTTTTGACGAGAATGTCGCCAAGGCGCTGGAAAACCTTGCCACGGATATGCGCGCCCGAGCCCATGCGGATGTGGAACGCGACCTCGATCAGGGCACGGCCAAGTATCTCGGCGATCTCGCGCCGGCGGCGGCGGCCGTGACGGCCAATCTGTCGGATATGAAGAACGGGCTGGCACAGGCGGTGATGCGCGAGACGACCCTGCTCGCGGCGGAAAAGAGCCATCTGGAGGCGCTGCTCTGCGATCTGCCCACGGGCGTGGTGCTCTGCAATGCCCATCATCAGGTGGTCTTCTATAATGGCCGGGCCCGGACCCTGCTGGAGCCGTTGGGCGGGATCGGGCTGGACCGGTCGCTGGCAACTGTGCTCGACGCCGCGCCGGTCGAGGCGGCCTATGCCCAGCTCATCGCGCAGCCGCGCGAAAGCTGCGCGGATATGCGGCTTGAACTGAATGAAGGGCGGCTGCGTCTTGGCGTCGGCATGCGTCTGGTCGAGCCCTTGCCCGATAGCGAGATCGAGCCGGGCTATATCCTCACCCTGCGGGATGCGCCGCGCACGGATGCGCCCTGCCAATGGCCGATCTCGATCCCGCGCGAGACCGCGTTTGATTTCGACCTGCTCCATGCGCGCCCGTCGCGGGATGTGATGGAGCATCGGCTCGAC
Source organism: Dinoroseobacter sp. S375 (assembly GCF_049800775.1). Taxonomy (NCBI): domain Bacteria; kingdom Pseudomonadati; phylum Pseudomonadota; class Alphaproteobacteria; order Rhodobacterales; family Roseobacteraceae; genus Dinoroseobacter; species Dinoroseobacter sp. S375. Next base: position 267,423 of record NZ_JBNAFR010000005.1, on the reverse strand, counting down.
GACCTGAAATACGTGATTTTCGACACCGAGACGACGGGCCTCTTGCCGGATCGCGGCGACGAGGTGTGTCAGATCGCGGCCTGCCGGGTGGTCAATGGCAAGATGGTCAAGACCGAGGTCTTTGACACGCTGGTCAATCCGAACCGCCCGATCCCGCTCTCGGCGACGAATATCCATGGGATCACCGATGCCATGGTCGCGGATGCGCCGGATTTCCTGACGGCGGGCAAAGCGTTTCACGATTTCTGCGACGGGGCCGTTCTGATTGCGCATAACGCGCCTTTCGATATGGCGTTCTTCTATCGCAAGCAGGGCGAGATGGGCGCGCGGTTCGATCATCCGGTGCTCGATACGGTGCTGCTCTCGGCGGTGATCTATGGGCAAACGGCCCAGCATTCACTGGATGCGATTGCCGAGCGGCTTCACGTCACCATCCCCGAAGAGGCCCGGCACACGGCCCTCGGCGATGCGCTGGCCACCACGGAAGTGTTCCTAAAGATCCTGCCGATGCTGCAGGCCAAAGGGATCGAAACCTTCGGTGATTTGCTGGCCGAGACCAAGAAACACGGGCGCTTGCTCGAAGATCTCAACGCCTGAGCGCCTCGGGGGCTTGTCCCGAGGGGGATTCGCGCGTATATCGCCTTCAACAGCGGCGGCTGCGGGTCCAAACCGAAGCCTCCACCGATCTGATCCGACGGGCCGCAGGGCCCGTTTTTTTGTTTCCAACGACCAGACCTGCCGAGAAAGGCCGACCGATCCCGTGACCGATCTGATTGCCAAAACCACGCTCGATCAGCGCATCGCGGCCATTGTGGCCCCGGTGATCGAGGATATGGGCTATGAGCTTGTGCGCCTGCGGGTCATGAGCGGCAAGACCCGCACCCTGCAGATCATGGCCGAGAAGCCCGAGGGCGGGATCGAGGTCGATGATTGCGCGGCGATCTCGACCGCGGTCTCGGCGACCCTCGATGTCGAGGATCCGATCGAGGACAACTACACGCTCGAAGTGAGCTCGCCGGGCATCGACCGCCCGCTGACGCGGCTCAAGGATTTCGATGCGTGGCAGGGCTATGAGGCCAAGATCGAGACCACCGAGCTGATCGATGGCCGCCGCCGGTTCAAGGGCAATATCGTCGGAACCGAGGACGGCGAAGTGCTGATCGAGATCGAGGAAGGCACGATTGGCCTGCAATTCGACTGGCTCAGCGATGCGAAACTTGTGCTGACTGACGATTTGATCCGGGATGTCCTCAAAGGCCGCAAGGATGCGGGCCAGGTGGACGAAACCCAGTTTGACGAAATCCAGACCATCATCGACGGCGATGATGAACCACCCGCGAACACCGCGTAAGGGGAGAGAGACGAATGGCAATCACCTCCGCCAACCAGTTGGAGCTTTTGCAGACCGCCGAAGCGGTGGCCCGCGAAAAGATGATCGATCCCGTTCTGGTGATCGAGGCCATGGAAGAGAGCCTCGCCCGGGCGGCGAAGTCGCGCTACGGCTCGGAGATGGACATCCGTGTGTCCATCGACCGCAAGACCGGCGTGGCGACCTTCACCCGCGTGCGCACCGTGGTCGAGGATGAAGAGCTTGAGAATTATCAGGCCGAGCTGACCGTGGAGCAGGCCAAGCCTTATCTCGACGATCCCAAGGTCGGCGATACCATCGTCGATCAGGTCCCCCCGGTGGAAATGGGCCGGATCGCCGCCCAGTCGGCCAAGCAGGTCATCCTGCAGAAGGTCCGCGAAGCCGAGCGGGATCGCCAGTTCGAGGAATTCCAGGACCGCGCCGGCACCATCATCAACGGTGTCGTCAAGCGCGAAGAGTACGGCAATGTGATCGTGGATATCGGCCGGGGTGAAGGCGTGCTGCGCCGGAACGAGAAGATCGGCCGCGAGAGCTATCGCCCGAACGACCGGATCCGCTGCTTCATCAAGGATGTGCGCCGCGAAGTGCGTGGCCCGCAGATCTTCCTGAGCCGCACCGCGCCGGAATTCATGGCCGAGCTTTTCAAGATGGAAGTGCCCGAGATCTATGACGGCATCATCGACATCAAGGCCGTGGCCCGCGACCCGGGCTCGCGCGCCAAGATCGCCGTGATCTCCTATGACAACTCGATCGACCCGGTCGGGGCCTGTGTCGGTATGCGGGGCTCCCGCGTGCAGGCGGTGGTCAACGAGCTGCAGGGCGAGAAGATCGACATCATTCCGTGGAATGAGGATCAGCCGACCTTCCTCGTGAACGCATTGCAGCCCGCCGAGGTCTCCAAGGTGGTTCTGGACGAGGATGCGGAGCGGATCGAGGTCGTGGTGCCGGACGAGCAGCTCAGCCTTGCCATCGGCCGCCGGGGTCAGAACGTGCGTCTGGCCTCGCAGCTGACCGGGCTCGACATCGACATCATGACCGAGGCGCAGGAATCCGAGCGTCGTCAGGCCGAGTTCGCCGAGCGCACCAACATGTTCGTGGAGGCGCTCGACGTGGATGAGGTGCTGGCACAGCTTCTGGTGTCCGAAGGCTTCACCTCGCTCGAGGAAGTCGCCTATGTGGATCAGGACGAGCTGCTGGTCATCGACGGGTTCGACGAGGACACCGCCGAAGAGCTGCAGACCCGCGCCCGCGAGTTCATCGAGGAGCAGGCCAAGCAGGCCCTGGCGCGGGCCCGCGAGCTGGGCGTCGAGGACAGCCTGGTTGACTTCGAGGGCCTTACACCCCAAATGCTGGAAGCCTTGGCCAAGGACGGTGTGAAAACCCTCGAGGACTTCGCGACCTGCGCGGATTGGGAACTGGCTGGCGGCTGGACCACCATCGATGGCGAGCGCGTCAAGGATGATGGTGTCCTTGAGCCCTTCGATGTGTCCCTCGAAGAAGCCCAGCTTCTGGTGATGACAGCCCGCGTTCAGCTGGGCTGGGTCGATCCGGCCGATCTCGAGCCGGAGGCTGAGGAAGAGGCGTCCGGGGAGGGCGATATCGAAGGCTCCGCGGAGGAGGAGACCCAGGCCTGAGCGCAGGCACGGGCGCTGACATGACCCGGGGTGGGCGACAAAAGGACCGCGCGGCGGAAACGGCGCGCAAATGCATCGCCACAGGTGATATCCTGCCAACGGCAAAGCTGATCCGGTTCGTGACCGGCCCCGATGGCACGGTGGTTCCGGATCTGGCGGGCAAGCTGCCCGGTCGGGGGATGTGGGTCAAAGCTGAACGCGCGGCCCTCAGCCGCGCCGTGACCAAGAATCTCTTCCCGCGCGCCGCCAAGGCGCCGGTGAAGACGCCGGACGATCTGGTGGCGCAGGTCGAAGATCAACTTCAGGCGCGCGTGGTGTCTCTTCTGGCACTCGCACGCAAAGCCGGGCAGGCGATCTGTGGATTCGAAAAGGTCCGCGGCTCTCTGGATACCGGCATGGTGGTCGTGCTTTTGCAGGCTGCCGACGGCTCTGAACGGGGCAAATCGAAGCTGCGGCCCCCAGATGGCCCGGCAAGCTATATTGGCTGGCTGTCCGCCCGGGAATTGGGTTTGGCATTTGGCCGCGATAGTGTGATACATGGCGCCTTAACGGCTGGCGGACTCACAATGCGTGTTGTAGAGGAAGCCACGCGGCTTGCAGGCGTCCGCGAAAACGATGACGGCGGGTCCGCCGCCGGAAAGGATACGACAGACGTATGAGCGATACAGACGGCAAGAAAACACTCGGCCTCCGCAGCGGGTCCCGCACCGGACAGGTGAAGCAGAGCTTCAGCCATGGCCGGACCAAGAACGTTGTGGTCGAAACCAAGCGCAAGCGCGTTCTGGTGCCGAAGCCGGGTGCTCAGGGAGCTGGCGGTCGCGGCGATCCCAAGAAGCCGGGTGGCGCCACCGATGCGGAGATGGAGCGTCGCCTGCGTGCGCTGCGTGCAGCGAAGGCCAACGAGTCCGAAGAGGCCGAGCGCCGCGCAGCCGAGGAGAAGGCGCGCGAGGAAGAACGCGCGCGCCGTCGGGCCGAGATCGAAGCCAAGGAACGCGAAGAGCAGGAGCGTGCCGAGCGCGCCCGTCAGCGTGCCGAAGAGGAAGAGGCCCGCAAGAAAGCCGAAGCGGCTGCTGCGGCCAAACCCGCCGCACGGGCGAAACCCAATGATCCGGCGCCTGTCGATCCCGCGGCGGCCCAGGCGGCCGAAGCTGGACGCGGTGGGGCCAAGCCCTCGTCGGGTGCGCGCAAGGATCGCAATGATCGCGCGCAGCCCCGCAAGGAACAGAAGGGCAAGGGCGATGACCGTCGCCGGTCCGGCAAGCTGACCCTGAACCAGGCGCTCTCGGGCGATGGCGGGCGTCAGAAATCTCTCGCGGCCATGAAGCGTAAGCAAGAGCGCGAGCGCCGCAAGGCCATGGGCGGCAGCCAGGAGCGCGAGAAGGTTGTCCGCGACGTGCAGCTGCCCGAGACCATCGTGGTCCAGGAGCTTGCCAACCGGATGGCCGAACGTGTTGCTGACGTGGTCAAGGAGCTCATGAAAATGGGCATGATGGTCACGCAGAACCAGAGCATCGACGCCGATACCGCAGAACTCATCATCGAGGAATTCGGCCACAAGGTGGTCCGGGTTTCCGACGCTGACGTGGAAGACGTGATCGCAACGGTCGAGGATGACGACGACGACCTCAAACCGCGTCCGCCGGTCATCACCGTCATGGGCCATGTCGACCACGGGAAAACCTCGCTGCTCGACGCGATCCGGAATGCCAAGGTCGTCTCCGGCGAAGCTGGCGGGATCACCCAGCATATCGGCGCCTATCAGGTGCAGACCGATGACGGTACGAAGCTGAGCTTCCTCGACACGCCTGGCCACGCGGCCTTTACCTCGATGCGGGCCCGCGGCGCGCAGGTGACGGATATCGTCATCCTCGTGGTGGCCGCCGATGACGCGGTCATGCCGCAGACCATCGAGGCCATCAACCACGCCAAGGCGGCGCAGGTTCCGATGATCGTCGCGATCAACAAGATCGACCGTCCCGAAGCCAACCCGGACAAGGTCCGGACCGATCTGTTGCAGCATGAGGTGATCGTCGAGAAGCTTTCGGGCGATGTGCAGGATGTCGAGGTCTCCGCGATTAACGGCACCGGTCTCGACCAGCTGCTCGAATCCATCGCGCTGCAGGCCGAGATCCTTGAACTGAAAGCGAACCCGGATCGAGCGGCCGAGGGTGCGGTGATCGAAGCCCAGCTCGACGTGGGCCGGGGTCCGGTGGCCACGGTCCTGGTGCAGAAGGGCACGCTCAAGCGCGGCGATATCTTCGTTGTGGGTGAACAGTGGGGCAAGGTCCGCGCGCTGATCAACGACAAGGGCGATCGCGTGAACGAGGCTGGTCCGTCGGTTCCGGTCGAGGTTCTGGGCCTCAATGGCACGCCCGAAGCGGGCGACGTTCTGAACGTTGTGGCAACCGAGGCGCAGGCACGTGAGATCGCGGAATACCGCGAGAACGCCGCGAAAGAGAAGCGCGCCGCAGCCGGGGCCGCCACGACGCTCGAACAGCTGATGGCCAAGGCCAAGTCGGACGAGAATGTCACCGAGATGCCCATCGTCATGAAGGCGGATGTGCAGGGTTCGGCCGAGGCCATCGTTCAGGCGATGGAGAAAATCGGCAATGACGAGGTGCGCGTGCGCGTGCTCCACTCCGGTGTGGGCGCGATCACGGAATCCGATATCGGTCTGGCCGAAGCCTCCGGCGCGCCGGTCTTCGGCTTCAACGTCCGGGCCAACGCTCCTGCGCGGAATGCGGCCCAGCAGAAGGGCGTCGAGATCCGCTACTACTCGGTGATCTACGACCTTGTGGATGACGTGAAAGCGGCGGCAAGCGGGCTTCTGTCTGCGGAGATCCGCGAGAAGTTCATCGGCTATTCCGAGATCAAGGAGGTCTTCAAGGTCTCCGGCGTTGGCAAGGTTGCGGGCTGTCTCATCACCGATGGTGTGGCGCGCCGCTCTGCCGGTGTGCGTCTGCTGCGGGACAACGTGGTCATCCACGAGGGCACGCTCAAGACGCTCAAGCGCTTCAAGGACGAGGTCAAGGAAGTGCAGTCCGGTCAGGAATGCGGCATGGCCTTCGAGAATTACGACGATATTCGCCCCGGCGATGTCATCGAGATCTTCGAGCGGGAAGAGGTCGAGCGCAGCCTCGACTGACCCCTTGGGCCCCCGGCTTTCGGGGGCCTGCTCGCACAGCCGATATGGCAATAAAAAAAGGGTGGCTGTTCGGGCCACCCTTTTTCCGTTCTGAATCGCGTAACCGTTAGGCTGCGTGTCCGATCGGCAAACCTTCAAATGTGCGCGTTCCCACACGCACAACAATCCGACCGTTATCCAGCGTCTTCACGAAAAGACCCTGGATGGAAACGCAGCTCCCGAGAGTGATGGTACGAAGCATGTGTGTCTCCAGTGTAGTGCCAGACACATATAGCATTCATAACGGTTTGATTCATCTAAAAACTGCCACAAAAACGTTACTAAAATTTCGGCGGCAGGTCACAAATTGGGCGAATTGTTTATGAAGTCACAGCCAATCGCGTAAAATCGGGATGAGTGGAATGTCCGCCGGAGGCATCGGATAATCGCGCAGCTTGGACGGCTCGACCCATTTAAGGACCTGATTCTCAACAGGTTTCGGAATTCCGTCCCATTTGCGGCACACGAAAAGTGGCATCAGAAGGTGGAAATCTGCATAGGTATGCGACGCGAATGTGAGCGGCGCGAGACAACTGTCCCAGGTTTCGATGCCGAGCTCTTCGCGCAACTCCCGAATCAGGCAGTTTTCGGGCGTTTCGCCCGGTTCCACCTTGCCCCCGGGGAATTCCCAGAGGCCCGCCATGGACTTTCCTTCGGGGCGTTGGGCCAGCAGAACCCGCCCATCTGTGTCTACGAGCGCAACCGCGGAGACCAATATGATTTTCATGAGCGATAGTCCGCGTTGATCTCGATATAGCGTTTCGTGAAGTCGCAGGTCCACATGGTCGCCGCACCAGAGCCGAGACCGAGATCCGTGTGGATCGTGATCTCTTCGCGACGCATATAGGCGGCCCCGTCTTCCTCGGTATAGCTCGCCGCGACCCAACCGGCCTCGGCCACAAGGATATCGCCAAACCGGATGGTGAGCCGATCGCGATCCGCCTGCGCGCCCGACTTGCCCACGGCCATAACGATGCGTCCCCAGTTCGGGTCCTCGCCCGCCGCCGCGGTCTTCACGAGCGGAGAGTTCGCAATGCTGCGCGCCACGGCCCAGGCATCCTCATCGCTCGCCGCGCCGGTCACCTCCACCTCGATCAGCTTCGTGGCGCCTTCGCCATCCCGCACCACCTGCTGAGCCAGATCGTGGAAGACGGCACCCAATGCGTCGGCAAAGGCTGCGCCCTCGGGGCTATCTGGATCGGTGATTGTTACGTGATCTGCCGCACCGGTGGCCGCGCAGATCAGGCTGTCCGAGGTCGATGTATCACCATCCACCGTGATCGCGTTGAAACTCCGCGCATTGAGCCGCGCGACAAGGGTTTGCAGCGCGGGTTGCGTGATCGCCGCATCGGTAAAAACATAGACGAGCATCGTCGCCATATCGGGCGCGATCATGCCCGAGCCCTTGGCGATCCCTGCGACCGTCACCTTGGTGCCGCCGATCTGCGCCGTGGCCGTCGCGGCCTTGGCATAGGTGTCGGTCGTCATGATCGCATGGGCCCCGTCGCGCAGGCCGTCCGCGTGCAGGCCGTCCTTCAACTCTGCCAGCCGGTCGATGATCTTGGCATGGGGCAGCGGCTCGCCAATCACGCCGGTCGAAGCTGTGAAAATCCGTGACACTGGCACCGAGAGGCAGGCAGACAAGGCCTCGGTCACCGCTTCGACCGTGCCGGATCCGGCGCTGCCGGTGAAGGCATTGGCATTGCCGGCATTCACGAGGATCGCCGCACCCGAGTCGAGATTTGACCCTGCCGCCAGTTTCGCCTCGCAATCAAGCACCGGCGCTGAGCGGGTTGCCGAGCGGGTGAATACACCGGCGATGACCGTGCCCGGAGCAAGCTCGGCGAGCATCACGTCATCGCGGTCGCGATACTTGATCCCCGCCGCGCAGGTCGCGAGGCGCAGCCCGGCTATCTCGGGCAGCGCGGGCATTTCGGGCGGCGCAAGGGGCGAGACCACCGGCCCGGCGGGCGCATTCGGCGCGCGCAGAGCCTTGCGCAGCCGCGCGTTTTCTTGCCAGCGCGCGCGGCGGGACCTGTTCCGGCGCATGAGGCTTAGTCCAGAAGACTGGTGTCGCGGATCAACGCCGGGTCAATCTCGGTTTCGGACCGTGTGACCTCGACAGCGCCCACCAGGGACTCCACGACCTCACTGGCGGCGGCCTCGGACAGCCGCTCTTCGATTGTGCCACGCACTTCTGCGAGGTCGGGCGCTGCGGAATCCCGTGTGTCATTGAGCCGTACCACGTGCCAGCCGAATTGGGTCTGCACCGGGGGCGAGATGCCTCCAGGCTCCAGCGCGAGGACAGCAGCCTCGAAAGGCGCGACCATCATGCCCTTGCCGAACCATCCCAGTGAGCCGCCATTCGGGCCGGACGGCCCGGTCGACCGGGCTTGCGCGAGCTCGGCGAAATCCGCGCCGCCGTCGAGCTCGGCGATCAGGTCGAGCGCTTCTTCTTCGGTTGCCACGAGAATGTGAGATGCGTTGAATTCCTGCTCCGGCTCGACACTCGCAAACTGAGCATCATAGGCCGACTGCACTGCGTCTTCGGTGACGGCGGCTTCGATCGCGCCGGAAATCACCGTGTTCGCCATCAGGGCCCAACGCTGGCTTTCCAGCGACAGTTCGAGCCCAGTGGGCAGGGTGTCCCCGAGGGATTGCGCGATGGCGGCCTGACGCACCAATTGCTCAAGAAGACCCGAAAACAGCTGATCATCGTCCATCTGCTGGAACTGCGCGGGGAGGCTGTCGGCCACCGCAATCAAGTGTCCAAGCGTGATCTCTTCGCCGCCAACGGTGGCCAGAACGGTGCTCGCATCCTGGGCCTGCGCCGAGATCGGAAAGAGCAGTGTCATCCCAAGCGCAAGCCGGGCGAGGGGGGTGCTGATTATGTTCACGAAGGTGTCTCCTGTTGCACGCGCGTTAGCGGCGTTTTCGCCTTGTCTACAAGGCCACATTGACAGTTTCGGGCCCGCCCCTTAAGTGCGGTATGTCCCCGGGGGCCGTGTGGCCGCACCGTCTCAGATGCCGTTTGTAAGCCGCACCCGAGGCGTGGGCAAGCGCGGAGCTTCGGGCAAGGATCACGAACGGTCGATAGGGCCGCAACCGGAGTACGATATCGACAATGCTGGGTCTTGGAACCATCACCAAAAAGGTCTTCGGGACCCCCAATGATCGCAAGGTCAAATCCGTCCGCCCGCTCGTGGCCAAGATCAACGCGCTCGAGGACGAGTTCAAAGCCCTCGACGACGCGGGGCTGATCGCCAAGACCGCCGAGTTCAAGGAGCGGATCGCCAACGGCGAATCCCTCGACGCGCTGCTGCCGGAGGCTTTTGCCAATGCACGCGAAGGCGCGCGCCGTGCGCTGGGTCTGCGGGCGTTCGACACGCAGCTCATGGGCGGGATCTTCCTCCATCAGGGTAATATTTCCGAGATGAAGACTGGCGAGGGCAAGACCCTCGTGGCGACCCTGCCGGCCTATCTGAACGCGCTGACGGGTAAGGGCGTGCATATCGTGACCGTCAACGACTACCTCGCCCGCCGCGACGCGGAATGGATGGGCAAGGTCTATGCGCAGCTCGGGCTGACCTGTGGCGTGGTCGTGCCGTTCCAGGCCGAGGATGAGAAGGCCAAGGCCTATGCCGCCGATGTCACCTATGCGACCAACAACGAGCTGGGCTTCGACTATCTGCGCGACAACATGAAATCCGAGCTGAGCCAGATGTCCCAGCGCGGTCACAATTACGCGATTGTCGACGAGGTGGATTCGATCCTGATCGATGAGGCGCGGACGCCGCTGATCATCTCGGGGCCGAGCCAGGACAAGTCCGACCTCTACACGGCCGTGGACAAGGTCATTCCCGAGCTCACCGACGAGCATTTCACGCTGGACGAAAAGACCCGCGGTGTGACCTTCACCGATGAGGGCAACGAGTTCCTCGAGGCCAAGCTGCACGAGGCCGGGATCCTGCCGGAGGAGCAATCGCTCTATGATCCGGAATCGACCACCGTCGTGCACCACGTCAACCAGGGCCTGAAGGCGCACAAGATCTTCCACAAGGATCAGCACTATATCGTCCGCAATGGCGAGGTCGTGCTGATCGACGAGTTCACCGGGCGGATGACCCCGGGTCGTCGCATGTCCGAAGGGCTGCATCAGGCGCTGGAGGCCAAGGAAGGCGTCGAGATCAAGCCCGAGAATGTCACCCTCGCCTCGGTGACCTTCCAGAACTACTTCCGGCTCTACAACAAGCTGGGCGGCATGACCGGCACGGCCTCGACCGAGGCCGAGGAATTTGCCGAGATCTATGGGCTGGGCGTGGTCGAAGTGCCGACCAACCGTCCAATCCAGCGCGAGGATGAGCACGACCAGATCTACCGCACGGTCAAAGAGAAGTTCGATGCCATCGTCGAGACGATCAAGAAGGCCCATGAGAAGGGTCAGCCGATCCTTGTGGGCACGACCTCGATCGAGAAATCCGAGTTCCTCGCGCAGCTGCTGAAAAAAGAGGGCGTGCCCCATAACGTTCTGAACGCGCGCCAGCATGAGCAGGAAGCCCAGATCGTCGCCGATGCGGGCAAGCTGAATGCTGTGACCATCGCGACGAACATGGCCGGCCGCGGAACCGATATTCAGCTCGGCGGCAATGTCGAGATGCGCGTACTGCAGGCCTTGGCCGAGACGCCGGATGCCAACCCGGACGAGATCCGCACCCGGATCGAGGCTGAGGTGCAGGACGAAAAGCAGAAGGTGCTCGATGCGGGCGGCCTCTTCGTTCTGGCCACCGAACGCCATGAAAGCCGCCGGATCGACAACCAGTTGCGTGGCCGCTCCGGGCGTCAGGGGGATCCCGGGCGGTCGTCCTTCTTCCTGTCGCTCGAGGATGATCTCATGCGGATCTTCGGGTCCGAGCGTCTCGACAAGGTGCTGAGCTCGCTAGGCATGAAAGATGGCGAGGCCATCGTCCACCCTTGGGTGAACAAGTCGCTCGAAAAGGCGCAGGCGAAGGTCGAGGGCCGGAACTTCGACATCCGCAAGCAGTTGCTGAAATTCGACGACGTGATGAATGACCAGCGCAAGACGATCTTCTCGCAGCGCATGGAAATCATGGAAACCGAGGACGTCGCCGAGATCACCCGGGACATGCGCCATCAGGTGATCGATGATCTCGTCGATGAGTTCATTCCGCCGAAAACCTATGCAGATCAGTGGGATGCCCATGGGCTCTATGCTGCCGTTCTGGAAAAGGTCGGGGTCGATACCGATGTCATTCGCTGGGCCGAAGAAGAAGGCGTCGATGATGAAGAGATCCGCGAACGGCTGGCGCGGGCCTCGGATGAGTTCATGGCCGCCAAGACCGCGCAGTTCGGCGTCGACAACATGCGGCGCATCGAGAAGCAGGTTCTGCTGCAGACCATCGACCAGAAGTGGCGGGAGCATCTTTTGACACTCGAGCATCTGCGCTCGGTCGTCGGGTTCCGGGGCTATGCGCAGCGTGATCCGCTGAACGAATACAAGACCGAGGGCTTCCAGCTTTTCGAAAGCATGCTCGACAGTCTGCGGGTAGAGATCACCGACAAGCTCGGGAAGATCCGCCCCCTGACCGAGGAAGAGCAGCAGGCGATGATGCAGCAGATCGCGGCCCAGCAGGCCGCGGCCGCCGCTGCCGCCCAGGCGCAGGCACAGGCGAAGCCGGTCCTGCAGCCGGCCGAGGCGGCCGGTGCCGTCGCCGAAGGCTTTGTCGAGGACGATCCGAGCACCTGGGGCAACCCGGGCCGGAACGACCCTTGTCCCTGCGGATCCGGGAAGAAGTTCAAGCATTGCCACGGGCGCTACACCTGAAGATAGGGCGCGCGGTCGGCTTCGGGCTCGCCGCGCTCGCGATCTGCGGCGGGGTGCGGGCCGAGCCCGTCACCCTGACATCGCGCTCTGACGGCTTCGCCGTGACCGGGGCTTTGCACGCCTTCGATGGCCGCTTTTACCAGATCGACGCGCAGCATGGCCGTCTCACTCTGGCCGCGGATCAGGTGATCTGCGACGGGGCGGGCTGCCCCGCGCCCAACCAGACGACCGGCTTTGCGGTCACCGCGGCCCATGGCCCGGGGACGGTACTGCTTCCTGCGCTGTTGCAGGCCTATGCGCGGGGGCGAGATCTTGCCGTCTCCCGCGTGGCGGTGGATTCCAACCATTTCGAGGTTCAGCTCGGCGGCCCCGATGCCGCGCAGTGGTTCACCGTCCGTGTGCGCCTCGCGGTCCCGGCCGAAGGCTTTGCCGATCTCGCCGTGGGCGAGGCGGATCTCGTGCTCAGCGATCGGCTCGTGTCCGAGGACGAGCGCGCGATTGCGCGGGATGCGGGGATCGGGGATCTGACCGCGCCAGCGCAGGAAGGCGTGCTGGCCTTCGACGCGTTGATCGCGGCAACCTCGCCACGTCGTGCGCCGCGGGCGGTGACACCGAAGGCCTTTCGCACGCTCTGGTTCAGCCGCGATCCCGACTGGGCCGCGCTTGGCCATCCGGCGGCGCCGTTGCGATTGCATGCCCGCGCCCATGGGGAGGATCTTGCGAAGCTCGATGACGGTGCTGCGTCCCCGGGTGCGCCGGTGACCTACCACGCGCAGGGCGCGGATCTGGCGGCGGTGCTGCGCGATCAACCCTCAGGACTTGGGTTGCTACCCTTGTCGCGGCGGGGCCCGGCGCAAGCTCTGCCGGTTGCCGGGGCTTGTGGATTGGCCCATGCGGCCACGGCGACCGGCGTTGCACTGGGGCGGTATCCTTGGATCTTTCCGCTTGCGCTCTACACGCCGGACCGTCGCGCGCCCTCGGATCTCGAGGCGTTCGTGACCTTCCTGAACACTGCCGAGGCGCAGCCCGTGTTGCGCCGCGCCGGCTATGTGCTGCCCTCGGCCCGTCCCGTCGAGACTTCCCTGCCGGAACAGGTTTTTGCGGCCATGGCGGCGGCGGATGAGGCGGAGTTGCGGGTGTTGCAGGATCTGGCGCGCGGTCTGAACGGGGCCACGCAACTGGGCCTGTCCCTCCGGCCCTCCGCAACCGCTCGGGACCTTCGCGCCCTGAGTGCTGCCGCGTTCAATGCCCTGGCAGCGCTCGAAACCGACGCACAGTTGGTTCTGGTCGCCTATGCCGAGACGGCGGCCCAGGCGCAGGCGGATGCGCAGCAGGTGCTCATCGATCTGACCGCCGCGCGGGCGGATCGCCCGCCCCTCAAGACCGAGATCGTCGCGGTCGGGCCCAGCCTGCCGATTGCCTGTGCAGGGGAAGAGTGGTCTGCCGAGATGACCCGCCGGATCGATATCTGGCAACGACCGGTTACAGATAGCCTTCGGATCGAAAACTGACTTCGCGTGATTTGCCGATCACCAGGTGATCGTGCAACCGCAGGCCCAGAACCTCCGCCGCATCGCGGATCGCATAGGTCATGGTGATGTCCTGCTCCGAGGGCGTCGGATCCCCCGAGGGATGATTATGCACGAGGATCAGCGCAGAGGCGTTCAGCTCCAGCGCCCGTTTGGCGATCTCGCGCGGATAGACCGGCACGTGATCTACCGTGCCCTGCGCCTGGGGTTCATCGGCGATCAGCACGTTCTTGTTGTCGAGATAGAGCACCCGAAAATGCTCCCGGTCGAGATGGGCCATGGCGGTCTGGCAGTATTCGAGCAGCGCGTCCCAGCTGGACACCACCGGCCGGTCGAGCACCTTGCCCCGGGCGAGGCGATGGGCTGCGGCCTCCACGATCTTGAGTTCCAGCGCGACAGCCTCTCCCACGCCATCTACGGCTAGGAGCCGGGGCAGGGGGGCGGCCAGAACATGGGTGAAATCGCCGAAGGTCTCGATCAGCCGCCGGGCCAGGGGTTTGACATCCTGCCGGGGGATCGCGCGGAACAGAACAAGTTCCAGCAGCTCGTAATCGGGCACGGCATCGGCGCCGCCTTCGAGGAACCGCTGCCGCAGCCGCTTGCGGTGATCCTTGATATAGGAAGGTTGCTGCGCCGGTTTGGCGGGGCGGGCCGGCGTCGCCGCCTCGGCAAAGAGGGGCATCGGAGCTTCGTGAAAGGCGCGGGTGCGGGGCATAGCGCTAGCCTGCCCCGCGATGGTTTCCGAAGAGTTAACTCTTCATCCCGTCCCAGAAATTCTTCACGGTTTTGAAGAATTTGGAGGTTTCGGGCTGGTTATCCTGCGATTCCGCCTCGAATTCCTTGAGCAACTCGCGCTGACGCGAGGTCAGGTTCACGGGCGTCTCGACGGCGAGCTCGATGAACATGTCACCTGTCCCGGCCCCGCGCAGGGCCGGCATGCCCTTGCCGCGCAGGCGCATCTGCCGCCCGGATTGCGAGCCCGAAGGGATCTTCACCCGGCTGCGCCCACCATCGATGGTCGGCACCTCGACATCGCCGCCAAGGGCCGCCGAGGGCATGCTGACCGGGACGCGGCAGAAGAGATCCAGCCCGTCGCGCTGGAAAATCGCGTGTTCCTGCACTTCGATGAAGATATAGAGGTCGCCCGAAGGGCCGCCGCGCATGCCCGCATCGCCTTCGCCGGCCAGACGGATCCGCGTGCCCGTCTCGACACCCGCGGGGATGTTCACGCTGAGCGACCGGGTCTTTTCCTCGCGTCCCGCGCCGCGGCAGACCGGGCAGGGGTTCTTGATGATCTGACCGACGCCGGAACAGGTGGGGCAGGTCTTCTCGATGGTGAAGAAACCCTGCTGCGCGCGCACCTTTCCCATGCCGGAACAGGTCGGGCAGACCACAGGTTCGGCCCCGCCCTCGGCCCCGGTGCCCTCGCAGGCAGTACAGGGGACGCTTCCCGGGACGGAGATGGTCTTTTGCAGGCCGCGATAGGCCTGATCGAGGTCGATCCGCAGATTGTAGCGCAGGTCGGAGCCGCGCGCGGCACGCTGACGTCCGCCGCCACCGCGCTGGCCGCCCATGAAGTCGCCGAAAAGGTCCTCGAACACATCCGAGAAGGCCGAGGCGAAATCGCCCTGACCTTGCCCGCCGCCAAAACCCTGGGGTCCGCGCGGACCGCCCGTGCCATTTTCAAAGGCCGCGTGACCATAGCGGTCATAGGCCGCCTTCCGGTCCGGGTCCTTCAGGATGTCATAGGCTTCGTTGGCCTCTTTGAACTCGGCCTCGGCATTCGGGTTGTCCGAGTTGCGGTCCGGATGCAGTTCCTTGGCCTTCTTGCGAAAGCCTTTCTTGATTTCGTCGGGAGATGCCCCCTTGGACACGCCGAGGACATCATAATAGTCGCGTTTGGCCATGACCGGGTCCCTTCACTTGAACGCGGACGCCGACCCGCGCGGGGCGGATCGGCGTCATGTCGTGCATTGGAGGCGTCAGCCCTGTTTCCGGTCGTCCAGATCTTCGAAATCCGCGTCCACGATGTCGTCATCCACGCTGCGCGGCTCGTCTTCACCGGCATCGGGGGCGTCTTCACCCGAAGCTTCCTGCTGCGACTTGTAGATCGCCTCGCCCAGTTTCATGGCGGCATCGGTCACGTTCTGGACGCCTGCCTTGATCTTGCCGGCATCGTCGGTCTCGATGGTTTCCTTGAGCGCGGACACGGCCAGCTCAATCGCCTCGACGGTCGAGGGATCGACCTTGTCGCCATGCTCCTCGAGGGATTTCTCCGTCGAGTGCACGAGGCTTTCGGCCTGGTTCTTGGTCTCAACCAGTTCCTTGCGCTGCTTGTCGGCGTCGGCATTCGCCTCGGCGTCGCGCACCATCTGATCGATCTCTTCGTCCGACAGACCACCGGAGGCCTGGATCGTGATCTTCTGCTCCTTGCCGGTGCCCTTGTCCTTGGCGGACACGGAGACGATGCCGTTCGCGTCGATATCGAAGGTCACTTCGATCTGCGGCAGGCCACGCGGCGCGGGCGGAATATCCTCGAGGTTGAACTGGCCGAGCATCTTGTTGTCGGCCGCCATCTCGCGTTCCCCCTGGAAAACCCGGATGGTCACGGCGTTCTGGTTGTCCTCGGCGGTCGAGAAGACCTGGGATTTCTTCGTCGGGATGGTCGTGTTGCGGTCGATCAGGCGGGTGAACACGCCGCCCAGCGTCTCGATGCCCAGCGACAGCGGGGTCACGTCGAGCAGCACCACATCCTTCACGTCGCCCTGCAGAACACCGGCCTGGATCGCGGCGCCCATGGCCACAACCTCGTCAGGGTTCACACCCTTGTGGGGTTCCTTGCCGAAGAACTTGGACACTTCCTCGATCACGCGCGGCATGCGGGTCATCCCGCCGACCAGAACGACCTCGTCAATCTCGGAGGTGCTGAGACCGGCGTCTTTAAGCGCGTCCTTGCACGGCTTCAGCGAGGCCTTGATCAGGTCGCCCACGAGGCTTTCCAGCTTGGCGCGGGTCAGCTTCATGACCATGTGCAGCGGCTGGCCGCCATTCGGATCCATCGAGATGAACGGCTGGTTGATCTCGGTCTGGGTCGACGAGCTGAGCTCGATCTTGGCTTTTTCCGCAGCTTCCTTAAGACGCTGCAGGGCCATCTTGTCCTTGGTCAGGTCGACGCCATGCTCCTTGCGGAACTCGTCCGCCAGGTAGTTGACGATGCGCATGTCGAAGTCTTCACCGCCGAGGAACGTGTCGCCATTGGTGGATTTCACTTCGAACAGACCATCGTCGATCTCGAGGATCGTGATGTCGAATGTCCCGCCGCCGAGGTCATAGACCGCGATCGTCTGGGTTTCGGACTTGTCGAGGCCATAGGCCAACGCAGCCGCGGTCGGCTCGTTGATGATCCGCAGCACCTCGAGACCGGCGATCTTGCCCGCATCCTTGGTGGCCTGACGCTGGGCGTCGTTGAAATAGGCCGGAACGGTGATGACCGCCTGGGTCACGTCCTCGCCAAGATAGCTCTCGGCGGTTTCCTTCATCTTCTGCAGGATGAGCGCAGAGACCTGCGCCGGAGAGAACGTGTCCCCCTGAACGCCCACCCAGGCATCGCCATTGCCGCCATTCACGACCGCATAGGGCAGGTTCTTCTTGTCTTTTTCCAGATCCTCGTCGTCGAACCGGCGGCCGATCAGGCGCTTGACACCAAAGACGGTGTTTTCCGGGTTCGTGACGGCCTGGCGTTTGGCGGGCTGACCCACGAGCCGCTCATCGTCGGTATAGCCGACAATCGAGGGCGTGGTGCGCGCGCCTTCAGAGTTTTCGATGACCCGCGGTTGCGAGCCGTCCATGATGGCAACACAGGAGTTCGTGGTGCCGAGGTCGATACCAATGACTTTGCCCATTGCTATAGTCCCTTTCGTCGTGGCGATTGTTGAGAGACAAGATCCGTACGCGGCCTCTCATCTCAGATCCCAAGAAAGATCACGGGGCCCGCGATCAACGTCTCGGCGTATATAAGGAGGGGGTTGGACCCCTGCAAGCGTCCCGGCGGTATCTGGAGGGTTTGAAATGGACAAATCGCGGCAAGATGTCCGGATCCCGGCCCCGGACCTGTGGTTGCGGGGGGTCGCGATCCATTCCGGCTTTCTCGACCGGGTCGCGCAGGAGGCGATGGTGGCCGACCTGCGGGCGGTGGCGCGGGTCGTGCCGTTCCAGCGGATGGTCACGCCCTCGGGGCGGCGGATGTCCGTGCGGATGACCGCCGCGGGGCAGTTCGGCTGGGTGTCGGACCGGCAGGGCTATCGCTATGCGCCGACCCATCTGAACGGAACGCCCTGGCCCGCGATTCCCCCCAGCATCCTGTCGGTCTGGGAGGCAGTGTCCGGCAGTGCCCGGACCCCGGAATGCTGTCTGATCAACTTCTACGACGCGGATGCGAAGATGGGGATGCATCAGGACAAGGACGAGGCCGACCCTTCGGAGCCGGTGGTGTCGATCTCGCTCGGGGATTCCGGGCGGTTCCGGGTCGGCTCCGTGACGAGGGGCGGGACGACGGAATCGCTCTGGCTCTCTTCGGGGGATGTGGCGGTGATGGGGGGCGCCGCGCGGCTCATCCATCACGGGGTCGATCGGATCAAGGCGGGCAGTTCGACGCTCCTGCCGGATGGCGGGCGGATCAACATCACCTTGCGCGTCGTGACCTGACCGCGCGGCGTTAGCGCGCGGCGCTCCAACTGATCGAGGCACGACGGCGGGTATAAAACTCCCCCATCAACCCGATCATCATGCAGCCGACCATGATCCAGAACGGGTATTCCAGATTGGTGTGCCGGGGCGTGTAGTTCAGAAACACGTAGCCGCGCATCTGATCGATCAGGTGAAAGAGCGGGTTCCAGGCAAAGAGCGGCAGCATGAAGGCCGGCAGCGTGTTGGCCACGAACATCTTGCCGCTGGCAAACATGTTCACCCGGCTGAAAATCGTCTGGATCATCTTGGTCCCGTTCGGGGCCCAGGGCTTGGCGGCCAAAAATACCATGCCGAGCGCGGCCCCACCGGTCCAGGCCAGCAGCATGACCTTGGCCGCGCCGCCGGGATCGTGGATGGCCACGTTATGGGTCACGAGCTGATACCCGGTCAGGATCACCAGCACCGACATCGACTGGATATAGAGACTGCTCAGTGCCGCCGCGCCGATCGCCACCATGGTGTTCATCGTCGGATGCTTCATCATGGGCGAGGCCGGACCTTCGGAGCTGAACACCGCCCCCATGGTCTTGGTAAAGGTCATGAACAGGAACACCCCGCTCAGGACATACATCATGAAATCCCCGCGTAGCCCCGCGCCCCGCACGCCCATCAACTGAAAGATCACGTAGAAGGCGACGACAAAGACAATCGTCTGGAACAGGTTGATGAACAGGCTCACCAGCGCGTTGCCATGGGTCTTGCGCACCGAGCGCACGGTCGCATGATAAATCAGCGACAGCGTTCGGAACGCGGTCGCAAAGGGGCTGGAGGATCTTTCTTCGACGCGAAACACGACAGGACGACCGTTTCTTTGGAGTGACACCTTGTCCGACAGAACAACACAATGGTTGCGGATCATTTAACCGGGAAGCATAGAAAATTCAGATCAATGGGCAACCGCGCGCATGCACCCGGGTGAGCCACAGGAGAGTATCATGGATTTCGACACAGTTATTCCCGTTCTACGCAAGCTGTCGCTGGAGGCGGGCGATGCCATCATGGAGATCTATGGCTCCGATGACTTCGATGTGCGCGCCAAGTCCGATGACAGCCCGGTCACCGCGGCCGATGAGGCGGCGGACGCGCTGATCTCGGCGGGGCTCAAGGCGGCCTTTCCCGACATCCTGACCGTGACCGAAGAACAGGCGGCGTCCCACAGCCAGACGGCCGGGTCCTTCTTCATCGTTGATCCGCTGGATGGCACGAAGGAATTCGTCCATCGCCGTGGGGATTTCACGGTCAATATCGCCTATGTCGAGAATGGCACGCCCGTGCGCGGGGTGGTTTATGCCCCGGCCAAGGGACGGCTCTTTTACACCCTGGCCGATGGCCGGACGGTTGAAGAGACCGGGCCCTTTGACAAGGACCAGCCGGGCGAGACCAAGCCGCTCTCGGTCAGCACGCCGGACAATGCCGCGCTGATGGTCGTGGCGTCGAAATCCCACCGGGATCAGGCGACCGACGACTATATCGGCAAATATGGCGTGCGGGACATGACCTCGGCGGGCTCTTCGCTGAAATTCTGCCTCGTGGCGACCGGGGAGGCGGATCTCTATCCCCGTCTGGGGCGCACCATGGAATGGGACACCGCCGCCGGTCACGCGGTGCTGCTCGGCGCGGGCGGGCAGGTCGTCCGCTTCGATGATCACACGCCGCTGAGCTATGGCAAGGAGGGGTACGCCAACCCGTTCTTCATCGCCTATGCCCCGGGTGTCGACCTCAAGAGCGCCTGATGTCGGTTCTGGTCGTCATCCCCGCGCGCTACCCGTCGGTCCGCTACCCGGGCAAGCCGCTGGTCGAG
The DNA here is from genome assembly GCF_049800775.1 of Dinoroseobacter sp. S375. Taxonomy (NCBI): domain Bacteria; kingdom Pseudomonadati; phylum Pseudomonadota; class Alphaproteobacteria; order Rhodobacterales; family Roseobacteraceae; genus Dinoroseobacter; species Dinoroseobacter sp. S375. Next base: position 247,318 of record NZ_JBNAFR010000005.1, on the reverse strand, counting down.
CTGCGCGGGGCCACCGGCGTGTCGCGCTCGCTGATCCGGCGCAGCTGGGATGCCGCCCAAGCGGCCGAGGGGGTGGACCGGGTCGTGATCGCGACCGACGACACCCGTATTCAGGAACATGCCGAGGCGTTCGGCGCCGAGGTCGTGATGACCTCCGATCAATGCCGCAACGGGACCGAGCGCTGTGCCGAGGCCATCGCCCGCATGAACATCAGCCCCGAGATCGTGGTCAACCTGCAAGGCGATGCGCCCCTGACCCCGGCGTGGTTCGTGGCGGATCTGGTCGAAGGGCTGCGCGCGGCACCGGATGCCTCGCTGGCGACGCCCGTTCTGCGCTGCGACGGCGCGGCCCTGTCGGGATTTCTCGAGGATCGCCGCGCGGGACGCGTGGGTGGCACGACCGCAGTCTTTGATCGCAACAATCATGGGCTCTACTTCTCCAAAGAGGTGGTGCCCTATACCACGACGGACTACCCGGCCGACGATCCGACCCCGGTCTTCCACCATGTGGGGCTCTATGCCTATCGGCCCGATGCGCTGACCGCCTATGGCACCTGGCCGGTCGGTCCGCTCGAGACCCTCGAGGGGCTGGAACAGCTCCGCTTCCTCGAGAATGGTCATACGGTGCTCTGCGTAGAGGTCGAGGGTCGGGGCCGGGCGTTCTGGGAGCTCAACAACCCCGAGGATGTGCCGCGCATCGAGGCGATGCTGGCCCAGATGGGGCAAGAGTGATCCCCGAAGCCAGCGTTGTTATCGTCAGCCGGGGGCGGGGTCCGCAGCTCGCCCGATGTCTGCAGGCGCTGTCCTTTCAGACCTGTCCTGCCTTCGAGGTCATCGTCGTTGGCGACACGGCCGCGCGTCGGGCGGTCGCCGATGGACCGGGTGCGCCTGCGGTCACCTATGTGCCCTTTGCCGAAGCCAATGTCTCGGCGGCGCGCAATGCGGGGATCGCTCTGGCGCGCGCGCCTTATGTGGCCTTTCTCGACGATGACGCAGTGGCTGAGCCTTGCTGGCTGGAACAGTTGCTGAAGGCGTTGCGCGTGCCGGGTGTGGTGCTCGCGGCGGGGTATGTGCGCGGTCCGGATGGCGTCCGGTTCCAGTGGCAGGGCGAATGGCTCACGGCGGAGGGAACCTCCCATCCGATGACGCCCTGGCCCGAGGAGATCGCCATCATCGCGCCCCGATCCGGTCGGGTGCCCGGGGCGATGGGCACGAATTTCGCCGTGCTGCGGCAGGCGGTGCGGCGCATGGGCGGGTTCGACCCGCGCCTGCGTTACTTCCTCGACGAGAGCGATCTGGTCTGGCGCTTGGTGCAGGGGGACGGCCAGGTTGCCTATGCCCCGCAGGCGCAAGTGATCCATGCGCTGGCCGCGGGCCCCTACCGTCAGGAGGACCGCACGCCGCGAGATCTGTTCGAGATTGGCCGCTCGGCTGCGATCTTTGCCCAGACCCATGCGTCTCTTGGGTCTGCGGCAGCTGTGCGGACCCATCGCAAGGTCCAGCAGACCCGACTTTTGAAGCGCATGGTGTCCGGGCGATTCTATCCCGACGAGGTCTGGCGCCTGCTGCGCAGCTTCGACCGGGGCGCGGCCGAAGGGCTGGCGCTTGCAGAAGGTCAGGCAGGCCCAAAAAAGATGCAGGATCTGAACGCGGCGCCTGAGCACAAACCCGCCACCCGGCTGTTCAAGGCGCGTCGCAAAACCGATCCAAACCTAAACCCGCTCTGGACCACCTCCCCGCGATTTGAGATGCCGGGCGCCTTCGCACGTGCAGCAAAACAAGCGGAGAAAGGGCGTGTCGTCACGCTGGTTACCTCGGCCAACCGGCGCGCCCCAGCCCGTGTCGTTTTCCGCGCGCCGGGGGTGTGGATCCATGAGTTGCCCGATTCTATCTGGCAATCAGCAAGTTCTCGCCGCATTTCCGACGGAGTTTACAAAGACTACATGGGAATACGTATAAAGGACGCACCAACGTCCAAGGACGATGGCACAGAGTTGGACACGGATTAGAAATGCTGCAGTGCGACAACAGATCCACCGAGATTGGTGACGAAAGCCTGTTGTTTCTCTCCCGAGCCGTAGAAACTCTGCTATGCTGAAGACAATGATTTATGTAGGGTCCGATAATGTCTCGAAGTGTTAAAACCGCCGTTTTCCCCGTCGCCGGCATGGGGACTCGTTTTCTTCCAGCGACAAAGTCGGTTCCGAAAGAGATCATGACCCTCGTGGATCGTCCGTTGGTGCAATACGCCATCGACGAGGCGCGCGCCGCCGGGATCGAGGAATTCATCTTTGTGACCTCGCGCGGCAAGAGCGCGCTTGAGGACTATTTCGATGCCGCCCCCCAGCTGGAGCAGACGCTCGAGGACAAGGGCAAGACCGAACTGCTCGAGACCCTGCGCGGCACCAATATGGACAGCGGCGCGATTGCCTATGTGCGTCAGACCCGTGCCTTGGGCCTTGGCCACGCGGTCTGGTGCGCCCGGCGTCTTCTGGGCAATGAGCCCTTTGCCGTCATCCTGCCCGATGATGTGATCGCCGCCGAAAAGCCCTGCCTCGCGCAGATGGTCGAAGCCTATCAGGAAACCGGCGGCAACATGGTTGCGACCATGGAAGTGCCCATGAGCAAAGCCTCCGCCTATGGCATCGTCGATGTCAAAGAGGATATGGGGTCCATCGTCCACGTCAAAGGCATGGTCGAAAAGCCCAAGGCCGAAGAGGCCCCGTCGAACCTTGCTGTGATCGGACGCTACATTCTCAGCCCGGATGTGCTCGACAATCTCGACAAGGGTCAGGTCGGAGCCGGGGGCGAGATCCAGCTTACCGATGCCATCGCCCATGAGATCACCGCCCATGATAATGTCTATGGCTTCCGCTTTGCCGGGCAGCGGTTCGATTGTGGGTCCAAGGCGGGCTTCCTGCAGGCCACGGTGTCCTTCGCGCTGGCCCGTCCGGATCTGGCCGATGAGCTGTCGGACTTCCTGCAGGAACTGGCCTTCTCTCGCAAAGCCGCCCAGTAAGCGGGCGGCCGTTTCGGAACCGCGCCGATCTTGAGCGGGCGTCCGGAGCTTCTTCCACACCTTCTGGATGTGACACGACTGGTGTCCCGCGTGGGCACTGGACGGCTTTCCGGTGTCGACCGGGTCGAGGCGGCCTATCTGCGCCACGCGCTTGATCGGACGCCCGAGGCGTTCGGGCTCGTGCGGACCCATGCGGGCTATCTTCTGTTGGGCCAAGACGGTCTTGCCCGTTTGCGTCAGGGGGTTGAGGATTCGACCAAACCCTGGGATGCCCCGGATCTCCTCTCCCGTCTGGCGCGGCACCGGGCCACCCCGCGCGCGCGGGTCGAGAGCAGTTTGCGCAAGCTGGCCGTGGGGCGATCGGTACATTGGGGCCTTGCCCGGATGCTGCGCCGGGCTCTGCCCGAGGGGGCGCATTACCTCAATGTCGGCGAAACGAACCTGACGGACCGGGTAATTTCCGCGCTGCGACGCCTGCCGGGCAGCCGGATCGACGTGGTGCTCCATGACACGATCCCGCTCGATCTGCCCGAGATGGTGACCCCCGCTTCGCGTCGCCGCTTCGCAGCGCGGTTTGATCATCTGCGGCGGGATGTCGACCGGATCATCACTGCGACGGAGCAGGTGAAGACTCAGGCCATGGCCCATCTCGGGACGGACGGCACGCGGCCGGACTGGTGCGTCGCGCCCTTCGGGTTGGATCTTGCAACGCCCGAAACCGATGCAGCAGCGACGCGGGGCCTCTCTGCACCCTATTTCCTCGCGCTGGGCACGCTTGAGCCCCGCAAAAACCTCGAGCTGCTGCTGGACACCTGGCGCCTTGCGGCGGCAGAGCTTGGACCGGCGGTCCCGACCCTTGTCCTGTGCGGGGCGCGGGGATGGTTGCCGCCCGAAGCCTTCGCCGCACTGGAGGCCAACCCGCTCTACGGGCGCAAGATTGTCGAGATCAACGGTGCTTCGGATCACCATGTCGCCGGCCTTATGTCCGGGGCTCAGGCGCTGCTCTTTCCCACCCGCGCCGAGGGCTTCGGCTTTCCCGCGCTGGAGGCGGCGGCGCGGGGCGTTCCGGTGATCTGCAGCGACCTGCCGGTCTTTCGCGAAACGCTCGGAACCTTGCCCGTTTACCTCTCCCCCGACGATAGTTACGCTTGGTTATCAATAATTAAGCAAGCCGGTGCAAAACCGGAGCATAGGGAACGTCCCGATCTGACGGAGCGGTTCACATGGGAGAGACATTTCGCGCAGGTGTTCGGCTAGCTGCCGACCCTTGGCCGGGGGCCGTCCCCGCGCCTGTGCTGCTGTCTGCCCCAATGTTCCGGGGCGGGGGATTTGTCCAATGAAATGGGTCGAGCGATACCGCCTGCGCCTCAGGCGCAAGCGTTTGTTATGGCGCAGTTTTCGCCGACGGCGCCAGTTGACGCCGGCCTCGGATCGAACGGGTCAAATCGCGCGTCAGGATATCCTCGCCTTTGTCACCCTGCGGAATGAGCGCATCCGTTTGCCCTTTTTCCTCGACTACTATCGCAAGCAGGGGGTCGATCATTTCCTGATTGTCGACAACGGGTCCGAGGATGGCTCGGCCGCCTATCTCGCGGCGCAGAAGGATGTCTCACTCTGGACCACACCGCACAGCTATCGCCGGGCCCGGTTCGGCGTGGATTGGCTGACCTGGCTGCAGATGAAGTTCGGGCATGGCCATTGGTGCCTGACCGTCGATGTGGACGAGTTCCTGATCTACCCGTTCTGCGAGACACGCCCCCTTGCGGCGCTGACGGACTGGATGGATGCTTCGGGCCTGCGGGCGTTTCCGGCGATGTTGCTCGACCTCTACCCCAAGGGGCCGCTCGACAGGGCGGTCTATGCGGAAGGCCAGAACCCGATGGAGCTGGCCTGCTGGTTCGACAGCGGCAATTACACGATCACCCGCAATCCCGAGCTCGGGAACCTCTGGATTCAGGGCGGACCACGGGCCCGGGCGTTCTTTGCAGACCGGCCCGAGGCAGCGCCCGCGCTGAACAAGACCCCGCTGATCAAATGGGACCGCAGCTACGCCTATGTGGACAGCACCCACATGGTCCTGCCGCGCGGGCTGAACAATGTCTATGAGACCGGCGGGGGCGAACGGATCTCGGGCTGCCTGCTGCATACCAAGTTCCTCGATACCTTCATCGAGAAATCCGAGGAGGAGATCGTCCGGCAGGAGCATTATGCCCGGGGGCGCGAGTACAAGGCCTATGCCGAGACGCTGGAGGCCTCGGGTCCACCGTCGCTCTGGACCGAGATGTCCGAGCGCTATGTGTCCTGGCGCCAGCTGGAGATCCTCGGCCTTCTGTCCAAGGGGAGCTGGGCATGACCGGCGCGGTGTCTCCGGGGTTCGTCATGCTCGCCCATACCGAGCTCGGGCGCGTGGCCGAGCTTGCGCGGTATCTCGACCATTTCAAATGTCCGGTGGTGATCCATGTGGATCGCAAGACCAGCGCCAAGGCCTATGCCGGTCTGCGGGCGGATCTTGCGGATCTGACGCGGGTGCAGCTTATCCGGCAGCATGATTGCGGCTGGGGCCGCTGGTCCATGGTGCAGGCCACGGAAAGCGCGGCTGAGATCCTGCTCGGGAGCCATCCCGAGGTCACCCATGTGGCGCTGATCAGCGGCGATTGCCTGCCCTTGCGCCCGCTGGACCGGCTCATCGCGTTTCTCGGGGCGAATCCCGACACGGATTTCATCGAATCCGTCACGGTTTCGGACGTGCCCTGGACCATCGGCGGGTTGCAGAATGAACGGTTTACCCTGCGCTTTCCGTTCTCCTGGCGCAGCCAGCGCAAACTCTTTGACCGCTATGTGGATCTGCAGCGCAAGCTGGGCGTCAAGCGGCGGATCCCCGACGGGATCGAGCCGCATCTCGGCTCGCAATGGTGGTGCCTGACGCGCCGCAGCCTCGAGGCGATCCTCGGTGATCCGCGCCGCAAGGAGTTCGACCGCTATTTCAAGCGCGTCTGGATCCCCGACGAATCCTACTTCCAGACCCTGGTCCGGCGCGTTTCCGCCCGGATCGAGAGCCGGTCGCTGATGCTGTCGAAATTCGACACGCAGGGGAAACCCTTTGTCTTCTACGACGATCACTTGGATCTGGTGGGGCAGTCGGACTGCTTTTTGCTGCGCAAGGTCTGGCCCCGGGCGGATCGGCTCTATGCCCAGTTGCTCGACCCCGCGCAGGGCGCGCCCGAGCGTGGCCCGAGCAATCCGCACCGGATCGAGCAGGTCTTTGACGAGGCAATGGACCGGAACCGCGAGGGGCGTGCCGGGCTCTTCATGCAGAGCCGCTTTCCCAGCGACACCTGGCAGGCGGGCAAGACGGCCGCGCCCTATTTCGTGTTCCAGGGGTTTGACGAGGTGATCGCCGATTTCGCGCCCTGGCTGTCCAAACGCACCGGCGCGCGGGTGCATGGGCATCTCTTCGACTGGCGCGAGATTCCCTATGCGGAGGGCGCGACAGGCTTCAACGGCGGCCTGTCGGACAGCGTGTCCTTGCGCGATTACAACCCGCAGAGCTTTCTGACCAACCTGATCTGGAACAGCCGGGGCGAGCCCCAGTGTTTTCAGATCGCGCCCTATGACCGGCAGGACCTGAACGCGTATATGATGTGGGATCCGAACGCCCATATCTCGGTCGTCACCGGCGCATGGGCGCTGAAGCTCTTTCGCGACGACCTGCCCTTTGAGCAGGCCCGGCGTGAGGCCGCCTGGATGCAGAAGGTCGAAGATCACTTCCTCGGCCAGCTGCGCAACAAGAGCCTTCCGGCCACGGTGCGGGTGACCTCTTTGGCGGAGTTTGTCGCTGATCCCATGGTGCAGTTGCAGGATGTGCTCGACCAGATGACGCCCTTTACCCGGCGGCGAATGGTCCATGCGCCCGAGCTGGTGGATCTGACCGGGTTCGGTGCGTTCCTGCAGGCGCTCAAGAATGCCGGGATGAAACCCTATCTCACCGGGGACTTCCCGCTCGATACCAGCGATCTGACCGCGCCTGCCACGCCCGCGCGCCCCTATCTCGTGACCTGATCCGATGACCCAGCGCTTCGACTATTTCGTGATCTTCGCGGGCATGCGCACCGGCTCCAACTACCTGGAGCGGAACCTGAACGCCGCCCCGGATGTGCGCAGCTTCGGAGAGCTCTTCAATCCGTATTTCATCGCCCATGAGGGCCAGGAGGAGTATCTGGGCCTGTCCCTTGCCGATCGCGAGGCGGATCCGAACGCGCTTGTGGCCCGGGTGCGCGCGGAGGCCACCGGCCTTGCCGGGTTCCGTCTCTTTCATGACCACGACCCGCGCATGCGGGCGCAGGCGCTGGCCGATCCCCGAGCGGCAAAGATCGTGCTGACGCGCAATCCGCTGGACAGCTTTGTCTCCTATCAGCGGGCGCTGGCGTCGAACCAATGGGTGCTCACCGATGCCAAGGGCCAGGTCGAGACCGATGCGATCCCCTTTGACCCCGAGGCGTTTGCCGCCTTCATGGGGCCCTATACCGCGTTTCTGACCGATATCCGTCAGGGGCTGGCGCGGGCGGGGCAGACGGCTTTGACCCTGCGCTACGAGGATCTGCAGGATCTCGACGTGATCAATGGGGCGCTGGCCTATCTCGGCTCGCGGCACAGGTTGCCCCGGCCCGAGCGGACGCTGAAACGTCAGAACCCCGAACCGTTGGAGACCAAGGTCACCAATATGGAAGAACTGCGGGAGGCCGTGGCGGCGCTGGATCCCTTCGGGCTCGACCATGTCCCGCCGCAGCCCGTGGATCGCGGCCCGGCTGTGCGCAGCTACGTGGCCTGCCCGGGGACCGGGTTGCTCTATCTGCCGATGGAGGGGCCGCAGCCCGATCCGGTGCTCGATTGGATGGCGGCGCTGGACGGGTGCGCGCCTGCGGATCTGATCACTGGCATGCGCCAGAAGGATCTGCGCGACTGGCGCGCGGCCCATCCCGACAGCCGCACCTTCACCTTGCTGCGGCATCCGCTGGCCCGGGCCTATACGGCCTTTGTCACCCGGATCCTGCCGAGTGACCTGCAATCTTTTGCCGAGCTACGCTACGGGTTGATCGCAGCCTACAAGGTGCCTCTGCCGCCGCGCTATCCGGCGGAGGATCTGCCGCACCAGGCTTTGCAAAAGGCGTTTCGCGGGTTCCTGCGGTTTCTCAAGCCCAATCTCGCAGCGCAGACCAGCCTGCGGATCGATCCCTCATGGATGGCGCAAACGACGGTCCTGCAGGGCATGGCGCAGGTGGCTCTGCCGGACCGCATCCTGCGGGACGGGCCGGGGCTTGCCGAGGATCTGCGTGCGCTGGCTGCCGAGCTTGGCCGCCCGGCACCAGATCAAGTGCCGCGGTTTGACACCAGCGGGCTGGACGCGATCCACGGGCCGGAGCTCGAGAAGCTCGCACGCACCGCCTATGCCCGCGATTTCGCGACCTTCGGATTTCAGGATTATCGGGGATAACCGCGCGGCTCAGGCCGCGCGGGTGCTCTCAACTTCGGTCAGGACCGTGTAGAGGGTCCCGCTGTCGCTATTGGCGCGCAGCTTGGCGCAGACGCCCGGGTCACGCAGGGTGCGCGACACCAGTGCCAACGCCTTGAGATGGGCAACGCCGCTGTCTTCGGGTGCGAAGAGACCAAAGATCAGGTCGACCGGCTGCCGATCGACGGAATCAAACGCCATGGGCTTTTCCAGACGGACAAAGACACCGACCACCCGGTCGATATCCTTGAGCCGCGCATGGGGCAGGGCAACACCATGCCCTACACCCGTGGGTCCCAGAGCCTCACGTTCCTGAAGCGCGTCGACAGCATTGACCGGGCACACGCCATAGGCCGAGCAAACGATGTCGCTCAGGTCCTGCATAAGGCGTTTTTTGCTGCTCATATTCCCGAATACCTTCACGGCATCGGGGACCAGCAAATCTGACAGATCCATATCAAACGCTTTCATTCCCGCCAGGAGACCTGGTCGGTTTAACTATCCAACTTGGTATCAATCCAGCCGATATTGCCGTCCTCGCGGCGATACACGACGTTGATCCCTCCGTGTCCCTCGTTGCGAAACACCAGGACAGGCGCCTCCGCAAGCTCCATCTGCATCACCGCCTCCCCGACGGAGACAGATGGGATCGTCGTTTCCATTTCGGCAACGATGATCGGCTGAAGCGTCTCGGGCTCATGTTCCTCGGACACTTCGGCTGCGTCGAGGATATATGAAGCAGCGCCGGAAAGTGCAACGGGTTCCGTCCGCTCGCGGTGATGGTTCTTCAACCGGCGCTTGTATCGCCGAAGCTGCTTCTCCATCTTCTCGCTGCATTTGTCAAAGGCCGCATAGATATCACCGGCAGAGGCCTTGGCCTGGGCTGTCAGCCCTGTGGACAGATGAACCGTCGCTTCGCAAACGTGGTTATAGGCGTCCTTTGAGAACACGACATTCGCGTCGGTCGGGCGCTCAGCATATTTGCTGACGGCCTCCGAAAGCTCGGCCTTCACATGGCTCTGCAAGGCTTCGCCGATATCGATCTGTTTGCCGGTGATTTGGTAGCGCATGGTACCTCCCTGAATGCGCAAGCCGAATGGCACCTGTATTCAGGTGAGAAACCATGGGCTTACATGAAGTGGGATCATCCGGGTGGTCACACCCGGCCGCGCATCCGTGCCGCTGCCCTGAGGCGCTTGCGATCGTAGGATGACGGGATGTTCAAGCATCCCCTGTATTTGGCGACAGTTCGACGTGCGATGTCAACGCCTTCGTTTTTCAACTTATGGGCAATTTCCGTGTCCGTCAGGATCGCGTCTTCGGTTTCCCCGGCCACGAGGGCCGCAATCCTGGCCTGCGCGCCATAAGCGCTCACTGCATCTTGTGAGTCCGCGCCCAAAGTCGCTGAAAAGAACGCCGAAAGCGGCACAACCCCGCCGGGATGCGCGAGGGTCTTGTCTGCGACAGCACGCCCCACCGTTGTGGGGTGCAGCTTGAGCTCCTGGGCCAGTTGGGTGCGCGTCAGGGGCTTCATGGCGGCCCCGCCCTCGCGAAAGAATCCGATCTGATAATCCCCGAGAAAGGCCACAATCCGTGTGAGAGTCGTCGTCCGATAGCTCAACGCCCGGCGGAGTGCCTCGGCTTCGGTGCCGTAACTGGCCAGTGCCGTATCTGATTCGAGCCGCGCAACGCTCAGAAGCTCTTCGTCGAGCTCCAGGGTTCGGGCGTTGCCACGCAGCACGGTGATCTCGGGCGATGCGCCGTCCGGGAAGCGCAGCTCGACATCCGGCAGGCTCACCCGGGGGGCGGGCAGGGCGGCCTGCCCGGGATAGGGGGTCAGTTTGGGCAGAGCCTCGGCAATTTCGGCCAGCGCGGCCGCGTCCAGACCCGTGGCGCGGGCGGCCTTGGCGATCTCACCAGCGGCGAGCCTGTCGAGAACCCGCGTTGCCGCTTGGGCCAGATCCGCTTCGAAGCCCAGTTCGATCAGTTGCAGTGACAGGCACTCCGCCAATGATCGTGCGCCCACCCCCGCGGGCTCGCAGGCCTGCAGCGCCGCAAGGGCGGTCTCGATCCGGTCCGCGGGCAGCTGCACTTCCTGCGCCAGATCCGCGAGGTCGATATCGAGATAACCGGTATCGCTGAGGGACCATGTCAGCACAAAGGCGATGTCCTGAACCTGTGGCTCCAGCGCCATCAGGCTCAGTTGCGCGCGCAGCCGCTCGCCCAGCGACCGCTCTGCCCCCGTGGTGTCGAGCGCCAGATCATAGGCCGATGGCCCGCTCGGCGCGACCCCGCTGGCCTCGGATCTCGGGCGGCGCAGGGTCAGGATCGGGTTTTCGGCCGCCTGCGCCTCCAGATGCTCCTGAAGCGCGGTGCCGGACATGCGCAGCACCGACAGGGTCGTGCGCATTTCAGGGGTGAGCGTGAGCCGCTGCTGCTGGCGGAGGGTCAGGCCATCGCGCTGCGCAGGCATCGGGGGCTCAGGTGACCGTGAAGGTGTTGCCGAGATAGACGCGCCGCACATTCTCGTCGCGGATCACCTCTTCACGGGTCCCGCTCATCAGGACGACGCCGTCATGAAGGATATAGGCCCGGTCCACGATCTCCAGCGTTTCGCGGACATTGTGGTCGGTGATCAGGACGCCGATCCCACGGGTCTTAAGCTGCGCGACCAGCGCGCGGATATCGCCCACGGCAATCGGATCGACCCCGGCAAAGGGCTCATCGAGCAACAAGTATTTCGGATCCGCCGCAAGGCAGCGCGCGATTTCAACCCGCCGCCGTTCCCCGCCCGAGAGGGCCAGTGCCGAGGTGCGGCGCAGATGCTCGATATTGAATTCCGACAGAAGTTCCTCGAGCCGTTCCATCCGCTTGGTTCGGTCGCGTGTGTTCACCTCAAGGATCGCGCGGATATTGTCCTCCACGCTCATGCCGCGAAAGATCGACATTTCCTGCGGCAGGTAGCCGATCCCGAGCTTGGCCCGGCGGTACATGGGCAGCATCGTGGCATCCCGCCCGTCGATCGAGACGATCCCGGCCTCGGGCGTCAGCAGCCCTGCGATGGCGTAGAAACAGGTGGTCTTGCCCGAGCCGTTCGGACCCAGCAGGGCCACGACCTCGCCGCGGGTGACCTCAAGGCTGACATCGCGGATCACCGGGCGGCGTTTGTAGCTCTTGCGCAGGTTGCGGATGTTCAACCCGACCGAGCCCTCGGTCACTTCGAACGCGGCGGGGCTCATTGCGGTTGCAGAACGGTGCGGACCCGCCCCTCCATCTGGCCGATGCCGGTGGTCAGATCGACCACCAGGGCATCGCCGGCGATCACGATCTGGCCTTGGCTCAGCAGGACATCGCCGCTCAGCCGGATCTCGTTGGCACCGGGGGTGTAGATCGCGCGCTGGCTCTCGGCGGCATCGGGTCCCGACACCATCAGGACATTCCCCTCGGCGCGCACTTCGCGGATCGCGCTCTGGCCTTCGGCGGCGGCCTCATCATAGCTGACCTGAACTTCGTCGGCTTCAAGCTTGAGCGCGCCCTGGGTGACACGCACATTGCCGGAAAACACGGCGCTGCCATCTTGCCGGTTCACGGCCAGCGCATCCGCGTCGATCTCGACAGGGGCAGATCGGTCGACCCGCGCGTCCCCGAGCGAGATTTCCGTCCCCTGGGCGGCGGCCATGTTCCACAGCGCTGTCGCGGCGATCATCGCCCCTGCCAGTGCATTTCTTACCAAGACCAAACCCATGGAACCTCCAACGTCACTGGGGTGTGTATACCAGTTTCACACCTTGTGTGAACAGCAGCTGCGCCGCGCCGCTCTCGGGGTCGCGCCGATATTCGGCGGATCCGGCATTCAGGGTGATCCCCGGCCCCAGAACGATCACATCGCCCCGGCTTTGGGCGGTTTGCCCATCCAGACGGGCCTCGGCCCCTTCGGCGCTGAGGACAAAGCCATCCGTGCGGGACAGGCGCAGCCCGCCTTCGACGCGCACGGTGTCGGTGGCATTGTCGACGACGCCGCGCGCGGCGCGGATATCGACCTGCAAGCCGTCCAGGGCGAAGACCCGGCCCGAGATTTCGTTGGCCATGAACTGGTTGGGGTTGGTCAGCAGGGGGCGGGCACTTTCGGCGACAAGTTCAAGCTCGGAGCCATCGTCCAGCACGGTCTGATAGCGCGGCTGAAAGATCCGCTGCCCTTCGACGATCTCTTCGAGCTCGACCTCGGAGAACGGGATCTCCTGCTGGGTGTCGCCCGCGCCCGAGATCAGGAACAGGCTCGACATCAGGCCCAGCCCGGCCAGCGGCAGGATGATCTTGGCCGCCGAGACGAACTGCGAATAGCGGTTGTCGGCCCGGGGCATGGCTCAGCCAATCCCGGCGCGCAGGCAGTCGTGGATATGCAGGAACCCGGCGGGCACCCGCGGTCCCTCGGCAGGCACCACAAAGAGGCAGGTGATCTTGCGATCGTTCATGATCGCCACGGCCTCTTCGGCCAGCGCCTCCGGTGCGATGGTCAGCGGGTCGCTTGTCATGACATCGCCCGCCCGCAGCTCCAGCAGGCCGGACATATGCCGCCGCAGGTCGCCATCGGTGATCACCCCGGCCAGCGCGCCCGCGCGGGTCACGCCGACAACGCCAAAACCTTTCTGGCTGATCTCCAGCAGGGCATCGCCCATCTCTGCGGTTTCGGCGATCAGCGGGAGCTCGTCATGGCGATGCATCAGATCGGCAACCTTCGAGAGCCGCGCGCCCAGCTTGCCGCCCGGATGGAAGTCACGGAAATTCTCGGGGCTGAACTGGCGGTGCTCCATCAGGGCCACGGCCAAGGCATCCCCGAGGGCCAGCGTCATGGTGGTCGATGTTGTGGGCACGATGCCCGTACCGCAGGCCTCGGGTGCCTTGGGCAGGACCAGCGCCACGTCGGACTGGCGCAAAAGCGTGCTCTCGGGCTTGCTGGCCACCCCGATCAGCGGGATCCGGAAGCGCCGTGTATAGGCGACCAGATCCGCAAGCTCGGGCGTCTCGCCGGAATTCGACAGCACCAGAACCACATCGCCCGCCGCCATCATGCCCAGATCGCCATGGCTCGCCTCAGCCGGGTGGACAAAATGCGCCGGGGTCCCGGTGGAGGCAAAGGTCGCGGCCATCTTGCGCGCGATATGCCCGGATTTGCCCATGCCCGATACGATCACCCGTCCCCGGGCCTCGAGAATCGTCTCGACCGCGCGGTCAAAGCTGTCATCGAGCCCGGCGGCCAGCTGCGCGAGGCCATCGGCCTCGATGCCGATGACGCGTCGTGCGATCTCCTGGAACGACGTCTGTGCCATTGCGCGGCCTTTCAGTGGTGGAAGATGTCCATCTCGGACCAGCCGCCCAGATCGAGCTGTGCCCGAGTCGGCAGGAAGTCAAAACAGGCCTGTGCCAGCTCGGTGCGGCCCTCGCGGGCGAGCATGCCGTCCAGCGCCTCCTTGAGGCGGTGAAGATAGAGCACGTCCGAGGCCGCGTATTCCACCTGCGCCTCGGTCAGGGTGGGCGCGCCCCAATCAGAGCTCTGCTGCGCCTTGGAGACATCCACCGCCAGCAACTCATGCAGCAGCGCCTTGAGCCCGTGGCGATCCGTATAGGTGCGTACAAGCTTGGAAGCGATCTTGGTGCAATAGATCGGCGTGGTAGTCACCCCAAAGGTCTTTTCCAGTGCCGCCACATCGAATCGCGCGAAATGAAAGAGTTTGGTCACCGCCGGGTCCGCCAGCATCCGGCAGAGATTCGGGGCCTCGGTCTGCCCCTGGCCGATCTTGACCACATGCGCGTTTCCGTCCCCGGAGGACAGCTGCACGACGCAGAGCCGGTCGCGCTGTGGCACAAGGCCCATGGTCTCGGTATCAATGGCCACAACCGGCCCCAGATCCAGCCCATCAGGCAAATCATTCATGTGCAGGTGATTGGTCATCTGACCCCCTTCTGTGATCGGTGTCTCGTCGCCAAAGGCGACATGACCCTGTCAATGCGGCACGGAAGGGGAATGGTGCCCAGGAGAGGACTCGAACCTCCACGTCCATACGGACACTAGCACCTGAAGCTAGCGCGTCTACCAATTCCGCCACCTGGGCAGGTGTCGTGAGGCGGTGAGTTACAGAGGCTTTGAGGGGGTGTCAACGGCCCGCAATCGCCTTTCCGAAGTTTTTCTGCTAGGTCGGTGACAAGGCCGCGACGACCTGCGCCTTGTCGGCCATTTTCCGCACCGCTAAACCCTTTGGGGACTCGGGATCAAGGAGCACCAGATGTCCAAACTCGTGACCATCTTTGGGGGATCCGGCTTTGTCGGCCGGTACATCGCTCGGCGCATGGCGCAGGAGGGCTGGCGCGTGCGCGTGGCTGTGCGCCGTCCGAATGAGGCGATCTTCGTGCGCCCCTATGGCGCGGTCGGTCAGGTCGAGCCGGTGCTGTGCAACATTCGTGACGACGCCTCGGTTCAGGCGGTGTTGCAGGGCGCGGATGCGGCGATCAATTGCGTGGGCATCCTGTCGGAGAGCGGCAAGAACACCTTTGGCCTGGTGCAGAGCCATGGTGCGGCCCGGGTGGCCAAGATGGCCGCCGCCGAAGGCATCACCAATTTCGTGCAAATCTCCGCCATCGGTGCCGATCCCGCGGCCAAGAGCGATTATGCCCGCACCAAGGGCGAGGGGGAGCAGGCCGTGCTTGCGGCGATCCCCAGTGCCGTGATCCTGCGCCCCTCCATCGTGTTCGGGCCCGAGGACGAGTTCTTCAACCGCTTCGCCTCGATGTCGCGTTTGGGGCCGATCCTGCCCGTGGTCGGGGCCGAGACGAAGTTCCAGCCGGTCTATGTGGATGATGTGGCCAAGGCCGCTGTCAAGGCGGTGACCGGCGCAGCCGCACCGGGGATCTATGAGCTGGGCGGCCCCGATGTCAGCAGCTTCCGCGACTTGATGGGGCAGATGCTGAAGGTGATCAATCGCCGCCGCCTCGTTCTCAATGTGCCTTTCCCGATTGCGACCGTGATGGGTATGGGCTTCGACCTTTTGCAGAAGCTGACCCTTGGCCTGATCCATAACGGCATGATCACACGCGATCAGGTGCGCAATCTGGCCAATGACAATGTGGTCGCCGCGGACGCCAAGGGCTTTGACGAGTTGGGCATCGACCCCGTCGCGCTGGAGGCCGTGCTGCCTGACTACCTGTGGCGCTTCCGTCCCTCGGGCCAGTATGAAGAGCTCAAGCGGTCGGGTCGCAACCTGCGGACCTGAACCGACCTCTGTCCTGAACACAAAAGGCCCGGAACGCTCCGGGCCTTTGTCATGTTCGGGTGCCGGTCTTGATCAGATGATGTGCCACGCACCCATGGCCAGGGCCCAGGCGGCGATGGTGGCATTGGCGCCCGCATGGCTGACGATGGCGTCGGTGATGTTTCCGGACCGGTAGACCAGCGCGCCGAAGACAAGCCCGGCGAGCCCGGCGGCCAGCCAGCGGTCATGGAGCAGGGCAAAGAGCCCGGCGCTGATCACGATGGCCACAACCATCCGCACGCCCTTGCCCGAGGGGGCCAGACGCTGCAGCAGGTAATCGCGGAAGAGCAGCTCCTCGATGATCGGGACAAGAACCGCCGTGCCGATCACCCGCGTGAGGATCCACAGGGCCAGCATGCCGCCGGTCAGGGCACCAAAGGGCGGCGGACCTTCGGCAGCCGCGGAGGTCGCGATCCAGGCGATGCCGATGGCCACCCCGCTTGCGAGGGATAGCGGGTCGAGCCGCCAGGGCAGCGCGCGCAGGACCTGCCAGAACAGCGCCAGCGCCAGCGCCATGGCGAGCGCGCGGAACGGGTAGAGCAGGCTGGGCGTCTCGCTGAAGGTCGAGGCCAGCAACGCCGAGAGCATGAAGATCGCGAAGGGCAGCACCTTGGCCACCACCGGGTCCTGAAAGAAGGGCGGCAGGGGCGCGCGCGGCGCGGCCAGCACCTCGGCCTTGTTGAAGAAGGCAACGTTCCGCGCCACGAGGATCAGCCCGACCGACAGGGTGGTGAAGGCCAGCCAGCCCGCATGGCTGTGAAAGCCGCCAATGGCCAGTTCGGGCGAAACCTCAAACCCAAGGCTCAGCAACGCAGAGATCCGCAAGACGTTGAATGTCCAGCTCAGCAGGATTCCGATAGGGAAGAGCAGAAACGCCTGGGGGATTGCCAACTCGCGCCGAAACAGAATCATGTAAACGATCAGGAACACGGTGATCAGGGCGAACCCCTCGACGCCGGAACACTCCTTGCCTACGGCGACAAGGAAGTTCTCCACATCGCCGGTGCCGAAGATCCCGATGATCTTGGTCTCCGGGTTGCCATCCACGGTGTAGCCCACGAGGTCGAGCACCCAGAGCACGGCGTTGAACGTGACGTCCGTTACCCAATCCGCGTGCCAGAGCGGTTGCACACGGTCGGAAATTTCCGGCAGTGCCATGCCAGCCATGACCAGCGCGACCAACACGCCTCCCTTTTCTGCAAACAGCGCGCGCCAGGCGTGCCATGGGGCGAGGATCAGGGCGGCTCCCGTCGCGGCCAGTGCCGCACCGCCGAGCCAGCCGGCCCCGCCAAGCGCCACAAGGCCCGGGCCGCTCGCATCGCTGAGAAAGAGCCAGGGGGCCAGCGCAAGGGCCAGCCCGGCAAGGCTCAGTCCGAGCCCGAGCGGTCGGGGGCCCGGTATGGCCAGCGTGCGCTTGATCAGCTCGGAATAGGCGAGGACGAACACCCCGAAGGCGGCCAGCACACCCAAGGCGCGCGGCACGATCCGTCCGGCAAAGGCACAGAACCCGTCCGGAGCCAGATCCCGGCAGGTGAAGTCGAAATTATGCTGGTAGAGGACCGAGATCAGCAGCAGCTCGACGCCAAGCAACCCGGCGGCCAAAGCCCAGGCCAGGCGACGGGCAGAACTCGGAGGAGCGGTGGGGGCAGTTACATCGGTCATGTGCGCGGTTTCTCAGAAAATGGGGACTAAACAGGGGCACAAATAGATCGGCCCCGTGGCAGACGTCACGGGGCCGACAATGATTTTTGCGTGAGACTTAGTCTCAGGCCGCGCGGCGGCGACGCTCCCAAACCAGAGCAACGACGGCGAGGACAGCTGCGAGCGCTGCGGTGCCTTCGAGGGCGCTGATTTCCGGAACGGTCGGGCAGTTGCCGACGAACGAGCAATCGGTCGTCGCCATGGCAGCGCCCGCGGTCAGGGCGAAAACCCCTGCGGTGGTGAGTGCGGTACGAAGCATATTCGTAACTCCTAAGGATGATGGTTTCATGCGCGAAATCCATCTTACAAAGTAACGCGCGGCGCATCGCGTCTTCAAAGCCGGTGACGGCCACAGCAACGGCGGGACAGGGTCCCGCCGTAAACCTTTCGTTAATACCTTATCAGCACAGGCAGTCGATGTCATTGAAATCGATGCCTATGATGAACGGCTGGCTGTTCGTCGATGATGCAGGGTTCGGATCGATCATCAATCCGACCACATCGCCCTCACCGGCCACGAAACCTTCACCATTCGCCTCGGCGAGTGCCACGATTTCACGCACATCTTCAAGCTCACCCAGATCCGGGCGGATGAAATCGATGCTGTCGGTCAGGCTCCAGATGGCACCCTGCACCTCGAAATCGGTGTAGCCCTGGCCCTGGAAGTCCTGGTTCAGGATCCAGTTGATCAGGTCGAGGTTATCCTCGGCGCTCTGGCCGTTGATCCCCGTCTGGCCAGCCAGCACGCTGTCGGGCAGGAGGCTCGCCTCGGCGACATAGAGATCCCCGGTCAGGATCGGCGCGTTGGTGAAGTCCGTTCCGCCATCAGCCGGATCAAAGGCGCTGGCACAATAGGCCGCTTCGAACACGATGTCGTCGAGACGGACATCGCCGGAACCGGTGACCTTGATCGTGAAGCCATCGGTGGTACCCGCTGCCGCTTCGTCGATGATCTGGTAGTTCACCTGAGCCGGCAGGCTGTCAGCGATCCCCTGCAGGTCTTCGGCGGTGCCACAATAGGCCACGTCGATGAAGGCATCCGAGAAGCCGCCCATCCCGTCAGAGACGGTATAGGTGTACTGGACATCCGCTTTCTCGCCGATATCGAGATCGATGAAGGCCGCTTCGCCGTCAAAGGTCAGCTCGCCACCGTTCAGGGTGATGAACACACCGTCGACATTGATCGTCTCGCCTTCCGAGATCGATGTCCCGTTGACCGCGGTCACGCTCAGGGTGTCGCCATCCGGATCGCTGTCATTGTCCAGCACAGCCAGCGTCAGCAACTCATTGGCACAGATCATGCCCGCGTCGTCCTGCGGGGTCGGGTCTGCATTCTCGACAATGAGGCCCGCATCGACGGTGAGGTTCTCCTCCCCGATGTCCAGAGTGACTTGCGCCGTTTGACCGTTGCTCGGATCTGCGTCGCTATCGGCCGCGTCGTTGCCACCTTGATCCTGAACGGTGAAGTCGAACCCGTCCGGCTCCCCGAACTTGACCGAGTAGGTGCCCGCATCCAGTCCGCCGAAGAGGTAGTTGCCATTGCTGTCGGTGGAGGTGGTGGCGATCGGGGTGCCATTCTCGTCCAGAAGCATAACCGAGACATCGGCCACGCCCTGTTCGCCCATGTCCTGAACGCCATTGCCATTCAGGTCGAGGAAGACCTTGTCACCCAGCGATGCCGTTCCCGGATCTTCGACGCCTGCGTCGATATCCTCGACCGTTTCGCCGATCTCGACCGAGATCACGCCGGTTTCGCCGGTGCTCGGGTCGACATCGCTGTCAACGGTGTCGTCGCCACCTTGATCCTGGTCCACGAAGGTCTTGCCGGTCGGATCCGCGTCGAACCGCACCTTGTAGTCGCCCGCGTCGAGGCCGGTGAATTCGTAGGTGCCGTCCGCCGCCGTGACCGTGTCGGCCACGAAGACGCCCGCTGCGGTCAGAAGGGTGACGGTGACGCCGCCAATGCCGGGCTCGGCATCGTCCACATCATTGTCGTTCTCGTCGCAGAAGTAGCGGCCTTTCAGGGCTGCGGTGCCCGGATCCTCGACCCCGGCATCCACGTCGCGGATGGCGTCGCCGATTTCGACCTGGATCGGGCCGGTTTCACCGGTGTTCGGGTTCACATCGCTGTCCACGGTGTCGTCATTGCCCTGGTTCGGCGCGACGAAGGTCTTGCCGGTGGGCTCTGCATCGAAGCGCACCGAGTAGGTGCCTGCCTCGAGGCCGGTGAACAGGTAGTTGCCGTCGCTGTCGGTGAGCTGGCTGTCGACCACGTTGCCGCTGGCATCCAGCAGGAAGACCTCGACATTTGCGACAGCCGGTTCGGAGTCGTCGACATCGTTGTCATTCTCGTCGCAGAAGTAACGACCGCCCAGCGAGGCTGTGCCCGGATCAACGAGACCCGCATCGATGTCACGCTCGGCTTCGCCGATGCTCAGATCGAATTCGCCGGTCATGCCAGTGGCCTGATCCGCATCGCTGTCATTATTGACGGCATCATCCGCAGCAGCGCCTTCGGTGGTGAAGACCAGCCCGCCGGTGGTGGAGGCATCGAAGGTCACCTTGTAGGAGCCTGCATCCAGACCATCGAACAGGTAGTTGCCGTTGCCGTCGGTGACGTCGTTGGCGGTGGTGTCATCCGCCGTGCCAAACACGCCGTCAGCGCCTGCGCCCGTGAGGGTCACGCTCACACCGGAAACCCCGGATTCGCTACCATCCAGCACGCCGTTGCCATTGGCATCGAACCACACGGTGTCGCCGACCGATGCTGTTCCCGGATCCTCGACGCCAGCGTCGATATCCTCGACCGTTTCGCCGATCTCGACCGAGATCACGCCGGTTTCGCCGGTGTTCGGGTCGACATCGCTGTCCACGGTGTCGTCGCCACCTTGATCCTGCGCCACGAAGGTCTTGCCGGTCGGATCCGCGTCGAACCGCACCTTGTAGTCACCCGCGTCGAGGCCGGTGAATTCGTAGGTGCCGTCCGCCGCCGTCACCGTGTCGGCCACGAAGACGCCCGCTGCGGTGAGAAGGGTGACAGTGACGCCGCCAATGCCGGGCTCGGCATCGTCCACATCATTGTCGTTCTCGTCGCAGAAGTAGCGGCCTTTCAGGGCTGCGGTCCCCGGATCCTCGACCCCGGCATCCACGTCGGTCTTGTTCTCTCCGGAGGCCAGCATGATCGGACCGGTTTCGCCGGTGTTCGGATCGACATCGCTGTCCACGGTGTCGTCGCCACCTTGATCCTGCGCGACAAAGGTCTTGCCATCGGCATCCGGGGCAAAGCGCACGGAGTAGGTGCCCGGCCCGAGATCCTCGAAGATGTAGTCGCCATTGGCATCCGTGGTCGTGGTGTCGATCACATTGCCCGCGGCGTCCAGAAGCTCGACCGTGGCGCCTGCGATCCCGGGTTCGCCATCGTCGATATCATTGTCGTTCTCGTCGCAGAAATAACGACCGGCGAGGGAGCCCAGCTCCACGGGCGGATCGCCCGGCTTCCAGCAGAGGTCATCCACAGCGCCGGACCCGACGAGGTTGATTTCCATGCTCGCGACATCCGCCGCGCTCAGGTCGACCAGCTGGTTGGAGTTGTTGCCCGCTGCCGGGATGGCCACGGTCTTGATCAGGTTGCCGTCCTCGTCGAACAGCTTGATCGTGCCGCCCTGCTCTTCGATGTCCAGCAGACGGATGTTCTGCAGGTCCGACGGGGCGTCGAAATCGAAGGTGATCGTGCCGCCACCCGCATTGTCGTCGGGGTCGGAGGCGTCGTTGTCCTCGGAGATGATCAGGATGTTGCCCAGACCATTATAGCCGAGATCGTTGTCGCCGCCCGTGGGGCTGTTGCTGTCGAAGATCATCGCGTCATTGGCGGAGTTCGCACCGTCGCCGGATTTCTGCGCCGTGATGGTCACACCGTCGAACTGGTTCGACACGGTGGTGCCCTTCTGCAGGCCCGCGAAGTCGAGCTTCATGTAGTCCGGCGGGCAGGTCTTGCCGTCTTCGCACAGGACGATCTTGTCGATCCGCGCAAACTCGGCGCAATCGGTGTAGCCCACGAGGCTGATCACGTCGCCTGTGTCGAGCTGCAGGTCCTGGAACACGTCTTCGGAGAAGGTGGAGCCGGAATTGGCACCGCCGCCGCCGTCATTGCCCTGGTCGAGCCAGATCGTGTCGACATACTGACCGTTCACATAGACGTCGATGGCGCCGTTGCCGTCATTCTCATCCATGGAGAAGACGCTCAGGTCATAGGTGCCGGCCGGGCCGTTGAACACGGTTTCAGCAATGCCGTAATGGCCGGTGGCCTTGATGTTCGCGCCACCGGAGGCGTCGCCGTTATGCTCGACCGAGTAGCCGCACAGGTGCATGTCCTCGGCTTCGACCACGATGCAGACGGGCTCGGGCTCGTCCACGTCCTTGACCTTGATCCAGAGCGGCTTGACCTCTTCGCCGCCTTTGCCGTCGCTGACCTTGACGGTCACGTCATAGGTGTTGTTGCCACCGCCGGATGTCGGGTTCTCGTAGTCCTTGGCCGCCTTGAAGGACAGCTCGCCGGTGTTCGGGTCGATGGTGAACATGTCGCCATCGCGGCCACCCACGATTTCGTAGGTCAGGCTGTCGCCATCCGCGTCGGAGGCGTCGATATCGGCGACGAAGGTCTCGTTCTCGTCGACACAGATGACGCCATCATCGGGCAGGTTGTCGAAGCTCGGAGCTTCGTTCTCGGGCAGGTCATCGACCTTCTTCAGCTCGAGCTTGTCGATCCGGACCCACTCGCCGCAGTCTTTCCACGCCTGAATCTCGATCTCGGCGCCTTCGTGGATCTCCAGACCTTCAAGGGTGAAGCCGGTGAAGCCGCTATGGTCGCTGCCGCCGCCATTGGTCTGCTGGTCCAGCATGATCGTACCGACATGCTCGCCATCCACGAACACCCGCAGCTTGGACACGCCGTCTGTCTCGTCCTGAGCATAGAGGGTCAGGTCATAGACCGCCGAGGGGCCGTCGAAATCGGTGGTCAGCTTGCCGTCATTGCCTTCGATCTTGACCAGCTGGCCGCCGGAGGCCTTGTCGCCATGGACCGTGCGGAAGCCATGGTCGTTCATGTCCTCGGCTTCGATGGTGATGCACTCGGCATCCGACCCGTCGCCGTCCAGCGGGCCTGCGCCGAGATCTTCGTACTTGATGCCGTCCTTGACGCCACAGGAGTCGACCGTCTTCAGGGTCGTGCCCGCCGGGGGAACGTCGCCGATGAAGGTGAAGAAGTCGTCGCCCTGACCGGGTGCGTGGTAATCCTCGACCTCGATCTCGGCCAGATAATACGTCTTGCCGTCCGAGCCCTTCACCACGAAGTATTTCTCGATATAGACCTGCTCGCCGGAGATCTCGACGCCGTTGATGACCGCGATCTGACCGGAGCTGTCCTTCGCGTTGTCGTCCTTGTCCTTGCCATAGTCGCCGGACAGGACGTTGTCGTCATCCTTCGTCGAGATGACCGTGGTTGCCGCGGCGGGCATGACGAATGTCTCGCCTTTGCCCAAGCCACCGCCGATCGTGCCTTGCTGGACCAGATCGTCCTCGCTGAAGGCGGTAAACTCATATGTCCTGGTGGTCATTCTGCTGTTCCCTCATCAGACCTTGTCGACAACGTGCCGACATGAAGTTCGAAGGGAATGGGGCCATAAAAAGTGCACAGAACTTTCCCGCAACGACACACACACGCGCTCACCAGCGCTGTCGCAGGTTTCCTAAATCAATGACTTTTTGAACCAAGCCGTCTCGGTCTATTTTCCCGCGACCTATCGACGGAACCATTACCTCACTACTAAAAACGTGATGAGACGTTACGCGGAGATTTGCCGATGTTTCAAGCGTGTTAAAAAAACGTTAACGAAACCGCTTTGAAAACATAAGAAAATATCGGTTTTTAATTGTTACAGATTGAAACAATAGGGTGTTATGTGAATTTTTGTTGACTAAATCGCCAGTAGTGTCTGCGCAAATTTTAGGCATTTTAAATTAACTATACGCGAGCATGAGCAGAATCACGCCGAGCACGATGCGGTAAATGACATAGGGCGTGAAGCTCACCGACTTGAGCAATCGCATCATCAGAACCAGCGCAGCGAGGGCCGCGATAAAGGCAAAGAGCGCGGCGATGGCCCCGTCGACTAGAAGCTGCCAGTTTGCATCCGCCGCGACCTCGAGCCCGAGAAGGCTGCCCGAGGCGATGATGGTGGGGATCGACATGAGCATCGACAGCTTCGCGGCGTCCTCCCGCTTGTATCCGAGAAAGCGCGCGCCGGTGATCGTGATCCCCGAGCGCGAGGTGCCGGGGATCAGCGCCACCGCCTGCCAGAGGCCCATGATCAGCGCATGTTTCAGGGTCCAGCCGCCGGCCTCCCGCGTGCTCGGGCCCTTCTGGTCGGCCCAATAGAGGACGATCCCGAAAATGAGCATGGTCCAGCCGATCACCGCCATGCTCCTCATCATATCGTTCAAACCGGTCACGCTGAAGATCAGCCCGACCAGGATCACCGGGCCGGTAGCGATCACGAGACACAGGGCGAGGAATGCGCCGGGCGTATCCACCTTGCCCCGCGCCAGTCGGGTCAGCCCCCCTGCCGCGACTTTCACATCGGCCCAGAAATACAGAACCACCGCGAACAGCGTGCCGACATGAACAGCCACATCAATGGTTTGGCCCTGATCCTCCATCCCGCTGAGCGCGGGGAGAAGGATGAGATGACCCGAGGAGGAGACCGGCAGAAACTCGGTCAGGCCCTGGATGATGGCGACAAGGAGGAGATGGAACAGGGGCACTACGTACGCTTCATTGATTCGAGGGCAATTTATCCAGCGTAACTGTAAAAGAAAAACCACCCATTGACGCAGGGTAGGCATTACATGCTGACCTAAATTTGACGGATTTATCGCCGCAGACCGCAAGGGCAGTGCATTTTTTTAATTTAAGGTCAGCAAAGGTGACTTTTATTTCCCGCGCACCGCGTTTATACAGCGCGCGTTAGCCAGGAGGACCTTATGGCCCATCAGCCGATGCTCAAATTCGTCAAGATCGAAAAGGACATGCCGGAGAAACGGCCGCCCGATCTGCGCAAGCAGGACTTTGACGAGATCTATCGCGAGTATGCGACCGAGAAGGCCGCGGAGCAAGCGTCCCGCTGCTCGCAATGCGGTGTGCCCTATTGTCAGAGCCACTGCCCGCTGCACAACAACATCCCCGACTGGCTCAAGCTGACCGCCGAGGGCCGCCTGCAGGAGGCCTATGAGGTCAGCCAGGCGACCAACACCTTCCCCGAGATCTGCGGCCGTATCTGCCCGCAGGACCGGCTTTGCGAGGGCAATTGCGTCATCGAGCAATCGGGCCACGGCACGGTCACCATCGGTTCGGTCGAGAAATACATCACCGACACCGCGTGGGAGCAGGGCTGGGTCAAGCCCATCTCCCCCGCACAGGAACGCCCGGAGAGCGTCGGTATCATCGGGGCGGGCCCCGGTGGCCTCGCTGCGGCGGACGTGCTGCGCCGTCAGGGCATTCAGGTCACCGTCTATGACCGCTATGACCGCGCGGGCGGGCTGCTGGTCTACGGGATCCCGGGCTTCAAGCTGGAAAAAGACGTGGTCACGCGCCGCAACGACCAGCTCGAGCAGGGCGGCGTCACCTTTGAGCTGAACTGCGACGTGGGCACCGACATCTCCTTTGCGAAGATCCGCGAGAAGCATGACGCGGTGCTCATCGCCACGGGCGTCTACAAGTCCCGCGATCTGGGCGGGCCGGGCGCAGGTGCGAACGGCATCGTGCGGGCGATCGACTATCTGACCGCTTCGAACCGCAAGAGCTTTGGCGACGATGTGCCGGAATTCGACAGTGGCGAGCTGAATGCCGAGGGCAAGCGCGTCGTCGTGATCGGCGGTGGCGATACGGCCATGGATTGCGTGCGCACGGCGACCCGTCAGGGCGCGACCAGCGTCAAATGCCTTTACCGTCGGGACCGGGCGAACATGCCGGGATCCCAGCGCGAAGTGCAGAATGCCGAGGAAGAAGGCGTCGAGTTCGTCTGGCTGACCGCCCCCAAGGGCTATACCGGAGACACGGATGTCTCGGGCGTCATGGTCCAGAAGATGCGTCTGGGCGCCCCCGATGCGACGGGCCGTCAGGCCCCCGAGCTGATCGAGGGTGCGGATTACGTCGAGGACGCGGATATCGTAATCAAGGCGCTGGGCTTCGAGCCTGAGGATCTGCCCACGCTCTGGGGCGAGCCCGAGCTGGAAGTGACCCGCTGGGGCACGGTGAAGGCCGATTTCCGCACCCATAAGACCGCCATGGATGGCGTCTATGCGGTGGGGGATATCGTGCGCGGCGCGAGCCTTGTTGTCTGGGCGATCCGCGACGGGCGCGAGGCGGCAGAAGCCATGCTCGAGGCGTTCAACGCCAAGGCCACATCGGTCGCCGCCGAATAACCAAACCCGTGCCCGACCCGTATCGGCAGAGCGTCTGACAGGTGTCGGACATCTGTCGGGCAAGTGTCGGGCATCCGGTTAACAGCAAAAAACGCAACGGTCAGAGAGACTGACCCAAAACCGAGAGGACATCATGCGCGCCATCGCAACGCCACGCGTCACCCGTGCTGCGGCTCTGCTGCCGCTATGTGCCCTGTTCGGGACGGGCGTGCTGGCCACGGGCGCGCTGTCCCATCCGCTGGTCGATGAGATCACCGAGCGCTGCACGCCCATCGTCACGGCCCAGAAGGGCATGTGCGAGGTCGAGCTGTTCTATCGCTGCGACGATCAGGGCTATGCGATTGTCAGCTCCGAAGCGGGCGAGCTGGTCGGGGTCGAGTTCTCGGACCTGACCGGGGATCTCGGGGATTTCGTGTCGCTGGCCGGGCCGGGCTCGGTCACGGTCCAGACCACCCTCGATCCGCTCGACCTCAACCTGCTGCGCGAGACAGGCAGCGAGACGGCCCGCACGGAATCGACCCTCGATCTGGGCGAGGAGGTGGCGATCACGCTGTCCCTGCGGCTGGAGCTGTCGGAGAACACGGTCACGCGGAACGGGATGACCTTCCGCACGGGCAGTGCCGGGATGGATATGGAGACCGAGGCCTCGATTGGTGGGTTCTCCCGCGTCTGGGATCTGCTGCTGCCCGAGACCGAGAATTTCGTGATCCTTGGCCGCTCGACCATGGTCACCGACCGCGACACGCGCGAATTCGACACCGATGTGCGCGAGATCCTCGTGCCCGGTAATCCGGGCTTCCAGTCCCATCAGGGGCGGTTCGATTGCGGGGAGGAGCTGTGATGGCGATGCGCCCCGATACAGGCCCCGGCGCGGCCCGGCACAGGGTGCGGGCCGAAGCCGCCTTTGACTTATTTCACGGTCCTGCGGGGCTGCAGCGGACCCGGCGGGTCCGGAACGATCACAGACCGGCGGGCTCTGCCCTGACCGGAGACCACATGCGCCTGACCAAAGCCGATATCTCGGCCGCGGTCGCGGCTGCCCAAGAAGGAGAGACGCCATGACGAAGTATGACGCAGAGTGGGCCGCCGCCGAAGAAGCGAAGCGCGCCTGGATGGCCGAGCATGGCCTGTATTCCGAGGAGGAAGAGCATTCCTCCTGCGGTGTGGGTCTGGTGGTCAACGTCAAGGGCGAGAAGTCCCGGGCCGTGGTCGAGGCCGGGATCACCGCGCTGAAGGCGATCTGGCACCGGGGAGCCGTGGATGCGGATGGCAAGACCGGCGACGGGGCGGGCATCCATGTCCAGATCCCGGTCGAGTTTTTCTACGATCAGGTGCGCCACACCGGGCATGAGCCCGACATGGATCAGCTGATGGCCGTGGGGCAGGTGTTTTTGCCGCGCACGGATTACGGCGCGCAAGAGACCTGCCGGACCATCGTGGAATCCGAAGTGTTGCGCATGGGTTATCACATCTATGGCTGGCGCCATGTGCCGGTGGATGTGTCCTGTCTGGGCGAGAAGGCCAATGCGACCCGGCCCGAGATCGAGCAGATCATCATCTCGAATTCCAAGGGCGTGGATGAAGAGACCTTCGAGCGCGAGCTCTATGTCATTCGTCGCCGGATCGAGAAGGCGGCCGGGGCGGCGCAGGTGGCCGGGCTCTATATGTGTTCGCTGTCCTGCCGGTCGATCATCTACAAGGGCATGATGCTGGCCGAGCAGGTCGCCGAGTTCTATCCGGACCTGCAGGACGAGCGCTTCGTGTCGGCCTTTGCGATCTATCACCAGCGCTATTCGACCAACACCTTCCCGCAATGGTGGCTGGCCCAGCCTTTCCGGATGCTGGCCCATAACGGCGAGATCAACACGCTGAAGGGCAACACCAACTGGATGAAGAGCCACGAGATCCGCATGGCCTCGGGGACCTTTGGGGATCTGGCCGAGGACATCAAGCCGATCATCCCGGGCGGCTCGTCGGACAGTGCCGCGCTGGACGCGGTGTTCGAGGTGCTGGTGCGGTCGGGGCGGAATGCGCCCATGGCCAAGACCCTGCTGGTGCCGGAGAGCTGGTCCAAGCAGGCGGTGGAGCTGCCGCAGGCCTGGCGCGACATGTATTCCTACTGCAACTCGGTGATGGAGCCCTGGGACGGTCCCGCCGCCCTGGCGATGACCGATGGTCGCTGGGTTTGTGCCGGGCTTGACCGGAACGGTCTGCGCCCGATGCGCTATGTGGTGACCGGTGACGGGCTGCTGATCGCGGGCTCCGAGACAGGGATGGTTCCGGTGAACGAGCATGGCGTCGTCGAGAAGGGCGCGCTGGGCCCGGGGCAGTTGATTGCCGTGGACATGTCCGAGGGCGTGCTGTTCCACGACACCGAGATCAAGGACAAGCTCGCGGCCTCCCAGCCCTTTGGTGACTGGGTCGGCAAGATCACCGACATGGATACCGAGCTGGAGGGTGTGACCGAGGCCGCGCTCTATGAGGGGGGCGAGCTGCGCAAGCGCCAGATCGCGGCGGGCTACTCCATCGAGGAGCTCGAGCAGATCCTCGTGCCCATGGCCGAGGACGGCAAGGAAACGCTGGCCTCCATGGGCGATGACACGCCGCCCGCGGTGCTGTCGGGCAAGTACCGCCCGCTGAGCCATTTCTTCCGCCAGAACTTCAGCCAGGTCACCAACCCGCCGATCGACAGCCTGCGGGAATACCGGGTCATGAGCCTCAAGACCCGGTTCGGCAACCTCAAGAACGTGCTGGACGAGACCTCGGAGCAGACCGAGATCCTCGTGCTCGAAAGCCCCTTCGTGGGCAATGCCCAGTTCGAGCGCCTGATCGCCCAGTTCGGCGATGCGGTCTGCTATATCGACTGTACCTTCCCTGCCGGCGGCAGCGCGGACACCCTCAAACAGGAGCTGGGGCGGATCCGCGACGAGGCCGAGGATGCGGTGCGCTCGGGCGCGGCGCATATCGTGCTCAGCGACCGGGCCCAGTCCGAGGACCGGGTGGCGATGCCGATGATCCTCGCGACCAGCGCCATCCATAGCTGGCTGACGCGCAAGGGTCTGCGGACCTTCTGCTCGCTCAATGTGCGTGCGGCGGAATGCGTCGATCCGCATTACTTCGCGGTGCTGATCGGCTGCGGGGCGACCACGGTGAACGCCTATCTCGCCGAGGACAGCCTCGCGGACCGGATCCGGCGCGGGTTGCTCGATTGCACCCTGACCGAAGCCGTGAAGCGGTATCGCGATGCCATCGATCAGGGCCTGTTGAAGATCATGGCGAAGATGGGGATCTCGGTAATCTCCTCCTATCGCGGCGGTCTGAACTTCGAGGCCGTGGGCCTCAGCCGGGCCATGGTGGCCGAGTATTTCCCCGGCATGACCAGCCGGATCTCGGGGATCGGGACGACCGGTATCCAGACCAAGCTCGAAGAGGTCCATGCCAAGGGCTGGCGGGGCGGTCAGGACGTGCTGCCGATCGGGGGCTTTTACAAGTCGCGCCGCTCGGGCGAGACCCATGCCTGGGAAGCCCAGACCATGCACCTGCTGCAGGCGGCGTGTAACCGGTCGTCCTATGAGCTGTGGAAGCAGTTCTCCAAGGCGATGCAGTCCAACCCGCCGATCCATCTGCGGGACCTGTTGGCGATCACGCCCATGGGCAAGCCGGTGCCGATCGAAGAGGTCGAGAGCGTCACCTCGATCCGCAAGCGCTTCGTGACGCCGGGCATGTCGCTGGGCGCGCTGAGCCCCGAGGCGCACAAGACCCTGAACGTCGCCATGAACCGCATTGGCGCGCGCTCGGATAGTGGCGAGGGCGGCGAGGATCCGGCGCATTTCGTCCCCGAGCCGAACGGCGACAACCCGTCCGCCAAGATCAAGCAGGTGGCTTCGGGCCGGTTCGGTGTGACCGCCGAGTACCTGAACCATTGCGAAGAGCTGGAGATCAAGGTTGCCCAGGGCGCCAAGCCCGGCGAGGGCGGCCAGCTGCCGGGAATGAAGGTCACGGACCTGATCGCGCGTCTGCGGCACTCGACCAAGGGCGTGACGCTGATCTCGCCCCCGCCGCACCACGATATCTATTCGATCGAGGATCTGGCGCAGCTGATCTATGACCTCAAGCAGATCAACCCGCGCTGCAAGGTGACCGTGAAACTGGTGGCCTCCTCGGGCGTGGGCACGATTGCCGCCGGCGTGGCCAAGGCCAAGGCGGATGTGATCCTTGTCTCGGGCCATAATGGCGGGACGGGCGCATCGCCCGCGACCTCGATCAAATATGCCGGTCTGCCGTGGGAGATGGGTCTGACCGAGGCGCATCAGGTGCTCGCCATGAACAACCTGCGCGACCGGGTGACCCTGCGGACCGATGGCGGTCTGCGCACGGGCCGCGACATCGTTCTCGCCGCCCTGATGGGGGCCGAGGAATACGGCATCGGGACCGCCGCGCTGATCGCGATGGGCTGCATCATGGTGCGTCAGTGCCAGTCCAACACCTGCCCGGTGGGGGTCTGCACCCAGAACGAAGAGCTGCGCGAGAAGTTCACCGGCAATGCGGACAAGGTCGTCAACCTGATCACCTTCTACGCTCAGGAGGTGCGCGAGGTGCTGGCCAGCATCGGGGCGCGCAGCCTCGATGAGGTGATCGGGCGTGCGGATCTGCTCAAGCAGGTCAGCCGTGGCTCGGCCCATCTGGATGATCTGGATCTCAACCCGCTTCTGATCACGGTCGATGGCGCGCAGAACATTGTCTATGACCGCAACAAGCCGCGCAATGCCGTGCCGGATACGCTGGATGCGCAGATCGTGGCGGATGCCGCGCGCTTCCTGAAGGATGGCGAGAAGATGCAGCTGTCCTATGCGGTGCAGAACACGCTGCGGACCATCGGCACGCGGACCTCGAGCCATATCGTCACCAATTTCGGGATGCGCAACGCGCTGCAGCCGGATCACCTGACGGTGAAGCTCGAAGGCTCGGCAGGTCAGTCGCTGGGCGCGTTTGCGGCGCCTGGGCTCAAGCTCGAAGTGTCGGGCGATGCCAATGACTATGTGGGCAAGGGCCTCTCGGGCGGGACGGTCGTGGTCAAGCCGGTTCTGGGCTCGCCGCTGAACGCGAGCGAGAACACGATCATCGGCAACACGGTGCTCTATGGCGCGACGGATGGCTTCCTCTTTGCCGCCGGGCGCGCGGGCGAGCGGTTCGCCGTGCGGAACTCGGGCGCTTCGGTCGTGATCGAGGGCTGTGGTTCGAACGGGTGTGAATACATGACCGGCGGTGTAGCGGTGATCCTTGGCGAGATCGGGGCCAATTTCGGCGCGGGCATGACCGGCGGGATGGCTTACCTTTACGATCCGGAGGGCAAGGCGCCCGACATGATGAACATGGAGACCCTGGTGCGCTGCCCGGTGACCATGGAGCATTGGGAGGCCCAGCTGAAGGGCCTGATCGAGCGCCATCTGGAAGAGACCGGCAGCCGGAAGGCCGCCGATATCCTCCAGCATTGGGATCTGGAGAAGGACCACTTCCTGCAGGTCTGCCCGAAGGAGATGCTGGTCCATATCCCGGTTCCGCTGGGCATCGAGGAGAGCGCCATTCCGGCGGAGTGATCCCGCTCATCCGGTGAAAAAGGAGGCCGCGCCCCGAGGGGACGCGGCCTTTTTTGCGCCTGCGGCGCAAGCCTTCGGCGAGGATATTTGGAGACTTAAGACAGGGGGCGGCGCAGGTGGGTTCGCGCGGCGCGGGCCCTACGGGTCATTCGGCGCGCAGGGAGCGTCCGGGGAGGCTGTCGCGCCAGCCGGTTTCGCCATCCCAGCCGTCGATCAGGGCGATCGCCTCCTCGGCGCTGTCGACCATGCGGAAGAGATCGAGATCCTCGTCCGAGATCGTGCCGGCCTCGGCCAAGGCGTCCCAGTTGATGATCTCGCGCCAGAATTCCGAGCCGAAGAGCAGGAAGGGCACCCGCGCCATGCGGCCGGTCTGGATCAGGGTGAGCGATTCAAAGAGCTCGTCCAGGGTGCCGAACCCGCCGGGGAAGACCGCGATGGCCTTGGCGCGCATCAGGAAGTGCATTTTGCGGACGGCGAAGTAGTGGAAGTTGAAGCACAGATCCGGGGTGACATATTCATTCGGGGCCTGTTCGTGCGGGAGCACGATGCTGAGCCCGATGGACGCGCCGCCGGCCTCGTGGGCGCCGAGGTTTCCGGCCTCCATCACGCCGGGGCCGCCGCCGGTGACGATCACGTCCTCGCGGCCATAGCTCTCCATGCTTTTCTGGGTCATGGCATAGGCGAATTTGCGGGCCTCTTCGTAGAAGCCCGAGAGATCGGCGAGGGTCTTGGTGCGCGCGCTGTCCTTCTCGGCGGGGGAGGGGATGCGTGCGCCGCCGAACATCACGATCGTGCTTTCGACGCCGCGTTCATCCAGCACCATCTGCGGTTTCAGCAATTCGAGTTGCAGCCGGACCGGGCGCAGCTCTTCGCGGCACAGGAAATCGGGATCGTCGAAGGCCAGCCGATAGGCCGGCGCGCGGGTCTGGGGGGTGTCGGGGCTGCTATCGGCGGTTTCCACGTCCTGATGGGCGTCGCGGAACGGGCCGTGCTTGTGGTCGTCTTTCATCGGGCTGCCTGCTTGTGAACATGGACGCGCCGGGTCTGGGGTGGCACGGGGGAAAGGGGGCTGGAGCACAGTATATCGCCCCAAACTGGCGGGTTTCTGTGAAAACGCAAGGGGATGCTGCGGGGCTGCGTCCTCGGGTCCGGTCCGGGGCAGGCCGGATTGTCGGTCAAGCGTGGCAAAAACGTTGCGACATCGCCGGGGATCGGGCTAAGATTTTTGCCATGGCGGCTATTCAGCCTGCCTTCGGGGGACAAGGGTGGGACTACGCATTACTGTGGGACGCGCGTCGCTGGAGGCTGCGCCGTTCGAAAGATTTCAGGATTATCAGGGGTTTGCAGAGCATGTGGCGCCACGCCTCGTGCCACCACCTGCGCCGTTGAACATCTGGGATCATGATCGTCAGGACTGGAAAGCGCCCGTGCCGCGCGAACCGTTGGTTTTGCGCCCGGCGCTGCAATGCATGGTGCCCGATGGCTTCGGGATGCGCGACGCCGCTGCCGAGCAGGCGATGATGGCGCGCTTCTGTCACGGGCTGCAGGTCTCTCCCGGCGGGCTGCGGGACGCCATTGAGGCCGAATTGCCCCCGGCGGTCTTTCCCCTCGACCTTGCGCGGGTGCTGACCGAAGAGCAGCGGCAGCGCGGCTCCTGGGAGGTGATGGGACAGGCCCATTTCGAGCATTTCGTGCTGCGCGGCGCGGTCGGTCGGCTCGGGGATTGGATGCTGGTCACGCTGGCGGTGGATTTCACGCTTTCGGCCCGGGCCATGGCCGCGCCCCTGCGGGCGGCGAATGTCGAACGGGTGCCCGGGGATGTGGCCGAACGCATGTCCGAGTTCCTGACCCGCCACCCCCACGGCCCGGCCAGCAATGGCGCCAGCATACCCGCGCAGGGCGAGCAGGCCTCGGCGCGGCGCTGATTGCAGCGCTGGGCGGGACGGTCTATAGCCACCCAACCTGATCTTGCACGCTCGGAGGGGACCGATGTCCAACGCACAGCTCGAAACCGCGATTGAAGCCGCCTGGGAGGCGCGCGACACGATCACGCCCAACACCACGGGCGAGACCCGCGAGGCGATCGAGGACACGCTCAACGCCCTCGATAGCGGCGGATTGCGCGTCGCCGAGAAACAGGAAGATGGCAGCTGGCATGTGAACCAGTGGGCCAAGAAGGCCGTTCTGCTGGGGTTCCGCATCAAGGATATGGAACAGCAGGAGGGCGGTCCCCAGGGCGCGGGCTGGTGGGACAAGGTCGACAGCAAGTTCAAGGGCTGGGGCGACAACCAGTGGAAGGCTGCGGGCTTCCGCGCCGTGCCGAACTGTATCGTGCGCAAATCCGCCTTCATCGCGCCGGGCGTGGTGCTGATGCCGTCTTTCGTCAATCTTGGTGCCTATGTGGATGAGGGCACCATGGTCGACACTTGGGCCACGGTCGGCTCCTGCGCGCAGATCGGCAAGAACGTCCACCTGTCCGGCGGCGTCGGCATCGGCGGCGTTTTGGAGCCCATGCAGGCGGGCCCGACCATCATCGAGGATAACTGTTTCATCGGTGCGCGGTCGGAAGTGGTCGAAGGCTGCATCGTCCGCGAGGGCTCGGTGCTGGGCATGGGGGTCTTCATCGGCCAGTCCACCAAGATCGTGGACCGCGAGACCGGCGAGGTCATGTATGGCGAGGTCCCGCCCTATTCCGTCGTGGTAGCGGGCTCCATGCCGTCGAAGAACGGCATCAACCTCTATTGCGCGGTCATTGTGAAACGCGTCGATGAGCGGACCCGCTCCAAGACCGGGATCAACGAGCTCCTGCGGGACTGATACATGGGGCGCGGTCTGGTTGCATCGCTTCTGACCGCGCTTTTCCTCGCCACGGGCGCTTTGGCGTCGGAGCCGGGCGTCCAATGCCTGCAGTCCGTGTTGAACGCGGCGGGCCATGATGCCGGTCCGGAAGATGGTGAGATCGGGCCGCGCACCCGCGCAGCCCTGCGCCGGTTTCGCGCGGAGACCCCGCTTCCGGTCCTCCAATCCCTCACGCAGCGCAACGCGGTGGTCTTTTGCCGGTTGGCCGGGGAGGCACGACCGGAGCTCAAGCAGGTCTGGCCCGCGCGGGCGCAGCGATATGATGTCCGGTTTGGCGATGACGTGGATGCCGCGAACCGCCGTGACATCCGGACCGGGCTGGCCTTGTTCGAAGCCCTGCTCGAAGAGATGTCATTCCCGGAACTCCCGCTTACGGTGGATGTGCACATCGTCGGAAACAACGCGGATTTCCGCAGCGCTCTGAAGGCCGACCATGGGTTTTCCGACAAGGAGGCAGAACTCTGGTCCGACACCTCGTGCCGCGGGCCCGGAGACTGGGATGGGGTACACACCTGGAGCGGCGTCTTGATCTGTCTCGGTTCGGGGTCCGGTCCCGCAGACCGGGTGCGGCGACCGGATGTCTGGCGTGTGCTCGCCCATGAGCTGTTCCATGATGCGGAAACCCAATTGGCGGGGAAACGCCTCCGAACAGAGCTTCCGAACGGGATGGTCAGCCCGCTCGGCCCAGCCTGGTTCCGGGAAGGCAGTGCAGAGTTCGTCGAATGGGCGATCACCTATGGTCTCTCGGATCGCAAGCGCATTGGTCGGAGCGTCGGCTGGTTCTCCGATGGCTACCGGGCTGGCTTGCCGCCTCTGGAGGAGTTGCGCTTGTTTCCCCTGGAGGGGCGTCTGGCGTCCGAGGCCTATGACGCCGGCGCTCTCGCGGTCTATCATCTGACGGATCGAGGCTATGAGGGTGCCATCGCGGATTACTACAAGGGGATCGGTCTTGGTCTGGAGCCGAGCCGAGCATTTGAGGCTGCGTTCGATATTGGTCTTGTCGAATTCATGAACCATTTCGCGGAGGTCGCGCCCTCTGCCTCCGAGTAGCGCGGCGATCGGTATTTGCGGGCCAGCCACGCGGAGCGTTTCGATGCGGCAAGTGCCTCGCGTCCGAGATCGGTGGTCGCCAGGCAGGTCCGGGCTCTTGCGCGCGGCGGGCCAAGCCGCGCGTTCCGTCTGGCGGATGTTTGCGCGCGGGTCGGTTGGCAAACCGGCCTGAGGCGCGGGTTCAGGTCAGCCGCCGGGCCAGTTCCGCGATATGGGCGGGGCCGACTTCGCAGCAGCCGCCGATGATCGTCGCACCCTTGGCGGCCCAGTCCTCGGCGAAGGCGGCATAGGCATCGGGGGTGAGGTCCGTGCGCGCCGAGAGGTTCTTGACCGTCGCGCCGACCTGCACGAAGCTCTCGGTGATCCGGGTGAAGCCGTTGGCATAGGCGCCGAAGGGGATGTCCACCCCGCGGATCACATCGAGCGCGGTGCTCACCGCTTCGGGGGTGGAGCAGTTCACCAGCAGGGCATCGACCCCGTCGGCCCAGTCCATCACCTCGTCCAGCGGCTCGCCCGAGCGCAGTTTGGTTCCGTCCACATCGTCCACCGAGACCGCGAGCCAGACCGGCTTGCCATGGCCGAAAGCGCCGGTCAGCGTCGCGCGGATCTGTGCGATGGATGCGGCGGTTTCGATCAGGAACAGGTCCACGAGCGGGGCCTGAATGCGGCAGATCTCTTCGAAGCGGTCGATGGCATTCTCTGGCAGGCGGTCGGTCTGGTAGGAGCCGTTCAGCGGGCCGAGCGCCCCGGCCACGCGTCCGCCACCGGCCGCATCCCGGGCCTCTGCGGCGAGGGTGCAGGCGG
The DNA here is from genome assembly GCF_049800775.1 of Dinoroseobacter sp. S375. NCBI lineage: Bacteria > Pseudomonadati > Pseudomonadota > Alphaproteobacteria > Rhodobacterales > Roseobacteraceae > Dinoroseobacter > Dinoroseobacter sp. S375. The sequence goes on along the minus strand of NZ_JBNAFR010000005.1, from coordinate 210,997 downwards.
TGCGGTGCAGGCTGTCGAACTGCGCATCGAGCCCGGCGGGGCGCAGCCTGTCATGGTGGATGCTATAGGTGTTCGCGGTGGCCACGCTGGCCCCGGCGGCGAAAAAATCGTCATGGACCGCGCGCACCAGCTCGGGCGTGTCCAGCATCACCTGGGTCGCCCAGAGCGGTGTCGGCTCTGCCGTGCTCCGCGCGATCAGTTCCTGACCCATGCCGCCATCCAGGATCGTGATCATTTTCCATCTCCCACTTCGTATCGGCACCAGATGGGGCGCGATGGGGGCTCTGTCCAGTGACTTTCTGTTGAGACGGGCGCGCACAAGCCCGATTTGCGCCGCGCGGCGGGCGGGGCCGGAGCTTTGGCGCGATCACGGGACCCAGGTGAAACCGTCCGCGTCGAACCTGAGATGCAGCACGGGCTTGCCCGCCGCGCGCGCTGCGGCGACCACCGATCCGGTGCCGCCCGGCTTGCCCGGCGCGCCGTCCCAGATCGCGAGGACCCGGTCGACCCGCGCGACAAGCGCCATGGCGAGCGCGGTCCAATCCACCGGCGGTGTCTGTCCCAGCGTTTCCACCTGCGCGCGGGCGATGAGCGCGTCGAACCGCGCGGGGTCCATGACCGGGGCGATGTTGGCGCGCCAATGGGCCTCTCCCGCAGGGAGCAGCCCGAGCAGCCCACGATCAGCAGGCCAGGCCTCGGCAGTGATGGTGTCGGCCCCCTCGGCGAGGCAGGACATCAACCGGCAGGCAGGATGCACCCGGGCGAACAGGGACCGGCTCAGGATCGCCAACTGCTCCTGATCGGGCGGGGTCAGGCGGTCAAGCCGGTGACCTGTCACCCCGAGCACCCCTTCGGTCGCAACAAAGGCGCGGGCAAAGCCGGGGACGGGGTCTGATTGATCTGCAGTCATGGCGCGCTCGGGCCCTCTTGGTGCTGGTTCGGCACGGTTTTTTCTAGGCGCGCTCCGAAACTTGGTGTTCACTCCCCCGAAAGGCCCGGCCCCGTCCGTGGTCAGGACGCGACGACACAAGACGAGACAGGCGCGCAGGGTCTTGTGCCCATGGATGGCCCGGCGTGACCCGGCAGAGGATGTGAGACGATCAAAGGCAGTTTTCCTACAGTCCGACAAGTCCTGAACTGGCTGTTGCGGTATCTCGGCGTTCTTCTGTTCTTCGTGGTTTTGGGCACCGGGTATTACGGCTACCGGATCTGCGACCCCGAGGACGGGTTCTGGCACACGCTCTACAAGTCGGTGCAGCACTTCGCCCTGACCTCGGAAATGACCTGCGCGATCGATCCGAGCGCTGGCGCGGGCTCAGGCCAGACCGCGATCAACCTGTCGCGCTTCGGGGCGGCCTTCCTGCTGATCTTTGCGGCGGTGCGGCTGCTGTCCTCGTCGATCTGGACCTATTGCAAGCTGTGGACCCAGTCCCTGAACCTGTTCGGCGACCGCCATGTCCTGATCGGCTATGGCGCAGTCAATCAGGAGATCGCGCGGGAGCGGGTCTCGAAGGGGTGTCGCCTGACCATCGTCGCGCGCAGCTTCGATGATGCGGCCAAGGCCTTTGCCGCGAGGTACCGGATCGTGCTGGTGGATCGCGACATTCGCGACGAGAACGCCTTGCAGGGCCTGTTTTTGCACCGGGCGCACAGGGTGATCATCGCTGCCGGGGATGACAGCCTGACCATGGAAACCGCGCAGATCGTCTCGGGCATCCTCAAGGCCCGGCAGCCCGAGGCCCGGACCAAGGACGTCGTCTTTGCGCATTTCACCAATGCCGAGGTGCATCGCCAGCTTCAGCTGACCTCGGATGCGGGGATCAAGGCCGAGCGCGGCTATCAGGGCTTTGCCATCCGGGAAGAGACCGCGCGCTATTTCTTTGCCCGGACCTGGCTGGCTGAACGCGCCGTGCGGGCGCAGCCCGCCCCGGGGCAGGCCCGCCCGCAGCTGCATCTGGTCGTCGTGGGGGCCGGGGATCTGGGGATGGCCATGACCCGCGAGGCGGTGATCCATGGCTGTTCGGCCCGGCTCGGGCGGCCCAAGGTTACCGTCGTTGACCGCGATCGCAGCGGTGGCCGCGACCGGTTCCGGGCGGTGATGCCCCATCTCTTTGACGGCACGCTGCCGCCCGAGGACTGTCCGGATATCCAGTTCGTGCAATGTCTGGCCGAGGATCTTTGTCAGGAGGATCTCAAGGACGGGGTGCCGATCACGGCGTGGATCCTGTGCTGTACGGATGATGCGACCAATATGGCGCTGGCCATGCGGCTGGAGAGCGAGATGCGGCGCGGTCTGCGCCCGCCCGCGCCGATCTATCCGCGGGTCTGGCAGTCGAATGTGCGCGACGGGGGCCGCCACCGGATCGGGCAGGAGGATCCCTGGCATCTGGTGGCACCTTTCGGCGGGATGCAGGATGTGATCCCCACCCTGAGCATTCTCGACGACACATGGGGCGATATCGCCAAGAGCATCCACGCGCATTACGACGCCACCGTGCAGGACAACCTGCGCAAATCCGGGCTGAGCGATGTGCTGCGCCAATACGGGCCGCCGCCCTGGGGGCCGGAGGACGGACCACCGGAGCCGGATCGCGCCCGGCTGACCGCCGCGTGGCACAATGAGCGGCAGCGCTTTCGCGGTGCTTGGGCGGATCTGACGGATGATGCGAAGCTGGCCAATCAGGATGCCGCTTATCAGGCCGCGCTGCGCCTGTGGGAGCTGGGCTTTGACTGGAAGACCCGGCACCGGGGCGGCCTGCCCACCCTTGGCCATGCGGCGATCGACCGGATCTTTGCGCCTGAACGGCTCGCGGATCTCGGGCCGGAGACATCTCTGGGCGCGGTCTGCGCGGCGGAGCATCGGCGCTGGATGGTCGAGCGGGCCATGCGCGGCTGGTCCGCGGTCAAGCCGGGGGAGCGTCGCCGCAACGCGATGAAGCTCCATGTCGATTTCCGCCCCTATGCGGAGCTCTATGACTTGGCCCGGCACCCCGCCGCGCCCGAGGCTCTCACCGCGCCGGAGCGGGCCGCCAATGCGCAACGTCTGGATGCCGCGAGCCTGCGCGGGATCGTCGCCGCGCTGGAACAGGTGGAGCAGGGCTATCCGGCGCGGGAGGTCACCCTGCCGGACAGTGTCCCCCTGCTGGACATCCCGCGCCTGCCCGAGAACAGCGCGGTGATGGTGATCGATGTCACCACGCCGCCATCCTTTGCCCCGCCCACCGACGCCGAAGGCCCCGAGGCCGAAGCCCGCGCCCGTGCGGAGGCCGAGGCGTATGCGAAGCGCGCCGTGGCCTGTGTCGAAAGCCTGCGGAGTTGGGCCCGGCCCAATACCGACGCCCCCTCTCAGGACCGGGCCTTTGCGATCCACCTGCGGGAGACCGCCGAAGGGGCCTTTGCCCACAGCCTGCACCGGGCGGCCTTCGAACGCCTGCTCGAGATCTGCCACGCCTATGACGTGGCGCTCAGCGTCGCGCATACGGATCTGACACAGGCGCGCGCCGCCATTGCCCGGGATATGTCCGGGGAGGGGCCCGAGACCCGGAAAGACACCACCGAGACACCATGACAGACAGTTCATTCCCCGCCGCCCTTGATGGCGACTGGCACGACATTTCCGACGAGACGGCGCGTCTTCTGACCGAGCGGATCTACGATTTCGGCGTGCTCTCCCGCAAACGCAGGGTCCGCAGGATGCGGGCCATGGCCCTGCCGTTTTTTGCCGAGCATATCCTGTGCGATATGGAGACGACCCAGTTGGGGCAGGCCACGGAATGGGTCTCCTGCCTCTATGGGTCGGACGGGGCGCGGGCGCTCACCGGGGATTCCGCCGTGATCCACGGGATCAATGCGCGCGAGGATCCCAACCTCGCCGATCCGGCGCTCGAGATGGCCTATCTGCAGTTTTTCTGCCGGTTCGTGCACGGAGACGAGGGCCCGTTCGAGATCGTCACCGGGCCCGAGCAGGTGGCGGGTGACGTGACGGCCGAGATCGCGCCCCCACGCAAGGATGCCGAAACCGGGCTCTGGTCGGCTTCGGTGCTCTATGGCGGGACCCTCTTCGAGGCTGCCTTCAAGATCGAGACCAATGGCCAGGTGAACATGGAAAGCGATACGCCCGTGGCGGAAGACGTGGGCCGCGTTCCGGATGTCATTTTTGACAAGGCGGCGCGCCGCCTGCGCAGGGAGGCGTGAGCATGCCCAACCGATCCCTTCCCTTTCCTGTCGATGTGGTGCTGCGGAAATACCCGCCGCAACTGCCCGGCGACGGCCTGCTCGTGGGCTGGTCCATGGAGGCCGAGCACGCGCGCGCGCCCGTCGGCTTCAACTTCGGAGACCCGGATATCACGCCGCAGGACGGCTATGTCGACCCGATCCTGATGGATCCCGAGGGCCATCTGATCACCATCGCGCCGACCGGGGCGGGCAAGGGGGTGGGCTGCATCATCCCCGCGCTTTTGCGCCATAACGGCCCGGTGATCGTCGTCGACCCCAAGGGGGAGAATGCCGCCGTCACCGCCCGCGCCCGCCGGGAGCGGGGGGAAACCGTTGTCGTGCTCGACCCGATGGGAATCACCGGCGAAGAGCCGGGCGGGTTCAATCCGCTCGACCTGATCCGCCCCAACAGCGCCGAGAGCGTGGACGAGGCGACCGCGCTGGTCATGGCGCTTTTGCCGGACAGTATCGACGGCACCAAGAACCAGTTCTGGGTCTCGCGGGCGCGCCAGCTTCTGCTGGGTGTGGTGCTCCATGTGGTGACGGATCTGCCGCGCGAGAAACAGACCCTGATGGAGGTGCGCGCGATCATCCACGAGATGACCACACAGCAGGCGGTGGTCGCCAAGCGGTTGCGCCAGTCGCGGCACCCGGAGGTCCGCCTGATCGAGGGCGCGCTGTCCATCGGGGCGTCCGAGACCCTTGGCGGGATCATCGCCTTCGCCCAGGAGGGGATCGATTTTGTCCGCGGCCCTCTGGTGCAATTCGTGCTGGAACACTCGACCTTCGATCTGGAAAAGATCGTGCGGGGCGATCCGCTGTCGCTCTATATCGTGATGCCGCCTCACATGCTGCAAAGCCATGGCCGCGTGCTGCGGCTGTGGATCGGGGCCCTGATTCAGTTGATCCTGCGCCGCCGGACCAAGCCGCCGAAATCCACGCTCTTCGTGCTGGACGAGGCGGCACAGCTCGGCACGCTCGACGAGTTGCGGACCGCCATCACCCTGCTGCGCGGCTACGGGTTGCAAACCTGGAGCTTCTGGCAGGATGTCAGCCAGCTCAAGCAGCTCTACCCGCTGGACTGGCAGACCATGGTCAATAACAGCCGGGTGTTTCAGGCCTTTGGCGCCAACAATCTCAGCGCGGCCGAGAGCATGTCCGAGCTGGTCGGCTTCGTCTCGGGGCGACAGTTTCTCGACATGGAACGGGGCGAGATGCTGTTGCAGATTGCCGGGGACGAGGCGGTGGTCGCGCGGCTGCCGAACTACCTCACCGACCCGGTTTTCGAGGGGCAGTTTGATCCCAACCCCTTCTTCGACCCCGATTTCGAACCAGCCCCGCCGCCCCGGATGAGCCGCGCCTATCTGCGCAAGACCCGCACCATCGCGGATCCGGGGTCGGATGTGCAGGCCAGATTGCGCCCGAACCCGCTGGACCGGTACATCCATGATCGGCTTCTGAAGGAGCTCGCGTCATAGGCCGCGCGCCTTGGGGCTATGCGGGGCGGGCATTTTTTGTTGAACTGGCCCTGCGCGAACATAAGGGACAACGATGAAGACAATCGCCTTGAAGCCCGGATTTTCCGACGCGCGGCTCGTCGTTCCCAACCCGTTCGAGGGGGTCTCGCCGGACCCCGTTCCCGAAGGGATCAAGGCCGCGACCCAGGCCCGGGACCTGCAGACCTGCCGGGCCTGCGGCTTTGCGTCCGACCGGTTCATGGAGGTGGTTCCGCGCATTGTGCCCGCCGTCGTGCCGGAGGATTACGTCACCCTTTGCCGGGCGTGTTGGTTGGTCGAGAACCTCGACGTCGCGGCGATGAATGCCGCAGGGGATCCGATCTGGGCGCCGGAGCTCGACCAGCTCGAGATCAACCGCACCATGCCGCTTCTCTATGTGCAGCGGGTCTCGCCGCAGGGCCATGGGCGCGGGGCCATCGACCGCGTCGTCGAGATCTTCAAGGAGCGCCGCACCGAGGCCCTGACTCGGCTGGGCGGCAAGGAGGGCGACAGTTTTGTGGAGGTTCTGTCCAAGGGTTCCACCTCGGCGCGCCCCTCGGAGGCGGTGCTGGACCAATGGGACAGCGGGTTCCGCTTCTGGCCGCTGGATCGCTGGATCCAGCGTGCGGGTCAGCACGAGTTCAACGCCTATCCCAGCATGATCGCCCATTGGCGCCGTCGGCTCGCGACGGACACTCCGGGCAATTACGGTGTGGCCGCGATCGCGCAGGACTGGCTGACCCGGCTGTCTAGGACAGGGGACAATCAAGCTTGAAGGGCAGGTCGGCGGCGATGGGCTCGTCCTCGACCATCCTGACCATGCCGCCGGGCTGGACGGCGAACTGGGCTATGAAGATCGCGTTGGAATAATAGATCACGGCGTTGACCAGATAGTCCCCCTGCGGGTTCATCCCGTCGAAACTGAGCGGGCGCGCGGTCCCCTCGACGACGCTGCGCAGGGTGGGTTCCCGGATCGAGAGCAGCGGGTCCGCGGCATCCTCGAGCACGTAGAACGGGCCTTCCTCGCCGCGCACGAAGAAGCAGAAGTAGCGCAGGTAATCCGCCACGTTCTGTTCATTGATCTTCACCGGAGCCTTGGCGTTCACCTCGTGGATCGGGGGCGATGTCCCGTTGAGCCGGAACAGGTTCTCGCCATCCCGCAGATAGCACAGGGCGAGCTTGGGCTTTCTGAGGCTCTTGTCGCGCAACTGGATCAGCTCGACCGTGTCGTACCAGGGCAGGCTGCGGCGATGGCATTCGACAGTCTCGAGGTTCAGTTTGTAGCGCCCGTCCACCGGATTGATCTTCTCGATGAAGGCGGCAAGCTCCTCTCCGGCGACGGGCTGCCAGAGGGCCTTCTTGCGGTCGTGATGGGCGTAGACATCGCTGGCCAGACCGTGTTTGCGCGATTGGGTGACCGTGTCGACCGTGCCCGACTTGGGGGGGCGGACCCTCGGGACGGGCGCCGGGGCAGGTTTCACGGCGGTATCGTCACGGGCTGACGCCTTGTCCTGACCCGTGGGCGGCGGGGCGGGGGCCGGGGCGGGCGTTTCGGCCTCCGGCGGGGCTTGGGGGAACAGGATCTCTTCAAGCCGCGCCGCCGGTGCGAGCGGGACCTTGGGCAGGACCTGCTGCTGGCGGGCGCGCTGACCGCTGTAATAGACCGAGAGCGGTATCTGCGTCACAGGATCGGTGATGTCGCCGTCGCCCGAGGCCGTCAGCAAAAGCGCGGCACAGTCGAACTGACCATGCTCGACCGCCTGCCAGACGAGCTTGGCCAGGGGCAGGGATTTCACGCCGGTATTCTCGATCAGCTGCGCCAGTGAGCTTTCCGCACCGGCCAGGGTCGCCAGGGTATGGGCGGTGATCTCGTCCCGGTCGCGCATGGGGCGTTGCGGGATCACGCTGTCCTCGCTCAGCAGCCACGCGACCAGCTCGTGATGGTCGTATTGCGCCGCGATCATCAGGGGGGTCAGGCCGCGCCGGTCATAGCCATCGACCGGATAGCCCAGCTTGACCAGCTTCTGCGCAATCGGGGTGGGGCCTCCGCGTGCGGCCATGTGCAGGGCCTCGGGGCAGTCGGTCACCAGCGCGTCCCCGCCCCACGCATCGAGCAGGACCGAGGCGCTCCGGAACCGCCCGGCGAGACAGGCCAGCTCCAGCGCGGTCAGGCCCTTCCCGTCGGTTGCGCTGTGATCGAAGGCGCCGTGGGACAGAAGGATCGAGAGTTGCTTCATCTGCCCGTTCGCCGCCGCGACATGCAGGGGCGTGCGGCCGAAGACATCCCTGAGATCCTCGGGCAGATCCGAGTTCAGCAGGAACCGCGTGAGATTGTCGAAATCCTCGGCCACGGCATCATGCAGCAGGGTGAGCTTCTGGGTGTCGGTCACGCGGGAGCGATGGACATAGTCGAATTTCCGCGCCGGGTCATTGCCCGCAATCAGCATCGCCGCCGACAGGTCATCGCGCCGGACCGCCGCCTGAAGCGGCGTGTCATTGGAGGTGTCGCGCAGGGTGAGATCCGTCACCCGCGCCAGCAGATCGACGCACTCCGCGTGCTCTTTCTCGATGGCCATGTGCAGGGGCGTCTTGTTGCGGCGGTTCTGCGTATTCGGATCCGCGCCGGCCTCCAGCAGGGCCTTGAGGCAGCGCGTGTCGTTTTTCTCCACGGCCACATGCAGCGCTGTCCACTCCGCCAGCTTGAGCTGGGTCATGTTGGGCACCGGCTTCTCGAGCTCGGTCCGGATCTTGACGATCGTCTTGCTGTCCCAGGCGTAGTTCATCTTGGTATTCGGGCCGGGCGCGTCGCCGCGCGCCATCTCGTGGGTGAGATAGCTGGCGGTCACCGGATGGCCGTGCAGCACCGCAAAATGGAGCGCCGTGGCCCCGGCCGCATTGGGCTGGGTGACCGGGACGCCCGCCTCGACCAGGGCCTTCACGAAGTCCAGCGCGCCATTCGCCGCCGCGATATGGAGCGCGGTCATCCCGAAGGGCTCCTCGGCATCCGGATCGATGCTCGTGTTCAGATCAGCCCGGCCGATGAGACGGTCGAGGGAGGTGCATTGCCCCTGGGAGGCGGCGAACATGGTCGGCGTCCAGCCAGACTTGTCGCGCACATCCGGAGGGGTGTCGCAGCTGTCCAGATAGAATTCGACCAGCGCAGAGCGCCCATGGCTCGCCGCCAGATGGATCGGGTGACAGGGCTGGTCGCGGGGGATGGCCCCGGCCTTGATCAGCTTCTGCGTGAAGGCGACTTCCCCGCCGATAGCGGCGAAATGAATGGGATAGTAGCCGTCATCCACCTCGATATCGGCCTTGGCACCGAATTCGAGCAGCGTGTCGAGCACCTCGTGGTTGCAGTTGAAACAGGGGGCGATAAGGGCCGTGCGGCCGTCCTCGCGCGTGATGTCCACGGCCTCCGGATCCGTGCTGAGCATTTTGCGCAGGATGTCCGCGCGCCCGTAAAGCGCCGCCAGATGCAGGCGCGGGGTCTTGAAGCGGGACTTCTGCACGATCTCGCGCGGTTGCGAGACCTCGTGCAGCACGGCAAGGCAGAAATCCCGGAGCATGGCGTCCTTCGGCTCCGGCTCCGGGGTGAAATAGGTGTTGAACCGGTGGATCCAGCGCCCCAGCAGATCGCAGGCCGCGCTGCCATGCTCGGCCACCTGATAGGTGTCGAGGGCGCGCCCTTCCTTCCAGCGGCGCGCGTCCACTTCCATCTCCTGCGCCAGACGATAGAGCGGGCGTTCGCGCTCCATGAACTCCGCCGCTTCGGGCCATTTCTTGAGCACGGTCTCATGGACCAGCCGCACCTTGCCCTCGCCTTCATCCATTAAGAGCCGGTACTTGCGCAGGGCCCGGGCCAGCAGCGCCTCGTCCCCTGTGCTGGGCATCTGGATGGCGGGGAGGGAGAATTGCGTGTCCTCCTCGGCGCCCCCGCCCGCCCAGCGCACCAGCTTGCGCAGCAGGTCATCCAGCGTGCTCTCCTGGGTCTTGAGGGCGTTTTTCTGTTTCGCCTCCTGCATGGCCAGCTCGGCCAGCTTCGAGATCACCCCGTCCAGGTCGGCATGCTGTTTCGCAGCCGCCAGCGTGATCTTGACCGGGCTCGTGTCATAGCCCTGGCGCGCCGCGGCGAGCTGCATGTCCGCCGAGGCATCCGTCTGGCCGTCCGGCCCTTGGGGCGTGGCGGTCTTCTCGTGCTTCTTCTTCCAGCCCGGCTCGCCGACCTCCAGGTGGATCTGTTCCAGCACCAGCGAGACAAGCGGCATGACGCGGCCCGCATAGCGGCCCTTCTCGTCGGATTCGATCCGGCGCACTTGGGCCAGCAGGTGGGACAGCAGATCATCCGCCAGATAGCTGTGATTGATGATCTCGAAGGGGCGCATCATGATCCCGCGCAGATCCTTGGCGCTGGGCACTTTCAGATCGTATTCGTGGCAGGAGGTCCGATCCCACAGGGGCGCGAGCTTGGGATGCTCCTGCATCTTCTGCAGCCGCCGCTCCCGCAGGGTGGCGGCGACGAAGATGTGCCTGGCGGCGGGGGCCTGCACGATGAAGTCGACGAAACTGGCCCATGGTGCCTTGCGGTCCCGGTCATGGAGCATGTCCACGATTTCCTCGAACTGGTCGATGCCGAGGATCAGGCGATGGGGTTGTCCGGTCTCGTCGGACTGGCTTTCGGCAACCAGCCGGTCGAGGGTGTCGACCACGAAGGCGCCCCGGGCCTCCTGTGTGCAGCTGTCATAGGCGCGGGACTGAGCCTTCATGACATCCGGGCCGGGCAGGGCCTTGTAAAAGGTCTGGTGGATTGCGGTGATGGCCAGATCAAACAGCGCCTTGAGCGGGTCATTGCCCGGTGACAGGGCGGCTTTGGACAGCAGTTGGTTGGGGCGGAACACGGCCTGGCTGTAGCGCCCGGTGACGCGAAACGAGGTCACCAGCTCGCCGATGATGCCCGCGCGCAGGAAAGACGACTTGCCGACGCCGGAGCTCCCCTTGACCCAGTAGAATTGCGGCGCATCCGGGGTGTCGAAGGCCCGTTCGATCAGGCTGACCGCCGCTTCCACCTCGTCCTCGCGGCCGAAATAGGATGCGTGGTCCTTCACGTCGTAGCTGCGCAGACCCAGGAAGGGATTCGTGCCGACCTCCGCATGGCTGCCGGTGAAGCCGTTATTGCGCAGCCAATACCGGTAGGCCTCCTCGATCTCGTCATGCTGCGGAATGAAGCGCAGCTCATGGCCGGACAGGTTCAGGTACTGCGCGAAATTCGCCAGCATCTGCCGTTGCAGGGACAGCTCATCCTGGGCCTGCCGGAGTTTCTTCTTCTGTTTCCTGAGTTGCGCGTATGTGTCATCCCAGAGCTGGTCATTGCCCCAGGGCGCGTCCTCTGCATCGTCGAATTCCAGCACCTCCTTGGGGGAGGCGAAGCACAGGAAGGAGGGCAGGCGGCGTTCCGAGCCCTGCGCGTCGAGGCGGGCCTGCCCGGCGATCGCGCAGAGCACCTCGAACGTGCTGCCGGTCAGGGGAAACCCGCCATCCTCCTCGGCGCCGTCGATCCATGGGTGGACGAGGCGATAGCGCTTGCCGTTTCGTTTGATGCCGCTGATCAGGTCCGGCAGGTCGCTGAGCATCCCCTTGTCCGAGTTGGAATGCAGATCCTTGCCGATCTTCTCGCCGAAGAAGGCGACGAGCCCTTCCGAGAGCTTGTCATCCGGGCGGCAGATCAGCTCCTGGATGGGCTTGGAATCCGTATCCTCCAGCTCGGCGTCTTCGTATTTGTAGATATGGATCCCGAGGGAGCGCCCGCCCTGCCGGTTCATGTCCTCGAAGATCGACGAGGCCATGCGGCGCAATTTGACCATGTCTCCGGGCGACGCAACGAATAGTGACGGTGTGTCCAGACTCGGAAAACTAGCCATTCAAATCCCTTTGATTGGGCAGAGCTTAGCCACGGGCCTGAATTCAGACAATAGGTCTGTCCGCTGGTCCGGAGGGGGCTATCCGCGTGGTTGCCGGCTGGAGGCGCGCACCACCAGTCGCGGTTCCGGTCCGGGGATCGCCGCGCCGGGTGCCGGGCCTGCCATGGTCTCGACCAGTTGCCGGGTGGCGAGGGTCGCCACCGCTTCGAGTTTCAGGTCCACCGCCGTCAGGGGCGGGGATTCGGTCTGGGCGCGCACCCCGTCATAGCGGGTGACGACCCGCACCTTGTCCGGCACCGTCAGGCCATGGTCGCGCAGGGCCTGCATCACCCCGGTGGCCATGGCATCCGTGGGCACGAGCACCCCGTCGAACATCTCGCCCCGGGAGATGAGCGTACTCAGGGCGGCGGCCGCTCCCGCCTCGGCCTGATCCTCGGGGACCTCGATCATGATCTCGGCCATGCCCCTGCGCCGGGCCGCCGCGCCATAGGCGGCCTTGAAGGCGAGATTGCTGGGCCGGGAACTGGCCCCGACGATCAGCGGAAACCGCGTGGCCCCGACCTCGAAGAGATGCGCGATCAGCAGTTCGGCAATCGCCGGGTAGTCCAGATCCACATGGGGAATCTCGGCATCTGGCGGTCGGCCGATGCAGACCGTGGGGATCCCGGCGCGGATCAGGCGGCTGAGCACCGGATCATCCGCGGCAGGTTCCACCACCAGCGCGCCATCCATGGCGATGGTGTCCAGGGTCTCTTCGGGGTTGGCAATCGGCGGGACGAGGATCAGGGCGGTGTTCCGCGCCATGGCCGCGACGGCGGCGGAGGCTGCGATTTCCATCAGGAACCCGAGCTTGGACGGGCCGGCCGCCACGGCAAAGGGCATCGAGGAGAAGATCGCGATCGTGTTGGTCTGCCCGGTCCGCATCCGGCGCGCGGCCTGGTTGGGGCGGTATCCGAGCTGCTGGATGGCGGCCTCGATCCGGTCGCGGGTATCTGCATCCACCTTGCGCTTGCCACTGAGCGCGTTGGACACCGTGCCCGGCGACACCCCCGCCGCCTGAGCCACATCGATCACGGTCGGGCGCTTTCCCGGGGATTTCCGAGGGGGTGTCATACGCGGTCTGCCTTCGAAATGGTCAATTCGGCCTGCTGTGAGCGGTTTGCAGGCAGCGCAGGGCGTGGTCTGCCTGCCTGTGCTTTAAAACGTTTTACTCACTCAGGGGCAACTGCTACCGATTGTTAAAACGTTTTAATGTCACCTTGGAGATGCCGCGATGCCCGATGGACAGCCTGACCTACCCGATCAGATCACCCTGTGTCGCAGGCGGCTGGGTCTGACCGCCCATGATCCGCGCGGATCGGCGGGGGGATACACTCTCTTTGCACGTCAGACCGGGGGCGGTGTCGTCGACCTGATCGATATCAGCGGCCAGACGGCCCATCAGTGGCACCTGCCGGTGCGCCCCGGGCGCGATGCGGTGATCCTCGCCAATGGCAATCTCGGCTATAACGGCAGCCACGCGACCTCGGCAGCGCTCTATCCGGCCTGGGACCTGTGGCACGGGGGCGATTTCTACGAGGTCACGCCCGACGGCGAAATCGTCTGGCAGCATGAAGACATCTACCACCACCACGACGCCCAATGGCTGGCCAATGGCAACTTGCTCTACACGGTGGCCGCCGAGCTTCCGGCCGAGAAGGCTGCGCGCATCACCGGCGGCGATCCGGCCAAGGATGGCGCGGACGGGATCGTGCAGTCCGACATCGTCCGCGAGGTGAACCGGGCGGGCGAGGTCGTCTGGGAATGGCGCATCTGGGACCATCTGGACCCTGCCGACCTGCCCATCCATCCCAATTTCGACCGCCGCCACTGGCCGATGATCAACGGGGTCTCCGAGACCCGGGACGGGCTGGTCCTGATGAGCCTGCGCACCACCTCGGGCGTGATCGCGGTCAACAAGACCACGGGCGAGATCGTCTGGCATGCAGGCCCGGACATCACCGCCCAGCAGCACACGCCGATCGAGATGGAGGACGGCACGGTCCTTGTTTTCGACAACGGCAACCTGCGCCCGGGCATGTCCAATCCGTTCTCCCGCGCGCTGGAATTCGACCCCAAGACCATGGAGGTCACCTGGACCTATACGGACCCGACACCGATCTCGTTCTTCTCGCCCTTCATGGGCAGCGCCGAGCGGCTCTGGAACGGCAATACCCTGATCTGCGAGAGCGCCTTCGGACGCCTCTTTGAGGTCACGCGCGACGGCGCGCTGGTCTGGGAATACGTGATCCCGGAATTCGCGGAGTATCCCAGCCCGCTCAACAGCTTCATCGCCGGGGCGACCAATTCCTGCTTCCGGGCCCATCGCTACAAGGCGGAGCAAGTGCCATGGTTGTGACCAATCCCACCGCGGAAAAGCCCCGGCCGGGGGGCTGGCGCAGTCCGCTGGCGGTGCTGGCCGAGGGGGGCGCGCCGCTGATCTCGTTCGGCTTCGTGCTGGCCATCTGGACGGCGGTCTCCCTGAGCCAGATCGTTCCCGAGACGATCTTCCCCTCCCCCTGGTCGGTCTGGTTCGCCACGGTCGAGATGTGGAGCAATGGCACCCTGCCCAATGACCTGAAAGTGTCCCTGTCGCGGGCCGCCATCGGGTTCGGCATCGGCGCGTCCCTGGGCGTGGTGTTGGGCCTGCTGACCGGGCGCGTGGCACTTGTGCGGACCCTGCTCAACCCGTTCCTCAACCTGCTGCGCCCGATCCCGGCCATCGCGCTGGTGCCGGTGGCCATCGTGTGGTTCGGCATCGGCGAGGGCTCGAAGTATTTCGTGGTCTCCTACACGGTGTTCCTGACGGTGTGGTTCAACACCCATCACGGGATGCAATACGTGCCGGACACCTATTTGCGCGCGGCCCGGTCGCTGGGCGCCTCCAAGCTGCGCGAGTTCGTCACCGTCATCATCCCCGCCGCTGCCCCGCATATCTTTGCCGGGATCCGGCTGGGCGTGGCGCTGGCCTTTCTCAGCCTGATCGCGGCGGAGCTCTCGGGGGCCTCGTCGGGCCTCGGCTTCCGGCTGCAGGAGGCGCGCCAATACATTCGCACGGACCGGATGTTCTCGCTGCTGATCATCCTCGGCATTCTCGGGGCCAGCGTGGATTACGTGGTCCACCGGATCGGCCAGAAACTCGTCCATTGGGAGCAAGGCTGATGCAGGATCAACCGAATGTGGGCCGTGTCGGCATCGAGGATGTGGTCATCCGCTTTAGCACCAAACAGGGGGACATGACGGCGCTGGACCGCACCCGGCTGGTGCTGGAGCCCGGGACCTTCACCGCGCTGATCGGCCCCTCGGGCTGCGGCAAGTCCACCCTGATGAATGCGATTGCAGGTTTCGTGACCCCGTCCGAAGGGCGGCTGACCCTCGATGGCGCGCCGATCACCGGGCCGTCCAATGATGTCGGCGTGATCTTTCAGCAATACGCCCTCTTCCCGTGGTTCACGGCGCTCGGCAATGTCCGTTTCGGGCTCAAGCAACTGGGCCTGTCCCAGGCCGAAGAGATCGACCGGGCCCGCGCGGCGCTGGACGAGGTCGGGCTCAGCGCCCATGCGGACAAGTATCCCCAACAGCTCTCGGGCGGCATGAAGCAGCGGGTGGCGATTGCCCGGACCTTCGTGGTCGGCCCCAAGGTCCTGCTGATGGACGAGCCCTTCGGCGCGCTGGATGCCCAGACCCGGATCTCGATGCACAGCCTCCTGATGGGGGTCTGGCAAAAGCATCGCGCCACGGTCCTGTTCGTCACCCATGACGTGGATGAGGCCCTGCTTCTGGCCGACGATGTCCGCGTCATGAGCCAAGCCCCCGGGCGCATGATCCGCCACTACGCCCTGACCCAGCCCCGCCCGCGCGCCTTCAGCCGCTCGGGTCAGGAGCTGCTCGATATCCGCGAAGAGATCCTCGGCCTGTTGCGGCCGAAGGAAGACCTGATTGCCACCTGATCCAACAACCCTTCACTGGAGACAGCCATGACATTTCTGAAACCCCTGGCCCTCGCGGCCCTGATTGGCCTGCCGGGCGCGGCGCTGGCCGAGCAACTCACCTTCGCCTGGAGCCCGAACCCCCAGACCCCGCAGGTCGATATCGCCATCAAGAACGGCTATTTCGAAGAGGCCGGACTCGACATCAATTTCGTGGCCTTCCGCACGGGCCGCGAAGGGTTCGAGGCGATGCTGGGCGGGCAGGTGGACATCACCTTCATGGCCGAGTTCCCGGCGGCGGTGGGCGCGCTCACCGGGCAGGAGTTCGGGGTCGTCGCGGATCTCGCGCGGTTCACCGGCTCGCGGGTGATCGTCAACACCTCCGGCGGCGCGGTGGACAGCCCCGCGGATCTGGCGGGCAAGAAGATCGGGACCACCCTCGGGACCAATGTGAACTTCTATCTCGACAAGATCCTGACCGAGGCCGGGATCGAGGCCGAGCTGGTCAGTGCTGCGCCGCCCGACCTGGTGCCCGCCGTCGCCCGGGGCGATGTGGATGCCATCGTGCCCTTCCCCAGCTTTTACAGCGCGGCGCGCACGACTCTGGGCGAGGATTACGGCGAGCTGCGCGTGCCCGGCTATCAGGTGCATTACATCCTGTCGGCCTCGCCCACGATGATCACCGAACGCTCCGAGGTGCTGGAGGCCTTCATGGGGGCGCTGGCCAAGGCGGATGCGGATGTCAAAGCCGATCCCGAGGCGGCCATTGCGGCGGTCAGCGCCTCCATGAGCGGTGCGATGTCCCCCGAGGATATCGCCGCCCAGTGGGAGGATGTGGATATCGGGCTGAGCCTCGATACCGGGCTGGCCGAGTTGCTGGTGGCCGAGGCCGACTGGATCCTCGCGCAGGGCGTGGTCCGGGGGGAGGCCGTCTCGCTCGAGGACATGCTGGACAACTTCGCCCCGGCGGCGCTGGCGGCCGCGATGCCCGATGCGGTGATGCTGCCCTGACCATGGCGGCAGGCAGGGGGGCAGACCCCTGCCTTCACGCCCCGGCTGCCGGGGCGCGCGCCCTTTCTGGCCGTTGAGCCCAGGCGACCCGGCAAGCAGGCCGGGTCGTGCGCCTACCAGCTGATGCGCACCGGGGACATGGCCCAGACCATCGTCGCGGGCGCCTCGGTGCGGTTGCGGAACCGATGCGCGATCATCGACGGATAGGAGAAACTGTCCCCCTTGCGCAGGATGATCCGCTCTTCCCCAAGCTGCAGCTCGACCTCCCCGTCCAGCACGATCGCGTGCTGTTCTCCGTCGAAGACATAGCCTTCCATCGGTTCCGGCGGCGCGCCCTTGCCCGGCGCGAAATGGGACAGGATCAGATAGCACTGTCCGGACAGGGTGCTCGACAACATGACGCTGGGGCGCATGGATTTCGGGGTCGCCAAGGGGATCAACGCGCGCGCGACGCTGCAATTCAACCGCGATGCCGACCGGCGGGACAATGCCAAGGTGATGCGGCTTTATCAGGAAAGCCTTGAGGTGATCCTCAAGGCCTGGACGCAGGAGGCCTTCACCCACAAGGGCGAATTCTACGAGTTTCCCGTGCCGGGCTGGACCAAGACGAACCGGTTCGTCGAGCCGCTCGATCCGCGTTACCACGCGGCGGATGGCAGCTACAAAGCGATGTATGTCCATCCGCGCCCGTACCAGCCGGGGCATCCGCCGGTCTGGCTGATGTCCAATGCCCCGCCGACTTTCGCGCTCGCCGGGGAGCGCGGCTGGGGCGTGATCTCGATGTCGGCAGGCCCGCGGGCGACGCGCGCCTGCTGGGAGCCCTATCGCGAGGCCCTGTCCAAGCGCGAGGGCCGGGCGGTCCGACTGGGCGAGGGCGTTGGCGTCTGCACGGCGGTTTATGTGGGCGAGAGCATGGCAGAGGCCGAGGCCACGATCCGCCCCGCCATCAATGCCTATTACGCGTTCCTCGGGGGCTCCCGCCCGGCGGGGGAATGGACCAAGGCGGGTTATCTCGACGTCGGCGAAGACATGACACCGGCGGAGGCCGACGGCGACTGGTTCGATTTTCTCAATGCCCGCGGCATCATCGTGGTCGGCGATGCCGCCTTCGTGGCCGATCGTTTCGCCGAAAAGCAGGAGACCATCGGGCTCGACCACCTCATGCTCATGCAGCAGTACACAGGCGTGCCCTATGCCAAGATCCTCGCCAGCTGGGACCGGCTGTTCGAGCATGTGGTCCCGCAATTCGGCACCCAATCCATCGCCCAGAAACGAGAGTTGGCCCATGCTTGAGATCTGGGGACGGCCCTATTCGTCCAATGTCATCCCGGTTCTGTGGACCGCTGGCGAGCTGGGGCTGGCGTATCGCCTCCAGCTGGCCGGGGGCCGTTTCGGCAAGCTGGACACGGCGGCCTATGCCGAGATCAATCCCAACCGGATGATCCCCGCAATCCGGGACGGCGATTTCGCCCTGTGGGAGAGCCTTGCGATCATCCGCTATCTCAGCGATCGCTACGGGGCGGGCACGCTTTCGCCCTCGGACCCGGAGGCCCGCGCCCGCGCGGACCAGTGGATGGAATGGTCCGCCAGCCGGGCCTTTCCGCCGGTCATCCAGCTTTTCTTTGCCAAAACCTGCGCCATGCTTGGCCTGTGAGGAGTGCTCATGACTGATTTGACCCTCTCGATCGTGGATGCGGTGGGCGATGCCTTCAACGCCAATGACATCGACGCGGTGATGCCCTTCTTTGCGCCGGATGCGGTGTTTGACCATGCCATCGGGCCCGAACCCCATGGCCTGCGCATTGAGGGCGCAGAGCAGATCCGGGCGGTCTTTGCCGGGTTGTTCGAAAAGGTCGAGGCCGTCCATTGGGAAACGCTGGACTGCCGGATCGCGGGCGACAAGGCCTATTGCGAGGACCGCCGGACTGCGCGCCACAAGGACGGGACCACCGAAGCCTATCTGAGCGTTGATATCCTGACGTTCCGCGATGGGCTGATCATCCACAAGGACACCTATTACAAGCAACGCACCGCCTAGACCGGTCGGCGCGCGCAGGACTATACCCGAGGCCTGCGCCGCCCGGCGACAGGCGCGGGCGACCGGATGATGTGCCCTGCGCCGTAGTGCGTCGGGTGCCGGACTGCCCGCCAGGTCCGGGCCGGTGGCGCGCCCTGTGCCGCTCTGGTCAGCGCGGATCTGCGGTGCTAGGTCTGCCGCGATCAAAGCCCGGAGCGCCGCCATGGCCCAGACACCCAAGAAACCCAAGCGCCCCCATGAGGTCTATACCCTGCTGGTCGAGGTGGGGCGCCGTGATGGCGACGGGCTGCCCGACCATGCCTCCGGGGCGGCGCTGATGTGCTATGCCTCGGGCGTGGATGAGGCCGAGGCGGTGCGCGAAACCGTGGCCCTGCTGAAACAGGCGGATCTCAACCCGCTGGAGGTGACGGGCTATGGTTCGCTGCCTGAGCGGCTCGCCGAGGGGCATGACATTCCCGACGAAGAGCGGGACCTGATGCAGCGGGCGCTCGATGAGAACTCGGTCGTCATCGCCCAGACCACCGCCTTTTACGAGGACGCGGGAGCCCCCCGCGCGAGGAGCTGAGATGAAGGACGATCTTGCCGGAACCGACGCCGTCGCCCTGACGGCAGAGCTGATCCGCTGCCCCTCGGTGACGCCCGAGGAAGGCGGGGCGCTGACCCTTCTGGAGGCGCGGCTGACCGCGGCGGGCTTCGCCTGTACCCGGGTGGACCGCGGCGGGATCGCGAACCTCTATGCCCGCTGGGGAGAGAAGGGGCATGCCCGCAGTTTCGGGTTCAACGGTCACACGGATGTGGTGCCCATCGGGGCGCGCGCCGATTGGCGGTTTGACCCTTTCGGGGCCGAACGGAACGGGGATTGGATGTATGGCCGCGGCGCGGTGGACATGAAATCCGGCGTGGCGTGCTTTGCCGCCGCCGCCATCGACTTCGTGACCCGGACACCCCCGGACGGTGCCGTGATCCTCGCGATCACCGGCGATGAAGAGGGGGATGCGAGGGACGGGACCGTGGCGCTGCTCGACTGGATGGAGGCCGAGGGCGAGGCGATGGATCTCTGCCTCGTGGGCGAGCCGACCTGCCCGACGGAGATGGGCGAGATGATGAAGATCGGGCGGCGTGGTTCGATGACCTTCTATTTCGAGGCCGAAGGCGTGCAGGGCCACTCTGCCTATCCGCACCGCGCGAAGAACCCCGTGCCCGCGCTGGCGCGGCTTGTGGATCGGCTCGCGGCGCTGGAGCTGGATCAGGGGACGGCGCATTTCGATCCCTCGACCCTTGCGGTGACGACCTTCGATACGGGCAATCCGGCCAATAACGTCATCCCGGCCAGTTGCCGGGCGACGGTGAATATCCGGTTCAACGACGCCCACAGCTCGGCCAGCCTGACTTCCATGATCCGTGCCGAGGCGGCGGCGGTGGCGGCGGAGACCGGGATCACGATCACCGACCGGGTGTCCGTCTCGGGCGAGAGCTTCATCACCGCGCCGGGCCGCTTGTCGGACATGGTCTCCCGCGCGGTGGAGGCCGAGACCGGGCGGGTGCCCGCGCTCTCCACCTCCGGAGGGACTTCCGACGCGCGCTTCGTGCAGCATCATTGCCCGGTGGTGGAGTTCGGCCTTGTGGGCCAATCCATGCATCAGGTCGATGAACGGGTGGCGGTGGCCCAGATCCCGCAGCTCAAGGCCATTTATGGCCGGATCCTGGCCGATTACTTCGCATGATCACCGTGCGGGAGATCGCCGGGGAGGCGGAGCTCGAGGCGTGCCGCGCCCTGCGCCGGGCCGTCTTCATCGAAGAGCAGAATGTCCCCGAGGACGAGGAATGGGACGGGCTGGATGCTGCCGCGCGCCACTGGCTGGTGCTGGACGGGGCGCGGCCCGTGGCAACCATGCGCCTGCGGATCCTGGGCGAGACTGGCAAGATCGAGCGGGTCTGTGTATTGGCGGCCCATCGCGGGGCGGGCCATGGCGCGGTCCTCATGAGGACCGCGCTGGACGCGCTGGGCGCCATGCCGGGGGTGACCGAGGCGAAGCTGGGCGCGCAGCTCCATGCCATACCGTTCTACGAGGCCCTGGGGTTCGCGGCATATGGCGGGGAATTCATGGATGGCGGGATGCCCCACCGCCATATGCGGCGGTCCATCCCGTGAGGCACCGCCCGCGCCCGACCCTTGTCCTGATGATCAAGGAGCCCCGTCCGGGCCGCGTGAAGACCCGGCTCGGACGGGATCTGGGCATGACCACTGCGGCCTGGTGGTTCCGCCATCAGGCGGGCCGTCTCATGCGCCGCCTGCGCGATCCGCGCTGGGATCTGGTGCTTGCGGTCTCGCCCGATGTCGAGGGGCTCGCGAGCCGTGTCTGGCCCGCCGACCTGCCGCGCTGGCCTCAGGGGCGGGGCGATCTGGGCGACCGGATGGGGCGCGCGCTGCACAGTTTCGGGCCGGGCCCCGTGGTGGTGATCGGCGCGGATATTCCCGGCATCACCGCGCCACGCATCGCCGAGGCCTTTGCCGCCCTCGGGCGCGCCGACGCGGTGCTCGGCCCGGCGCCGGATGGGGGGTACTGGTTGATCGGCTGGGCCGGACGGCGCGCCCTTCCGGCGCGGCTCTTTGACGGGGTGCGCTGGTCCACCGAGCACACCCGCGCCGATACGCGCGCCGGGCTGCGCGATTGCCGCGTGGCGCTTGTGGCCGAGTTGCAGGATGTGGACACGGTCGCGGATCTCGCACGGATCGAGGTGCCTGCGGGCTAGGTTGGTGCGTCCCGGACGCTCCTTCGCTCCAACTTGCACCCTATCCTGGACCCAAATGTAACGCGCGGCCGGCAGGGAGCCGCCCTCCGGCCTCCGCGCTGACCCGGACCCGGGGAACGGGATCCGGAGCGCGCAGGCCCGGCCCCGTTCTGATGGGCCATCCATCCTATCCCAAAGGATAACGCGCTATCCCCATGCTGCGTCGCGCGGCCCGGGTCCGAGCGATATTGATCCTGTGTGAACGCCGGAACCGCTGACGATCCCCTGTCGATCGTCCCAAGGGCGCCCGGCGCGTTTTTGTAGGTTACCCAGCGAGGAAGACGTTATGAACATCCTGACCCTGAGCTCCGCAGCACTCCTGCTGTCTCTCCCCATTGCCGCGCAGGCGGCGACCGTGTCCGTCACGATCGGCGATCCCGGCGCCATGGAGGTTGATCTCGACGCGATCGGCGCAACAGGCGCCAAGGTCGAGACCTTTGACACGCTCGGGACCGGGTCGTTCACCCAGTACCAGTCCGATCTGGGCACCTATAGCGCCGGTCGCGTCAAACCCGTGAACCAGTATGGCGGCGCGGATGAAACCCAGTACCTGTTTTCCCAGTCGAGCCCGGGCACCACTCTGACCCTCGATGACGAGGCGACCTATTTCGGCCTGTGGTGGTCTGCAGGCAGCGTCGGGAACAGCGTTGAGCTGCTCAGCGACGGGGTCAGCGTCTTTGTCTTCGACACCGATGATGTGCTGGAGTTTCTAGACACCAATGCGGCGAATTCCTCCGCCTACTACGGCAACCCGAATGACCGCTATCAGGGCAAGGTCACCCATGAACCCTTCGTGTTCCTGAGCATGTTCTCGGACACCCCGTTCGACACAGTGGTTCTGTCCGGTCCGAACTTCGAATCCGACAACCACACGCTGGCGACCAGCTTCACCACGCAGACCGGGACCTCGATCGCGCCAGTGCCGCTGCCGGCGTCGCTGCCACTGCTGGCGATGGCGTTCGGCGGGATGGCCTCCGTGGCCCGCCGTCGAGAAAACGGCTGACCCGGCGTGCCGAGGGGCAGGCGAAGTCCGGTCCCTCGGCGACACAAAGGGCGAAACTGAGCCGATCCCATGCGCGCCACCGTTTGCCGCCGAGAGCCGCGTTGCCACCCGTCAACACACCAAGTGATCCCGCTAGGATGCAGAGCGTTGCCCACGAGGATCTGGCAGTCTCACCGCCCTCAGCCGGCCCGCGTGGATCGACCGCTGAGCGAGCGAAGCCGACCTTTACTAAAGGTACCTCTACGTCTGTTTTTGGTTTAGCAATCGACGTCTCTTGAGATTTCTTCTACAAAGATTCTGCTACCGCGACTGGGTCAAGTAACAACGATTTCAGATTTTTCGAGCAACAAACGCCTGTAGAGATGTAGAAAATTGTCACGACGAGACGAACTCGAAGAAGCCCTGTTAAATCCCATTGAGGACCTTACTTTCGAGTATAAGACTTGGCTCGATCTCAACTCAAATCATGGAAAGGCAACGCTGGCCAAGGCCGTTATCGCTTTGGCCAACTCTGATGGGGGGTATGTGGTTATTGGATATGAGGAAGTGGGCGAAACACTTCACTCTATACCAAGGCCTGAAACGATCCGAGAAATAACCCAAGACCTTGTCAATGGAGCCGTTCAGCGGTTTGCGGCCCCCGCACTCCACATCAGAATGGAAATCATCGAAAACGCTCGTACTGGCGTATCTCACCCCGTAATTGTTGTACCGTCAACGGCCACAACTCCTGTAATGGCAGTTCGAGATTGCGAGGGTGTCTTGCGTCAAGCACGGGTCTATGTCCGTCAGGCTGGACCACGCAGCGAGGAGCCGCGAACCGTGGAAGAATGGCGAACGCTGCTGGATAGGTGTGTGCAACGCAGCCGCTCGTCTATGCTTAATGCCATAAGAGCAATCGTCGAAGGTCGAGTGGAGGAAATCGAGACCACGCCTGACTTCCGCGAGCAGCTAACAGGTTTCATGGACTCGTCCCGAGAGCGCCACGATGCGTTGCTTAACGGAGCAAGTCTCCCTGCGACCGCGCCTGCGAGAATGCCACTTGGGCGCTATGAAATTGGCATCGCTTTTGAAGGCGTGGAAACCGCACCAAGCATTCCCTCTCTGCGGCAGCGAATTGACAATGCTCATCGGGTCAAGCTGACCGGATGGCCAAAGTTCTTGGTTATGTCTCGGCAAGATATGTCCCCCTATGTGTCTGATGGCGGAATCGAAGCTTGGATTGGCCGACCAGGCGCGGATAGATATTTCGAGGACGACGCTGCCCACTCGGATTTTTGGCGAATCGAACCCAGCGGTTTGCTTTATACTGTTTCGGGCTTCGACGAAGATGGAGTTCCTGACAGAGTCGAACCTGGAACAGCTTTCGATTTGGTGCTGCCAATCTGGCGCGTTGGAGAGGCACTTCTCTTTGCTCGTCGCCTTTCGGAGGATTACGAAAAAATCGACAGTATTTCTTTAAAGGTTCGGTGGACGGGATTGGAAGGCCGGGCACTTAGAGCGATGAGCGGAAACCGCTTCCCAATGTCTCATGATCGCAGATCTCGTGCAGAAACTGCTGAGAGTATCAGTTCAGTTACTATTGGGCAGATTGATGACAACTTACCGGAGGTACTCCAGGCGATCATTGCTCCTGTATACGAAACTTTCGACTTCTATGAAGTGCCGCGACAAGTCGTTGAACAAGAATTGGAACGCATGACCCGACGGGGTTGAAATTTGCAAAGCCGCCACTCATGCAGCCTGCAGCATCCGTCTTTATAGGCTCAGAGCGGACTTTGGAGTCGCTGCAGCAATGGTTTTGTAGCGGGGCGCGTGGACGGGTTGAATGGCCCGGAGGAGACTTCAGGGGCGCTGTGTCGCTTGTCCGCTTTGGCCCTGCTCGAGCAGAAGGCGCTGCGCGGCGTGGTCGATCTGCGGCCCTCTATCGACCCGGCGGGCAACCCGTGCTAGGCGCGGCGGATGGAGCGTTTTCCCAGCAAAGATGAAGTCCTCGCCTGGATCGAGGACAACCCCGCCCGCGCGAACAAGCGCGAGATTGCGCGCGCCTTTGGCATCAAGGGCGCGGCGCGGATCGACCTCAAGCGGCTCCTGCGGGAGCTGGAGGCCGAGGGTCATCTGGAAAAACGCAAGCGCAGCTACCGCGACCCCGAGAGCCTGCCGCCGGTCTCCGTCCTCAAGGTCGGGGATGCGGATGGCGATGGCGATCTCTTTGCCCGCCCGATGGAGTGGCAGGGCGAGGGGCCCGAGCCGGTCTGCCTGATCATTCCGCGCAAGGGCGACCCGGCTTTGGCCCAGGGCGACCGGATCCTCGCGCGGCTGACCAAGGTCGAGACCGAGGATTACACCTATGAGGCGCGCCTGATCCGTCGCATCGGGACCGGGCCGCGCAAGATCCTCGGAGTGTTTCGCAAGACCGCCGAGGGCGGGCGGATCGTGCCCATCGACAAGGGGGCGGATCGCGAGTGGCGCGTGGCCCCGGGCGGGATCCTCGGCGCGAAGGATGGCGATCTGGTCGAGGCCGAGCAGGCCGGGCCCAAGGGCCGCATGGGTCTGCCGCTGGCCCGGGTGACGGATGTGCTGGGCGATCCGATGGGGGCGAAATCCGTCTCGCTCATCGCGATCCACCAGCATGGCATCCCCGATGATTTCCCCGAGGCGGCCCTCGCCGAGGCGGCGGCAGTGACCGCGCCCGAGCTTGGCGCCCGAACCGACCTCCGGGATCTGCCGCTCGTGACCATCGACCCGCCCGATGCCCGGGACCGGGATGATGCGGTCTGTGCCACACCCGACGCGGATCCGGACAATCCGGGGGGCTTCGTCCTCTGGGTGGCGATTGCCGATGTGGCCCAGGCCGTGGCCCCGGGCGGCGCACTCGACCGCGAGGCGCGCAAGCGCGGCAACTCCACCTATTTCCCGGACCGGGTGGTGCCGATGCTGCCCGATACGCTCTCGGGGGATCTGTGCTCGCTGCACGAGGATGTGGAGCGCGCCTGCATGGCCGTGCGCATGGTTATCGATGCCGAGGGCACCAAGCTGAGCCAAGAGTTCCATCGCGGGCTCATGCGCTCGCGCGCCTCGCTGGCCTATGCCGAGGTGCAGGCGGCGGTGGATGGCACGCCCAACGCGAAAACCGAGCCCCTGCTGGAACCGGTGCTGCGCCCGCTCTTTGCGGCCTACGAGGCGCTGAAATCCGCCCGGGCCCGCCGTCAGCCGCTGGAACTTGACCTGCCGGAGCGCAGTATCGCGCTGAATGCCGATGGCGAGGTGGCCTCCATAGCCTTCCGCGACCGGCTCGATGTGCACCGGTTGATCGAGGAATTCATGGTGCTGGCCAATGTGGCCGCCGCCGAAACGCTGGCCAAGAAACGCACGCCGCTGCTCTACCGGGTCCATGAGGAGCCCGCCGAGACCAAGCTCGACGCCCTGCGCGAGACGGTGCAGGCGGCGGGGCTCAGCCTCGCCAAGGGGCGGGTGCTGCGCACGGCGGATCTGAACCGGCTGCTGGCCCAGGCCGAGAGCACCGACGACGCCGAGCTGATCAACATCTCGACCCTGCGCTCCATGACCCAGGCCTATTACAGCCCCGAGAATTTCGGGCATTTCGGCCTTGCCCTCAGCGATTACGCGCATTTCACCTCGCCGATCCGGCGCTATGCGGATCTGATCGTGCACCGGGCGCTGATCACCGCCCATGGCTTTGGCACGGATGGGCTCGACGCGGTCGAGATCGAGCGGCTGGACGAGACCGCCAAGATCATCTCCGAGAGCGAGCGCCGCTCCATGGCGGCCGAGCGCGACACGATCGACCGCTACCTTGCCGCCTATCTGGCGGACCGGGTGGGCAACGAGTTCTCGGCGCGGATCTCGGGCGTGGCGCGGTTCGGGGCCTTTGCCCGGCTCGACGAGACCGGCGCGGACGGGCTCATCCCGATCCGGTCCATCGGTGCGGAGTTCTTCCATTTCGATGCAGAGGCCCAAGCGCTGGTGGGGTCCGAGACCGGGTTCCGGCTGGCCATGGGCCAGCGCGTGACCGTCCGGCTGGCCGAGGCTGTGCCGGTGACCGGCGGCATCGGGCTGGAACTTCTGGCGGTCGAGGACGAGGCCCTGCCCGGCGGGCGGCGGCGCGGCAAGTCCCGCCCGGTCCGGCGCAAGATCGCCGCCAAGAAGGCCAAATCCGCGAAACTCAAGAAGAAGCTCAAGCGCAAGCGGATGTGACCGCGCGCGATGCGCGGGATCCGACCGTCCCTCTTTGCCGAAACCCCTTTTCGGGGTACCTTAAGGGCAAAACAACAGGGATGAGCAGATCCAATGATCCGAGCAGCAGTCGCGGCCATGGCACTGGCCTTTCTACCTGTCTCCACCGGGGCGGCGCCCATGGCGCAATCGCCCTTTCCCGATGCCCGTCCGGTCAGCCTCGCGCAGACCGTGGCCCTGCCCGCAAGGTTCGAGAACTGGATCAGCGGCTTCCGGGGCCGGGCCCTGTCCCAAGGGATCACGGCGGCGACCTTTCAGAGGGCCTTTGCCCGGGTCGAATACATGCCACAGGTCATCCGGCGCGACCGCAACCAGGCGGAGTTTTCCAAGCAGCTTTGGGAGTATCTCGACACCGCCGTCTCGGAGGCGCGGGTGCGCAACGGTCGCAGCGCCTTTGCCACCCACCGGCGCACCCTGTCGGAGATCGAGGCCCGCTACGGCGTCGAGGCCGAGGTGGTCACGGCGATCTGGGGGCTGGAAAGCGCCTATGGCGCCGTGCGCGGGAGCACGCCCATGGTCAGCGCGTTGGCCACGCTGGCCTATGACGGGCGGCGCGGCGCGTTTTTCGAGGCGCAGCTGATCGCGGCGCTCAAGATCCTGCAGGCGGGTGACATTACGCCCGGGCGCATGACCGGGTCCTGGGCCGGGGCGATGGGGCATACGCAGTTCATCCCCACGAGCTATCTCGACTATGCGGTGGACTTCACCGGGGATGGACGGCGCGACATCTGGGGAGATGATCCCACGGATGCGCTGGCCTCCACGGCGGCCTATCTCAAGCGGTTCGGCTGGACCAAGGGGCAGCCCTGGGGGGTCGAGGTGCGCCTGCCGCAGGGGTTCGATTTCAGCCAGACCGGCGAAAAGATTAAGCGCAGCCCCCGCGACTGGGCTCGCATGGGCGTGCGCGACATGACCGGCGCGCAGGTGCCGAACCATGGCAAGGCCTCGATCCTGCTGCCAGCAGGCGCGCGGGGGGCGGCCTTCATGATCTTCGACAATTTCCACGTGATCGAGCGCTACAACACCGCCGATGCCTACGTCATCGCCGTGGGGCATCTGAGCGACCGGATTGCCGGGGGGGCGCCGATACAGGCGAGCTGGCCGCGCGGCGATCGGGGCTTGTCGCTGTCGGAGAAAAAGGAGATGCAGCGCCTGCTGACCCGGGCCGGGTTCGACACGGGCAAGATCGACGGGATCATCGGGCCCAATACCATCGATGCGGTGCGCCGCTATCAGGCGAGCCGGGGATTGCAGCCCGACGGCTATGCCTCGCTCGACATGCTGAAACGGCTGCGCTGAGGGGGCCTTTATGGGCAAACTGCTACTGCTACTCATCACCCATGGCGGCGCATTGGCCGTCGGCTTTGCCGCCGGGATCTACTTTTTGCCGATCCTGACCGCGCCGCCCTCGCCGGATGCCGCCGTGCTGGAGGCGAGCGCCGAGGACGCGATGTTCTCGGCCGTGCTGACCCGGGAGCTGCGGGGGAGCGACCGGCTCCACTGGGGCGAGGGCGAGATCAGCCTGACCCCAACCCAGATCGTGCATCAGGGCGCGCTGGCCCCGGGACCGGATTACAAGCTCTACCTCGTCTCCGAGTTCGTAGAGCATGAGGACGAGTTCGAGCCGCTCAAGGCCAGTGCGCTGCAGGTGGGGGATGTCAAAAGCTTTGACGGGTTCATCCTGGACGTGCCCGCGGGCGTGGATCTGACGGCCTATACGACCGTGGTGATCTGGTGCGAGGCGTTTTCGGAGTTCATCACCGCAGCTCAGTACCGCTAGACGGGCGCGCGGGCTCTTGGGGCGGTGATCCAGCGGCGCGCGCGGCACCGGCGGCTGGTCTGCGCGACCGGTTTTCTGGTAGAGAGGGACCGCCCCCGGATGATTGGATCGCTCATGCCCCTTACCACTGCCCTCGCGGCGCTGCTGCTTTGCGCGGCACTTTCCAGTACGGCGCTGGCCGCCTCTTGCCCGGCCAATGCGCCCGAGGGCTACAAATGGCTGCCCGGCTATGTCGATGAGTATCGCAAGACCGGCGCGGTCAGCAGCTGGTTCACCGACAGCCTGAACGCCCATCCCGAAGATTTCGCCTTGCTGGCGCTACAGGCCTTCTTCGACGCCAAGGGCGACATGGCCGAGGCCCGCGCGCTCTATGAACGCCGGGGCGGATCCGGGGACCGGTTCGACATCGCCATGGCCTGCGCCCAGCAGCGCTGAAGGCTTCGCCCGCCCCCTGCGCGGCGGAGCCGCCCCCGGGGCGCTCGGGCACAAGCCCCCGCGCCCCAGCGCCGCGGCGCAGAGAAAGCGCTGGATTTCGGCGGCTGTTCCCGTTAGTCCGCGCGCAACTCCCTCTTCCAAAGGCACCTCCCATGGACCTTCGCAACATTGCGATCATCGCACACGTGGACCACGGCAAGACGACGCTGGTGGATGAACTCCTCAAGCAGTCGGGCACCTTCCGCGACAATCAGGCGACGACCGAGCGCGCCATGGACAGCAACGATCTCGAGCGGGAGCGCGGGATCACCATCCTCGCCAAGGCCACTTCGGTCGAGTGGAAGGGCACGCGGATCAACATCGTCGACACGCCGGGCCACGCGGATTTCGGCGGCGAGGTGGAGCGGATCCTGTCCATGGTCGACGGGGTTGTCCTGCTGGTGGATGCAGCCGAGGGGCCGATGCCTCAGACCAAGTTCGTGACCTCCAAGGCGCTGGCGCTGGGCCTGCGCCCGATCGTGGTGCTGAACAAGGTCGACAAGCCCGACGCCGAGCCGGACCGGGCGCTGGACGAGTGTTTCGACCTCTTCGCCAATCTCGACGCAACCGATGATCAGCTCGATTTCCCGCATCTTTATGCCTCCGGACGCTCCGGCTGGGCCGATTCCGAGCTTGACGGGCCGCGCAAGGACCTTGCGGCGCTGTTCGACCTGGTGGTGCACCATGTGCCCAAGCCCAAGCAGATCGCCCGGCAGGATGAGGATTTCCGGATGCTCGCCACGACCCTCGGATCCGACCCCTTCGTGGGCCGCATCCTGACGGGCCGCGTGGAATCCGGCACGCTCAAGGTCGGCGCGACCGTGCAGGCCCTCAGCCGCATCGGCCAGAAGATCGAGCAATTCCGCGTCACCAAGATCCGCGCCTTCCGCGGTCTCGGCCAGCAGGACATCGACGAGGCCCAGGCCGGCGACATCGTCTCCATCGCGGGCATGTCCAAGGCGACCGTGGCCGACACGATCTGTGCCTTGGCCGTGGACGAGCCCCTCGACGCGCAGCCCATCGATCCGCCCACGATCACCGTCACCTTCGGGATCAATGACAGCCCGCTCGCAGGGCGCGACGGCAAGAAGGTGCAGTCCCGCGTCATCCGGGACCGGCTGATGAAAGAGGCCGAATCGAACGTCGCGATCAAGATCTCCGACACGCCCGGCGGCGAGGCCTTCGAGGTCGCAGGCCGCGGCGAATTGCAGATGGGCGTTCTAATCGAGAACATGCGCCGCGAAGGGTTCGAGCTCAGCATCTCGCGTCCGCAAGTGCTCTTCCGCGAGATCGACGGCGTGAAAATGGAGCCGATCGAGGAAGCCACCATCGATGTGGATGACGAGTATTCCGGCGCCGTGATCGAAAAGATCACCGGATCCCGCAAGGGCGAACTGGTCGAGATGAAACCGGCAGGCGCAGGCAAGACCCGCATCGTGGCTCATGTGCCGTCGCGCGGCCTGATCGGCTATCACGGCGAGTTCCTCACCGATACGCGCGGCACCGGCGTGCTGAACCGCGTGTTCCATGAATGGGCCCCGTTCAAGGGCCCGATCCCGGGCCGTCGCGCGGGCGTGCTGATCTCGATGGAGAACGGCACCTCGGTCGCCTATGCCCTGTGGAACCTCGAGGATCGGGGCAAGATGTTCATCGGCGCGCAGGAAGCGGTCTATACCGGCATGGTCATTGGCGAGCACAGCCGCGAGAACGACCTTGAGGTGAACCCGCTCAAGGGCAAGAAGCTCACCAATGTGCGGGCCTCGGGAACAGACGAGGCCGTGCGCCTGACGACCCCGATCACCCTGAGCCTCGAAGAGGCGATTGCCTATATCGATGATGACGAGCTGGTGGAGGTGACGCCGAACGCGATCCGCCTGCGCAAGCGCTATCTCGACCCCCATGAGCGCAAGCGGCAGGCGCGCGCGGGCTGACCCCGGGCCTGCACCCGGTCTGACCCAATGAGACAGGCGCGCGGAGTGATCCGCGCGCCTTTTTGCGTTTCAGCCGGACGAGGCCGCCGTGCCGTGGGTCACGCAATGCGGCGGCGACGCGCCAGCAAGAGGCCCAGCCCCCTGTCAGCATCAGGGGCAGAGCCCCATGTAGCAGACCTGTGGCGCGGACCCGTCAGGGCATCGGGGGGGCGCGTTCAGGCGGTGAATCTTGACGGAGTGTGAAGGCGCCGTGCGCTAATCATCTGAAAACGCAACGAAAATCTTCTCCGCGGGGAAGGTTTGCCGGGGCGGAGAAGGTCAGGTGCAGCCGCCGCCGCGCAGCGGCGGCCGGGCCCAACGCCGGACAAGCCCCCGAATGGGGGCGCGGGTCGGGGGCGGGAGCGCCCCGAGCCCCCCGGCTTGGCAAAACTACGGTCGCCTCACCTGTCAGGCGGCTTTCCCAGACTGCGGGCTGGCGGCACGATCCGCGCCTCCAGACGGCTGTCATGGCTCCGCTTGCTCCATGGGGGGCGCATGCGAAGGCTGCGCCAAAGCTGCCGCCCAGGGCCCTAGATCATCTTGATAGAGGCTTTGTCCACGCTCAGCAGATAGCCCTTGCGCGAGATGTTCCGGATCAACAGCTCGCTCACCATCTGGTTGCCCAGGGCATCCCGCAGCCGCTTGATCCGCGTCGCCCCGGCGGACTCGTCGCAATCGGCTGAATCGCGGCCTTGGATCATCCCTTCGATGGCAGCGCCCGACAGGATATCTCCGTCCATCCGCGCCTCGGCCAGCACCGACAGGGTCTCCATCGCGGCCTCGGTCAGCTTGAACTCCATGTCGTTCAGCACCACGATTTGCTCTTCCCGGCTGATCAGCAGCGACGAGACCTGGATCCCCTTCTTGTCGATCTCCGACACCCGCCGGTTCACCGTGACCAGCGCCACCAGACACAGCAATGCCGCCACCAGAAGTGCCGTGGAAAACACCAGCAGCACGAAGATCACCACCCGGTACGAGGCCAGCACATCGGAAAACGCCGTGCCGCTCTGGGCGATGATCTCCAGCAGCTTGATCTGGTCCCCGGTGGTCAGGGCGTCATTCTCGACAAAGATCCGCTCGACCCGCGCGTTGAAGGCATTGGCATCGGGCAGGCTGCGGAACAGCACCACCGCCGCGATCAGCAGGATGGTCACGATCGCACCGATCCCGGCGAGCACCACACGGTTGCCCGTGCGCAGGGTCCTAGAAGCGGAGGTAGTAGGGTCCGGCATTCTTCTTCCGTTCAGCAAGACCCTCATCCGAGAAGGTCGACAGGATGTTCAACAGCGACCAGCCCCCGGCGGCGATCCGCGCCTCGGCCTCGCGTTTGGCGGTGGCGGGGCGGGCACAGGCGTCGTCGCTCAGGGCGATCACCCCGTAATGCAGACGCAGGGGGTCGTCCTGCTTGGCCTTGTAATCCGCATAGCACGCGGCCTGAAGCGGCCCGGCGCTCAGGGCAAGCCAACAGCAGATCAAAAGAAGACGAGACGCAGGTTTCATATTGTCGAGAGTGACCAGAGCGCCGGGGATATTCAATAGCGTAGGCCGCGCACGCGATAGCAGGGCCCTGATATTGAGCGTGTCTTTGGTCCGCATCCACGCTGGGGGCATCCACGGACCAGAGGAGTTTCCGATGTTCAAAACCCTGACCGCCGCCATCCTGAGCGGCATGATCGCCCTGACCAGCCTGACCGCGACGGCCTCTCCGGCCCGCGCCATGGATTCAGACACCTTAGGCAAGCTGCTCTTCGGGGCGGCGGCCCTCGGCGTGGTGGCCAAGATCTATAATGACCGCCAGGACGACAAGGATCGCAAGAAAGCCGCCCGCAAAAGCGCCAAATCCCCCAGCCAGACCTATTGGCACCACCATGGCAGTCATGGTCACCACAGCCATAGCGGCTCCGGGGCCCACAGCCACAGCAAGACGCCCAATGTCTCGCTCCCCAGGCTGCGGGTTCAGTGCAAGCGGCGGCTGAACACCGAGCGGGGCTGGGTCAATTTCTATAGCCAGGCCTGCCTGGACCGCCGCAATGTCGCGGTGGAGGTGCCGCAGAGCTGCCTGCGGCAGCGCTGGGTGGATGGTCGCTGGCGCCAGTATTTCAGCCGCCCCTGCCTGCGCAAGCATGGCCAGGTCGACAACGCCTGAGACAGGCCCCAGACCTGCCCGGCGCGCGCTTTGCCCTTGAGGCCCCGGCGCGCCCGGGCCAGTCTCCGCCCATGAGCCGCCCCCATTTTCAGTTCGAGACCGATCTCGCCGCCCGAGGCTACACCCGGATCGCCGGGGTGGATGAGGTCGGGCGCGGCCCGCTTGCCGGTCCGGTCATGGCCGCCGCGGTGGTGCTGGACCCTGACAACATCCCCGAAGGGCTCAACGATTCCAAGCAGGTGACCGCCAAGCGACGTGAAGCCCTCGCCGAGCAGCTGCGCGCGGTGGCTCAGGTCGGGTTGGGCGTGGCGGAGGTGGACGAGATCGACCGGATCAACATCCGCCGCGCCGCCCATCTCGCGATGCTCCGGGCGCTGGCGGACCTGCCCGCGCCGCCGGATATGGCTCTGATCGACGGGCGCGACCGTCCCGACGATCTGCCCTGCGCGGCCCATGCGATCATCAAGGGTGACACCAAATCGCTCTCGATCGCCGCGGCCTCGATTGTTGCCAAAGTGGCACGGGATGCGGAGATGACCCGGCTCGCGGGCCTCTATCCCGGCTATGGCTGGGAAACCAACGCTGGATACCCGACAAAAATGCATCGCACAGCGCTTCTAGATCTTGGGGTCAGCCCACATCATAGACGCAGTTTCCGCCCCGTCCACAATATCTTGTATCAAGAAAAATAACTAACCTCTTGATTCAAAAAAGAATTTGACCGCGAATCACGTTTGACTCATCTTTGACGCAACAACAGCGCAAAGCGCGGACGAGGCAGATATGACAATCAAGACGAAAATACCGGAGGCGGCGACGCTTCCCCGGAATGAAATTCTCGCGGGTGATTGCATCGAGGTGATGAACGCCCTGCCGGAGGCATCGGTGGACCTGATCTTTGCCGATCCTCCTTATAACCTGCAGTTGCGGGGCGATCTTCACCGACCGGACAACTCCAAGGTCGATGCGGTGGATGATGCCTGGGACCAGTTCGCGAGCTTTGCCACCTATGACAAGTTCAGCGCCGAGTGGCTCGCGGCGGCGCGCCGCCTGCTCAAGCCCAACGGGGCGATCTGGGTGATCGGCTCCTATCACAACATCTTTCGGGTGGGCGCGGCGCTTCAGAACACCGGCTACTGGATCCTGAACGATGTGGTCTGGCGCAAGTCGAACCCGATGCCGAATTTCCGCGGCAAGCGGCTGACCAATGCCCATGAGACCCTGATCTGGGCCAGCAAATCCGAGGGCGCGAAATACACCTTCAATTACGAGGCGCTCAAGCAGCTCAACGAGGGCATCCAGATGCGCTCGGACTGGGTGCTGCCGATCTGCACCGGCCATGAGCGTCTGAAGGACGAGGCGGGCGACAAGGCCCATCCGACCCAGAAGCCCGAGAGCCTGCTGCACCGGGTGATCGTGGCCACGACCAATCCGGGCGATGTGGTGCTCGACCCGTTCTTCGGGACCGGGACGACCGGTGCCGTGGCCAAGAAACTCGGCCGGGATTTCGTCGGGATCGAGCGCGAGGAGGCCTATCGCAAGGTGGCCGAGAAGCGTCTGAAGGATGTCCGCCGCTACGATCGCGAAAGCCTCGCCGTCAGCCAATCCAAGCGCGCCGAGCCGCGCGTGCCCTTCGGCCAGCTGGTCGAGCGCGGCATGCTCCGCCCGGGCGAGGTGCTGACCTCTCCGGGGGGCAAATCCGCCAAGGTGCGGGCCGACGGAACGCTGGTCGCGGATCAGGTCACCGGGTCAATCCATCAGGTCGGCGCGGCATTGGAACATGCGCCCTCCTGCAATGGCTGGACCTATTGGCACTTCCGGCGTGAGGGCAAGGATGTGCCCATCGACTTGCTCCGCCAGCAAATCCGCAAGGAAATGCGCGCCAACTAAGAGATCACGAACACCAAGTTACCGCCCGTGCCTGCGGCCTGCAGCCCGGCACGCACCTCGACCCTGCCTGACCCTCAGGCAGGGTCTTTTTTCGTCTGATATCCCGCTGTCCTGCCGCGCCGGGCGCGCCCATGCGCAATTGGCCGCCGCCGGGGGTTCATTTCGCGCCCAGCACCCTATCTGAGAAGAAACGGAGGTGCGGTATGGCGAAATTACTGGTGATCGGTGGCAGCAAGGGGATCGGGCGCGAGGTTGTCCTGCGCGCTCTGGAACAGGGGCACAGCGTGCGGGCCTTTGCCCGGCACCCGGAGGGTATCAAGCACGACCATCCCGAGCTGGAGCTGGTCGCGGGGGACGCGCTGGACCCGGCGGCGGTGGCGCAGGCGCTGGAGGGGTGCGACGCGGTGGTCTCGGCCCTCGGCATTCCGAAATCCATTCCCGCGCTGGCACGGCCCACGACGGTGTTTTCCGATGCGACCGCCGTGCTGATCCCGGCCATGGAGGCGGCGGGGATCAAGCGTCTGCTGGTGGTCACGGGCTTCGGTGCGGGCGAGAGCAACGCCGCCATGAGCACGCTGGAGCGCATGGGGCACAGCGCCATTCTGGGCCGCGCCTATGCCGACAAGGCGGTGCAGGAGGACATGATCAAGGCCTCTGGCCTCGACTGGACCATCGTGCGTCCGGGGATCCTGTCGAACAACCGCCGCACTGGGGTCTACCGGGTGCTGACGGAGCCGTCCGACTGGCGCAATGGGATCATCTCGCGCGCGGATGTGGCCGATTTCATCGTCACCGCCTGGGAGGAGGGCTCCCATATTCACGCGGCCCCGGTGCTGGTGCGCTAGGGCTCAGCGCGGCAGAGGCAGCTCGGCGCGTTTATAGGGGCCCCAATCCTCGATCTCGGGGTAGTGGGCCTGCCGCCAGTCGCGCACCAGCGGGTTCATGACCTGCCGCCAGAGCGGCGGGATCATCGCCAGCGCGGTCATCACCGGATAGCCATGGGGCAGCTGCGGCGCCTCGGCAGCATCATAGGTTTGCAGCAGCGGAAAGCGCCGGTCGGGCTTGTAATGGTGGTCCGAGTGCCGCTGCAGGTTGATCAGCAGCCAGTTCGACGCCTTTTGCGAGGCGTTCCACGAGTGGTGCGGCTGCACATGCTCGTATCTGCCCTCGCCCAGATGCTTGCGGGTCAGGCCGTAATGTTCGACGTAATTTACCAGCTCGAGCTGCCAGATCGCGACGCCCGCCTGCACGAGGAACAGGCCGATCCCGGCCCAGCCGCCCACATAGCCCGCGAGAAGGATCCAGCCGAGCTGCAGCAGCCCGTAGCGCCAGAAGGGGTTCGTGCTGTGCCATGCGGGCAGGTTGCGCCGCGCCAGCAGGGCGGTTTCGGCGGCCCAGGCCGATTGCAGGCATTCGCGCAGAACCCGTGGGTAGAAGCGGTGGAACCCTTCGTTGTAGCGCGCGGTGACCGGATCGCGGGGCGTGCCCACATAGCGGTGATGGACCAGCAGATGCTCAGACCGGAAATGGCTGTAGAGCACCGAGGCCATGAGCAGGTCCGCGAGCCAGCGTTCGATCCGGTTCTTCTGATGCATCAGCTCATGGGCATAGGTGATCCCGACCGTTCCCGAGGCCACGCCGAAGCCGCAG
This sequence comes from Dinoroseobacter sp. S375, assembly GCF_049800775.1. Taxonomy (NCBI): domain Bacteria; kingdom Pseudomonadati; phylum Pseudomonadota; class Alphaproteobacteria; order Rhodobacterales; family Roseobacteraceae; genus Dinoroseobacter; species Dinoroseobacter sp. S375. The sequence continues at coordinate 174,385 of NZ_JBNAFR010000005.1, read as the reverse complement.
AACACGGCGATCTTTTCCCAGATCGCCAGATGGGCCGCCTCGGGCACCGTGCCCAGCAGCATCAGCAGCACGAGCGTCTGCACCGGCAGCCAGACGAGTGTGATCACCCGGTAGAAGCTCAGATCCTCGATCGGTGTCTCGGGGTCGGCATTCTCGGTCTCGAGCCCGGCGACCGCGTCCATGATCGAGAAGAGCCCCCAGCTGGTCAGCGGCGGCAGCAGCAGCGCCCATCCGCCAAAGGCCGCCGCCAGCAGCAGCGCGGGCACCAGCAACAGCGAGAGCCAGAAGGGCAGGGCCCGGGACAGGCGCGCCATTTTCTTGGGCGGGATCATGCAGCCTCCGTCATTGGATCCACCCCTAGGCCAGAGCGTTTAAGGCTCTGTTAACTCAAACTGGGGTGCTGCGAGATCATAGGCCTTGCGCATCAGGGTCGGAAGATCCGCCGGGCGGAAAGCGTGCTTCGGCGTAAATTCGCCGCGGCTGGGCGGGGCGGTCCCGACCCGCGCGAGGCGGATCGCGAGGCGCAGGTGGAAATGGGTGAAGGTATGGCGGACTTCCAGCCCGGGATCGGCCCAATCGGCGGTCAGGGGTGGGGCCTCGTCAGGGGTCTCTTCGGTCCAGTCGGAGCTTGGAAAGGCCAGCATCCCGCCCAGCAGACCCTTGTCGGGCCGGGTCTCCAGCAGCCATGCGCCATCCTCGCGGCGGGCGATATAGACATAGCCCAGCCGCGTCGGCTTGGGCTTTTTCGGCAGCTTGCGGGGCAGCTCGGAGGCATTGCCCGCAGCCCGCGCCACGCAGGGCTCACGCCAGGGGCAGATCCCGCAGGCCGGGTTGCGCGGGGTGCAGATCGTTGCCCCGAGATCCATCACCGCCTGCGCGTAGTCGCCGGGCCGCGCTTGTGGCGTCAGGGCGGCGGCGGCCTCGGTCAGTTCGGGTTTGGCCGGGGGCAGGGGCGTCTCGATCCCGTGGAGGCGGGCCATGACCCGTTCCACATTGCCATCGACCACGGTCTCGGCACGGTCAAAGGCGATGGCCGAGACCGCCGCGGCGGTATAGGGGCCGATCCCCGGCAGGGCGCGCAGCCCTTCGGCCGTATCGGGAAAGACCCCGCCATGCTCGGAGGCCACGACCCGCGCGCATTTCAGCAGGTTCCGCGCCCGCGCGTAATACCCCAGCCCGGCCCAGGCCCCCATCACCTCGGCATCCTCCGCCGCCGCCAGATCCGACACGGTGGGCCAGCGGTCGGTGAAAGCGCGGAAATAGTCCTTCACGGCGGCCACGGTGGTCTGTTGCAGCATGACCTCGGACAACCAGACCCGGTACGGATCGGGCCGAATGCCCGCCGCGCGATCCTCGGGGGATACGCGCCATGGCATCACCCGCGCATGCCTGTCATACCAGTCGAGCAGGTCGGCGCTGTCTGCGGTGCTCTCGAAGTTTTTATGCATCGTGGGACATCGGATCCTTCTGGGGTCTGGAATGGGCCGCGCAAGCGATTAGACTAAGGCGTATGCACACGAAAGCGAGAGGGCGATGGCCACGCGCGTGAAAAACCGGAGCTTCGGGTTCCGCCAGACGGGCAAGCTGCTCGAAAGCCGGATCCGCACTGCGGGCGAGAGCCGGGGCTTCGCCGTGTCCAAACTGCTCACCCATTGGGATGAGATCGCCGGTCCGGATCTGGCGGCCAAGGCGCGGCCCGTGAATGTGGGCTATGCCCGGCGCGGGTTCGGCGCGACCCTCACGGTGCTGACCACGGGGGCCTTTGCCCCACTTCTGGAGATGCAGAAAGAGCGGCTGCGCGAGAAGGTCAATGCCTGCTACGGCTACAACGCCATCTCGCGGATCAAGATCACCCAGACCGCGCCCACGGGCTTTGCCGAGCCGCAGGCGGGTTACACCGCGGCACCGCGCGGCCCACGCCAACCCTCGCCGCAGGTCGCCCAGGCGGCGGATGCGGCAGCCGAAGACATCCAGAGCCCCGAGCTGCGCGCGGCACTTGCCCGGCTCGGGCGCAACATCCTGTCCAACGACACCAAAACGTGAAAGGGGCTTTCATGGCTCGACTTCTTCCCAGTGCGGCTCTTGCCCTCGCCGTGATCGCCGGCGGGACCTATTGGTACAGCACGCAGCAATCCGGTGGCACGGCCCAGGGCGTGTCCTTCTCGCCGGTCTCAACGGCCACCGCGCAGGAGGTCGACACCTCCGGCATCATCGACATGACGCTCGGTGCCGAGGATGCACCGATCACGGTGGTGGAATACGCCTCTTTCACCTGCCCCCATTGCAAGACGTTCCACGAGAATGTCTTCAAGGATATCAAGGAAAACTACATCGACACGGGCAAGGTGCAGTTCATCTATCGCGAGGTCTATTTCGACCGCTTCGGCCTCTGGGCCGGGATGGTGGCGCGCTGCGGCGGCGAGGAGCGGTATTTCGGGATCACCGATGTGCTCTTTGAACAGCAGAGCGAATGGACCGGCAATGGCAGCCCCGCCGTGGTCGCCGACAACCTGCGCCGCATCGGCCGGGTCGCGGGCATGTCCGACGAGCAGGTGAATGCCTGCCTGCAGGATGGTGAGAAGGCGCAGGCGCTGGTGGCCTTCTATCAGCAGAATGCCGAGGCCGACGGGATCAGTTCCACCCCGTCCTTCATCATCAATGGCGAGAGCTATTCCAACATGAACTACCGCGATTTCTCGGCGGTGCTGGATGGCCTGCTGGAGGAATAATCCCGGCGCCATGGTGCGAGATCAGGGCGGTCCTGCGGGGCCGCCCTTTGCGTGTCAGGGGAACAGCCGGTCCAGCGCCGCCTCGAGCGCCTCGGGCGCGTCCAGCGCAAGCCGCACGGGCAGGGTGAGCACATCGCCCCGCATCTCGGGCGGCAGGCGCACCGCGTCCTTCTCGGTGGTCACCAGCTGCGCGCCCTGGGCCTTGGCATCGGCCAGAAGCCGGGTGATGAGCCGCGCGTCCAGCGGCTGGTGATCGTCGAGCCCATGGGTCCCGCACAGGATCACTCCCTGATCGCGCAGGGTGGCAAAGAATTTCTCGGGATGCCCGATCCCCGCAAAGGCCACGGCGCGCAGCCCGTCCCAGTCCATCCCGGTCTGCAGCGGGGCGAGGTGCCCGGTCAGGTGGGGCAACTGCCCCAGCGCGGACCCCCAGGCGGCGCGGAACCGCGTCTGGGCGGGCTCTGGCCCGATGCTGAGCACGAGATCCGCGCGGGCCAGCCCCTTGGCCACCGGCTCGCGCAGGGGGCCTGCGGGCAGGACGCGCCCATTGCCAAAGCCGCGATGGGCATCGACCACGACGATCGAAAGGTCGCGGGCGATGGCCGGGTTCTGAAACCCGTCATCGAGCAGGATCGCCTGTGCGCCGGCGGCCTCGGCGGCACGGGCCCCGGCGGCGCGGTCCTTGGCGACCCAGGTCGGCCCGAAGGCCGCCAGGAGCAGGGGTTCATCCCCCACATCTTTGGCCTGGTGGGTGCGCGGGTCCACGGCCACGGGGCCCTCCAGCGCGCCGCCATAGCCGCGGCTGACCACATGGGCGGCGATGCCCCGGGCCATCAGCGCCATTTGCAGTGCGATCACGGTGGGGGTCTTGCCGGTGCCGCCGGCATTGATATTGCCGACGCAGATCACCGGGATGCCCGGGCGCAGGGCTGCTGGCTTGGCCACGCGCCGCGCGGTCCCCGCCGCATAGAGCGCGCCCAGCGGCGCCAGAAGCCGCGCCGGCAGGGCCGGGGCGTCGGGCGGGGTAAACCAGAAGCCCGGGGCCCGCATCAGCCGGGCATCCGGCTAGCGGCGCGCCCGGCCTCCTCGGCATCATCGAGCTGTGTCAGCACCTCGGAGACCGCGATATCGGTGACCTGCGCGCCACGGGACGAGACCTCCCATGCGGCATGGGCCATGCTCGCGGCCTTGTTCGGCGCCAGAAGGTCATCGAGCGTGCTGGCGAGGCTGTCGGAGTTGTGCACCACGCGGCAGGCTCCGGCTTCGGCGAGCCGGGTGTAGATGTCCACGAAGTTGAAGACATGGGGGCCATGCACGATGGCCGAGCCGAGGGCGGCGGGCTCGAACGGGTTGTGTCCGCCGACCTCGGTCAGCGACCCGCCGATGAAGCTCACCGGGGCGATCCGGTACCAAAGGCCCAGCTCGCCCAGCGTGTCGGCGAGGTAGATCTGGGTGTCGAGATCGACCCCTTCCCCCTCGGAGCGCACGGCCACATCCCAGCCCTCGTCGCGCAGGGCCGCGGCGATTTCGGGGCCGCGCTCGGGGTGGCGGGGGACCAGCACCATGAGCAGGCGGTGGGTCTTGCGCACGAGCACCCGGTGCGCGGCGCTGACCATCACCTCCTCGCCGGGATGGGTCGAGGAGGCGAGCCAGATCGGGCGGCCATCGGCCTCTTCGAGGAAATCCTTGTAGAGCGTCTCGGAATAGGGGAGGACCTGCGCCCCCTCCTTGAGGCTGCCGATGGCGCGGGTGCGATCCGTGGGGGCCCCGAGACGGCTGAGAAAGCGCAGGGTCTGGTCGTCCTGGGCCAGGATGCGGTTGAACCGGCCCAGCAGGGCACGCACGGTGCCGCGCATCCAGCGCCAGCGCTTGTAGCTGTCCGGGGACATGCGGGCATTCATCAGGAGCATCGGGATGCCCCGTGCCGCGGTGTCGTGGATCATGCGCGGCCAGAGCTCGCTCTCGATCCAGATCGCCAGATCCGGGCGCCAATGGTCGAGAAAGCCGGTCACGGCGGGTTTCGAGTCCACCGGGGCGAACTGGTGCAGCGCGCCCTGCGGCAGGCGCGAGGCCAGCAGATCCGCCGAGGTTCGGGTGCCCGTGGTCAGCAGGATCGTCGCCTCCGGGCGTTCCTCGCGCAGGCGGCGGATCAGCTCCTGCACCGAGAGCGCCTCGCCGACGCTGGCCGCATGGATCCAGATCAGCGGACCATCGGGGCGCGGGCGGTCGGTCTCGCCGAGGCGTTCGCGATAGCGGTCGGGGTCTTCCTTGCCCGCCGCCAGACGTTCGGCGATCTTGCGTTCGGCCCAGCCGGACAGGCGGCTGTTCACCGCGAGATAGAGAGCGAGACCGAGGGACCGGGGCATGGAATCCTAGCTCAGCGTCTGGGTCGAGGAATCCTCGGTCGCTTCGTCCAGCAGGCGATGCACATGGGCAATGAAGTAGCGCATCTCGGCATTGTCCACGGTGCGCTGGGCCTCGTTTTTCCAGGCGTCATAGGCAGAGGCGTAGTCGGGATAGACGCCGACCACATGGACGTCGTCGACATTCTTGAACTCGGTGCCGGACGGGTCGACAAGCTCCCCCCCGAAGACGATATGCAGGCGCTGTGTCATGAAAACACTCTCTGGTCTGGATAGATTGGCCGCAGCCTACGGTCCGCGCGGGCGGGGTCAAGCGCTGGCCCCGGATCCGGACGCCGCGCCGCAGCGGCGCGGCGGTCCCGCGGGGTGCCGGGCGTTTTGCACCTGTCCGGCGGTGGGCAGGGGCGCAGCGGATCAGCGGCGCGCGTCCGCCGCCCCCACGGGGCGGCCTGACCCGGTCTCGCCATGACGGTCAGTCGAGTGCGCGAGCCTCATCCGCGATCATGATCGGGATGCCGTTGCGGATCGGAAAGGCCAGATGGGCCGCGCGCGAGACAAGCTCCTGCCGCTCCGCGTCATAGGCCAGCGGCGCGCGTGTCACCGGGCAGACGAGGCTCTCCAGCATGTGGCGGTCATATTCACCGGCCTCCTGGGTCATTGCAGAAGCTCCTCGCTATTGCCGCCGCGCAGGGCGAACTCGATCAGGGTGACGAGGGTCTCGCGCCGGGTCGACAGGGATGGCGCCTCGAGCAGGGCCTGCTTGTCCTCTGGGTTGAACGGGCACAGCATCGAAAGCGAGTTGATCAGCAACTCATCCTCGGCTTCCGACAGGCTGTCCCAGTCGGTCTGCATCTCCTGATCCTCGAAGAACCGGCGCAGCAGGGCGAGAAAGCGATCGCGCTCGAACCCCACATCCTGTTCGGTCTTGCCGAGATCGCGGCCAAAATCCTCCCAGTCCACATCCGCTTTGAGATAGGGGGTGAACCCGGACACTTCGCGCGACACGCGAAAGCGCGAGATCCCGGACAGGGTGATCATGTAGCGCCCGTCCTCGGTCTCGGAAAACGCCGAAACCCGGCCCGCGCAGCCGATATGATGCAGTCGGCGATCCTTGGACCCCGGCACCTCGCGGGGCTGGACCATGCCTATCAGGCGGTGCGGGGTTTTGAGCGCATCCTCGAGCATCGCCAGATAGCGTGGCTCGAAGATATGCAGGGGAAGCCGGGCCCGCGGCAACAGCAGCGCGCCGGGCAAAGGAAAGACCGGGATCGTCTCGGGAAGGTCGGCGGCTGAAAATCTCATACCTGTCACGTAGCCCCGCGCCCCGCTCAGGCAAATATCATCGACGACAGGCGGCGGCGGCCATTCAGGGCAATCGGGTCCTGGGGCTTGAGCGCATCGAAGATCGTGAAGAGCTGCGCCTTGGCCGCCCCGTCCTGCCACTCGCGGTCCCGGCGGAAGAGTTCGAGCAATTCGTCCACGGCCGCCTCGGTCTCGCCATTGGCATGGAGCGCCTGGGCCAGATCCAGCCGCGACTGGTGATCATCGCCATCGGCCTCGACCTTGGCGCGCAACTCGGCCACCGGCCCGGCCTCGGCGGCCTGGCGGGCCAGCTCCAGCTGGGCGCGGGCCACGTCGAGCTCGGGGGCCTTGGCGATGGCCTCGGGTGCGGCCGACAACAGGCCCTCGGCCTGATCCAGCTCTTCCATGGCCAGATGCGCGCGCACCAGCCCGCCATAGGCGGCGGCATTCTCGGGCTCCTCGCCGAGGATCGCGGCAAAGGTCTGGGCGGCATCCACCGCGGCCCCTTCGGCCAGCATCGCCTCGGCAGCCTCGACCGCCTCGGCCAGACCGCCATCCGCATCCCCGGCCAGCGCCGAGACGCGGGTCACGAAATCGGTGATCTCGGCGGGGCTGATCGCGCCCTGAAACCCGTCGACGGGCTGACCCTTGTGAAAGGCATAGACCGTGGGAATGGACTGGATCCTGAGCTGCCCGGCGATCATCTGGGCTTCGTCCACATTGACCTTGACCATGCGGACCTTGCCCTTGGCCGCGGTCACGGCGGCTTCGAGCGCGGGGCCCAGCGTCTTGCACGGGCCGCACCAGGGCGCCCAGAAATCGACGATGACCGGGATGTCCTGGCTGGCGTCGATCACATCCGCCATGAAGGTCGCCTCGGTCGTGTCCTTGATCAGATCACCTGCGCCCGCGGGGGCGGTATCCGCCTGTCCGAATTCCAACATGGCTGTCCTCGTTTCCTCGTTCGCTATGGTATATGGAACCTCCCGCAGCCGAGGCCAAGGGGAGAGTTCCCGGCACGGGCCCTCTGGCGCGGTCTCAGAGGGTGAAGCTGGCCAGAACGGGCGCGTGGTCGCTGGGCTTTTCCCAGCCGCGCACATCGCGCAGGACCTTCGATCCATGGGCCCCGCCCGCGATATCCGGGGTCGCCCAGATATGGTCGAGCCGCCGCCCCTTATCCGCCGCGGACCAGTCCTTGGCCCGGTAAGACCACCAGGAATAAAGCTTGCCCTCGGGGATATCGGCGCGGGTCACATCGACCCAAGCCCCCGCCGCGCGGGTCTCTTCGAGGGCGTCGACCTCGATCGGGGTGTGGCTCACCACTTTCAGAAGCTGCTTGTGGGACCAGACGTCGTCCTCCAGCGGTGCGATGTTCAGATCACCGACCAGCACCGCGCGCTGGGGCGGCTCTGCGGTGAACCAGTCCCGCATCTCGGTCAAAAAATCGAGCTTGTGGCCGAACTTGTCGTTCACCTCGCGGTCGGGGACATCGCCCCCGGCGGGGACATAGAAGTTATGCACGGTCAGCCCGTTCCCGAGCCGCGCGGCCACGTGGCGGGCATCGCCCTTGCCGACGAAATCCCGGTGCCCCGCATCCTCCAGCGGGTGGCGCGACAGGATCGCGACGCCGTTATAGCCCTTCTGCCCCCGCGCAACCATATGGCCATAGCCCAGCTCGGCGAAGACCTCGGCAGGGATCTTGTCCACCGGGCTCTTGCATTCCTGCAGGCAGAGCACATCCGGCGCCTCGTCGCGCAGAAGCCGCGCAACCAGCTCGGCGCGCAGCCGCACGGAGTTGATGTTCCAGGTGGCGATGGTCAAGGTCACAGGGCAAATCCTTTCGACAGCGTGCCATCTGCCTAGCGATTTGCCGCCCGGGAAGAAAGCCCCAGACCGCCCCCTGCAGGCGCGGGGTCCCGGCATGTGCCATCGCCGAACCGCGCCGCGCCGCCCAAGAGCTGGGCGCACAGGCGACGCCAGCATCCAGAGTCTGCATGTCGGCGGATTCAGGTGCTGGCGAAGCGTGGCGCTGACGGATCAGCGACCCTCGATTGCGCGGTTCTTCTTGCTCAGACACGCGTAGCACCTCTGCTCGGGCGTAATTCTCTGAATTGCGGAGATCTTTGGCGTTTTGAAAGCAGGCAGTCGGCGCGGTTTCTGCGGCCACATAGGCTCTACGCGCGGCCGCCTTCGCCGAGGTGGCCCTGGTCCGAGGCGCAAGCGTCGCTCTCCCAAGTAGTGCGAACTCCAGCGCCGCCCTGCGTGCCGGGGTCAACAAGGCACCCTTCGGCTGTCCCGGCGGGTGCCTTCTTCATGGCGTGATGCCGGGTGCGGATCTGGCGCGCGTGAAAATGGCGGCCTGTGCTGGGCGACAAAAAAAAGCCGGGCACGAGGCCCGGCTCAGTCCAACAGGGAGGTGCTGTGGCATAACCCCGTCACAGCATAGGGTGTCTTGGTCCTTCAACATCTACGCTTCCAAAAGGTTCCAGAGAATAGGACCTTTGGACACGGGACGCAGAGTGTTGCCTCAAGCCACCAGTCGGTAGCCGCCGGATTCGGTCACCAAAAGCCGTGCATTTGACGGATCTGGCTCGATTTTCTGGCGCAGGCGGTAGATATGGGTCTCGAGCGTGTGGGTGGTCACACCCGCGTTATACCCCCAGACCTCATGCAACAGAACGTCGCGGGCCACCACGCCCTCGGTGGCGCGGTACAGGAATTTGAGGATGTTCGTCTCTTTCTCGGTGAGGCGAATCTTCCGGTCATCCTCGGTCTCGAGCATCTTCATCGCGGGCTTGAACGTGTACGGCCCCAGCGTGAAAATGGCATCCTCGGACTGCTCGTGCTGGCGCAGCTGGGCGCGGATCCGGGCCAGCAGCACCGGCAGCTTGAACGGCTTGGTGATGTAGTCATTCGCCCCGGCATCCAGCCCGAGGATCGTGTCCGCATCGCTGTCATGGCCGGTCAGCATCAGCACCGGGCACTTCACGCCCTGCTTGCGCATCAGACGGCAGAGCTCGCGCCCATCCGTGTCGGGCAGACCCACATCGAGGATCACCAGATCGTAAAGACCGGCTTTGGTCTTTTCCATCGCTTCCGCGCCTGAGCCCGCTTCGAAGACGTCGAAATCCTCGGTCATCACAAGCTGCTCGGACAGGGCCTCGCGCAGATCCTCATCATCATCAACGAGCAGAATTTTTCTCAAAGTGGCCATCGGGTCCTCCGGTTCGCTTGGATCACAGATGCGTGCCGGAACCGGATCGGGCAAGGTTTCCGCGCGATCGCTCACGCCGTCGTGTCGCAGGCTCGGGGAATGTTTCAATTTCGGGCCCGGACGGTTACAGGAGGAGGCGAAGTGTTACAAGGACGGACCATGGCCCTGAGCCCCGATCGCCACGAAATGCGCGCCCGCGCCCGGGCTGATTTGCGGATGGGCGTGCCGGTTGTCCTGCGCGCGGGGGCGCGATTTGCCCTCGCGCTGGCCACCGAAACCCTGACCGCGGCGCGGCTCGCGGCGGTGATTGAGCGCTCCGAAGATGCGGTTCTGGCGATCACGGCACGGCGGGCCGAGACCCTGCGCGCGATCGCCTATGACGGGGATCTGGCCCGGATCCAGCTGCCGCGCGATGCGGATCTGCGCTGGGTTCAGGCGGTGGCGGACCCAGCAGATGACCTGCGCGTGCCCATGAAGGGCCCGTTTCGGATGGCGCGGGATGGCGCGTCGGATCTGGCCCGGGCCGCACTTGTCCTCGCCAAGGAGGCGCGGCTTTTGCCGGCCGTGGTCATGGCCCCGGTTGCCGCCGAGATGGCGGCGGCGGCCCAGCTCACCACGCTGGAGGCCGACACCCCGGCCCAAAGCGACCTTGCCGAAGTGATCGCGGCGCGGGTGCCCTTGGAGGTGTCCGAAGCCGGGCGGCTCCATGTGTTTCGCCCCAGTGATGGCGGCGAAGAGCATTACGCGGTCGAGATCGGCAGCCCGCCCCGGGATCAGCCGGTGCTCTCGCGGCTGCACTCGGCCTGTTTCACCGGCGACGTTATGGGATCGCTGAAATGCGATTGCGGTCCGCAGCTGCGCGGGGCGCTGGCCCAGATGGGGGCGGAGGGGGCGGGCATCCTGCTCTATCTCAATCAGGAGGGGCGCGGGATCGGGCTGGCCAACAAGATGCGCGCCTATGCGTTGCAGGATCAGGGGTTTGATACGGTGGAGGCGAACCACCGTCTGGGTTTCGAGGATGACGAGAGGGATTTCCGGCTTGGCGCGGACCTGCTGCGGCAGCTCGGCTTTTCGGCCACGCGGCTGATGACGAACAATCCGGCCAAGGTCGCGATGATGGAGGCGTCGGGCATCGGCGTCGCCGAACGCGTGCCCCTGCAGGTAGGCAAGACCGCCGAGAATGCGGCCTATCTCGCGACCAAGGCGGCGAAGTCGGGACATTTGCTCTAGGGGGAGGACGGTCCATGCAGGGACGGTGTTATTGCGGCGAGATCCGCTATGAGGTGACCGAGGCGCCGGTGATGAAGGCCCAGTGCCATTGCCGGGAATGTCAGTATATCTCGGGCGGTGGGCCGAATTTCTTCATGGCCGTGCCGGAGGGGGGCTTTGCGGTGACGCAAGGCATGCCCAAGACCTTCACCCGGTCCGATCTGGACACGCCGCGCACGCGGCAGTTCTGCGGGACCTGCGGCACGCATCTGACGACGCTGCTGCCGGGGCGGCCGTTGGTGATCGTCAAGGTGGGCACGCTGGACAACCCGGCCGAGGATTACGGCGGCTCGAAACTGGCGATCTTCATGAAGGACCGGCAACCCTATCACGTGGTGGCAGAGGGGCTGCCCTGCTTCGAGGATCTGCCGCCAGCCCCACCCCCGGCGGGCTCATGACGCCGACGGATCTGGTCCTGACACCGTTGGGGCTGCGTTTTGGGGGGCGGGTGCTGCCCTGCACCATCGGTCGTGGAGGGCTCAGCGCGGCCAAGGCCGAAGGGGATGGTGCGACGCCGCTTGGCGTGCACCGGCTGATCGGGATGCTCTACCGTCCGGACCGCATGGCGCGACCGGCCAACTGGGCGCTGCCGATCCGGCCTCGTGATGGTTGGTCCGATGATGTGGAGGATCCCGATTACAACCTGATCATCCGGCGCCCTCACCCGTTCGGGCATGAGCGGCTCTGGCGGGCGGATCCGCTCTATGATCTCGTGGTGCTGACCGATTGGAACTGGCCGCAGGCGCGCAAGGGGGCGGGTTCGGCGATCTTCATTCACCAGTGGCGCGGAGCGGGGCGTCCGACCGAAGGCTGCATCGGGCTCGCGCGCGATGATCTGCGCTGGCTCGCGCCGCGCATCACCCTGCAATCGCGGTTGATCGTGGGCTGAGGGCTCAGGCGGCGGGGGGAACCCGGGCCCCGAAAATCGCGGAACCGACCCGGATATGGGTCGCGCCCTGGGCGATGGCGCTCTCGAAATCGCCGCTCATCCCCATGCTGAGGCCGGTCAGCCCGTTGCGCGCGGCCAGCTTCGCCAAAAGCGCGAAATGCAGGCTTGGTTCCTCGTCCACGGGGGGGATGCACATCAGCCCTTGAAGCGGCAGATCGAGGGCGCGGCATTCGGCAACAAAGGCGTCTGTCTCCGCGATGGGCAGGCCGGCTTTCTGACCCTCATCGCCGGTATTGATCTGGACAAAAATCTCGGGGCAGCGCCCCAACTCCTGCGCGTGATCGGCGATGCGGCGCGCGATCTTGGGACGGTCCACGGTGTGGATCACATCGAAGAGCTCGACCGCCTGGCGGGTCTTGTTGGATTGCAGCGGGCCGATCAGGTGCAAAGTGATGCCGTCAAACTGCGCCCGGAAATCGGGCCATTTGCCTGCGGCTTCCTGGATGCGGTTCTCGCCAAAGACCCGGTGGCCTTCGTTCAGGACCGCTTCGACACGTTCATTGGGTTGCACTTTGGAGACCGCGATCAAGTCGATCTCGGAGGCATCACGCCCGGCCTTGGCCGCTGCGGCCGCGATGCGCGTCTGGATGTCTGACAGTCCCATGTTCCCTCCTCGGTGCCACAGATCCCGTCTTTCCAAAAGAAAAGAGCGGGCACAAGGCCCGCTCTCAACTTCAATCGACAGATGTCGATTAGAAGGACATTGCGATCCCGAAGGAAGCAGTCGTGAAGTTGTCGTCTTCGGCCGGGTTCCACAGGGACGCAACACCGGCTTGCAGCGATGCGCCGCCGCCGAGGTCGTAGGAAACGCCGATACCGTATGCGGTGCCGTCGATGTCACCCATGTCGGTGTTGTCGAGCTCAACCTGGTTCACAGCGAAGGTCACTTCGTACATGCCGAGGTCATATGCGCCGGACAGGCCATATGCTTTGGCGTCTGCGTCGAAGTCGTTGGTGTGATCTGCGTAGACAAAGTCCAGATCGAAGCCTGCGAAGGAGCCACCGATGGTCGCACCCCAGGTTTCACCACCGCCGGGAGTACCCGGAGTGCCGCCAACTTCAGAAACTTCACCGGTGACAAGGTCTGCAACGAGGTCGCCGTCGGTAGCACCGATGATCACTTCGTCAACCGACACGTAGGACAGGCCAACGTTGAAGGTACCGAAGTCATACTCGGCAACTGCGCCGAAGTCTTTCTCGTGGGAGTGCGCGGTCGCGGTCAGGGACAGACCACCAAAGGTGCCCTGGTACATGATGTTCGCTGCGCCGCTCTCGTCCGAGTTGAACAGGTCGGATGCGTTCACGAAGAGGATTGCGTCGATCAGGTTGTCAACGCCTACACCGTCGTAGCCGGGGTCACGGGTGTTACCGAAGCCAGCGGCGTCGGGTGCGACGTCGAGTGCGCCAACGGTCAGGGTGCCGAAGCCGGAAGTGATGAAGATTTCCGGGTCGATCGACTGAGCGTTCTGGTTGCCTTCGCCGTCGGAGTCGGACTCGAGCTCAGCGCTCATGCCGAAGCCCAGACCGCCATCGGTTTCGCCGGATGCGGAGAAGTCGAACTGGAGTTCGTAATCCAGGAACAGCTCTTCGGTTGCGTCCGAGTCGGTGGTACCAACGCCAGCGTTGGGATCAGCGCGATCTTCGATATAGATGACGCCGAACTGTGCGGAGCCACCCAGGGTCACGTCGGCATAAGCAAAGCCGGACGTGGCAACCAGGGCGGTAGAAGCGATGAGAAGCTTTTTCATCGGGTTTCCCTCGTGTGTTAACAGTGCACCCCAGCGCAGTGGATCCGGCTGGGTATGCTTCTCTTTCCGTTGTTCGAAGTGTGATTGCAAGAAATGCCAAATTGGCCAATCCGTTCTGCGAAGTGATTGGTGCAACAAAGACACAGTGATGGCAGGGGCCGGTTTCGCACCGTTCTGAGCGGAACTTGGCGTGGTCGATCTTGCCATGCCGAAGGGCAGGGCGAAACGCCTTGTGAGGTGCCGGGGCCTCGGGTAAGACAAAGGCCGAAGTTCACGGTCACCTGCGGGGGGACGCAATGATTTATCCGGGTTTGCGGGCCTCTGCATTGGCACTGTCTCTGACGGTGGTGGCGGCCTGTAGCGGCTTTGACAGCCTCGGGCCCAGCGCGCCCCGGGAAGACTTGCCCACGAATATCGACGATGTCTCCGGGAGTGACGGATCTCTCTGGGATCTGTTCGATGCGCGGGATGACCCCAACACGACCGTTGAGGTGAACAAGTATATCTGGGCCGCATCGCTCGATGTGCTGGATTTCATGCCCGTCGAAGCCGTGGATCCCTTCACAGGGGTGATCGTCATGGGCTTTGGGACGGCACCGGGGTCGAGCCGGGCCTATCGTGCGACGGTCTATGTGCAGGACCCGGCGCTGGATGCCCGTTCCCTGCGGGTGGCGCTTGCGACGCGCAATGGACCGGCCTCCGTGGACACTGTCCTGGCGGTCGAGGATGCGATCCTTACCCGGGCCCGTCAATTGCGGCTGCAGGACAGCCAACTCTGATCACGGATCGAGACTGGCCCAGTCGCGGGCCCAGCCCCGCGCGTCATCCAATTGATCCCGCTTGAATTCCTTCACCTGCAGATGGGTGAGGGCATCGGCCATGCGCGCAAAGGGGCTGAACCAGGTCATATCGGTGACGATCGCCACCCGGCGGAACTCGGACCAATGGGCGATGTCGAACTTCAGCCCGTCCCATAGCGTATCGAGGTCGAACCCCTCGAAACTATCGATCACCTCCACGAGGCTCAACGGACCACGGTCCAGCTCGGCTTCGATCTGCGGCAGGATCGCCTCGAAATCGGCATGGGTGATTTTGCCCGAGACGGTCAGTTCGACCACGCGGGCCCGGCTGTCTGCGGAATAGTGGACGGTCATCGCTTCCTCCCTGACGTGACATGCTCCATCGGCCCAGTCTATCGCGTGGATGCAGCCCCGTCAGCGTGACCTATCGCCTGCGCTTCCATGCGCGGCGCCCGCCAGTGGTCTTGCCGTGAAACTCGGGCGGTCGCTTGGCGATCCACGAAATGAAGCGCGCCAGATGCGGATGGGCGCGCAAGGCGTCCATCGTGGCATAGCTCCGCGCGAGATCGGCCTCGCTCAGCACCGCGTGGATTTCATTATGGCAGATCTGGTGCAGAAGGACCGTCGGCCCGCCTTTGCCGCCGCGCAGTTTCGGCACGAGATGATGCAGGCTCTGGGGCGCTTGGGGCGGGATCGGGCGCGCGCAAAGCGGGCAGATCGGGTCATCCTCACGCATGGAACGGCTCCCCTCTTGTCTGCCACAAATCTGGCGCGTCGGCGGTCGCTGGCAAGCTTTCCGGCGCGGAGGGGTTGATTTCACTGCGCCCGGGCGGGATGGAGGCGGCATGACACACGCCCTTTCACCCGCGGGATCCTCCCGATGAGCCGCCCCGATGCGCTGGTGATCGGTGCCGGGCCGGCCGGGCTCATGGCGGCAGACGTCCTGTCTGCGGCGGGAAAGCAGGTGCTGGTCGTGGACCGGATGCCCAGCCCCGGGCGCAAGTTCCTGATGGCGGGCAAGAGTGGGCTGAACCTGACCAAGGTCGAACCGCCCGAGGCGTTTGCGACGGCCTATGGCCCGGCGCATACGTGGCTCGCGCCCATGCTCGCGGCCTTTGGTCCCGACGCGGTGCAGGATTGGGCGCGCGGCTTGGGGCAGGAGGTGTTCACGGGCTCCACCGGGCGGGTCTTTCCCAATGCGATGAAGGCCTCACCCCTGCTCCGCGCCTGGCTCGCGCGGTTGCAGGCGCAGGGCGTCACGTTGCGCACCCGCTGGCGCTGGACAGGTTGGGCCAAGGACGGGGGAGTGTCCTTCGAGACCCCGGATGGGCCTCAGCATGTGGCGGCGCAGGCCGTGATCCTCGCCCTCGGCGGGGCGAGCTGGCGGCGGCTGGGCTCTGACGGGGCCTGGGTGGATTGGATCGGGGCGCCCTGTGCCCCCTTCGCCCCGGCCAATGTGGGGATCGCGCGCCGCTGGTCGGACCATATGCCCGGGCATTTCGGCACCCCTCTCAAGGGGATTGCCATGCAGGCCGGTGCGCTGCGCTCGCGCGGTGAGGTGGTGCTGAGCGCGCGGGGCATCGAGGGCGGCGGCATCTATGCCCTGTCCCCGGCCCTGCGGACGGGCGCGTCGCTGGTCCTCGATCTTTGCCCCGATCTCACGGCGGAGGATCTGGCCCGGCGCCTGGCCCGGGTGCCCCGCAAGGCAAGTATCTCTGCGCGGTTGCGCAAGGGGGCGGGGTTGACCCCGGTCAAGATCGCGCTTGTGCAGGAATGCGCCCGCCCCCTGCCGACATCCCCCGAGACGCTGGCCGCGCAGCTCAAGGCGGTCACGGTCGCGCATGACGGCGCCCGTCCGCTGGACGAAGCGATTTCGGTCGCCGGGGGGCTGCAGGCGCAGGCGCTGGACGCGCAGCTCATGCTGCGGGATCGGCCCGGGGTCTTCGCCTGCGGCGAGATGCTGGACTGGGAGGCGCCGACCGGGGGCTACCTGCTGACCGGGTGCTTCGCCACCGGGCGCCGGGCGGGGCAGGGTGCGCTGCGCTGGCTGGATCAGGCGGCCTGCGAGGTCCGCTGATAGGCGGAACGCGCGCGCATCCGTGTGTGATAGGCATCCAGCGGTGCGGGCAGCGGGTCGAACTTCGCCATCAGCGACCAGCCCATGCAATGGGTCAGAACGAAATCCGGCACGGTCATCTCGTCCCCCATCAGGAAGGGGCGCTCCCCGCATTCGGCCGCGATCCGCTTGAGATTGCGGGCGAATTCCCGCTTGAGCGAGGGTTTGACCTCGGGCACCCGCTCCCCCTCGGGCAGCACGAAGGAATGGCGCGCCGCGGCCCAGACCACCGCGTCCAGTTCATCGAGGATCCGGTAGAGCCACGCATCCTGACGGGCGCGTTCGACCGACCCGGCGGGGGCGGTCATCGCGCCATGGGCGTCGGCCAGGAAGGTGAGGATCGCACTGCTATCGGTGATCGCGGTCTCGCCCACGGTCATCGCGGGCAGCTTGCCCGTCGGGCTGATGGCGCGGATCTCGGGGGATTGCGGGGCAACGGGGTTGAGCGTGTAGGGCACGCCCAGCTCTTCCAGCATCCAGATCACGCGAAAGGCCCGGCTCCGCGGGCTGCCATAAACGGTGTAGTCGGACATCGGAGGACTCCTCGCGGGGCTATCGTTGTGCGCCGAGCATGGCGAGCCGGATCAGGGCCCGTTCCATCACGGCCATTTGTGGCGCCTTCTGGGAGGAGCGCAGGGTCAGGTCGGTTTCCGTGATGATGCCGAGCGCGGTCTCCAGCCGCATGGCGCCCCAGCTTTGCGCCTGGCGGATCATGCGGTTGCGCGCAGGGCCAAAGACCGGGGGGCGTGCGCGCGAGATGCCCGCCGCCGGGCCGCCCGGGTCGATCGCCGCCGTGTAAAGCCGCCGGAAATGCTGGGCCGTTCCGATGCACAGCCGCACCGCGCCCTCCCCCTGATCCGAGAGCCGCGCCACCAGCGGCGCGATCCGCTGCAGATCCGCCTCGGCCACCGCATGCAGCAGGGTGTCGAGCTCCGCCTCGGTGGAGGCGGGCGCGACGGCGGCGACATCCTCGGGCGTGGCGGGGCTGGGGTCGCCATGTTTGTAAACGGCCAGTTTCTCGATGATCTGCGCCAGATCCCCGGGATCGACCGCGCGCGCGAGATCATTGAGATCGGTCATCCCCTCGCGGCTGATCTCGCCCAGACCCGCGCTGCGCAGCATCGCCTCGATCTCGGCCCGGTCGGGCGGGTCGTCATAGATCCCAGCGGCATAGGCGTTCTTGTGCCCCTCGAAGGTCTTGCGCAGGCCCGAGCGTGCGGCGAGGCTGCCCGCGGTGATCACCAGCGTGGCGTCCCCGGGCTGAAACTCCGCAAGGGCGGCAGTGATGGCCGGGGCGGCCTGCTCGGTTGCGCCCTCCACATGGACGGCGCGGGGGCCGGGATACATGCTGATTGCCTTCATCGCATCCATCAGGGCTGCCGGGTCGCGCCGCAGATCCGCGCCCGCGATCCGGGTCAGACGCATCTCCTCGTCGCCCTGGGGTCCCACCAGCGCTTTTATCAGGGCCTGCCGGCGCAGGGACACCCGCATGGCGTCGCCGCCATAGAGCAGCACGCCGGCCCGGTCGGGTTCGGGGCGGGCGACATAGCCCGCCAGATCCCGGGGAGACAGCTTCACAGGGCGAGGCTTTCGGGCGACGCCATGAGACGGGTGACCACGAGATTGGCGAGGTTGATCATCAGCCGGGTGCGGGCATCGCGCTCGGCGGTCAGGGTGCTGACGGTGGTGCCCGTGGCGGAATAGGAGGTGAAGCTGTCCACTTCCCCCGCCAGCAGCACGCGGTTGTCGGCGAGGCTGCGAATGGCGAAATCCGCTCTGCCGATCAGGTTGAACCGGGTGATGTCGCGCGAGCCCACGATCGACAGGGATTCCTCATCGACGCTCGGGGTGATGGTCAGCCCATAGATCGGTGCCGTCGGGCGGCCCAGCCGCTGCTCGATCTGGCGGACGATGTCGAAACTGTCCTCATTGGTCGGATCGTCCATCCGGACCGTGCCCTGCAGGTTGGTCGCCTCCGAGCCCGGGGCATAGACCGGCGTGAAGCCGCAGCCCGCAAGGGCGGCGGCGGGCAGGGCCAGCAAGAAGGTCCGACGATCAGATAACGACATTCACGATCCGGCCGGGCACCACGATCAGCTTCTTCGGCGTCCCCCCGGCGAGCGCCTTGACCACAGCATCATCCGCCAGCGCGCGCTTTTCAACCTCGTCCTTGGGCAGATCCTTGGCCACCACGAGCTCTGACCGGCGCTTGCCGTTGATCTGGATCGGCAGGGTGACGGTGTCCTCGACCAGAAGGGCGGGATCGGCAACGGGCCAGGGGGCCTCGGCCACAAGGCCGGTGCCACCCAGCATGGACCAGACCTCTTCGGCCAGATGCGGGGTCATCGGCGACATGAGCTGCGCCATGATCCGCAGGGCGTCGCGTCGCTCGGCGTCGGGGGCCTTGGATTTTTGGATCGTGTTGGTGAACTCATAGAGCTTGGCCACGGATTTGTTGAAGGCAAAGCCCTCGATCCCCGCGGTGACCTCGGCAATGGCGCGGGCAGAGGCCCGGGCCAGAGCCAGCGACGCCGAGGCGGCTCCCGCAGGGGGCTCCGAGGCGTCGCTCCCCCTCAGCTCATTGGCCATCCGCCAGACCCGGCTCAGATGCTTGAAAGCCGCATCCGCCCCCGAGGCGGTCCATTCCACATCCCGCTCCGGCGGGCTGTCGGACATCACGAACCAACGCGCGGTATCCGCCCCATAGGCCTCGATGATATTGACCGGATCCACCACGTTCTTCTTGGATTTCGACATCTTGGCCGAGGGGATCACCTCGACCGCCTCGCCCGTGGCGCGCAGCACCCGCGCCTCCACATCCACATCCTCGGGCAGGTGATAGACCGGCCGCCCCGCATCGTCGCGGGTCATGTAGATCTCGTGGGTCACCATGCCTTGGGTGAAGAGCGCATTGAACGGCTCGCTGGCCTTCTCGGGCAGATGCCCGGTGATCTGCATCGCCCGGGCAAAGAACCGCGAGTAAAGCAGATGCAGGATCGCATGCTCCACCCCGCCGATATACTGGTCCACATTCATCCAGTACTCAGCCTCGGCCAGATCCGTCGGCGTCTCGGCCCGGGGCGCGGTGAAACGCGCGTAATACCACGAGCTGTCCACGAAGGTGTCCATCGTGTCGGTCTCGCGCTTGGCCGGGGCGCCGCATTTCGGGCAGGCCACATCGCGCCAGGTCGGATGCCGGTCCAGCGGGTTTCCGGGGATGTCGAAACTGACATCTTTGGGCAGCTCCACGGGCAGGTTTGCCTTGGCCTCGGGCACCACGCCGCAGCTCTCGCAATGTACCACCGGGATCGGACAACCCCAGTAGCGCTGCCGCGAAATGCCCCAGTCACGCAGGCGGAACTTGGTCACGCCCGTGCCCCAGCCCTGCGCCTCCACCCAGTCGATGGTGGCGTCGATTGCCTCTTGCCCCGTGGCCTCGCCCAGCCCCGCGAAATGGTCCAGCCAGCGCACCTTCTCGGTCTTGGGCGGCACAAAGGCCGTGTCCGTGACCGGCGCACCGTCGTCCAGGGCGAGGAAGGTGTCGATCACCGGCAGGTCGTATTTCCGCGCGAAGTCCAGATCGCGCTGGTCATGGGCCGGGCAGGCAAAGATCGCGCCGGTTCCGTAATCCATCAGGATGAAATTCGCGACCCAGACCGGCAGCTCCCAGTCGGGATTGAGCGGATGCCGCACCTTCAGCCCGGTGTCGAACCCGCGCTTCTCGGCCTGTTCCAGATCCGCTTCGGAGGTGCCCAGCTGTCGGCATTCCGCGTTGAAGGCGGCCAGCTCGGCATTCTCGGCCTCCAGCGCCTTGGCCAGCGGGTGATCCACCGAGATCCCCACAAAGGACGCCCCCCTCAGCGTGTCGGGCCGGGTGGTATAGACCTCGATCTTGTCCTGCCCGCCCGCCGGGGCTGTCAGGTCGAAGGCAAACTGCAGCCCGCGCGACTTGCCGATCCAGTTGGCCTGCATGGTGCGGACTTTTTCGGGCCAGTCGGTCAGACCGTCCAGCGCCTCCAGCAGTTCCTCGGCCATGCCGGAGATGTTGAAGAACCACTGGGTCAGATCGCGCCGCTCCACCGGCGCGCCCGAGCGCCAGCCCTTGCCGTCGATCACCTGCTCATTGGCGAGCACGGTCATGTCCACCGGGTCCCAGTTCACCGTGGCGTTCTTGCGATAGACCAGAGCGGCCTCCAGCATGTCGATGAATAGGGCCTGCTGCTGGGCGTAGTATTCCGGATCGCAGGTGGCGAATTCCCGGCTCCAGTCGATGCTCAGGCCGAGGGGTTTCATCTGGTCGCGCATCACGGCGATGTTCTGATAGGTCCACTCCGCCGGATGGCCGCCACTGTCCATGGCGGCGTTCTCGGCGGGCATCCCGAAGGCGTCCCAGCCCATGGGGTGCAGCACGTTATGGCCCGTGCTCATCTTGTAGCGCGCCACCATGTCGCCCATGGTGTAGTTGCGCACATGCCCCATATGGATCCGGCCCGAGGGGTAGGGGAACATCTCAAGCACGTAGTATTTCGGCTTGTCCGTATCCGGCGTGGCCTGAAAGGTTCCGGCCGCATCCCAGGCCGCGCGCCATTTCGGCTCGATCTGGGCAGGGTCGAAGCGGGCGGGCGTGTCGGTGGTGGGCGTGTCTGGGGCGGACATGGGCGGACGGCTTTCGTGCAAAAGGGCGCGCAGAGGCGCGGTCGCGGTCGGTGTACCGCCGCCTGCCGCCAAGGTCCAGATCAGCCGCGCGTTAGTCCCGGCGTCGGCGATCCATCTCACCCTTGATGTTGAACAGGTTGTTGGACAGCTGCCCGGGCCGGGTCAGCGTGCCAAGCTCGATCACGGTCCGCTCGCCTGCCTCGCCGGTGATCACCCAGCGGCTGAGCCGGGTGGGACCGGGGGCGAATTGCAGGGCGATCTGGCCATATTGCGGGTTTTTCGGATCATGGGCGAAGACCGTGGTCAGCTCCCCGTCGAGCCGGTGGGCAAAGATCGCATCGGACCCGGCCAGATCCACATTGCGCGACAGGATTACCGACAGGGGCGTGCGGCGCAACGGATAGCTCTCGGGCGTCGGGTCGCCCTTGTCGTCGAAGATCGCGACCGTGCCGCCCCCGACCATCACAAGCGCCTCGGCGGGCGGGTCATACTCGAACCGGGCGCGTCCGGGGCGACGCAGAAAGAGCGTACCCGTGGAGGTCGAGCCATCGGCATTGCGCTGAGTAAACGGGGCCTGCGCCAGATCGAGCCCGCGCAGATAGGCAGAGATCTCGCTCAGCGGGATCAGCCCGCCGCTCTGGGCGAGGGCCGGGGTAGAGAAGGACGGGGCCAGAAGGCCGGCAAGGGCGAGGGCGGTAAAATCGCGGCGTTTCATGGGATGGTATCTAGGGGCGGGCGGGCCGCTATGCCATAGCCACCGGGTCATGCGGGCGAGACCCAGCCGATCCCGGGCGCGACCGCGCGGGGCACATGTGTCCCGCGCCATGCGGAACAGGGCCACGCGATCCAGAGCCCCGACGTTCAGGGCCTTGGCGTTTCAGACAGGGGTTTGCCATTCTTGAAATGGCGAAAGCGTAGACGGCTCTGCAGTCGATCGGCGGGAATCAATCGCTCTGTGCGGGCTACCGGGGCGGGGACTGTATCGCCGCCGATGGTCAGCTGGCGATCGTTTGTGACGAATCCACCTCGTCGGACACGGGGTCATTGTCGTTGAGCTCGACAATCGTGGGCGCGGTTTCCGCCTTCAGCGCTAGCTGGAACCCGCCGGAGCCTTAGGCGCTGTCCCCATGCTCATCCGGCAGCCCCTGAACGAAAAGATCGGCGGAACAGGCATAGGGACACAGCATCGGTCCCGGCCCTTATGCGCGCCGGGACAAGGGTCAGATCAGCCCTGTTCCGGCACCAGAATTTCGCGCTTGCCCACATGGTTCGCGGGGGAGACGAGGCCTTCATCCTCCATCTGCTCCACAAGGCGCGCGGCCTTGTTGTAGCCGATCGCGAGTTTGCGTTGGATGTAAGAGGTCGAGCATTTGCGATCCTTGATCACGATCGCCACCGCCTGATCATAGAGCGCGTCTTCGCCATCGGTGTTCCCGCCGAGACCCAGCACCAGATCGATGTCATCGGCCTTCTCGTCATCCACGCCCTCGACCACGCCGCTCATGTATTCCGGCGGCCCGAAGGATTTCAGATGGGTGACAACCTCTTCCACCTCTTCGTCCGACACGAAGGGCCCATGCACACGGGTGATCTTCGACCCGCCCGCCATGTAGAGCATGTCGCCCATGCCCAGCAGCTGTTCGGCGCCCATCTCGCCAAGGATCGTGCGGCTGTCGATCTTCGAGGTGACCTGGAACGAGATCCGGGTCGGGAAGTTGGCCTTGATCGTGCCGGTGATCACATCGACCGAGGGGCGCTGCGTGGCCATGATCAGGTGGATCCCCGAGGCGCGCGCCATCTGCGCCAGACGCTGGATGCAGGCCTCGATCTCCTTGCCGGCGACCATCATCAGGTCGGCCATCTCATCGACGATCACGACGATATAGGGCAGGGCCTCGGGCATGTTCTCTTCGGTCTCGAAGACCGGTTCGCCGGTTTCGTCGTCAAACCCGGTCTGGACCGTGCGGGTGAACATCTCGCCCTTGTCGAGCGCATCCTTCACCCGGCCGTTATAGCCTTCGATATTGCGCACACCCATCTTGGACATCTTGCGATAGCGCTCTTCCATCTCGGCCACGACCCATTTCAGGGCGACCACCGCCTTCTTGGGGTCGGTCACAACCGGGCTGAGCAGATGCGGAATGCCGTCATAGACGCTGAGTTCCAGCATCTTGGGGTCGATCATGATCAACCGGCATTCCTCGGGGCTGAGCTTGTAGAGCAGGCTCAGGATCATCGTGTTGATGGCCACGGATTTGCCCGAGCCCGTCGTCCCCGCGATCAGAAGGTGGGGCATCTTGGCGAGGTTCGCCACCACCGGCTCACCGCCGATATCCTTGCCAAGCGCGAGTGGCAGGCGCAGGTTGCTGTCGCCGAAATCGCGGGCGCTGAGGATCTCGCGCAGGACGACCTTTTCGCGCTGGGCATTGGGCAGTTCGATCCCGATCACCGAGCGCCCCGGCACGGTCGACACCCGCGCCGACAGCGCCGACATCGACCGCGCGATGTCGTCCGACAGCCCGATCACCCGGCTGGCCTTGAGGCCCGGCGCAGGCTCCAACTCGTACATGGTGACCACGGGGCCGGGGCGGACGCTGACGATCTCGCCCTTCACCCCGTAATCATCGAGCACCGACTCGAGCATCCGGGCGTTCTCTTCGAGCGCCTCGTCACTCAGGTGCAGCCGCTCGATGCTCCGCGGGCTGGTCAGCAGCGACAGGGGCGGGCTTTCATACTCCGCCACTTCCTTGGGTTCGAATTGCAGGGCGGGCTGAGCCTCGGCCTGGGCGGCACGCGAGGGTTGCGGCGCCTTGCGCGGCGGGTGCTGAACCACGGATTTCGGCTCCGGCGTGCGCGGGCGCTGAAAGATCGGCGCGGTCCGGTCGAGAACCGGGGCCGCGCGGGGCTGCACGATATCGGAGGTGGCCAGATCATCCTCCGGCTCGGGCGCGTCGGAGAGCGCGTCGGGCCAGTCCTCGTCGATCTCGTGCGGGGCGGGGTCCATGTCGTCGGCCATGGGCGAAGTGTCGAGATCCTCGGGCATGTCCCAATGCGCGTCCGCGGTTTCGACCGGCGCGGCGCTCCGGCTGGTCAGGGGCGGCTCGGCAGGCAGGATAGCGGCCGGGCTCGCCTCGGGTGTGACGGGCGGGGCCTTGGGCAGCATCAGACTGCGTCCGGAGACGCGATTGCGCCGACGGGTGATAGCATCGGTGATCGCGGCTGAGACACGGTCCGGCTCGCTCGGCGGGACATCCGCGTCCAGCGGTTCCGGGTCGACCAGTTCCGGCGTGGGCAGGGCCAGCGCGCGGGCCTTCACCCGGGCCAGAAGGCTCGGCTTGGCCAGCGGTTCGGGCATCTCGGGGGCATATTCCGCGGCCTCTTCGAACGCGTCCTCCTCAACCAGCATCTCGTCTTCGCGGCTCAGCGCAGGCTCGGCGCGCAGCACGCGGGCGGGCGTGTGGCCCGAGATCACCGGATCGTTGCGCACGGCGGCAATCGCGGCGGCCTTCTGCGCGTCGCGATCCGCGGCACGATCCGCCGCGCGGGTCTTGTGGGCCTGCCAACCGGCCGATCCTGCCGCCACTGCGCCGGAGCCCGCCCGGCCCAGCAGGCGCAGCACGGCCTCATAGACCGTCACCAGCCCGATCAGGAAGAACACGGCCATGCGGCGCAGCTCGTCACGGACAAACCCGGCGACATAGGCGACCAGCCCGAGCGATAGCACCGCAAGGGTCAGCGAGGTCAGCTTCAGCGCCAGACCGGGGGCGATGGGCGACACGCCCAGCACCGCGCCCAGCACCGTATCGCCAAAGAGCCCGCCCAAGCCAAAGGAATGGGTCCAGTCCGGCCCCGGCACCAGTGTCGCGGCATAGACCGCCACGGCGGCCACGGCGATGGGCGCGAAGATCATCCGCCCGACGAAGCGGTCCGCCCCGCGATGGAGCATGAACCGCCCGCCCCAGAGCGCGAGGATGACCACCAAGGCCCAGGAACCCTGTCCGATGATGATGTTGAGCGGTGCGGCGATGGTCGCGCCGGGGCGGCCCATCCAGTTCTCGGCGGGGGCCTGGCTCGTGCTCATCCAGCCGGGATCGTCCGGGACATAGCTCGCGAGCGACAGGGCCAGCGCGAGGGCCATGGCCACAAAGGCCACGCCCAGAAGCTCGCGCCCGCGTCGTTCCAGCGCGGCCTGGGTGTTGGTGTCGAGCAATGGGTCTCGTTGACGGAGGGGTTGGTAAGCCATCGACGCGCTCTCCTCAGGAATACAGACAATCGCGAATGTGGATCAGGCCCCGATCCACATCCTCGGCGGGCGCGACCAGCGCGACCCGGATAAAACCCTTGCCGGGATTGCCGCGATCGGTGTCGCGGCTGAGATAGGCTCCGGGCAACACCCGCAATCCGGTCTCGGTCCAGAGCTTCAGGGCCGCTGCCTCGCCATCGGGGACGGGCAGCCACAGAAAGAACCCGGCAGAGGGGCTCACATAGGCGGGCAGGTCGGCGAACACCGCATCGGCCCGGTCGAACTTGGCGGCATAGAGCGCGCGGTTCTCGACCACATGGGCCTCGTCGCGCCAGACCTTGGCGGCGACCGCCTGCAGCGGGCCGGGCAGGGGCGCACCGGCATAGGCGCGCAGCTTCTTCAGCTCGGCCATGGCCCGGGGACCCCCGGCGGCAAAGCCCGAGCGCAGGCCCGGCAGGTTCGACCGCTTGGACAGGGAGTGAAAGATTACCACCCGGTCCGGGTCCACACCCATCTCGGTCGCGATCTGCAGCGCGCCGGGGGGCGGCGTGTCGCGATAGACCTCGGAATAGCACTCATCGGCGAAGACATAGAAATCGTGCTTCTCCGCCAGCGTCAGCAGCGCGCGCCAATACGCGGCATCCGCCACGGCCCCCTGCGGGTTCGAAGGGGAACAGACATAGGCGATGGCGGTCTGGTCGAGCTCGGCCTCCGACAGGGTCGTGAAATCCGGCAGGAACCCGGTGTCGCGGGTGGCATTCACGAAAAGCGGCTCGGCCCCGGCGGCCTTCGCGCCCACGGCATAGACCTGATAGAACGGGTTGGGCATGGCGACCCGGGGCGTGGCGCCGGCCTTGCGATCCGGGCAGAGCGCAAGGCAGGCCGCAAAGAGCCCCTCGCGCGTGCCGTTCAGGGCGAGGATTTGCGTGGCGGGGTCCACCGTGACACCGTAGCGCCCCGCGATCCAGTCACCAATCGCCGCCAGAAGGTCCGGCGATCCGTCATTGGGTGGGTATTTGTTGAAGAGCGGCATCGCCTCGGCCAGCGCCTCGGACACGAAGGCCGGGAACGCGTGCTGCGGCTCGCCAATCGACATGGCGAGGGGCGCGCCGCCCGGCGCGTGGGAATCCAAAAGCGCCCGCAAACGCGGGAACGCATATTCCGGAAGCGTCGAAAACCGCTCGGGAAAATCCATAACTGCCTCAGTGTTCGGGGTCTTTTGCCCCTTATTCCGAGCAGATTAGCCTGCGCGCCCGGCGCGGTCCACGAAAAAGGCGGCTTGGTTGCGGCCTGTTGCGGCTTTGCCCGGACGCGGCGCGGCGGGGTCTCAGGCCAGGGCGGCCTCTGCAGCCTGACCGAGCCGCAACAAGGCCGCCTCGGCAAAGGGCTGGCCCATGATCGAGATCCCGCAAGAGGGCACGCCCGTTGGCAGGCTCAGCGCGCAAACCCCCATCAGATTGCCGATCCGCGTGTTGCGCAGGGCCATCAGGTTCTCCTGCACGTAATAGGCGTCATCGGTCATCAGCCGCCCGGCATCGGGGGGCAGGATCGGGGCCGTGGGCACAAGTACCCCGTCGAATTGGCGCGTTCGCGCCGCCCAAACGGTGCGCAGCGCGCGCAGCTGGTTCCAGCCCGCCACATAGGTCGGGGCATCAATTTCCTTGCCGCCGCGGAACCGCTCGAGGATCGGGGGAAACATCTTCTCCGGCGCGGCTTCGATGGTCTCGGACCAGTAGCCATAGCCCTCGGTCGCAAAGAGCACGCCGGACAGGGCCATCGCCGTCGGCACCTCATCGGCTGAGATCTCGGTGATCTCGGCCCCGGCATCGGCCAGTTTCGCAACCGCCGCGTCGAAGGCCGCCTGCGGCTCGGGCCGGATCCCGTCGAAGGCCACGTCGCGCAGGATGGCCAGGCGCGCGCCCTTGATCCGGGCGCCGCGCAGATCCGGGGCCCGTGTCCCGCCGAGGGCGCCGAGAAAGAGGGCCGCATCCTCCACCGTGCGGCAGAGCGGGCCCACCGTGTCGAAAGAGGCCGCCAGCGGCACGACACCCCCGAGCGACAAGAGCCCCGAGGTCGTCTTGAGTCCCACGAGGTCATTCCAGGCCGAGGGGATGCGCACGGATCCGCCCGTATCCGAGCCCATGCCCGCCGCCGCGAGCCCGAAGGCCACCGAGGCCGCCGCCCCCGACGAGGACCCGCCGGGCACCGCATCGGGGTCGTTCACGCAAGGCGGGGTCGCGGTGATCGGGTTCAGCCCGAGCCCGGAAAAGGCCAGCTCGGACATATGGGTCTTGCCGAGACAGACCAGCCCGGCGGCGGTAGCATTGCGCAGCACGTCGGCATCGCGGGTGGGCACGCGCCCGGCCAGCAGGGCCGAGCCCGCCTCGGTCCCGGCCCCGGCCGTGTCGAACAGGTCCTTCCACGAGATCGGCACCCCGTCGAGCAACCCGAGCCGGGTCTGGGACTTGGCGCGGTCATGGGCCGCCACGGCCTCGGACAGGGCGCGCTCGGGCGTGGTGCGGGCGTAGATCCGCGCGCTTTCGGGCGCGGCGGCAATCGCATCGAGATAGGCCTCGGTCAGGGCGACCGGGTCCAGCGTGCCCTCGCCAATCGCGCGCCCTTGCTCCGCTGCGCTCTGCGTCAACCAATCCTTGTGCACACCCTCACCCTCCGACAGAGACGTTTCGCCGCGAAGCTATCCGCTGCGCGCGCAATGGACAATCGCCGGGTCGGGCGCATATCCATGGGCATGGCACAGAGCGAGAGCGATATCCTCATTGTTGGCGGCGGGCTGAACGGCCCGACCCTGGCCCTGGCGCTGGCCCAGGCCGGTCTGCGATCCACGGTGATCGACGCGCTGCCCGTGGACCGCCGGGCGGATCCGGGCTTTGACGGGCGCAGCTATGCGCTGGCGCTGGCCTCGCAACGCATGCTCCGGGCGCTGGGCCTCTGGGGCGCGCTGGCGGATCGCGCGCAGCCCATGCTGCAGATCAAGGTGTCGGACGGGCGCGCGGGCGAGGGGGCTGCCCCTTGGTGGATGCATTTTGACCATGGCGAGATCGAAGAAGGACCCATGGGGTTCATGGTCGAGGACCGCTTCCTGCGCCGCGTCCTGCTGGAGGCGATGGAGGCCGCGCCGGAGATCACCCACCTGTCCGCGACACGGGTCATTGCGCAGGACAGCTCGGCCACCGGCGCGTCGGTGACGCTCGAGACCGGCGAGACCCTGACCGGACGGCTTCTGGTGGGGTGCGACGGACGGTCGAGCGGGACGGCGCGGCGCGCCGGGATCTCGCGGACGGGCTGGGGCTATGACCAGACCGCGCTGGTTTGCGCCATCGAGCACGCGCTGCCCCATGAGGGCTGCGCGCACCAGTTCTTCATGCCCGCCGGGCCGCTCGCGATCCTGCCTTTGCCGGGCAATCGCAGCTCGATCGTCTGGTCCGAACGCACGGCCCAGGCGCGCCAGATCGCAGCGTTGGACGACGCCGCGTTCCTCGATGCCCTGCGCCCGCGCTTCGGGGATTTTCTGGGCGAGATCGCATTGGCCGGGGATCGCTTTACCTATCCGCTGGGCCTGACTCTGGCCAATGCGCTGGTGGCGGAACGGCTGGCGCTGGTGGGGGATGCCGCCCATGGGGTGCATCCCATCGCAGGGCAGGGGCTGAACCTTGGCTTCCGGGATGTGGGCGCGCTGGCCGAGACCCTGATTGACGCGCAGCGCAGGGGCGAGGATTTCGCCGCCCGCGACGTGCTGGAGCGGTATGCCCGCTGGCGGCGGCTCGACACGGCGACGCTGGCCGTGGCGACGGATGCGGTCAACCGGCTCTTTTCGAACGACAATCCCCTGCTGCGCCTCGGGCGGGATCTGGGGATGGGGCTGGTCAATGCCCTGCCCGGCGCGCGCCAGCGCTTCATCCGCGAGGCGGCGGGGCTGACGGGCGATGTCCCCAAGCTCCTGCAGGGGCGCGCCCTCTGAGGCCATGCGCCTAGACTGTCAGACGGTCCATCAGCGCCGCATGGAGCACCGGGTTCGCGGTCACAACCCCATCTGTCTGCGCATCGATGCTGTTGAACCGCAAGGGCGCGCCGGTGCGGTCCGAGCTCTGCCCTCCGGCCTCTTCGGCGATCAGGCTGCCTGCGGCGATATCCCATTCCCAGCTCTTGCGCAGGGTCATCATCGCATCGAACCGCCCCTCGCCGATCAACGCCAGCCGATAGGCCAGCGAGCTGCGGAAATGCCGTTCCAGCCCCGGTGCCTGCCCGCCCCAGTGGCGCGGATCGAAGGTCGGTTTCGCCGCCAGCATCGCCGCCCCCGCGATCTCGCGCCGGGGCGAGATTGCCAGCGGCGCGCCGTTCAGCGTCGCGCCCTGTCCGGCGGCGGCGGCATAGAGTTTGTCGCGCAAAGGCAGGTAGACCACCCCGGCAGTCACGCGCCCGTTTTCGACCACCGAGAGGGCATGGGCAAAGGTCCGTTGCCCGGCCATGTAGGATCGCGTGCCATCGATGGGATCGACGATGAACACCCGCGCGCGGTCCAGCCGGTCCGGCGTATCGGCGGTCTCCTCGGACAGCCAGCCATAATCCGGGCGCGCCGCCAGCAGCTCGGCATGGAGCATGCGGTCTACGGCCAGATCGGCCTCGGTCACCGGGCCTGCGCCATCGGGCTTTTCCCAGGTCTCGGGGGATTGGCCCCAGAACCGCTCGGCGATCTCGCCAGCGGCCCTTGCGGCATCGATCAGAAGGTCGAGGTCACGCACCGGCAACCGTCAACCCTTCGACGAGGAGGCTGGGCACCACCCGGCTGAGATGGCCGCGCGCGTCATTGCCCGGCACCAGTGTCCGCAGCATGTCGCGCAGGTTTCCGGCGATGGTGCATTCGTTGACCGCATAGGCGATCTCGCCATTCTCGACCCAATAGCCGCTGGCCCCGCGCGAGTAATCCCCGGTGGTCGGATTGATCGACGCGCCGATCATCGACGTCACCCAGAGACCGGTGCCCATCTCGCGGGCGAGCTCGGCGGCCGACTGCGTGCCCGGGGTCAGCGTCAGGTTGGTCATGGCGGGCGAGGGCGGGCCGGAGGTGCCGCGCGCGGCACTGCCGGTGCTCGGCATGCCCAGCTTGCGCCCGGTGGCCAGGTCGAGGGTCCAGCCCTGCAGCACGCCGTTTTCGACGATAACCCGGCGGCGCGTGGGCAGGCCCTCGCCATCAAAGGGGCGCGAGCCGGACACACGCGCCCGGTGGGGATCCTCCACTAGGCTGAGCGCGGGGGGCAGGACCTCCTCTCCCAGCGCATCGAGCAGCCAGCTCGATCCGCGGGCGATCGCACTGCCGCTGATCGCGGCCACGAGATGGCCGATCAGCCCGCTGGAAATCCGTTCGTCATAGAGCACCGGGAAGGCCCCGGTCGGCGGCTTGCGCGCCCCGGCCCGGGCGAGGGTGCGCTCGGCGGCCAGCGCGCCAACCTCTTCGGGCGGGGGCAGATCGACCTGGAAAATCCGGCTCTCGCCCGCGTAGTCCCGCTCCATCTCCGTGCCGGTGCCGGTGATCGCCACGACCGACAGGCCCCGATCGGTGCGTGCGAACCCGCCAGAAAACCCGGCGCTGGTGGCCAGATGCATCTGGCGCCGGCCATAGCCTGCGCTGGCGGACTGAACCTGACTGATGCCCGTGACATCCCGTGCGGCGGCCTCGGCGCGGCGGGCGTCCTCCTCGAGCTGGTCGGGCGCGGGTTCGTCGGTCGGGTCCTGCAGCTCCAGCGCGGCGACATCCCAACCCCGCGCGAGCTGATCGGGATGGGCGAGCCCGATATGCGGGTCATCCGGAGCCTCGGCGGCCATGGCGACCGCGCGTTCGGCCATCTGGCGCAGGGTGTCGGGTTTGACATCCGAGGCCGAGACGATGGCCTGTTTCTGGCCGATCAGGACGCGCAGGCCGAGATCGACACCTTCGGAGCGTTCCGCCTGTTCGAGCTTGCCCGCGCGGACATCGATCGACAGGGCGGTGCCCTCGACCGCGACGGCATCCGCATCCTCCGCACCGGCCGATTTGGCAGCAAGCAACAGGGCTTCGGTCAGATGGGACAGGTCTTGGGGCATGGATCTCGCTCGCGCTGGGGTGCCACAGACCTAGGCCGCGCCTGCCATGGGTGCAAGCGCGGACCCGGCAATGATCTCAGCGCAGGCGCATTCCATTGGCGATCACGCCGCCATCGGCGGTGAATTCCAGCTCGGACTCCAACGTATCGGGCTCCGCCCCCGGACGGGCGACCACACCGAGCATCATGCGCGCCCCGATCAGGGCCTGATTGTCAAAGAGGCCGATATCGGCCAGTCCCTGCAACAACCCGTCCATGCCGGCGAGGGTGATCGAGACCTCCCCGATCAGGTTCGGGAGCGCGGGCATGCCGCCAAACTGCGGTTGCATACCGAGAAACTCCAGCGCGCCCGTGGCGTCGAGCTGCGCGCCGGCGAAATCCAGAACGAATTGATTGATGGTCATGCTGCGCGGTTCCATCGCCTGGAAGCTTTGCTGACCACCGGGCAGGATCTGCTCGCGCAGTTCGGCTGTTCCGTCGAGATCGACCGCGAGCCGCGCTGGATCGCGGGGCAGCACGCCATTCGGGTCAAAAAGTCCCCAGGTCGCCTCACCTAGCGTGAAATTCTGGAGATCGAGGTCGAGGGCGAAAGGGTACTCGCCCGAGGGCTGGTTGGCGGGCAAGGTGGCGTCGAGGCTCAGGTTCTCCGCAGCCCAGTTGATGGGGCCGGGCAGTCCCTCTCCGCGCATGTCGAAGCCGATATCGGAGGTCGCGCTGGCAAACCGGGCCAGTCCGTCATTGGCCGACATCCGACCGCTGCCGACGCCTCCGGTCAGCGCCAAGGTGCCTGTTGAGACGGTTGCGCTGCTGGCCACGCCCAGCGAGAAGGCGCCGTAATCGATGGCCAGATCGAAGTCCGGCAAGCCTTCGATGGCCTGCGCAATATGGGTCAGAGGCCCGGAGGAGGCTGTGACGATATCCGAAATCTCGTAGACGACCTCCAGCTCCTGACCCGTGTCAGCATCGGTGGCATTCATGCTCACGGCGAAGCTGTCTGCGGTGCCGGTGCTGTCTGTCCGGCTGTCGCCGAGGGTCGTGCGAAATGCCAGCCCCTTTGCCAGGACTTCAATCTCGGGGATCTCGGGGACGTCCGTGGGCTCAAGGATCCGCAAGCCGCCGCTGGTCGCAGTGTAGCGGAGGCTGAACTCCGAGCCGGACTCCGTCGCGACCATATCGAGATCGGTCGAAAAGACGTCGAACACGAGCCGCTCCACCCCGAAGCTTGCCTGATCCTGAAACTCGACAAGGATGCTGTCCGGAAGGTCGATCCTGACCGATCCGTCCGCCTGCTCGGTCAGGGTCATGACCTCGATCAACATCGTGTTCGACCCGACCCCGTCCACGGAGCCGGACAGGGTCAGCCCATCAAGGGTCAAGCTGCCGGGGCCCGGGGTTTCGGACGCCGCGCTGAGTGTCTGGCCTGTCTCTGCAACGGTTTCCTGAAACTTCGACCAGACCTCTTCGGCGGTCAGGCTCCAACCGGCTGCGGGCGTGAGGGCTATGGCGAGAGCGGCGGTGCGGGCGAGGGTGGCGGAGACTTGGGACGGCGTGTCTGCGATGACCATGATGGGCCCCCATGTAAGATACACAAAAAATTACTTTCTTTGTTTCCGCCTCTCCGTATACGGTCAAGTGCGGAAGGGACGGGAGTGGCACAATATACGAAAGGTTTGCCGCGACCCATGCAAACAATTTCAGGAAAATCTGTTCTGATCACCGGCGCCAGTACGGGCATCGGCGAATCTGCCGCGCGCGTTTTCGCGGCGGCCGGGGCGCATGTCGGGCTCTTGGCGCGCAATGCCGAGGCCTGCGCCCGGATCGCCGATGAGATCGGGGAAAACGCCCTTGCCCTGCCCGGGGATGTTTCCGACCCCGACGCCCTGCCTGCGGCGGTGGCCGCGATGCGGGCCCGGTTCGGCACGCTTGATGTGCTGATCAACAATGCCGGGGTGATCACCCCGATCGCGCCGCTGGATGCGGCGGACCCTGCGGATTGGGGCAAGCTGATCGATATCAATCTCAAGGGTGTCTTTTACGGCATGCGCGCCGCGCTGCCGGCGATGAAGGCACAGGGCGCGGGCACGATCATCACCATCAGCTCCGGCGCGGCCAGCCATCCTCTGGAAGGCTGGAGCGCCTATTGCGCCTCCAAGGCCGGGGCGGCGATGCTTACCCGCTGTGCCCATCACGAAGCTGCCGCGAGCGGCGTTCGGATCATGGGGCTGAGCCCGGGCACCGTGGCCACGGACATGCAGACGGTGATCAAGGCGTCGGGGATCAACCCGGTGAGCCAGCTCGACTGGTCGGTTCATATCCCCGCCGAATGGCCCGCCCGGGCCCTGCTGTGGATGTGCAGCGCGGAGGCGGATGCATATCTCGGACAGGAACTCTCCCTGCGCGACGAAGAGCTACGACAGAAGATAGGATTGATTGCCCCATGATTACCACGACGATGGATGGGGCCCAGTGCACCATCATGCTGGACCGCCCGGACAAGGCCAATGCGCTGACGGCGGAGATGCTCGAGATGCTCGAGCGCGCCCTGAGTGAAGCCGAAGCCGCCGGGGCGACGGTGCTGATCCTGACCGGGGCGGGCAAGGTGTTCAGCGCCGGTGCCGATCTGGACGCCGCGCGCAATGGCAGCCTGACCACCGATGCCGTGTGGGAGCGCGTCTCGACCCGCATCGCGCGCTATCCGGGCCTGACCATCGCGGCGCTGAACGGGACCTGCGCGGGCGGGGCGCTGGGCATGATGCTGGCCTGCGACCTGCGGATCGCCGTGCCCCATGCCAAGGTGTTCTACCCGGTGCTGAAAAACGGGTTCCTGCCGCAGCCGTCGGATCCGCGGCGCCTTGCGGCGCTATGCGGATTGAGCCGGGCCAAGATGATCCTGCTGGGCGGGGCCAAGGTGCCGGCCGAGACGGCGCTGTCCTGGGGGCTGTTCGACGCGATTGCCGAGCCCGACGCCCTGATGGAGACGGTGCAGGCCCATACGGCGGATGCGATGACGGCCACGCCGGCCCTGCTGGCGCAGATCAAGGCGCTCTGCCATGGGGAAGGCCCCCGGCGCGACATGCCGGGTCCGAGCCCGACCCCCGCAACGCAACTCAACCCGCACCCGCAACAGGCGCGGGCGGTTCTGGCGGCGTCAGGCCTCTCGGCGGCGAAGGGACCGGCGCGCTAGGCTTGGCCTAGCGCTTGCGGCAGGATCGGAGCTGCGCGTCATACATGGCGGCGCGGGCTTCGACGCTGCGGGCCACTCGGACAAGCCAGTCCTTGGAATTGTAGCTGCCCCGTGCGTATCCCGTATGGCCTTCGTGATAGGCAAGATACTGGCGG
Organism: Dinoroseobacter sp. S375; assembly: GCF_049800775.1. Taxonomy (NCBI): domain Bacteria; kingdom Pseudomonadati; phylum Pseudomonadota; class Alphaproteobacteria; order Rhodobacterales; family Roseobacteraceae; genus Dinoroseobacter; species Dinoroseobacter sp. S375. The sequence continues at coordinate 139,559 of NZ_JBNAFR010000005.1, read as the reverse complement.
CGCGCATCGGTCTTGGGGATGCCGTTCCGCTTCTCGGTCTTGTCCATGTACCAGCCCATGAAATCCGTCGCGTCGCGGATATTGTCCCGCTTGGCCCAGCGACCGCCTTCTTCCTTGCGGTAGTCATCCCAGGTGCCGTCCAGCGCCTGGGAATAGCCATAGGCCGAACTCACCCGCCCCATGGGAATGATCCCCAGGGCATAGCGGTGCGGGGTCCGGGCATCGCTGTCGAATTTGCTCTCTTGATAGATCGTGGCCATCTGCACGGGCACGGGGACGTCCCATTTGCGCTCTGTCTTCTTCATGGCGCGCAAATAGGCAGGACGCTGCGCGACAATCGCACAGGCATCATCCAGCCGTGACGGCGGATTGGAGCCGGACCCGCAAGCTGCGAGGGCCAGGACCACAATCGAGAGGCGAAGTTTACTGCTCATCCTGCTCTCTCAGTGTTTTTTGTTTTGCGGGCAGGGTAGCGAAAAATCGTGGCGTGGAAAATGATTAAAGCGCGCTCTTAGATCACAAAGGAGAGGATGAGCGGCAAAGCGACAACAGATAGGAGGGTCGAGACCACCACGAGGCCCGCGACCGCCTCGGCATCGGCGCCGTATTTCTGCGCCATGAGGTAGCTGGTGACCGCCACTGGGGTGCAGACCTGCAGCACCAGAACGCCAAAGGCGATGGGATCGAGGGCAAAGGCCTGGCCGATGCCCCAGGCCAGCCCGACACAGACTGCGAGCTTGAGCAGCGAGAGCAGGGCGGCGCGTCCGATCTTGCCCGGGCGCAGCCCTGCCACCGCGACACCGAGCGTGATCAGCATGATCGGGATCGCCATCTGGCCGATCAGCTCCAGCGCATTGGTCAGAAAGAGCGGCGTCTCCCATCCCTGCCAGAGAAACAGTGCGCCGAGAAGCGTGGCCGCCACCATCGGCTCGCGGATCACGGTCAGTGGCGAGCCTCCGCCCGCCACGACCCAGGTGCCGAAGGTGAAGGACAGGACGGCCATGGCCGCGAAGACCACGACGCCGTAGCTGAGCCCGATTTCGCCGAAGGCGAAGAGTGCCAGCGGAAGCCCGAGATTGCCCGTGTTGCCGAAGGTGAGCGGCGAGAGGTAATCGCGCATGCGCAGGCCCAGCCCCCACAGGATGAGGGCGAGCAGACCGGCGATGGCGACATAGACCGCGAGCGTGGCCAGCGACAGGGTGCTGAGCGCGGTCGGGTCGATCTCGGTCTGCATCAGGGCCGTGAAGATCAGGCAGGGCACCGCCAGCGTCATGGACAGGCGCGTGACGAAGGCCAGCGGATACTCCCAGCCCAGTTTGACCCAGGCAAAGCCCAGACTCGCCAACAAAAACACCGGAGCGACAACATTGAGGACTGTAAGGACCAAAGTCACGATGTGCTCATCCCAGCGACTGTTTGTTCAATGGACATCTGCCCCCCTGCGCCTTATTTTGTCGCCGAAGACAAGGTGCAGAGTTATGTTGAAAGCGCACGCCAAATACAATCTGGGACAGGTCGTCCGCCACCGCAAACACCCGTTTCGCGGGGTTGTCTTCGATATCGATCCGGAATTCGCGAATACCGAGGAATGGTATGACGCGATCCCGGAGGAAAGCCGTCCGCGCAAGGACCAGCCGTTCTATCATTTGCTCGCCGAAAACGAGCAGAGCTATTACGTGGCCTATGTGTCCGAGCAGAACCTTGTCGTCGACGGGGCCAGCGGCCCGGTGGACCACCCGGATGTGCCGGATCTCTTCGGGGATTTCGACGGGCGTCAATATCCCCTCCATTTCCAGATGAACTGACCGCGCCGCGGTCGGCCGCGCGCCGGGCTCAGTAGCCCAATGCGCAGCCATCCTTGCGCGGGTCTGACGCGCCTTGCAGGATCCCGGTTTCCGGATCGATCCAGATCGCCTGGGCCCCGCCGATCGGTGCGTCGGGGATGACGACCGTGTGGCCCATCTCGGCCAGCTCCGCATGGACGTTGTCGGCATAGCCGCGCTCAACCTGCAGCCCGTAGCGCGGGTCATAGAAGCTGCGCGGCGCGTCGAGGGCTGCCTGCGGGTCGAGGCCGTAATCGACCATGTTGGTGAGCACGCGCGCATGGCCGTTGGGCTGGTAGGGGCCACCCATGACGCCGAAGGGCATGACGAGCTTGTCGTTCTGGCGCAGCATTCCGGGGATGATCGTGTGCATCGGGCGTTTGCCGCCGCCAGCCTCGTTCGGATGCCCGGCCTCGAGGGTGAAGCCCGCCGCCCGGTTCTGAAAAAGGATGCCGTAACGGTCCGAGGCGATGCCCGACCCGAAGCCATCGAAGATCGAATAGATCAGCGAGACGGCCATGCGGTTGGCGTCCACCACGGTGATGTAGATCGTCTCGCGATGGACATGGTCGGACAGCGGCGCTGGATCGGCCATCGCGCGCTTGGGGTCGATCAGCCCGGCGAGGGCCGTGGCCGTGTCCATAGATGTCATATGCGCGAGCCGCGTGGTGTGATCTGCGTCGGCGATGATCCGGTTGCGCGTGTCATAGGCGAGCTTGGCGACCTCGGCCTCGATATGGGCCCGCGCGGTCCCGAAGGGATCGAGTGCCTGCAGGTCGAAACAGGACAGCATATTCGCCATCAGGATTGCCGTCGCGCCGTGACTGTTGGGCGGCAGCTCGACCAGTTCGGTGCCCTTGTAGGTTCCGCGGATCGGGGTGAGCTCCGAGCAGGCGGTGGCCGAGAAATCCTCGAGCGTATGCACGCCGCCCGCAGCGCGCAGGCTGTTGACCATGTCCTCGGCCACTGGCCCGGCATAGAACCCGTCGCGCCCTTCGCGGGCGACATGGCGCAGAACCTCGGCCTGCCCGGGCGCCCTGAAGAGAGTGCCTACCGCCGGGGCGGCGTCGTTGTGGAGGTAGTGGGTCCTGGCCGCACCCTGTAGACGCGGCCCATCGCGCAGCCAGTCAAACGCCACGCGGGGGGCGACGGGGATGCCGGCTTCGGCGTAATGGATGGTCGGGGCGAGGAGGGTTGCGAGATCGAGCTGCCCCCAGCGCGCATTCATCGTGCAGAAGGCATCGATGGCCCCGGGGATGGAGATGGACGCCGCCTCGGCCCGGGGCATGGCGCTGTGACCCTCGGCGCGCAACGTCTCAGCATTCAGTGCTGCGGGGGCGCGGCCGGATCCGTTGATCCCGAAGATGTCTTCCGTCCCAGCCGGTTTGACCAGAGCGAAGCAATCGCCGCCGATCCCGGTCATCTGGGGTTCGCAAATCCCAAGGAGGATCGCCCCGGCAATGGCCGCATCCATGGCATTGCCGCCTTGCTGGAGCATGTCCAGGGCCACTTTCGCGGCCAGCGGGTGGGAGGTCGCGCACATCCCGGATTGGGTAAAAACAGCCGAACGGCCCGGCTGGTGAAAGTCTCGCATTGGTCGGCCTCCTCGCTCAGGAGGGGCACTGTAATGCGGCGCGGGCTGACGGCAAGGGCCGTCAGGCCCTGTCAGTCTTCCCAGGTCATGGGGATCACGAAGCTCGTGACATTCTGATCGTTGATCCGCTGATAGGTCAGATCCTCGGTCAGCGTATGGATCAAGGCCCAACCGAAGCCACCCTCGGGCAGGTCCTGCAGCCCGGTGTCAATCTCGGGCAGGTCGCCACTGGGCAAAGCCAGCCCCGGCATGGCCACGCCACTGTCGGTCATGCGCACGGACAACCCGGTCTCGACGAGCGAACTTGTCAGAACGAAGCTGCAATCCGGGTTTTCCTTATAGGCATGCTCGACCACATTGTTCAGCGCCTCGGCGAGGACCAGTTCGATCGTGCCGGTGTCTTCGGCTCCGACGCCTGCCTCCCGGAGTTTGGTCAGAAGGGATGCGAGGGCCTCCCGCACCGCATCATACCTGCTCGGGATCGTGTATTCCGCGTCACACTTGATCACGCGTTGCCTCATGATTGATGTAGACGAAACGTCTTCGCCGGAGCGAAGCGCATTGGAAACACTTCGAGACGCCATCGATCGATTACGCCGCTTCCAACGCCTGTTCGGGGCTGTTGTATATCTTGAACACCTTGTCCATGCGGGTCAGGCGGAACACCTTTTCAACCACCGGGCTGAGGCCTGCGAGTTCGAGCGTCTTGTTCGGCGCGAAGGCTTTCATTACGGCGACCACGGCGCCGAGGCCGGAACTGTCAAGGAACTGGACCTGCGTCAGGTCGAGAATGACGCGGCTGCCATCGCCGCGACCGATCTCCTGCATCACGTCCTTGAACTGTACCGCAGAGGAGGCGTCGATGCGCTCTTCATGCACTTCCGCGACGACAACATCGTCATGCGCATGTGTTGTAATTTGCATAAGGGGGCCCTCATTCTGGTCTTGCTTCGGTCGAGCGTAGGGCCGATGGGTTACCAGAGTGTAAGCAAATGGGCGGGTTTCCGAGCTCCTGGGAGGTTTTTTAATGCAAGATGTCTTTATTTGCGGCGCGGCCCGGACGGCCATGGGCGGCTTCCAGGGCGCGTTCGCACCGGTCTCGGCGGCGGAGTTGGGTGGCGCGGCCATTGCCGGCGCGCTGCGGGATGCGGGATGCGGCGCGGAGCATGTCAGCGAGCTTCTGATGGGCTGCGTACTGCCGGCGGGTCAGGGGCAGGCCCCGGCGCGGCAGGCGGGTTATCAGGCGGGTCTCGGCGACGCGGTCCCGGCCACAACGCTGAACAAGATGTGCGGCTCTGGCATGAAGGCGGCCATGCTGGCCACGGATCAGCTCGCGCTCGGTGCGGCGGATGTGGTCGTTGCCGGCGGCATGGAGAGCATGACCAACGCGCCCTACCTGCTGGAAAAGATGCGTGGCGGTGCGCGGATCGGCCATGGCGCTGTGCTGGATCACATGTTCCTCGACGGTCTCGAGGACGCCTATGACAAGGGGCGCCTCATGGGCACCTTTGCCGAGGATTGCGCCGAGGCCTTTCAGTTCACCCGCGAGGCACAGGACAACTACGCCTTGAGCTCGCTCGAGAATGCGCTGAAGGCGGAGGCGGCGGGATCCTTTGCGTCCGAGATCGTTCCAGTCACCGTGACCACGCGCAAGGGCGAGACCGTGATCGAGGCCGATGAGCAGCCCGGTTCGGCACGCCCGGACAAGATCCCCCAGCTCAAACCAGCCTTCCGCAAGGGCGGGACGGTCACGGCGGCAAATTCCTCGTCGATCTCGGACGGCGCGGCGGCGCTGGTTCTGGCGCGCGGCGATGTCGTCGCGGCGCAGGGCCTCAAGACGCGCGCGCGGATCCTCGGGCATGCAAGCCACGCCCAGCAGCCCGCGCTCTTTCCCACGGCCCCGGTGCCCGCGGCGCGCAAACTGCTCGACCGGCTGGGCTGGCAGGTAGGCGACGTGGATCTGTGGGAGGTGAACGAGGCCTTCGCCGTGGTCCCCATGGCCTTCATGCATGAGATGGGCGTGCCGCGGGACAAGATGAACATCCGCGGCGGCGCCTGTGCCCTCGGACACCCGATCGGGGCGTCCGGCGCGCGGATCCTCGTCACGCTCCTCAACGCGATGGAGCAGCACGACCTCAAGCGCGGTGTTGCCGCGATCTGCATCGGCGGCGGCGAAGGCACGGCCATCGCGATCGAACGCGGCTAGGCTGATCTGGCTTGAGGTTATTTGGTCGGGCTGAGAGGATTCGAACCTCCGACCCCCTGCTCCCGAAGCAGGTGCGCTACCAGGCTGCGCTACAGCCCGACCGAATGGCGGGGACGTACCCCTTTCATCCCATGGATGCAAGCGGCCATCCGCCGCGTCGCGCGAAAAAACGTCTGTCGCGCGAGACCGGCGCGAGAGGCTGGCCCAGGGCCGAGGACCTCGTTACACACGGTCGCAAGATGACCTTTGCCAGCCGCCTGTCCTACCTGATCAGCTTTGCGCCGATCTACCTGTTCCTCAAGCTCGCCCGGCTGGTGCCGTTCCGGCGCAGGGTGGCGCTGGGCGGCGCACTGGCGAGCATCGCGCTGCGTCGGTTCCCGCCGGCCCGGGCGCGGGTCATGTCGAACCTCGCGCGGATCCGGCCCGACCTGTCCGAGACCGAGGCGCTCACCTTGTGTTCCGAGATCGGGCGACAGCTTGGCCGGACCCTGACCGAGATCCTCTTTGGCGAAGAGCACCAGTCCCGTCATCTGGCCTTACGCGTCTCCGGTCCGGGGCTCGAGGCGATCGAGGCGGCCCATGCGGAGGGCAAGCCGATCCTGCTGGTCAGTGCGCATTTCGGACAGTGGGATGCGGCGCGGATCCATCTGCGCGATGCGCTCGGGGTCGAGGTAGGGGCGCTCTATCGTCCGAACAACAACCCTTATTATGAGCCCTATCTTGCGGCGGGAGCGGCGGCCTCGGGCACGCCGTTGGTGCCCAAGGGCAATGACGGGTTCCGGATGCTGCTGCGCCATCTCAAGGGGGGCGGTGCCTTTGCGATCATGGCGGACCAGTACCATTCCGGAGGCGAGGTGCTGCCCTTTCTCGGGGCGGACGCCAAAACCGCGCTGACCCCGGCCGAACTCGCGATCCGCTACAAGGCGCCGCTTGTGCCCTGTTTCGGGATCCGGCGCGATGAGGAGGAGGCGATCGATGTTGTTTTCGAGGCGCCGATCCCTGTCGCCTCTCCCGAGGAGATGATGACCGAGTTCAACAACCGGGCCACGGCCCGGATCGAGGCCGATCCGGATCAGTGGCTCTGGCCCCACCGTCGATGGAAGGGCCTTGAGAAGCGCGGCTAGCCGCGCGCGCTGTCCTCTGGCGCGCCAATCTCGGGTTTCGCGCTCTCCGGCAGCAGCGGGCTGACCCGCGGCAGGGTCGCGGTTTCGGGCGGGGTGCGGGTCCGCAGCACGGGCTTGTTGTCCGAGACGCTCTGCCGGCTTTCCCGCGCCACGATATAAATCCCCGACGCGATGATGATCCCGGCCCCGATGGCCGTGGCCGCATCGATGCTTTCCCCGAACAGGACATAGCCAAAGGCCGAAGCCCAGAGGATCTGGGAATACTGCATGGGCGCGATGATTGCCGCCTCGCCCGCGCGGTAAGCGCTGATCAGGCAGAGATTCGCGACAAAGCCCAAAAGCGCCATGACCCCGACCGCCGCCATGTCGCCCAGCGGCATGGGCCGATAGGTGAAGGGCATGAAGGCTGCCATCAGCACGAAATTTGCCACCATCGGGTAGAGCAGCAGGACAACCGAGCGCTCCTCGCGCCCGATCTTGCGCACGATGACCGAGGCCGTGGCCCCCCCTACCGCCGCTGTGAGCGCCGCCATATGGCCGAGGGTGATCTCCGTGCCACCGGGGCGCAGGACGATCACCACGCCGATCAGGCCCGCAATGACCGCCAGCCAGCGGCGCAGGCGCACGGTCTCGCCGAGGATCGGGATCGACAGCACCGTAATCAGAAGCGGTGAGGCAAAGAGGATCGCATAGGTCTGCGCCAGAGGCAGGACGCTGAAGGCGTAAAAGGCCGTGATCCCCGTGATCACGGCGGCGACAGTCCGGGTGGCGATCCACCAGGGATGGCGTGGTTTCAGCGTGCCGACATTGGTGTCGCGCATCATCATGACCGTGGTCAGCGGAAAGCTGAACAGCACGCCGAAGAACATGATCTGGAAGGGCGCGTAACTGCTGCCGAGGCTTTTGACGACCACGTCATGGACGGCGAAGAAGGCAAAGGCGCACAGGCCGAGCAGGGCGCCTCGGAGATTTGGGGATAGTGTCATGGGACGACTCGAAGGATGTGAGAGGCGCGTTAGCGCCATCAACCACCTTCGCTTTGCGTCTGAACCCGGTGAGTCGCCAAGGTCCAAATGGCCGCAGTTCCCGTGGCTGCAGCCCGGCTATGCGCCCCATGCGGGGCTTGGCGGGACGGTGGCGCGTGCGGTGCACGCGCCTTGCCAGGCCGGATCGGGGTGCGGAGCGGATCCGCGAGGCACAGGCTGACGGGGTCAGGCACAGCTGTGCCGCCCTGTCCCACCGTCGCCGCAGGCGGCGTCGCGGATCTCAGATCCGCGCCACGCGCCGTCTCGGTCCTCAGAGGCTCGCGTCGAGGGCGGCGATCACCGCGTCGCCCATCTCGCTGGTGCTGGCCGGGGTGGCATCACCCGCCTGCATCAGGTCCGCCGAGCGGATCCCATCGGCAAGCACTTTTTCGACCGCCTGCTCGAGCCGGGTGGCCTCATCGCCCTGATCGAAGGAATAGCGCAGCGCCATGGCAAAGCTCAGGATGCAGGCACAGGGATTGGCCTTGCCCTCCCCCGCGATGTCCGGCGCAGAGCCATGAACCGGCTCGTAGAGCGCCTTGGGACGCCCGTTGTCCATCGGCAGGCCCAGCGAGGCCGAGGGCAGCATGCCCAGCGATCCGGTCAGCATCGCCGCCGCATCGGACAGAAGATCCCCGAACAGGTTGTCGGTCACGATCACGTCGAACTGCTTGGGCGCCCGCACCAGCTGCATGGCACCGGCATCGGCATACATGTGGCTCAGCTCCACCTCGGGGTACTCGGCGGCATGGACCTCGGTGACCACATCGCGCCACAGGATCCCGCTTTCCATCACATTGGCCTTCTCCATGGAGCAGACCTTGTTGTTGCGCCGTTTGGCCAGCTCGAAGGCAGAGCGCGCCACCCGGGCGATCTCGCTCTCGGTATAGCGCTGGGTGTTCACGCCCACGCGCTCATTGCCTTCCTTGAAGACCCCGCGCGGCTCGCCGAAATAGACCCCGGAAGTCAGCTCGCGCACGATCATGATGTCGAGCCCGGCCACGATGTCCTTTTTCAGGGACGAGAAATCCGCCAGCGCGTCAAAGCACTGGGCCGGGCGCAGGTTGGCAAAGAGATCCATCTCCTTGCGCAGGCGCAACAGCCCGCGCTCGGGCTTTACCGAGAAATCCAGAACGTCGTATTTCGGACCACCCACAGCGCCGAGCAGAACCGCGTCCACCTCCTGCGCCTTCGCCATTGTCTCATCGGCGAGCGGGACGCCATGGACGTCATAAGCCGCGCCGCCCACGAGATCCTCGGATACGTCGAAAGCCATGTCGCGCTTGGCACCGAACCAGTCGATGATCTTGCGCACTTCGGCCATGACCTCGGGGCCAATGCCGTCTCCGGCGAGGATCAGAAGGGAAGGTGTGCTCATCTCTAGGTGTCTCCGGCTGCGTTTCGCCGGCTGCGGTAGCCCGTCCGGGGCGGAGGGTCAAGGTGACGGGATGGGATGGCCGGTCTCGTCACCCCGGCGCGCCGGGCTCAGAAGGCCAGATCCACCCAGATCAGGCGGTGGCGCGAGGCGGTCTCGGCCTCCTCAAGCAGCTCTGCCTCCGCAGCCTCCGGCCAGTGCAACCCGCTGCCCGCGACCGAGAGCGTCCGGCTCGGCAGGATGTAATCCACCCGCAGGTTGCCCGGATCATTCGGCCGGTCATCGGGCCAGTCGACCGTGTCCAGCGCCGGGTCCCCGCGCTGGGACATGTTCACGCCGCCCTGCCGGGCGCTGGCCTCTGCCGCGCCGGTTGCGGTCGGGGCCGGGTCCTGCAGTTTGGGATGGCTGCGCAGGCGCGCCACGGCCCCCGGGCGCGCCTCCCCGTCCTGCGGGTCCGCGTTCAGGGTCCCGATCACCACGGCCTGCGGTCCCAGTGCGCGTTGGGGTGCGGGGGTCCAGCCATTCAGGTAATCGGCCCAAAATCGCTGCTGATCTGCGTTGCGGCGGCCATTGCGATCCTCGGGCCCATCAAAGACCGGCGGCGTGGCGTGCAGGGGCAGGAGATGCAGATGTGACCCATTGGGCAGCAGGATCGGCACATCCCAATGCCCCGTTGAGGACAGGCGCAGAACTTCCAGCGCCGCAGGCTCCGGCAGGACCGGCAGATCGGCGGCGGGAAAGGCGGACCAGAGAAGGCCGCTGAATTCCAGAACCTCGTCCCGCAGAATCGGATAGCGCGACAGAACCGCGAGCCCGCCCGCGCCACGGAACTCTCCGAAAGCCTGCGCATCCTCGGGCTCTTCCCGCCGTCCGTCGCCATCCAGGTCATAGCCCGTGGGCACGCCCGTGTTCGGTGCGCCCGCGAAGGCATGGGGCAGCGGCAGTCCGGATTTCGTCAGCGCCGCCTGCAGCGCGCGCAGGGTTTGGCCCCCCGCGTCATAGTCGATCCCCCCGAGCACCACGATATCCGCCGCGCTCCGGCTGAGGATGCTCAGCACCGCGTCGAGTTTCTTGGGGCGCTTTTCCTTCAAAAGGTCGCGCAGGAGCAGCCCCGGCCCCTTGGCGGAAAGCTCCGTGTGGAAATAGGCGATGCGGATGGTCTCGGCCTGTGCGGTGGGCGCAAAGGCCAGCAGCGCCCCAAATACAAGGGCGCAGAGCCTTGCTGCCCGGTCGCCGCCGCGACCATCGCGAGATGTCAGAAACCCCATCGGCCCACCAAATGGCGGGTCGCCCAATGCGACCCTGTTCAGCGGGCAGGAAACAGGGAAGGGGTTAAGACCGGATTAACCAATATCCCCGGCGCGCTGATCCGCGCGCCGGCAAGGGCCTGTGGATCGCTCAGACCCAGGGGCGGGCCGCGGAGGCCTGTGCCTCGAACGCGTCGATCGAAGCGGCTTTCTCAAGGCTCAGTCCGATGTCGTCGAGCCCGTTCAGCAGGCAGTGCTTTTTGAACGCATCCACCTCGAAGGAGATCGAACCGCCATCGGGGCCGGTGATGGTCTGGTTCTGCAGATCCACGGTGAGGACCGCATTGGCGCCCCGCTCGGCATCGTCCATCAGCTTGTCGACCTCTTCCTGAGGCAGGGCGATGGGCAGGATGCCGTTCTTGAAGCAGTTGTTGTAGAAGATATCCGCAAAACTCGGTGCGATCACACAGCGGATGCCGAAATCCAGCAGGGCCCAAGGCGCATGCTCGCGCGAAGAGCCGCAGCCGAAATTGTCCCCGGAGACGAGGATCTGCGCATCGCGATACTGCGCCTTGTTCAGCACGAAATCGGGGATCTCCGCGCCGTCATCATCGTAGCGCATCTCGTCGAACAGGTTCACACCCAGACCCGAGCGCTTGATCGTCTTCAGGAACTGCTTGGGGATGATCATGTCCGTATCGACATTGATCAGGGGCAGGGGGGCCGCGATTCCCGTGAGCGTGTCGAACTTGTCCATCTGGTCTCTCCTCGCGCCCTGACGCGGGCGGTCTGATGTCATCGGTCGATGTCCGCGCAGCCGCGCCAGGCGCTGGGGACGGATCGCCGGTGTGATGCCTTATTTTGCAGGCCGGTGCAATCCAAAGGCTTCGCGACAAAAAAGAGCGATGCCGTGTGCGGGTGCGCTGATCCGCGTCCGTATGAACGGGCCGGTATCACCGGGTGCAGTGATCCGCAGCCAGTGGCGCTGACGAATGCGCCCACACGGACCTTGATCCGTAGACTGCCCTCAAACCGCGACGCCGGAGGTAAGGAGGGAAGGCTCCGTATTGAGCCATTGATCCAGATGGGCCGCAGCGAGCGTTTGATGGGCGGCGACGACCTGCGCTCTTGCCCACGATCGAAGGCCAGAATCTGCGATGTTTGGGGAGAAACTGGTCAGAGAGGGCGCGGTTTGCGCCCGATCCGCCGTTATTCCTTGGGCGTCTTGGCGAGCTCCGGATGGGCCCGCAGGAAGAAGCCGAGCACGGTGAAGCCCAACCCGTTAAAGAGCAGCTCGACCCCGAGTAGGACCCCAAGAAGCTGCGCCGAGGCGGTCGCGAAATTCGCGAGGATATAGCCAGCCAGAAGGATCGAGAGCGCGCCGGAGATCAGCATGGGCCAGAAGAACTGGGTCTGCTTCATGGTCCAGGCAAACACGATCCGCGCGCCGCCGCTGACGGCCAGCAGGATCGTGATCAGCAGTGCCAGCGAGATCGCGCCTTCGAGGGGGTGGAACAGGAAGGAGATGCCGAGAAACGCGGCCAGCGCCCCCATCCCGATGGAAAACAGTTTGCTGCCCATGCTCTCGGCCTGCAGACCGCCCGCGATCTGCGCGGCACCGGCAAAGAGGAACAGGGCGCCGGTGACGGCTGTGACCGCCACCGAGGCCAGAACGGTATTGCCCAGAACGATAATGCCGCAAATCAGGGAGAGCAGGCCCAAGAGAACCCATTTCATCCAGTCTTTCATGCGTCGTCTCTCCTCAGGGCTGTCCGCGTTATGGGCAGGCTACATCAGTTCGCGCACATCCGTAAGCCGCCCTGTCACGGCGGCCGCGGCGGCCATGGCCGGGCTCAGCAGATGGGTGCGGCCTCCGCGGCCCTGCCGGCCCTCGAAGTTCCGGTTCGAGGTCGCGGCGCAACGCTCCCCCGGGGTGAGCTGATCGGGGTTCATGGCCAGGCACATGGAACAGCCCGCCAGACGCCATTCGAACCCGGCCTCCTTGAAGATATCCGCCAGACCTTCTTCCTCGGCCTGCGCGCGCACAAGGCCGGAGCCCGGCACGACCATGGCGCGTTTCACGGCGATCTTCTTGCCCTTGAGGATCTCGGCCGCGGCGCGCAGATCCTCGATCCGGCCATTGGTGCAGGAGCCGATGAAGACCGTGTCGATCTCGATCTCGCTGAGCGGCGTGCCCGGGGTCAGGCCCATATAGTCGAGCGAGCGCTTGGCCGCGTCGACCTTGCCGCCGGAGAAATCCTCGGGCGCGGGGACCAGCGCGCTGATCGGCAGCACATCCTCGGGGGAGGTGCCCCAGGTCACGACGGGCGCGATATCCTCGCCCTTGATCGTGATGACCTTGTCCCAATGGGCGTCCTCATCCGAGAATAGGGTCTTCCACCAGTCCAGAGCGGCTTCCCACTGCGCGCCCTTGGGGGCGTGGGGGCGGCCTTGGACGTAGTCATATGTCTTCTGGTCGGGCGCGATCAGGCCTGCGCGGGCGCCGCCCTCGATGGCCATGTTGCAGACCGTCATCCGGCCTTCCATGCTGAGATCGCGGATCGCCTCGCCACAATACTCGATCACGTAGCCGGTCCCGCCGGCGGTGCCGGTCGCGCCGATCACCGAGAGGGTGATGTCCTTGGCGGTGACACCGGGGCGCAGCTTGCCCGTGATCTCCACCTTCATGTTCTTGGACTTCTTCTGGATCAGGGTCTGGGTGGCGAGCACATGCTCGACCTCGGACGTGCCGATCCCGTGGGCCAGCGCGCCGAACGCGCCATGGGTCGCGGTGTGGCTGTCGCCGCAGACCACGGTCATGCCGGGCAGGGTCCAGCCCTGTTCCGGGCCGACGATATGCACGATTCCCTGACGGATGTCGGAGACCGGGTAGTAGTGGATGCCGAACTCCTTGGCGTTCTTGTCGAGCGCCTCGACCTGGATGCGGCTGTCCTCGGTCATCTGATCGGGATTCTCGCGACCGGCGGTGGTTGGCACGTTGTGATCCGGCACAGCGATGGTCTTGTCCGGCGCACGAACACCGCGCCCGGCCATGCGCAGACCCTCAAAGGCCTGGGGGCTGGTCACTTCGTGCACGAGGTGACGGTCGATATAGAGAAGGCTGGTGCCATCCTCGGCCTCATGGGCCAGATGGGCGTCCCAGATTTTGTCATAGAGTGTGCGGGCAGTCATTTTTGTCTCTCCCGAGGTGCGGGTTGGATCATGTCAGGGGGCGATGCGCGGCGCGCGGCAGTCAGCTGTCGGCAGGCTCGGCCCGCAGGGCGGCGTGGAATCGCCACGGCATCCGCGTCCGGTCCGATATGTTGAAAACCCTATCCATGGGCAGCAGATACAACCCAAGGCCCGGACCCGCAAGACAGCAGGCTGGCCTGTCCGGGCCGGGGCTGCACATGTGTCGCACCCGGAAGATCTGGAAAAAACTGATCCAGACCCAATCTTCCTCCGTAACTCCCACAAAGTTGGCTAAACAAAGGACGCGGCGCCATGATCCGCTTGACCCATATCGCACTGATGCTCGGTCTGACCGTTGCCGCCGTGTCCGTTGGTGCGGAGGCGCAATTGTATCGTGGTTACGAGACCCCAGCCTATGAAGTCACGGTCAAGAAGGGCGATTTCGAGCGTCGGGATTACGCCCCTCAGGTCGTTGCCGAGGTGATGGTGCGCGGTGACCGCGAACAGGCGGTCTCGCGCGGGTTCCGCGTGCTGGCCGATTACATCTTTGGCGGCAATGTGGATGAGGCCAAGGTGGCCATGACCACCCCGGTCAGCCAGCAGGCCAGCGATGATGATGACGGCCCCAACCTCTGGGTGGTGCGCTTCGGCATGCCTCAGGGCTATACGCTGGACAACCTGCCCACGCCGGAATCGGCTGCGATCCGTCTGGTGGAGACCCCGGCCGAGGACCAGCTGGTCGTGCAATTCTCGGGCCGCTGGAGCGATACGCTCCTGACCCAGAAGGAGCTGGAGCTGCGGGCCTTTGCCGCCGCCCACGGGCTCGAAGCCTCTGGCGCGCCGCGCTTTTACTTCTATGACGGGCCGTTTACCCTGCCCTGGACCCGCCGGAACGAAGTCGCGCTGGTCCTGAACTGATCCGCTTTCCCCTGCGGCGCGCGTCATAACGCCCGCAGAGTTGAGCAAACACCGCTTCAATGCTATGCTTTGGGCAACCCTGCGCCGGGGTGGGATCGGCGTGTTGATGTAGGAGGACAGAAATCTGTCTCACATTCCCAATGCGGTTGGGGTCTCCGCTGTGACTGAAACCTCGACGCCTGGACTGGCTGCGATGCCGTCCACGGACATGAGCGACGATATTCTCTCGCTTGTCCTTTCCTCTCTTGATCAAGACAAAGCCGAAGACATCGTGTCCATCGACCTGCAGGGCAAGTCGAGCATGGCCGATCATATGGTGATCTGCTCGGGCCGGTCCTCGCGGCAGGTTGCGGCGATCTCGGACAAGCTGGTCGAGCGCATCAAGGCCGAGCTCGGACAGAGCTGCAAGGTCGAGGGCAAGGGCCAGGGCGACTGGGTGCTGATCGATACGGGCGATGTGGTGGTCCATGTCTTCCGTCCGGAAGTCCGCGACTTCTATCAGCTCGAAAAAATGTGGATGACCCCGGCGGCGCAAGCCTGAGCCGGGGTGCTATGCGCCCATGAAAGTCACGCTTTGCGTGGTCGGCCGCCTGCGGGCGGGACCGGAACGCGACCTGATCGACGATTACCTGCAACGTTTTGACCGCACCGGGCGGGGCTTGGGCCTCGGCCCGGTTTCCGTTGTCGAGGTCGAGGACCGCAAGGGTGGCGGGTCCGAGGCCGAGGCGGTGCTCTTGCGCAAGGCGGTGCCTGCGGGCGCGGTGCTTTGCGTGCTGGACGAGCGGGGCAAGGTGATGTCCTCGCCGGAATTTGCCGGGCAGATCGCAGAGTGGCGCGATGCGGGGCGGGGCCATCTGGCGTTGGTGATCGGTGGGGCGGACGGGCTGACCAAGGCCCTGCGCGCCGAGGCAGATGCCCGTTTGTCCTTCGGCAAGATGGTCTGGCCCCATATGTTGGTCCGCGTGATGCTGGCCGAGCAGCTTTATCGTGCGGCGGCCATTCTGGCCGGAACGCCCTATCATCGGGCGTAGCGCGCGCGGCGACCGTCGGATTTTGAGTATTTTTGGAACAATGAGGCAGGCAGGCGCTCTGTCGAGGTTCCGATCCGGCTGTGGCTTCGGTAGAAGGCGGGTGACGAAGCAAAGGATGGTCCCATGAGCGCGCCGAAACCAGTTGTGTTGTG
This sequence comes from Dinoroseobacter sp. S375, assembly GCF_049800775.1. Classification (NCBI taxonomy): domain Bacteria; kingdom Pseudomonadati; phylum Pseudomonadota; class Alphaproteobacteria; order Rhodobacterales; family Roseobacteraceae; genus Dinoroseobacter; species Dinoroseobacter sp. S375. The sequence goes on along the minus strand of NZ_JBNAFR010000005.1, from coordinate 123,872 downwards.
TATTCTCGACGGGTGGGGGCTCGACCCGGACGGGCCTGCCAATGCGCCTCTGCTGGCCGACACGCCGGTGATGGATCGGTTGATGGCGGAGTGTCCCAACGCGACGCTGACCACCTTTGGCCCGGATGTGGGCCTGCCCACGGGCCAGATGGGCAATTCCGAGGTCGGGCACACGAATATCGGCGCCGGGCGCGTGGTGGCCATGGATCTGGGCCAGATCGACTTGGCGATCGAGGATGGCAGTTTCGCCGAGACGCCGGCCCTGCAGGACTTCATTGCCAAGATGCAGGCCTCGGGCGGTACCGCGCATCTTATGGGCGTGGCCTCTGATGGCGGTGTCCATGGCCATAGCGCCCATATCGTCGCCGCGGCGCGGGCGGTGGCGGCGGCGGGCGTGCCCGTGGTGCTCCACGCGATTACCGATGGTCGCGACGTGGCCCCGAAATCCGCCGATACCTTCGTGCCCGCGCTGGAGGCCGAACTGCCCGAGGGGGCGCAGGTCGGCACGGTGATCGGGCGCTACTATGCCATGGATCGGGATAATCGGTGGGAGCGGGTCTCGCGCGCCTATGGAGCCATGGCCCGGGCGGAGGGGGAGGCTGCCGACAGCGCGACCGAGGCGGTCAGCGCCGCCTATGGGCGCGGCGAGACGGATGAGTTCATCGCCCCCACGGTTCTGGCCGGGTATGGCGGGATGGCGGAGGGCGATGGCCTCTTTTGCCTGAACTTCCGCGCCGACCGCGCCCGTGAGATCCTGCGCGGCTTCGTGCAGCCGGATTTCACCGATTTCGACATCTCAGGGCGGCCGGATTTCGCGGCGGCCCTCGGTATGGTGTCCTATTCCGACGATCATGACCGCTGGCTCGGCATCGTGTTTCCCAAGCGCGAGATCGTGAACACGCTCGGCGCCTGGGTCGCCAAGCAGGGGCTGCGTCAGTTCCGTCTGGCCGAGACCGAGAAATACCCCCATGTGACCTTCTTTCTGAATGGCGGGCAGGAGGTGCCGGAGGAGGGCGAAGATCGCTACATGCCGGCCTCGCCCAAGGTGGCGACCTATGACCTGCAGCCGGAAATGAGCTCGGAGGAGGTCTCAGACCGCTTCGTGGCCGCGATTGAGGCGGGCTATGATCTGATCGTGGTGAATTATGCCAATCCGGATATGGTCGGGCATACGGGCGATCTGGAGGCCGCGAAGGCGGCTTGTGCGGCGGTGGATACCGGGCTGGGCCGGGCTTTGGCCGCTCTGAAGGCCGCGGGGGGCGCGATGATCGTCACGGCGGATCACGGCAATTGCGAGACGATGATCGATCCCGTGACGGGCGGGCCGCACACGGCGCATACCCTGAACCCGGTGCCGGTGATCCTCGTGGGCGGGCCGGAGGGCGCGCAGCTTGCCGAGGGGCGACTTGCGGATCTCGCCCCCACGCTGCTGGAGCTGATGCAGGTGCCGCAACCGCCCGAGATGACCGGCAAGAGCCTGCTGCGGTGAAGGCGGTTCGCACCTGTCTGATCGCGCTGGCGCTCTTGGCGAGCGGGTCTGCCGGGGCCCAGACCAACCCGGACCCCGTGGCGCAGGCCAATGAAGCCGCCGCCCTGCTGGCCGAGGCGCGCGCGGCGCTGACGGCCGAGGCCGGGGCCTCGGACCGGATCGCGGTCCTGACCGAGGCGGTGCGCGGCTTCGAGGCCGGGCTGGAGGCCGTGCGCGAAAGCACGCGGCAGGCGGTGATCCGCGAGCAGGCGATCACCGATCGACTCGCGGCGGAACAGGCCCGGCTCGGGGCCCTGCTGAGCGTGTTGCAGACCATTGGTCAGACACCGGAACAGGCGATGCTGCTCCATCCCGATGGTCCGCTCAGCCTTGCCCGTGCGGGTATGCTCGTCTCCGAGGTCACGCCCGCCGTGGCCGCCGAGGCGGCCGAGCTGCGCGCCACGCTTGAGGAGCTCAACCGGATCCGCCGCACCCGCACCGTGGCCGCGGCCCAGCTCGAACAGGCGCTGCTGGATATTCAGGCGGCCCGGGTGGCGCTGGCCGATGTGGTGGCCCAGCGGGTCCGCCTGCCGCAGGAGAACGCACCGGACCCGGTGTTGCTGGGCGTGTTGTCGGCCTCCAGCGCGACCTTGCAGGAATTTGCCGCGCAACTCGGTGCCCTGGACGGGCCCGCGGCCCCACGCGCGGATTTCGAAGCCCGGCAGGGGGCGCTGCCCCTGCCCGTGGCGGGACGGGTCCTGCGGGCCGCGGGCGAGCCGGATCTTGCGGGCATCGAACGGCCCGGTCTGGTGCTCGCCGCTCCGGCGCGCGCCCTTGTGACGACCCCCGCCGCGGCCACCGTGCGCTATGTGGGAACCCTGCTCGACTACGGAAACGTGATCGTCCTTGAACCCCAAACCGGCTATTTGCTTGTTTTGGCGGGGGTCGATGATCTTTATGTTGATGCAGGAGAGGTCTTGTCCTCGGGTGCTCCGCTTGGCCTCATGGGCGGCAGACCGCAGACCGAGATCGGTTTTGCCAGTGGTCAAACCCGGCAAGAGACGCTTTACTTGGAACTCAGAAACGGCGGCGAACCGGTCGACCCGGGAACGTGGTTCGTGACAGACAAGGATTGAAACGCAGATGAAGAACTTCGTTATGGCCGCGCTTGGCGGCACCGTGGCCGGCGCACTGCTGACAACCCAGATCGCCGGACCGCTGCTGGCGCAGGAGAATGCGCGCAAGACCTCTGTCTATGAGCAGCTCGACCTGTTCGGCGACATTTTCGAGCGGATCCGCGCGCAGTATGTGGAGCAGGTCGAAGAGGGCGAACTGATCGAGGCGGCGATCAACGGCATGCTGACCTCGCTGGACCCCCATTCCAGCTATCTGCCACCCAAGGATTTCGGCGATATGCAGGTCCAGACCCGCGGCGAGTTCGGCGGGCTCGGGATCGAAGTGACCCAGGAAGACGGCTTCGTGAAGGTTGTCTCGCCCATCGATGACACTCCGGCAGCCGAGGCCGGGATCGAGGCGGGGGATTTCATCACCCATGTGGATGGCGAGAGCGTGCTGGGCCTGACCCTTGACGATGCGGTGGGCATGATGCGCGGGCCCGTTGGGTCCGAGATCGTGATCACCGTGGTGCGCGAGGGCTTTGACGAGCCTTTCGACGTGACGATCACCCGCGACACGATCAAGCTGACGGCTGTGCGCAGCCGCACCGTGGGCGACACGGTGGTGATGCGTCTGACGACCTTCAACGACCAGACCTATCCCAATCTCGAAGAGAAGCTTGCCGAGGAAGTCGCCGAGCTGGGCGGGATGGAGGCCGTGAATGGCTTTGTCATCGACCTGCGGAACAACCCCGGCGGGCTCCTGACCCAGGCGATCAAGGTTTCGGACGCCTTCCTCGACAAGGGCGAGATTGTCTCGACCCGGGGGCGCGATCCGCAGGATGGCGAGCGGTTCAACGCCACCGAGGGCGATCTGACCGAGGGCAAGCCGATTGTCGTGCTGATCAATGGCGGGTCTGCCTCGGCGTCCGAGATCGTTGCGGGCGCGCTGCAGGATCACCGCCGCGCCATCGTCGTGGGCACCAAGAGCTTCGGCAAGGGCTCGGTCCAGTCCGTCGTGCCCCTGCGCGGCGACGGCGCCATGCGCCTGACCACGGCGCGCTACTACACGCCGTCGGGCCGCTCGATCCAGTCGCTTGGCGTGTCGCCGGACATCGTGGTCGCCCAGCCCTCCCGTCGTCCCGATGCCGAGGAGGAGGTCGACAACCGGCCCAGCCGCTCCGAGGCGGATCTGCGCGGCTCGCTGGACAACGACTCGATCTCCGAGGACGAGCGTCAGCTTCTGCTCAAGGAGCAGCAGAAGGCCGAGGATGCCGCGAAACTGCGGGACGAGGATTACCAGCTCGCCTATGCCATCGACATCCTCAAGGGCCTGAACGCTCTCGGGCCGACGGACTGACCAAAGGCGCGCCATGACACCGGAAGAGATCTCAGCACTGCCCTATCGAGAATGCGTCGGGGTGGTGCTGTGGGACGGGGCGGGCCGGGTCTTTACCGGTCAACGCTTCGACAGCGAGCTGCCCGCCTGGCAGATGCCCCAGGGCGGGATCGAGGCTGGCGAGGATGCCCGGACCGCCGCCCTGCGCGAGTTGGGCGAAGAGACCGGGGTCATGCCCGATCTGGTCGAGGTCGTGGCCGAGGCGCCGGACTGGATCTCCTATGACCTGCCGGTCGAGATCGTGCCACGCATCTGGAAAGGCCGCTACAAGGGGCAGACCCAGCGCTGGGTTCTGATGCGGTTTCAGGGCACGGATGCGGATATCAATATCGAGACGGCCCATCCGGAGTTTTCCGAGTGGCGCTGGCTGGAACCGCCCAAGGTTCTGGCCTCAATCGTGCCGTTCAAGCGCGATGTCTATGAAAAGGTGTTCAAGGCCTTCGACACATGGCTCTGATCCGCGCGCTTCTCTTGGGGCTGCTGGTGACGCAGCCGGCCCATGCCCTGAGCTGTCTGCGGGCGGATGCGGTACGCAGCTATCTCGACCGGGCGGAGCGCCCGGATCAGGTCGTGCTGCTGGGCACGTTCGATTTCACGCCGGGGGCGCTGGACCGCCCGGATGGCATGATGACCCGGATCCCCGAGGACAAACAGGTCGTTGGCCAGTTCCGGGGCGAAGATCTTCTGACCGGTGCCCGGATCGAAGGGCCGATCACGGTTGTCAGCCACTGCATGGCGTCGTGGTGCGGGAACATGGTGCCGGGCATCCATCTGGCCTTTGGTACCCAAACCGCAGCCGGGCTCGTGGTGTCGGTCGATCCCTGCGGCACGGCAGCCTTCCCGGATCCGGACATGGCCTCACTCGCGCGGCTCGAGCGCTGCATGCTGGACCGGGACTGCGAGATCCTCGAATAGATTCCGACAGATCCCGGCGGCTTGACGGACGGGCCGTGGCGTTCCATGTTTTGGCGCAGAACATAAAGTGAACAAATAGCGGGAAACTGAGTCGCCCATGTTCGTTGAACTGAGCGCTTTGTCGAATTTCACCTTTCTGACAGGCGCCTCGCATCCTGAGGAATATGCCCAGAAGGCGAGCCTTCTGGGTCTGCCCGCCTTGGCGATCGCGGATGTGAACTCCGTGGCGGGGATCGTGCGCGCCCATACCGAAATCAAGGAGATCGCGCGTCAGGTCCGGTTGCGCATGGCGACCGAGGCCGAGGACGGCCCGATCGGTCCGGTTCATCCCGACCCCGCCCGGCAGTGCCCGCCTCCGCGCTCGGCCGCGATCCGCAACGTGCCGCGCTTCTTGCCAGCGGTGCGGCTGCACCTGCGCGAGGGGCTTGAGATCACGGTCCTGCCCGAGGACCGGCAGGCCTGGGGACGGCTGACGCGGCTGCTGACCACCGGCCAGTTGCGTGCCGCCAAGGGGGAGTGCGATCTCGGCCTCGCGGATGTGCTGGACGGGCTCGCGGGGGTGCAACTGCTCCTCCACGGGCCGCCACAGGTCCAGACGGCGCAGCGCGGCGCGGGCGGATGGATGACACAGGCGGGCCAGTTGACGCGCCGCTTCCCCGGGGCAGTCAGCCTGCTCATGGGGCCGTCCTATGACGGGCAGGACCCGGCGCGCTTCGCCGCCTGGGCCGGGATCGCCGCGGATCTCGGCATCCCCACTGTGGCCAGTGGCGCGCCGCTTTTTCACAGCGCGACCCGCCGCCGCCTCGCGGATGTGATGACCGCGATCCGCACCGGGCGCCGGGTCGAGGCGCTGGGCCGCGCCGCCCAGGCCCATGCGGAACAACGCCTGCGCTCCGAGGCCGAGATGCTGCGCCTGTTTCGCGGCCATGAGGCAGCGGTCCATCGCAGCGCCGAGATCGCCGCGCGCTGCGGCTTCTGCCTGAGCCAGTTGCGCTATGTCTATCCCTCCGAGGTGCAGGGCGGCGAGACCGCCCAAGAGCGCCTGTCGCGCCTCGCCCATGAGGGGCTGCACTGGCGCTACCCCGCCGGTGCCCCGACCAAGGTGCAGAACATGCTGGCCCATGAGCTGCGCCTGATCGGCAAGCTCGGCTATGCGCCCTACTTCCTGACCGTCAACGATATCGTGGCCTTTGCCCGCACCCGTGACATCCTCTGTCAGGGGCGCGGCTCGGCGGCCAATTCCGTGGTCTGCTACTGTCTCGGCATCACCTCGGTCAGCCCCGAGATCGGCACCATGGTCTTCGAGCGCTTCGTCTCCGAGGCCCGGGACGAGCCTCCGGATATCGACGTGGATTTCGAGCATGAGCGCCGCGAGGAGGTGATCCAGCACATCTATGCCCGCTATGGCCGCCACCGGGCGGGCCTGTGCGCGACGGTAATCCACTACCGCGGCAAACGGGCCGTGCGCGAGGTGGGCCGCGCCATGGGGCTGAGCGGCGATACGCTTTCGGCCCTGTCGAGCCAGATCTGGGGCTTCGGCTCGGTGCGCGGCATCGAGGAGGCGCGCCTGCGCGAGATCGGCCTCGACCCCGCGGATCGCCGCCTGCGTCAAACCATCGACCTGATCTATCAGATCCAGGGCTTTCCCCGCCATCTGAGCCAGCATGTGGGGGGCTTCGTGATCACCGAAGGTCGGCTCGACGAGCTTGTCCCGGTGGAAAACGCCACCATGGAGGACCGCACGGTCCTGTGCTGGGACAAGGATGATCTCGACAGTCTCGGGATCCTCAAGATCGATATCCTGGCCCTCGGCATGCTCTCCTGCGTGCGCAAGGGGTTCGAGCTCATGCAGCAGCATCACGGGCTGGATTACGACCTCGCCACCCTGCCGCCCGAAGACCCAAAGGTCTATGACATGCTCTGCCGCGCCGACAGCATTGGCGTGTTCCAGGTCGAGAGCCGGGCGCAGATGAACTTCCTGCCCCGGATGAAGCCGCGCAGCTTCTACGATCTGGTGATCCAGGTGGCCATCGTGCGCCCCGGTCCGATCCAGGGCGATATGGTCCACCCCTTCATCCGCCGCCGCAATGGCGAAGAGCAGGTGCAGTTCCCCTCGGATGCCCTGGGCGAGGTTCTATCCAAGACCCTCGGCGTGCCGCTCTTTCAGGAACAGGCCATGCAGATCGCCATTATCGGTGCCGGGTTTGACCCGTCCGAGGCGGATCGGCTGCGCCGGTCGCTGGCCACCTTCAAGAAACATGGCAATGTCTCGGAGTTCCGGGATCGGTTCCTCAGGGGCATGGCCGCCAATGGCTATGAGCGCGACTTCGCGGAGCGGTGTTTCTCGCAGATCGAAGGGTTTGGCAGCTATGGCTTTCCCGAGAGCCACGCGGCGAGCTTCGCCCTGCTGGTCTATGCCTCCTCCTGGATCAAGTGCCACCATCCGGGGATCTTTGCCTGCGCGTTGCTGAATTCGCAGCCCATGGGCTTCTATGCCCCCGCGCAGATCGTGCGCGATGCCCGGGAGCATGGGGTCGCGGTGCGCCCGGTCTGCGTCAATGCAAGTTACTGGGATTGCGTGATGGAACCGGACGGGCAGGGCGGTCTGGCCCTGCGGCTGGGGTTCCGGCAGGTGAAGGGGCTCAAGCAGGAGGATGCGGATTGGCTCGTGGGGGCGCGGGGCAATGGCTATGGCGCGGTGGCGGATCTGTGGCGGCGCGCGGGCCTTGGCAGCCCCGCGCTGACGCGCCTCGCGGAGGCGGATGCCTTTGCGGATCTGGGGTTGAGCCGGCGCGAGGCGCTCTGGCAGGCAAGGGCGGTGCAGGGGCCGAAGCCCCTGCCGCTCTTTGCCGGGGATCTGGAGGGCGAGGCCGGGGCGGAACCGGCGGTGCAGCTGCCGCAGATGAGCCTCGGTGAGGAGGTGGTGGAGGACTTCGTCGCCACTCGGCTCAGCCTGCGGGCCCATCCCGTGGCCCTGCTGCGGCATCTGCTGACCCCGGGGATGGGGGATCCGGGGCGCGCCGCAGCACCGGATCCGCGCAGGCCCTGAGCGCGGAGCGAGGGGCCAGCCCCTCGCGCTCCCCGGGATATTTGACGACTTAAGATCAGGTCAGCGGGGCGCGAGAGATCAGGCTCAGGGCGGTGATCCGGGCGGTGTCTTATGCGCGAAGCCGTAAAGCAAGGACAGGCCGACGGCCTGTGGCGCAGGAATGGCGCAGGACTTGCAGCGGTTTTGTTTTGGCGAGAAAGGCGTGTGTCAACGCGGCCTTGGCTTGCGCGAGACGACCGGCGATGTGATCGCGGAGGTGCAGACGACCTTTTGGCGATCAGGCAGGCCAAGTTTGGGACAGCGCCGCGCGATGGCAAAGAGCGCGACAGGTCTGCGGCAGCGCCATTGAAGCCGCTGACGGTTTTGGTCGGTTGCGGCAGAGGGCCCTTGCTTGCGTTGCCCGCGGGAGTGAAGCCAAGCCTTGAGCAGTTGCATGCGTAAGATGTGGCCCGGGGGTGTCAGAGGAGGTCCGCGCCCTCGCGCCGTGTTTGCAGCAGGATCACGTCGCCGCCGAACAGCACGATCGCGTTCAGCGCGGTGAGGGTTGTAATCGTCGCGAGAGACAGGGGGGTGTTGGCGAAGACGCCGGTCCGACCCACGGGGTTCATCGCGCTCTGCACGCGGCCGAAGACGCGGCGTGCCAGCCCGGAGCTCGAGGCGAAAACATCGGGCTGGCGAGGTTGCAGGCGCGGATCGGGGCGCTGGCGCTGCTCTCGCGGACGCTGATCGACGCGCAGAGCGGGGCTTCGGCGAACCGTTCCACGCTGATCACATCGCGCCGGGGTCCATACGGGCGCGGGGTCATTGCCGCCGCCGTGGATTTCGACCATCCTGCCCCCAACGGATGGGAGGGATCACGTCATGGGAGATCTGGCGAAGGCTATCCTTGCCTGCGGCGCATCATCTGCACTCGGTGCCGACCTGACCGGGGCCTGCGCTTCGGCTCGCAGCCTGGGCGCGGTGTGCCGGGGGATGGGTCATCCTGTGTGCCATGACCTCTGAGGTCACGCTCCGCCCGGCGGAGACCGCCGATTGGCCCGCGATCTGGGAGATGTTGCGTCCGGTCTTTCGGGCGGGGGCGACCTATGCGATTGACCCGGAGATCTCCGAGGCGGATGCGCGCGCCTATTGGATGGCGCCGGAGCGGCAGACCTTTGTGGCCGAGCGGGCGGGGGAGCTCTTGGGCACCTATTACCTCGTGGCGAATTTTGGCGGGCCCGCGGACCATATCTGCAATTGCGGCTATGTGACCGCGCCCGCGGCCCAGGGGCGCGGGGTGGCGCGGGCCATGCTCGCCCATTCCCTGGAGGCCGCGCGACATGCGGGGTTCCGGGCGATGCAGTACAATTGCGTCGTTGCGACCAATACGCGGGCGGTGGGTCTTTGGCAGGCCCATGGGTTCGAGATCGTCGGCACCCTGCCCGAGGCGTTCCGCCACCCTGCCGAGGGGCTCGTGGACGCCTATGTCATGATGAAACGCCTGTAACGCCGGAGAGCCCCTGTGACCTCAATCCACCGTGAACGCCCGCTATTGGCCGTTCTGATCGATGCCGACAATGTCCCGGCGAAGTTCGCCGAGGCCATCCTGAAAGAGATCGCGTCCATCGGCGAGCCCGCCTTGCGCCGGGTCTATGGCGACTGGTCCAGCGGGCGCTTGCGCAACTGGTCGGACAAGGTGCTGAGCCTTGGGCTGGTGGCGCATCAGGACACGGCCAACACAACCGGCAAGAACGCTTCGGATATCGGTCTGGTGATCGATGCAATGGATATCCTCCATGGCGGGCGGTTCGATGGTTTTGTGCTGGTCAGCTCGGACAGCGATTTCACCAGTCTTGCCAACCGGTTGCGCGAGGACGGCAAGGAGGTGATCGGGATCGGCGAGAAGAAAGCGCCCGAGAGCCTGCGCAATGTTTGCAACCGCTTCATCTTCATCGAGAACATTGTGCAGGACCGGGGTGAAGAAACCTCGACCGCGCGCTCGGCCAATCGCGAGAAAGCGGCGGATGCGGTGCCGCTGATCCTGAACGCGATGGACGAGATCACTCAGGATGACGATTGGTATCCGCTCGGCCAGTTGGGCCAGTATATCTCGGCGGTGAACCCGGATTTCGACACGCGGAGCTATGGCCACCGCAAGCTGAGCAGCCTGATCGCAGAGCTCAAGCGGTTCGAGACCAAGAAGGTCGGCAATCAACTGGTGGTGCGGCGGCTCGACTAGGACAGCGCGGTGCCATAACGGGCGAGGAACATCTCGACCGCGCCGGACAGGACCCGTTTGACCTCTGCCGGGGTCGGTGCGGGGGGCACCCGCATCAAAAGACGCATCTGCAGATCCGCCCGGCACAGTTCGACAAACTGGTCCGCGGCCAGTGTGAGATCGTCGATCTCCAGCTCGCCGCGCGCGCAGGCTTCGGCAAAGTAGTCGCACAGCGCGGCCTGGGTCGCCATGGGGCCGGTGTCGTAGAACGCCTGGGCCAGCTCGGGAAAGCGCTCGCCTTCGGCAATGCAGAGCCGGAAAATCCCCAGCCCCATCACCGACAGGCTGAAGCCGATGATGGTCTCGCCTGCCTGGGTGAGGACTTGCGCCGGCTGGGCGGAGCGATCGATATCGGTCATCGCCCGGTCGGTGATCGCGCCGATCTCGACCCGGGTCACTTCGAGAAAGAGCAGCCGCTTGTCATCGAAATAGCTATAGAGCGTCGCCTTGGAGACCCCGGCCTCGCGGGCGATGTCATCCACGCTTGCGCCCTCGAACCCGTCACGCAGAAACACGCGGCGCGCGCCTTGCAGCACATCTTCATATTTCCGGCCACGTCTGACCTGCGAGGGGACGTTCATGCAATCTCCGATCCTGACCCGAGCATAGAGCGCCGGGCGCACCGGTCTCAAGTCCATGGTTGAAATCCGTGTCGCAGGGCTCTAATTTAGAATCATTCTAAAGTGAGGCCATCCCCCATGGTTACCCTGTCCCGTCGGCGTTTTTCCGATCTCAGCGAAATGGAAGTGCTCGCGCTCGCCATTGCCTCGGAAGAGGATGACGGGCGCATTTATCGTACCTATGCGATGCATCTGCACAGTGACTTCCCCGAAAGCGCCCGGATCTTTGAAGAGATGGCGAAGGAGGAGGAGACCCATCGCACCCGTCTGATCGAGCTCTTTCAGGCGCGGTTTGGCGAGACCATCCCGCTGATCCGGCGCGAGCATGTGGCGGGGTTCTATGCGCGGCGGCCGATCTGGTTGATGGAGAATCTGAGCATCGAGCGGATCCGGGCCGAGGCCGCGATGATGGAGCGGGATGCCAGCAGCTTTTACCACAAGGCGGCGCAGCACTCGTCCGATGCGCAGACCCGCAAGCTTCTGGGGTGGCTTGCGGCGGCCGAGGCCGGGCATGAACGTCTCGCCGAAACCCTGACCGATCAGGTCTCCGAGGACGCGCGCGGCGAGGAAGAGGCCGTCGCCAAGCGCAAATTCATCCTGACATGGGTGCAGCCAGGGCTGGCCGGGTTGATGGATGGATCGGTTTCGACCCTCGCGCCGATCTTTGCCGCCGCCTTTGCCACGGGCGATACATGGCAGACCTTTCTCGTGGGGCTGGCGGCCAGTGTCGGCGCCGGGATCTCCATGGGCTTCACCGAGGCCGCCTCCGATGACGGAGAGCTGTCGGGCCGGGGCGCGCCGTGGAAACGGGGGCTGGCCTCGGGGGTGATGACCACCCTGGGCGGGTTGGGCCATGCATTGCCCTATCTGATCCCGGATTTCTGGACCGCGACGACCATCGCGATCATCGTCGTCTTCATCGAGCTCTGGGCCATTGCCTGGATTCAGCAGAAATACATGGAGACGCCCTTCCTGCGCGCGGCCCTGCAGGTGGTGCTGGGCGGGGGGCTGGTTCTGGCCGCAGGGGTTCTGATCGGCTCGGGCTAGGCCGCGTCATTCTTTCTTTTGGGGGCGCTTCGGGCTTGGCGCTGCCCGGGGCTGATGTAAGGTGCCGCCATGCTGGCGATTTTTCTGCAAACCCTCCCGTTCTTTGCGATTATCGCCTTGGGGTATGGGGCCGGGCGCACGAATTTCTTCTCGCCCGAGGCCACGGCCTATCTGACGAAATTCGTCTTCTACTTCGCGCTGTCGGCCATGCTGTTCCGATTTGCGGCCAATCTCAGCCTGTCCGAGATCCTCGATTGGCAGATCGTGGGGGCATATCTCTGGGCGACCGGGGTGATCTACCTGCTGGCCACGGCGGTGGCGCTGGTCCGCAAGCTCGGGATCGAGGAGGCTGCGGTCGAAGCGCAATGTGCGGTGATCGGCAATGTGGGCTTTCTCGGGATCCCCATGCTTGTGCTCTTGCTGGGTGAGGCGGCGGTGGGCCCCGTCCTGCTGGTTCTGACCGTGGATCTGATCGTCTTTGGTAGCCTGATCGTGATTCTGATCACCGGGTCCCGGGATGGGCGGGTCTCCTTCGGGGTGCTGCAATCCGTGGGGCTGGGTCTGGTCAAGAACCCAATGATCGTGTCGATCTCGCTGGGGCTGCTTTGGTCCGGGCTGGCGATCCCGATCCCGGGGCCGATGAACGCGTTTCTCGACATCATCGGCTCGGCGGCCACGCCCGGGGCGCTTTTTGCCATTGGCGCGTCGCTCGCCACGAAATCCGCGGAACGGATCCAGGTGGCCGGATGGCTGTCCTTCTGCAAGCTTGTGATCCATCCCGCGGCGGTCGCCCTCGCCGCACTGGTGATCTTCCCGGTGGAAGACAGCTACGCCGCCGGTGTCATGATCGCTGCGGCGGCCCTGCCGACGGCGGGCAATGTCTATATCCTCGCCCAGCATTACGGTGTCGCCCCGGCCCGGGTGTCGGCCACGATCCTGATCTCGACCGCGCTGAGCATTCTGACCCTGTCGGCGATCATCGCCGCGCTCGGGCAGGGCTGGATATGAGCCTCTATATCGATGCGGATGCCTGCCCGGTGAAGGCCGAGGCCGAGCGGGTGGCGACCCGGCACGGGGTGCAGATGTATGTGGTTTCAAATGGCGGGCTGCGCCCGTCCCAGAACCCGCTGGTCGAGATGGTGTTCGTCCCCGACGGACCGGATGCAGCGGATATGTGGATCGCTGAGCGCGCGGGGCCGGGCGATGTGGTCGTGACCGGCGATATTCCTTTGGCCGCGAAATGTGTGGAGGCCGGGGCCGAGGTCCTCAAGCATAATGGCGAGCGGTTGACCCAGGCCAATATCGGCAATGTGCTGGCCACGCGGGACCTGATGGCCGATCTGCGCGCGGCGGATCCGTTCCGGCAAGGGGGCGGGCGCGCTTTCTCCAAGGCGGATCGGTCGCGATTTCTCGACGCGCTCGAACGCGCCCTGCGGGCGGCCAAGAGCAAACGATAACCCAAGCAGAACCTGCAACCGAAAACACTGTTTCCGCAACGAAAACTGGTATTGGTGAATCCTTGACATGGAGCGGCGCAACAAAGATTGTGGCGCATGCGTCAAGCTTTTGGCGCGTTTAACGAATAATTAGTGGAGATATTAACTATGATTCCGAGACTGCTGACGCTTTCAGCTGCCGCGATTGTCGCCGCAGGCGCAGCGCAGGCCATGACGATTTCGTCGACCTTTGACGCGGACCTCGAAGGATGGACCGGGGATGGTGGCTCGGTGAGCTATGTGGCGACGGGTGGCAACCCCGATGGCTACCTGTCTCAGACAGATGTCACGGGCACCTTGATGTTTGTAACGCTACCTGCGGCCTATAATGGCGACCTGTCCGCGTTCGACGGTGGGATGGTCGGGTTTGACGCCATCGATCTGGGCGGAAACGGCCCTGAGCTCGACGGCTTTGGCATTCTCTCGATTTCTGGCGCTGGCGGCACCGCCTCTGCCGATCTCTATGTGGGCCCGATTGCGGACACCTGGACCAGCGTGAGCGCGGCCTTCACGGCCACCACCTTTGGGGTCAGTCAGGCCACCTGGGAGGCTATCCTGGCCGATGTTACGAGCATGACTCTGGAGACAGAGTTCATCAACGGTCTGGTGGAAACTGCTGGCATCGATAATTTCGAACTGAAAGCGCCTGTCGCGCCGATCCCGCTGCCGGCGGGGGCGGTCCTGCTGCTTTCCGGGCTGGCTGGGCTGGGCTTGGCCAGACGCCGCAAATCCTGACACGATATGGGGGCTGGTCCTGGACCAGCCCTCTCTCGCCTCAGGCTGGGACGGGCGCTGCGCGCTCCCGGATGGGCAGGTGAACGAGGGCCGAGAAGAGACCCACGCCGACCCCGATCCACCAGACGAGGGTGTAGTCGCCATAGACGTCGTAGAGCCGCCCGCCGAGCCAGACGCCCATGAAGCTGCCGATCTGGTGGCTGAGGAAGACCACGCCATAAAGCGTGCCCATGTATTTCAGCCCGTAGAGATGCCCAATCAGTCCCGAGGTCAGCGGGATTGTCGCCAACCACAGGGACCCCATGGCCAGCGAGAACAGGATCACCGTCTCGGGCGTGATCGGCACCATGATGAACGCTACCGCCACCAGCGTCCGGCCAAGGTAGATCCCCGCCAGCAGGTTCTTTTTCACATAGCGCTTTCCGGCCCAGCCCGCGGCCAGCACCCCGGCGATATTCGCGATCCCGATCAAGGAGATCGCCACTGCCCCCAGCGCCGAGGTCGTCGTGATCCCAAGCCCGCTCAGCATGCCGCCGGGCGCGATGGGGCCGCAGAGCTCGGTCACGAAGGCCGGGAAATGCGCGGTGATGAAGCCCAGCTGATACCCGCAGGAGAAAAAGCCCAGAAAGATCAGGACAAAGCTCGGGTCTTTCAGGGTGCGGCTCAGCACGACCCCCATGGGCTCCGCGCGCTGAGACAGGGCCGAAGGGGGCGGGCTTTTGAGGGCTGGCAGAACCAGCAAGGTCGACAGGATGGCCAAGGCCAGGATCACGAAGACCGTCTGCAGGCCCAGCATCTGCAAGAGCATCTCGGTCAGGGGCGGGCCAAAGATCTGCCCCCCTGAGCCCGCGGCGGTGGCGATGGCCAGCGCCATGGAGCGGTTCTCGTCCGAGGCGGCGCGCCCGACAATGGCAAGGATCACCCCCATCCCCGTGCCCGCGATCCCGAAGCCCACCAGCACCTCGAGCAGGTTGTGTTGCATCGGGGTCGTCGCCCCGGCACTTAGCAACAGCCCGATCGCGTAAAAGGCTACGCCCAGAAGGATCGCCTTGCGGTCGCTGAACCGCTCTGCAATCGCGCCAAAGATCGGCGCGCCCAGCCCCCAGGCGAGGTTCTGGATCGCGATGGCCAGCGAGAAATCCGACCGGAGCCAGCCGAACTCCTCCTGGATCGGGATCTGGAACACGCCAAAGGCCGAGCGGATGGCGAAGCTGATCAGGATGATCGCACAGCCGGCCAGCAGGACCGGTGTGATCAGAGAGGGGCGCTGTGTCATGGGCGCGAGCCTGCGGCGATGGGTCGGGACGGTCAAACGAATATTTCTGGCCCTCACCATCAAAATCGCTTAACCGTAGCGGGCGAAAGGACCCGGATATGTCGGAATTAACCGAGCGTTATCATGCGCTTGTTGCTGCGGGCGAGATCACGGCGGATGCCGCGCAGGTGAGTGTCCTTCACGTGCTCGACGGGCTGATGGACACGCTGTATGCGCCTGCGCCCAAACGGGGCCTGCTCAAGCGCTTTGCCAAGCCGCAAGCGCCCGAGGGCAAGCGGGGCGCCTATCTCTGGGGCGGGGTGGGGCGTGGCAAGTCCATGCTGATGGACCTGTTCTACGAGACCGCGCCGATTGCCGACAAGCGGCGGGTGCATTTCCACGCCTTCATGCAAGAGATCCATGCCGCCCTGCACGAGGCGCGCAAGACCGGGGTCGAGGATGCGCTCGCGCCCGTGGCCGCCGATGTGGCCAAGGATCTGCGCCTGCTGTGTTTTGACGAGATGCAGATCACCGACATCACTGACGCGATGTTGGTGGGGCGGCTTTTTGACCTTCTGTTTGCGCGCAACGTGGTGATCGTGGCGACGTCGAACCGGGTGCCGGATGATCTCTACAAGAACGGGCTGAACCGCGATCTCTTTCTGCCGTTCATCGCGCTGATCAAGGAACGGCTCGTTGTGCATGAGCTCGTCTCCGAGACCGACTATCGCCAGAACCGCCTGACCGGGGCGCAGCGCTATTTCACGCCCAAGGGGGCGGAGGCGCGCGCCAAGCTCGACGCGATCTGGGCGGACCTGACCGGGGGCGAGAACCACCCGCTGACCCTGACGGTGAAGGGGCGCGCGCTGGAGATCCCGCGCTATCACAACGCGGTGGCGCGGATGCGGTTTTGGGAGCTTTGCGGTCAACCCTTGGGGGCCGCCGACTACCTCGCGCTGGCCGAGGCGGTGCGCGTGCTGCTTCTCGATGACATCCCGGCGTTGGGGCGTACGAATTTCAACGAGGCCAAGCGCTTCGTCACCCTGATCGACGCGCTCTACGAGGCCAAGGTGCAGCTGATCTGTTCGGCCGAGTCGCAGCCCGAAACCCTCTATATCGAGGGCGAGGGCACCTTTGAGTTTGAACGCACCGCCTCCCGTCTGCGGGAGATGCAGGATGCGACTTGGGGCACGGAGGACTAGCCCCGCGCCCCTGGGCGGCGCCCGAAAGCGCCAACCGGATCAGAGAGCCTCGAGCAGGGCCTCGCCGCCGGAGGTCTCGCAGACGCCGGGATTTTCCTCGGCATGGAGCACGGTCACCGTGCCATCCTCGACCACCATGGCATAGCGCTTGGACCGCGCGTGCAGCCCGGCGGGCGGCGCGTCGAAATCCATGCCAACGGCCTTGGTAAAGGCGCTGGCCGGATCGCCCAGCATGGTGATGCCTGCGCCCGCGGCCCCGGTGGCCTCACCCCAGGCCTGCATCACGAACGGGTCGTTCACCGACACACAGATGATCTCGTCCACGCCCTTGGCGGCGAAGTCGTCCTTGGTGCGCATGAAGCTCGGCACATGGGCCGAGTGGCAGGTGGGCGTATAGGCCCCGGGCACCGCGAAGATCACCACTTTGCGCCCGGCGGTCAGGCTCGAGACCGTGACCTCTTCGGGTCCTTCGGCGCCCAGTTTCACCAGCGTGGCCTCGGGCAGTTTGTCCCCTGTTTGCATTGCGTATTCCCTTCGCGTTGCGTTTCGCACTAGACCGCATATAGCTTTTGCACAGCCAGACACCAGAGCGAATACGGAGCCCCGCCCATGTCCCACATAGTCATTATCGGCGCTGGCCAGGCGGGCAGCGCGCTGGCCGCGAAACTGCGTAGCTCCGGCTTTGAGGGCGATGTGACCCTGCTCGGGGCCGAGGCTGTGCCGCCCTATCAGCGCCCGCCTTTGTCCAAGGCGTACCTGCTGGGCGACATGGCGCAGGAGCGGCTCTACCTGCGGCCCGAAGCGTATTACGCCGAAAACGGCATCACCCTCCGAACGGGGACCGAGGTGACGGGGATCGATCTGGCCGCCAAACAGGTGCAGATCGGGGATGAGGTGTTGGCCTATGACCAGCTCGCGCTGACCACCGGTTCGACGCCCCGGCGCCTGCCCGCGGCAATCGGCGGGGATCTGGAGGGCGTCTTCACCGTGCGCGACCTGCTGGATGCGGATGCCATGGCGCCGCTGCTGGTTGAGGGCAAGAAGGTGCTGATCGTCGGTGGCGGGTATATCGGCCTCGAGGCGGCGGCGGTCACCGCCAAGAAGGGACTCAGCGTCACGCTGGTCGAGATGGCGGACCGGATTCTGCAGCGGGTCGCGGCCCCGGAAACCTCGGATTTCTTCCGGGACCTGCACAAGGGGCACGGGGTCGATCTGCGCGAGGGGGTCGGCCTCGACCGGCTACTGGGCGAGGGCAAGGTCAAGGGCGCGCGCCTGACCGACGGAACCGAGATCGATGTGGATTTCGTGGTGGTCGGTGTCGGTATCTCGCCCGGCGCCGCGCTGGCCGAGGCGGCGGGGCTGACCGTCGAGAACGGCATCTGGACCGATGAGATGGGCCGAACCTCGGACCCGTCGGTCTGGGCCGCCGGGGATTGCGCCTCTTTGCCCTATGGCGGGGCACAGATCCGGCTCGAGTCGGTGCAAAATGCCATTGATCAGGCCGAGGCCGTGGCGGCGAACATGCTCGGTGCCGAGACACCCTATCATCCGAAACCGTGGTTCTGGTCGGACCAGTATGACGTGAAACTGCAAATCGCCGGGCTGAACACGGGCTATGACCGCGTTGTGGCCCGCGAGGATGAGGGCGCGCGGTCTCACTGGTATTTCGCAGGCGAGCGTCTGCTGGCCGTGGACGCGATGAACGCGCCGCGGGCCTATATGGTCGGCAAGCGCCTGATCGAGGGCGGCCGGAGCCCCGCGCTCGACGTCATCGCGGATCCCGAGACCGACCTCAAAGCGTTGCTGCGAGGCTGACGCGCCGATGCGCATCATCGCGGGGGCGTTTGGCGGACGGCGGTTGGCCAAGCTTGGCAAGGGCGATCTGGCGGCGCATCTGCGCCCGACCCCGGACCGGGTGCGCGAGGCGCTCTTCTCATCCCTGACCTCCGGAGCCTATGGCGACCCGATCACCGGGGCCCGCGTGCTCGACCTTTTTGCCGGGACCGGGGCGCTGGGGCTCGAGGCCCTGTCGCGCGGGGCGGCGGAGGTGACCTTTGTCGAGAATGGTCGCGTGGCCCAGAGCCTTCTGCGCGAGAATATCGCAACCCTGCGCGTGGCGGATCAGACCACGCTGATCGGGCGCGATGCGGTCAAGCGCCCGTCTCATCCCGGCGCGCCCTTCGATCTGGTCTTTCTCGATCCGCCCTATGGCAAGGGGCTGGGGGCGCGGGCGCTCTCGGTGCCGGGCTGGATCGCGCCGGGCGCCTTGATCGTCTGGGAGGAAAACGCGCCCCAGACCCCGCCCGAAGGCTTCACCTTGCTGGACCATCGCCGCTATGGCGACACCCATGTGACCCTGCTGGAGGCAGAGGCCGGCTAGGCCTGCCGAACGCAAAAGGGCCGAACGCAAAAGGGCCGACCCAATGGGCCGGCCCTGCATGTTTCCTGAGGCGTGGCTCAGTTCAGCGGTGCGCTGTCGCTCCGCGTGACCTGCACGGCAGCCCGCGCATCGGCCACCAGACCCGCCCCGTCGAGACCCTTCTCGGTCATCTCGGCAATCCACGCCTGCGTGACCTCATCCCCAAGCAGGGCAATCTCGCCGGTCAGCTCGGGCGACATGGTCGCGATCTCGTTGCCCGCATCGGTCATGGCCTGCTTGCCGGTGGTATCCCCGGTATCATGGGCGCGCCCGGCCCAGGCCGAAGCGGCAAAGCCGGAATTCGCGTCGATCACGGCCTTCAGATCATCGGGCAGGCTGTCATACTTGGCCTTGTTCATCGCCCAGATGAAGAAAAGGTTATAGAGGCTCTTGTCGCCCGCCACATCCGTGTGGCTGTCGGTCAGCTCGTCGAGCTTGAGCGACGGCGACATCTCCCATGTGATCACACCGCCATCAACGACGCCGCGCGACAGGGCTTCGGGGAAGGCGGGCACGGCCATGCCCACAGGAGTGGCGCCAACTTCCTTGAGCAGCAGTGTCGCCGGGCGCGACGGCCCGCGCAGCTTGAGACCCTTGAAATCGCCCAGTTCGGCGATTGCGGGGCCTTTCTTGTGGACCAGCCCACGCCCGTGCATGTGGGCCGCGATCACCTTCACATCGGCGAAATCATCCATCAGGTGCTTCTGGGTATAGACCCAGGCCGCCTTGGAGGCGTCTTCGCCGGATTTCGTGGTCATGAAGGGCAGCTCCATGGCCTCGGCCTCGGGGAAGCGGCCGGGCTGGTAGCCGGGGATCACCCAGCCGCCATCCACGGCGCCGTCGCGGATCAGGTCATACTGGTTCGGGGCTTTGCCGCCGAGCTGCATGAACGGGTAGAGCTCGACCTTGATGCGGCCATTGCTGTCGGCCTCGATCTTGCGGGCCCAGGGCTCCATGAAATGGGTCGGGTTCGCGCTGAGCGGCGAGACGAAATGCTGAAACCGGAGCGTGACCTCCTGCGCGATGCTCGGCAGAGCGGTGGCGGAGAGGGCAAGCATGGCCAGAGCGGCGGTCTTGGAGAGGAAGGTCATCGCTGGGGCCTCCTTTACAATCTGAATACGGTCCTGCGAGCAGGTGTCGAAGGCGCGTGATACGGCGCGCCGCCGACAGTATCTAGGGTTAAAACGCCCTAGTTGCAAATCATTCGCAAAAACAATGCAGGGCAAATGATCGCAACCAAATGGTCAAATATCTGAAACAAGTCGATTTTCTGCATTGGATTAAAACACAGGAATTATTTTCTGCGCGTCCGGCGGGCGAACACACCCGCACTCAGGCGGGGACCAATCCGCTGCGGGCAGCGCTCACATATTGGGCAATCCGATCGAAATGCCGGTCCCAGGTTCCGCAGCACCCGCCCCAGATGTCGACCTTGGGATAACGCCCTGCGAGATCGCCCATGCGGCGGCCCAGATCCTCGGGGTCGCCCTCCTCGATATGGCCGAGCTTGCAGAGGGAGACCTTGTCCATGCTCACCGCGTTCGGGCGCAGGGAGCGGATACGATCCGTCCAATCCCCGGGCTCCAGAGCGGGCTCAAACTCCAGCGGGTGGGAGCAGTTGATGCCATAGCTGTCGGGCCGCGCCGCACCGGTCGCGGCATCCGTTGCCTCGATCGCCTCTTTCAGCGACGGACCCGATTTCAGCTTATGGTGGCTGTCCAACGTGAAGGAGAGGTTGAGCGGCACGCCGATCCGGGCCGCCGCGCGGCTGATCCCGACTGCCTCGGGGATGTTGTTGATGGTCGCCGCCCAGACGAGATCGACGCCACACTCCTTGAGGTTTTCGATCTGCGTCGCGTGATACTCCTCAGCCTCCTCTGCGGTGATATCGCGGTTCAGGGCATAGGCATCGCCGCGTGGCCCGAGGCAGCCGGCGATGGCGATATGGGGGATCTGTCCCGCATAGGGCGCCGAGACCTCGCGCAGGAAATCGATGCATTTCTGCTGCATCTCGCGCAGGCCTTCGGCGGAATAGCCGAGCTTCTCGGCCCAATCCGGGCTCGCGCGATAGTCAAACCCGGCCAGCAGCGCCCCGCATTGATGCCGAGCCACCACGTCGAGATAGCGGCGGTACATGTCATGCATATCGGCCACGGCGGCGGGCTTGTTCATCAGCTCAAACACCGCGAACTCGCGCAACTCATGACCGTGCCGGTACATCAATTCCGTCTCGGTGCCGCCTTCGGCGAGGTAAATCTGATTATTTAGTCTTGGAAATTCAGCGCTTTGAAATGACATTGGGGTCTCCTAGGGTGCCTCAGGCTACCAGAAAAGGCCTCTCTTGTCTGCGCAGGGGGATCAGAGCGTGTAGGTCGGGTGGAACAGGCCGCCGGGCGAGAGGGTGAAGATCTCGCAGCCATCGGCGGTCACGCCGATCGAGTGCTCGTATTGCGCGCTCAGGCTCTTGTCGCGGGTTACGGCGGTCCAGTCATCGGCCAGGACCTTGGTCTCCGGGCGGCCCAGATTGACCATGGGCTCGATGGTGAAGAACATACCCTCTTCGAGGACCGGCCCGGTCCCCTTGCGCCCGTAATGCAGCACATTCGGCGGCGCGTGGAACACGCGGCCCAGCCCATGCCCGCAGAAATCGCGCACCACGGACATGCGGTGGCTTTCCACGTAAGTCTGGATCGCGTTGCCGATATCGCCAAAGGTGTTGCCCGGGCGGACCGCCTCGATCCCCTTGAAGAGGGCATCATGGGTCACCTGGATCAGGCGCTCGGCCCGGCGGGCCAGCTTGCCCGCCACATACATCCGCGAAGTGTCGCCGAACCAGCCATCCACGATGACCGTCACGTCGATATTGAGGATGTCGCCATCCTTGAGCTTCTTCTCGCTGGGGATGCCGTGGCAGACCACATGGTTGATCGAAATGCAGGAGCCGTGCTTGTAGCCCTTGTAGCCGATGGTCGCCGAGGTCGCCCCCGCCGCATCGACCTTGTCGGTGATGATCCGGTCCAACTCGCCCGTGGTGACGCCCGGAACCACATGGGGCGCGATCTCGTCGAGGATCGTCGCCGCCAGCTCCCCGGCCTTGCGCATGCCGGCGAAGTCGCCGCGTTCATAGAGGCGAATACCATCCTTGGTCAGGGTTGCCCGAGGTTGTTCGTTCACGCTGGTCTCCATCATGCATGACAGATAAGGGTTTTTCCGCCGTGCTGCTAGCCCCGCTTAGGCGGTTTGCCGCGCAGGATCAACGGGAAGCGCGTGACCGAGCGTCACTCCGCCGATCTCGATCTCGGTGCCGTAGCAGAGCATCTCAACCCCCGCCTCCCGGGCTGCGTCGAAGGCGGCCGCATAGCCCGGATCGAGATCCGGCGCCATGCGCAACCGGGTGCAATCCGTGCGCTGCACGAGATAGAGCATGACGGCCCGGTGCCCGGCCTCGACCATGCGGCTGAGCTCGACCAAATGCTTCGCACCCCGGGTGGTCACGCTGTCGGGAAACTCGGCCCAATCGCCATCGCGGCGCAGGTGGACATTCTTCACTTCCACATAGGCGTCGGGCAGCCCGTCCTGGGTGGCCAGGAAATCCACGCGGGAGTTGGTCCCGTATTTCACCTCGGGCCGGATCGTCTTGTAGGCGGCAAGCTCGGCAATCGCGCCCGCGACCAAAGCCTCGCCCACCACCTTGTTGGGCACCGAGGTGTCGATCCCGGCCATGTGCCCATCCTCCAGCTCGACCAGACGCCAGCCGTAGTTGAGCTTCGTCTTGGGGTCGTCGTTGGGCTCGAGCCAGATCCGCCGGCCCGGCTCCTTCAATCCCAGCATCGCGCCGGGATTGGGGCAATGGGCGCGGACCTCTTCGCCGGTTTCCTCGAGCGTGGCATCGCTGAGAAAGCGGTTATAGCGCCGGATCAGGCGCGCGGGGACGAGAGGGGTTTGAAAGCGCATGATGCTCGACCTATACCGAGGCGCAGCACAAGGAAAGAACCACGCGATGAGCACACCCACAGCCGCCATGATCGTGATCGGGGACGAAATCCTGTCCGGCCGCACCCAGGACAAGAACATGCACCACCTCGCCGGGGAGCTGACGGCCAAGGGCGTGCCGCTGGTCGAGGCGCGGGTGATCTCGGATGACGCCGAGACAATCATCGCCACCGTGCGCGAGCTGAGCGGGCGTTACACCCATGTCTTCACCTCCGGTGGGATCGGGCCGACCCATGACGACATCACCGCCGACGCGGTGGCGGCGGCCTTCGAGCGTCCGATCGATGTGCGCGAGGATGCGCGCGCGCTGCTGGCGGCCCATTACGCGGCCACGGGCAAAGAGCTCAACGATGCGCGCCTGCGCATGGCGCGTATTCCGGACGGGGCCAGCCTGATCGAGAACCCGGTCAGCACCGCGCCGGGCTTCACCATCGAGAATGTCCATGTGATGGCAGGGGTGCCTTCAGTGTTCCGGGCCATGGTCGCCTCGGTGCTGGCCACGATCAATGGTGGTGCGCCGATCCTGTCCGAAAGCCTGCAGGTGATCCGCCCCGAAAGCGAGATCGCGGGCCCTCTGGGGGATCTGGCGGCGCGCTATCCGGACCTGTCCTTTGGCTCCTACCCGTTCATCCGCGACGGTGTGTTCGGCGCCAATGTGGTGGTGCGCGGGACCGAGCCCGGTCTGCTGAGCGAAGCTGTCACCGCCCTGCGGCAGGCCTTCCCCGAGGCCGCATGAGCGCGCTCTGGGCGGCCATTGATGCGACCTGGGCCGCGCCGCAGACCCATCGCAGCGGGCCCTTCCTGCTGCGCGAGGGGCAGGGCGGGGGGCAACGGGTCTCGGCGGCCACCCTGAGCGAGGCCGAAGGGCCGGACCCGAGCACGGATGAGATCGACGCCGCCGCATCCGCCATGACCGCGCTAGGCCAGCGTCCGCTCTTCATGGTGCGGGGGGCGCAGACCGGCTTTGACGCACGGCTTGCCGCGATGGGCTACACGATCAACGACCCGGTCGTGGTGATGACCGCCCCGATCGACACCGTGGCGCAGGATGGCCCGCCTCCGGTCAGCGCCTTCGCGATCTGGCCACCGCTGCAGATCATGTGCGAGATCTGGGACGCGGGCGGGATCGGTCCCGCGCGCCGGGCGATCATGGCCGGGTCCAGCGACCCCAAGACCGCCATTCTGGGCCGGGTCCGCGACCGCGCGGCGGGCTGCGCCTTTGTCGCGCTGCATCAGGGCATCGCCATGATGCATGCGGTCGAGGTCAGCGCGCCTCTGCGCCGTCTAGGCACGGCGCGCAACATGACCCTCGGGGCTGCCGACTGGGCGCGTCGCCACGGGGCCCATACCTTTGCCATCCTGACCACGCGCGAGAACGCCGCAGCCCAAGGGGTCTACGCTTCCCTCGGCATGGTCCCTGTGGAACAGTACCATTATCGCCAAGACCCCAACTGGATGGAGCCCGCGCCGTGACCGATACACCAGAGCTTGTAACCGCGCTTGATCTGCCCGCGGTGGACCCGCTCCCGCCGGAAACGGCCAAGTATTTCGCGATCTGCGAGGAAAAGCTCGGGCTCGTGCCCAATGTGCTGAAGGCCTACGCCTTTGACATCGACAAGCTGAACACCTTTGCGGCGCTCTATAACGACCTGATGCTCGCCGAGAGCGGTCTGACCAAGCTCGAGCGCGAGATGATTGCCGTGGTCGTGTCCTCGGTGAACCGGTGCTACTACTGCCAGGTGGCCCATGGCGCGACCGTGCGCGAGCTGTCTGGCAACCCGGAGCTGGGTGAGCAGATGGTGATGAACTACCGGGTGGCGGATATTGATGCGCGAACCATGGCCATGCTCGACTACGCGGTCGCCCTGACCGAGGCGAGCGCGAAGGTCACCGAAGCGGATCGCGACATCCTGCGGGGCCACGGGTTCAGCGATCGCGATATTTGGGACATCGCCAGCGTCACGGGCTTTTTCAACATGACGAACCGGCTCGCCTCCGGTGTCGATATGCGCCCGAATGCCGAGTATCACGGGGCGCATCGGTGAAATGGCTGGCCGGGATCGTCCCGGCCTGTCTGGCCAGCGCTCTTTGCGCGCAAGACATCTCGCTGCCCGAGGGCGCGCGCCTGATCCATGATGCAACCGACCGGGCCATCCGCGCACGCCTGCCTGCGGACCGGGCGGCGGCAGGCGAGGTGCCAACCCGGATCGTCGAAGGCGATGCCCGCCACCGGGTCTGGCGGCTGGAGCCGGCCCATTCCGTTGCGAGCCTGATCGCGAGCCTTGCTCCGCAGCTGAGAGAGGCAGGCTACACGGCCTTTCTGACCTGCGAGACATGGGATTGCGGCGGCTACAATTTCCGCCTCGCCATGCCAGATGTGGATCCGCCGACCATGATCGTGGATCTCGGGCGGTTCGGCTATATCGGCGCCGAGGATCCCGGGACCGGCACGGTCCTCGGGCTCATTCTCAGCACGACCCGGGATGCGAGCTATGTGCAGCTTACCACCGTGACGCCCGCTGGCATCGCCGTCCCCGTGGCCGCGGGCCCCGCCGAGACGCCGCCCGATGCCCTGCTCGCGCCGACCCCCGACCCGTCCGGGTTCAGCGCGGCGTTTCTGCGTGAGGGCGGGATCGTGCTCGAGGATCTGCGCTTCGAGGTCGGCAGTGCGACCCTCTCTGCCGGTCCCTTCGCCTCGCTCAGCGCGCTGGCCGGGTTCTTGCGGGACAATCCGGATCGCCGCGTTGTGCTGGTCGGGCATTCCGATGCTCAGGGCTCGACCGCGGGCAACATGGCGCTGTCCAAGCGCCGGGCCGAGGCGGTGCGCGCGCGCCTGCTATCGGAATACGACCTGCCGGGAGATCGGGTGCAGGCGGATGGGGTGGGCTATCTCGCCCCCCGCGCCAGCAATGACACCGAAACCGGGCGCGAGGCGAACCGGCGGGTCGAGGCCGTTCTGGTGCAGCCCTGAGCGGTCAGAGCGTGCTGGGCTGCCCGTCCGGCGCGTATTCCGCCACGAGGAAGTCGATGAAGGCGCGCACCTTGGGCTGGGTGAACCGGCCCGGCGGATAGACCGCATAGATGCCCAGATCCTCGTACGGCAGATCCGGCAGGACTTCGACCACCTCACCGGCCTCCAACGCCTTGCGATAGAGGAAGGTGGGCAGATAGGCGATGCCAAGCCCGGACGCAGCTGCATTGAGCAGCGATTGCCCGTCATTGACCGTCAGCCAGCCCGCTGTTCGGATCTGCCGTCTCTCGCCGGACGGGGCCGTGATCTTCCACAAATTCCCCGAGGCCTGGTTCGAATAGTGCAGCAGTTTGTGGTCGCTCAGATCGTCGATCTTCTCCGGGGTCCCGAAGCTTTCGAGATAGCCGGGTGCTGCCACCAGACGTTTCGACGTCTCGGTCAGCTTGCGCGCCCGGAGCGTGCTGTCCTCCAGCTCGCCGACCCGCACGGCCAGATCGAAACCCTCGGAGATCAGCTCCACATAGCGGTTGTTCAGCACCATGTTGATCTGGATGTCCGGAAATTCATGCAGGAACTTGGCCAGCACCGGAGAGAGGTGATTGACCCCGAAATCCGTGGCCACCGAGATCCGCAGCAATCCGCTAGGCTGGGACTGCATGGCATTGACGAGGGCATCGGCCTCGCCCGCATCATTGAGCACCCGCCGCGCCCGGTCGTAATAGGCCAGCCCGATTTCGGTCGGGCTCACCCGGCGCGTTGTCCTGTTGAGCAGGCGTGCGCCGAG
This sequence comes from Dinoroseobacter sp. S375, assembly GCF_049800775.1. Classification (NCBI taxonomy): domain Bacteria; kingdom Pseudomonadati; phylum Pseudomonadota; class Alphaproteobacteria; order Rhodobacterales; family Roseobacteraceae; genus Dinoroseobacter; species Dinoroseobacter sp. S375. Next base: position 97,147 of record NZ_JBNAFR010000005.1, on the reverse strand, counting down.
ACGCGCCTCGAGCGACGAGACGTGTTTGGAGACCGCAGATTTCGAGATCCCCATCTTTTTGGCCGCATCGGTGAATCCGCCTTGGTCCACCACTGTGGCAAATGCTTCCATTTCGGTCAGTCGGTCCATCGGATTGATCCTGGCAGCTACATTCACTGATCAGGTATCGGAGACAATTCAGGCGTTATTGGGCCGTCATCCCGTCATTATAGGGATTTTGCCCAGCTATTGTTGGCGGAATCCGCTGCAACCCGGCCAGAACGTGGCGATGCCGCTATTTTGCCTTGTTTTCCGAAGGATTTAGCGGCGCCCCGACCGTTAGAGCCCTGTGGCCAGTGCCACCCTTTGGATCCCGAAAAAGTGACCGGAGCACGACGAATTTGCAGCCCGGGTCGGATGCAGGCCCGGCGGCGGGTCGCCCCGGGCCGCGCGGTCAGAGCGTGGCGGCCAGCCGCGCGCCCTGATCGATGGCGCGTTTCGCGTCGAGCTCGGTGGCCACATCCGCCCCACCGATCACATGGACGGGCATACTGGCATCGCTCAGCGCATCGGCGAGGCTCCGGTCGGGCACCTGCCCGGCGCAGAGCACCACCGTATCGACCGCCAGCGTCTCCGGGTCGTTGCGCGCCTCGCCCCTGGAGATCTGCAATCCGTCCTCGGTCACCGCTTCGTAATTCACGCCGCCGATCATCTGGACGCCCTTCATCTGAAGACTGGCGCGGTGGATCCAGCCCGTGGTCTTGCCCAGCCGCTTGCCGAGCTTCTCGGACTTGCGCTGCAACAGGGTGATCTGGCGGGCGCTGGCTTCGGGTTGCGGACCCTCGGGCGCGAGACCGCCCCGGATCTCGGCCGGGTCCGCCACACCCCATTCGCGCTGCCACAGCTCGGGGTCTTCGGTCGGGCTCTCGCCCTGATGGGCAAGGTATTCGGCCACATCGAAACCGATCCCGCCCGCGCCGACAATCGCTACGCGCGGACCAACCTCGGCCCCGCCGCGCAGCACATCTATATAGGACAGCACATTCTCGGCGTCCTGACCTGGGATTGCCGGGTCGCGCGGCAGCACGCCCGTGGCCACCACCACCGCGTCATAGCCCGCGACGGTGTCGGGGGTGACCTCTGTCCCAAGGCGCAGCTCGACCTGCCGCTCGGCGACCATGGTCTCGTACCAGTCCACGAGGCCGTGGAACTCCTCCTTGCCGGGGACCATGCGCGCCATGTTGAGCTGTCCGCCGATCCGGTCCGCCCGGTCAAAGAGCGTGACCGCATGGCCCCGCTCGGCGGCGACGAGCGCCGTGGACAGGCCCGCAGGCCCGGCGCCGACAATCGCGATCTTGCGCGGCGTCTCGGCGGGCGCATAGGTCAGCTCGGTCTCATGGCAGGCGCGCGGGTTCACAAGGCAAGAGCTCAGCTTGCCCGAGAAGGTATGGTCGAGGCAGGCCTGGTTGCAGGCGATGCAGGGCGCGATGGTCTCGGACCGCCCGGCGGCGGCCTTGGCGACGAAGTCCGCATCCGCGAGGAAGGGCCGCGCCATCGAGACCATGTCCGCGCAGCCTTCGGCCAGCACCTCTTCGGCGACCTCGGGCGTGTTGATCCGGTTCGACGTGATCACGGGGATCGTGACCTCGCCCATCAGCTTCTGGGTGACCCAGGCAAAGGCTTTGCGCGGCACCGAGGTGGCGATGGTCGGGATCCGTGCCTCGTGCCATCCGATCCCGGTGTTCAGGATCGATGCGCCCGCGTCCTCGATGGCATGGGCGAGCTGCACGACCTCTTCCCAGCTGGAGCCATTGGGGATCAGATCGATCATGCTCAGCCGGTAGATCACGATGAAATCCGGGCCGACGGCTTCGCGCACCCGGCGCACAACCTCGACCGGCAGGCGCATCCGGTTCTCGTAGCTGCCGCCCCAGCGATCCTCGCGCCGGTTGGTATGGGTCACGAGGAACTGGTTCAGGAAGTAGCCTTCCGAGCCCATGACCTCGACCCCGTCATACCCGGCTTCGCGGGCTCGGGCGGCGGCGGTGGCGATATCGGCGATCTGCTTTTCGATGCCCTCTTCATCCAGTTCCTTGGGCGGAAAGGGGGAGATCGGGGATTTCACCGCCGAGGGGCCGACGCAATCGGGCGAATAGGCATAGCGCCCGGCATGGAGGATCTGCATCGCGATCTTGCCCTCGGCCGCGTGGACCCGGTCCGTCACGATCCGGTGGTTGGCGATGTCCTCGGGCGTGAACAGCCCTGCCGCGCCGGGAAACACGCCGCCCTCCTTGTTGGGTGCCATGCCCCCGGTCACCATCAGGCCCACGCCGCCCCGGGCGCGCGCCGCATAGAACTCGGCCACCCGGTTCCAGTCGCGCGTCTCTTCGAGCCCGGTATGCATCGACCCCATGAGCACCCGGTTGCGCAGGGTCGTATGCCCGAGCTCCAGCGGGCGCAGGAGGTGCGGATAGGCTGTCATGATGGCTCTCCGGTGGTGTGACGGTTGGCGCGCAGACTGCCGGGGGGCGGACGGGATGTCATCCGCAACGCTGCGTCAGTCCTTGGGCGGCCGGGTGGTCCGCGCCCGCGCCTCGGCCTGAAAGGCGGCGCGCAGCTGGTCGAGCTCGGCCCGCAGCAGTGCAACCTCGCCGCGCAGGTCATCGGCCAGATCGCCCCCCGCGAGGATCGGCAGACGGGCCAGCACCGTGTCGGTGGCGGTGTCGGTGATCAGAAAGACCGAGGTCCCGTCGCGCAAGGCCGCAACGGGCAGGGTCCAGCGGACCTCCCACAGACCCGGCTGGCCGGGCAGGGCGGTGATCTCGGGCTCGGCAACCCGGGTGCCGTCGCGAAACACCGCAAGCTCCGGGGCGGCTGCGGGTGTGGGGGCGCTGAGACGGCCTTGCCAGATGCCCTCCGCGAAGGCGGTCATGTCCAGCTGAAAAGGTGTGGTGTCGGCAGGGGACATGGGCATCACAGCTCCGCTCGGGGATGGCGCGACAGGATCAGGTCGTGGAGTGTGACGCGTCGCATGGCCGGGTCTTCGACCATCAGGTCGATCCAGACCCGCTCCACCGGCAGGTCGCGCAGATCGCCATAGGCCAGATCGAAGGCGATCTCGGTGGCCCCGTCTTCGCCGGGCGGGACTTCTGCCAGCATCTGCGCGGTGTTCGGGCCTTGCTGCAGGTTCAGGCGGCCATAGAGCCGCGTCTGCGCGCTCATCTCGACAGCAAGCGTCAGCCTAAGCACATCGCGCAGGCCGATCGCGCTCGTCTGCGCCTCGGGCAGGGTCAGGACCAGCGACAAAAAGGACCCCTGGAACCGCAACGTGTCCAGCGACAGGGCAAAGCGGGCCGGGGCAGCGACGGGCGCGAGGGTCTGACGCAGGGTGATCTCGGCCAGCGGGCAGTCGTGAAACAGCGTAAGGTCCGGGCTGACCTCGGTCCCGGTCTCCGGCCCGACATGGGCGGCGGGCAGGGTCGCACGGGTCCAGCAGAGGGGCCTGTACGCGTCGAGCGCGCCGGCCGGGCCGGTTGCGGGCGTGCCCGCAAGGGCGCGCAGCGCGGCGTCTGCGTCTCGGGCGTCGCGATCCGCCATCCCGCGCGACAGGCGCGCGGCGTCCCGGCGCGCGCGCAGCTCTTCGGCGGTCTCGCCCGAGGGCGCGTCCCCGGCGAGCGGGTCCTTCTGTCCGGTGATCAGATCGCTCAATCGGCGCAGCATGCGGCGTGGTCCCTTTCCATCGGCCCATGGACTGGCGCGTCCCCCTCCGGGGCGCACGCCATTACCCTACCGCTGAACGCCCGCGCGGCAAGCGCGAAGCGGGTGCGCCCTATTGCGCCTCGGCCACCGTGGCGGGATTGCTGCGCTGGATCGCGGTGACGAAGTCGCGCGCCGCCGCCAGACCCTCACGCGCCGAGAGCGGATCCGCCTCGAACCCCAGCACGGCCAGGGCAACCACCCGCCCGTCCACATCGAGAAAGGCCCGCCAGTGCTCGGCACTCATGCCGGGCGCATAGCTCGGGCTGGTGTCGCGGGTATGGACATAGAGGACATCGCCGCGCTCGAAACTGTCGAGGATCGTGACCGTCTCGGCCTCCTTCGCGCGGCTGAGCATCGCGCGCCCTGTCTCCGAGCGCAGGAATTCCGCCAGAACTGCGGCCTGGCTTGCGACCTCGATCGCGTCGGTCTCGCGGACGGTGGCGGTCAGGACCGCGTGGATCGGGGGTTGCGGGGCCTCTTCCGAGCGGGTGATCGCCGCGCAGTTTCCCAGCAGGACAAAGGCCTGCGGGCCGCGATCCCGCGTGGCGAAGGGATAGACGCAGAACCCGTCGGGTCCGGCAATCGTGACCTCCCCGCGGGACACGGCGACAGTGGGTTGGCCGATGGCACCGATCGACAGGCCGATCGCGCCCAATTCGGCGCAGCCCGCCAGCATCAGGCTGGCGAGCCCGGCCAGGCCCGCATTGCGGACCCGGCGCAGAGCGAACCGCTCAGAGATCGGCGTAAACGTGCTTTTCTTCGCCGCCGCCGGGATGGGTCACCGCCCCGAGACGCGCGCCGCCCACGAGCTGGGCGTATTTCCACAGGGCACCGGTGGCATAGATCGTTTCGCGCGGCCCGGCCCAATTCGCCTTGCGCTCGGCCAGCTCGTCCTCGCTGAGCGCGACGGACAGCTCACCCTTGAGCGCGTCGATGGTGATCATGTCGCCATCCTGGAGCATCGCAATCGGGCCACCATGGGCCGATTCCGGACCCACATGCCCGACGCAGAAGCCGCGTGTCGCCCCCGAGAAGCGGCCATCGGTGATCAGCGCCACCTTCTTGCCCATGCCCTGACCCGACAGCGCGGCGGTGGTTGCCAGCATCTCGCGCATGCCCGGGCCGCCTGCGGGGCCCTCGTTGCGGATGACGAAGACATCGCCTTCTTCATAGGCGCGGTTCTGCACCGCTTCGAAGGCATCTTCCTCGCATTCGAACACGCGGGCCGGGCCGGTGAAGCTCAGCTGGTCCTCGGTCATGCCCGCGATCTTCACGATGGCACCTTCCGGGGCGAGGTTACCCTCCAGTCCGACAACACCGCCCGTGGTCGAAAGCGGCTTGTCCACCGGGTAGATCACCCGGCCATCGGCCTCGAGCGCGACCTTGTCGAGCTCTTCGCCCATGGAATAGCCCGTCGCGGTCATGCAATCTTCGTGGATCAGACCGGCGCGGCGCAGTTCGCGCATCACGACCGGCACGCCGCCCGCCTCGTACATGTCCTTGGCCACGTATTTGCCGCCCGGCTTCAGGTCGACGAAATAGGGCGTGTCACGGAAGATGTCGCAGACATCCTGCAGCGTGAAGGAGATCCCGGCCTCATGGGCAATCGCGGGCAGGTGCAAACCGGCATTGGTCGACCCGCCGGTGCAGGCCACGATCCGTGCCGCGTTTTCCAGCGACTTGCGGGTCACGATGTCCCGTGCGCGGATGTTCTTCTCGATCAGGTCCATGACCGCGCGGCCCGAGGCTTCGCCATAGGCATCACGGCTCTCATAGGGGGCAGGGGCCCCGGCGGAGTTCGGCAGCGCAAGGCCAATCGCCTCGGAGACACAGGCCATGGTGTTGGCGGTGAACTGACCGCCGCACGCCCCGGCGGACGGGCAGGCCACACGCTCCAGCACTTCGAGCTCGGCATCCGAGTAGTTCCCGGCCTGGTGCTTGCCCACGGCCTCGAACACGTCCTGAACCGTGACATCCTCGCCGTTCAACCGGCCCGGCAGGATCGAGCCGCCATAGATGAAGACCGAGGGCACATTCAGGCGCACCATGGCCATCATCATCCCCGGCAGGGACTTGTCGCAGCCCGCCAGACCGACAACCGCGTCATAGCAATGACCGCGCATGGTCAGCTCGACCGTGTCGGCGATCGCCTCGCGCGATGCCAGCGACGAACGCATGCCTTCATGGCCCATGGCGATGCCGTCGGTCACGGTGATCGTCGTGAATTCGCGCGGTGTGCCAGAGGCCTGCTTGACGCCCATCTTGACCGCCTGGGCCTGACGGCTGAGCGCGATGTTGCAGGGCGCGGCCTCGTTCCAGCAGGTGGCGACCCCGACCAGAGGCTGGTGGATCTCTTCCTCGGTCATGCCCATCGCATAGTAATAGGACCGGTGCGGCGCGCGGGCCGGGCCTTCGGTGACATGACGGCTGGGCAATTTGGACTTGTCGAACGGACGCTTGAGCATGACGTGTCTCTCCTGGCAATTGCCCCGCCTGATACGCGCTCGCGGGCGCGGGTACAAGATGGCGGGCACCTAACGGGCCGCTGACGGAGGGCTTGGCAGCCTCCGGGGGCTATTTCAGCCTCGGAGATTTTCATGACCCGTATTTCCCAATTGATGACTGCCCTGCTGACCCTTGCGCTGCCACTTCCGGCAGAGGCGCAGGACACGAACCCCGGCCTCAGTATCCTGCCGGAGTCCACGCTGATCGTTCGACCCCAGGCCGAGCTGATCGTCCGGCCCGAGATCCTGCGGGATCTACGCCTGAGCGCCACCCAGATTGAGCAATTCCTGCGCGCCCATCCCGAGTTGGACAAGGAGGCCAAGCCTTTGCCCGATGGGCGCATCGTCCTGCCGCCCGAACTGACCGAGGGCGCGCGCTATGGTTTTGAGAAACGCATGGCCATCGCCGGCCACGGACAGGCCTTCGATATCGAAGGTCGCCCGGTCGAGATCTCGCGCGGGGAGGCGGCCAAGCTTCTGTCCGAGATCCAGGAGGTCGCCTTGCTGGAGCGGCGCGCGGGTAAGCCCCGTGAGCTGCCGGACATGGATCGGTTGCTCAGAATGACCAAGATGCTCGATGAGTTGCGCGGGATCCGCGATCTCGACGACACGAACCGGCTCTATGCCCAGTACCTCACCATCCGGGCCGAGGCGCAGATGCTGGAGGATGAGCGCCGCTCGGCGCTGATCTGGCGGGCGGAGTTCCTGTCGCGGCTGCTCTTTCCCGAGCAACAGATCGAAGCGGTGCTGCGCCCCGAGATCCTGGAGGTGAAATTCCAGCTCGCCGAGTGGGTGATCGCCTCTCTGAGCCAGACCGATTACATGCGCAGTTGCGGGGCCGACGATGTGCCCGTACCGCCGGATTTCTCGACCAATTCGTCGAAATGGACGTTCCAGGGCAATCTTGCGAGCACTCTGATCGTGCAGGGTCAAACCGCGGCGGTCTATACCTATGCCTCGCCCTCGGTGCGCGGCAGCTGTATCGCCCTGCCGCGCGGATCCGGGGGCCCATCGAACGTGGCGGGCGTGATCTGTCAGAGTGCCGAGACCGGCAAGGCCTGTTTCTGGGACAACCTCGAAAAGGGCACCGGTGACATCATTCCCTTTGGCAACAACGCGGTCATCAAGATCCGCGAGATGCAGGACGCGACCGAGCTGTCGCAGAACTGCACCAGCTGCCATCGGGGCAATAACGTGTTCAACATCTCGCCCGATGACCCCACCTGGTGCCGTCTGCTGCGCGGTGGGAAGCCCGGGGCGAAGTGCAGCACCCTGTCGGGCCCGAACGCGGCGAACTTCACGACCGAGGTGGATCCGGGCGTTCTACCCCTGAGCGTGCCGGGGACCAATCCGCCGGTGCTCCATTCCCGCTATACGCCGCTTTCGGGGGCTCCGGCGCGCCCGGGTTGGGTGAACAACACCGGTCCGGGCTGTGGCAGCGCCTGCCATCTGGGGCCGAACGCGCCCTTCGCGCCGCCACTGATGCCGCCCGCCTGCGGCGCGAATTGCAACTGAGGACGGTTGTCCTCGGCGTCCGCGCGGGCCATAGGGTCCGCGCGCACAGCCGGAGCCATGCCCCATGTCCTTCTGGACCCCTGAATTCGACCGATTTGCCGCCCCCGCGCGGGCACGTCCCGCGCTGTGGCGGTTCTTTGCCGGTCTGGCCCTTCTGGTCGTGGTCTATATCGGGTGTCTCGCGGGGCTGTTTGGCCTGATCGCGCTGATCGGGGGCGAGGCGGCGCTGGTGCATTGGATGCAGCGGGTCGAACAGGCCGCCGGGCCGACCGCGACGCTCTTGCTGCTGGCGACGTTTGGCGGGGTGATCCTCGGGCTCTGGGCGGCGCTTCGGCTGGTCCATGGGCGCGGGCTGGCCACGACGCTTGGCCCACCGGGGCTGGGGCGGCGCGGCTTTCAACGCGCGGCGCTGATCACCGCTGCCGGGCTGGTCCTGTCCATGGTGCTGTTTCTGCCGCGGATCGAGATCCTGCCCAACCTGCCTTTCGCGATCTGGGCGTCTTTCCTGCCCCTCGCGCTCTGCCTGATCGCGGTGCAGACCGGGGCCGAAGAGATGCTCTTTCGCGGCTACCTGCAACAGGAGCTCGCCACGCGCTTTGCCAACCCTCTGGTCTGGATGCTCCTGCCCAGCATTCTGTTCGGGCTGGCCCATTACGACCCGACCGCCACCGGAGAGGTCGCCTGGATGGTGGCGCTGGCTGCCGGGCTCTTTGGCCTCCTGGCGGCGGACCTGACCCGGCGGACGGGTCATATCGGCGCGGCCTGGGGGATGCACTTTGCCAATAACTGCTTTGCGATCCTCGGGATCTCGGTGCAGGGCACGATCCCGGGCCTGTCCCTCTATACGACCGAGCTGGCGATTTCGGATGCCGCCGAGATCGCGCCGCTCCTGTGGCAGGATATGGCGATGACGGTTCTGCTCTACCTTGCGGTGCGCTGGGCTGTCGCGCGCTGATTGCATTTCCCGGCGGCGCCGACTATCTCAGGCGCATATGGCCACGCCCCTCCTCTGACCAGAGCGACCGATGAACTGGATCTCCAACTACGTCCGCCCGACCATCAACTCCCTGTTCTCGCGCCGCGAAGTGCCCGAGAACCTGTGGACGAAATGCCCCGAATGCGGAACCATGCTGTTCCACCGGGAGCTGTCGGATAACCAATTCGTCTGCGTGAGCTGCGACCATCATATGGGCATCACGCCCCGGGCCCGCTTCGAGGGCCTGTTTGATGGCGGTGTCTTCTCGGAGGTGGAGGTCCCCGCCCCGATCGCCGATCCCCTGCAGTTCCGCGACCAGAAGAAATACCCAGACCGCATGAAGGCCGCGGTGAAAACCACCGGCGAGAAAGAAGCGATGCTGGTCGCCGAGGGCGAGATCGGGCGCACGCCGATCATCGCCGCGGCACAGGATTTCAGCTTCATGGGCGGGTCCATGGGGATGTATGTGGGCAATGCGATCGTGGCCGCCGCCGAGCGCGCGGTCGAGCTGAAGCGCCCGCTGATCCTGTTCTCTGCCGCCGGGGGCGCGCGCATGCAGGAGGGCATTCTCAGCCTGATGCAGATGCCGCGCACGACCGTCGCGGTCGAGATGCTCAAGGAAGCCGGGCTGCCCTATATCGTCGTGCTGACCCACCCGACCACGGGCGGGGTGACGGCCTCTTACGCGATGCTGGGCGATGTGCAGATTGCCGAGCCCAATGCGCTGATCTGCTTTGCCGGGCCGCGCGTGATCGAACAGACCATCCGCGAGAAGCTGCCCGAAGGGTTCCAGCGGGCCGAGTACCTGCTCGATCACGGGATGCTCGACCGGGTGACCCACCGCATGAAGATGCGCGAAGAGCTGATCCGGATCACCCGGATGCTGCTCGGGCTGGATCCGGCCATCGCGGGCGACCTGCCCGCCCCGGCGCCCAGCCCCGCCGCCGAAGAGGGCGCGGCAGAGCCCGCCCCGACCGAATCCTCTCCGCCGCTTGCACAGCCCGGGGAAGGACGCCCCTCCGGCGCGTGAGCGGGGCAAATTCGGACATCATCCTCGAAAGGCTGATGTCGCTGCATCCCAAGATCATCGATCTGACCCTCGACCGGGTCTGGCGCCTGCTGGCGACGCTCGATCACCCCGAGCGCGCCCTGCCGCCGGTGATCCATATCGCCGGAACAAATGGCAAGGGCTCGACCCTCGCGATGATCCGCGCCGGGCTCGAAGGGGCCGGGCTCACCTGTCACGCCTATACCTCGCCCCATCTGGCGCGGTTTCATGAGCGGATCCGGGTGGCCGGAACGCTGATCTCCGAGCCCTATCTCGCGGAGCTGCTCGAGGAATGCGAGCGCGCCAATGGCGGCGCGTCGATCACCTATTTCGAGATCACCACGGTGGCGGCCCTGTTGGCCTTCGCCCGGACTCCGGCGGATTACACCCTGCTGGAGGTCGGGCTGGGCGGACGGCTTGATGCGACGAATGTGGCGGACCGGCCCGCGCTCTGCGTGATCACGCCGATCTCCCTCGATCATCAGCAGTTTCTGGGCGAGACCGTGGCCGAGATCGCGGGCGAAAAGGCCGGGATCCTGAAGCGTGGCGTGCCCTGCGTGGTCGGGCCGCAATCGGATGAGGCGCTGGAGGTGATCGAGGCCAAGGCGGCCAGGGCGGGCGCGCCGCTCCTGATCCATGGCCAGCACTGGCATGTGGGGATCGAGCATGACCGGCTGGTCTATCAGGACGAGACCGGCCTTCTGGACCTGCCGCGTCCGGCACTGCCCGGCCCGCACCAGATCGAGAATGCGGGGGCGGCCCTGGCGGGTCTGCGCGCGCTGGGCGCGGGGCAGGCCGAGGCCGCGATGACCCAGGCCGAATGGCCCGCCCGGATGCAGCGTCTGCGCAGCGGGCCGCTGGCCGAGGCGTATCCCACGCTCGATCTGTGGCTCGATGGCGGGCACAACCCGGCGGCGGGAACGGCCCTGGCCGACACCCTGTTCAGCCTGCCGGCGCGCCCGACCTATCTGGTCTGCGGGATGCTGCGCACCAAGGATGTGAGCGGGTTCCTCCGCCCGCTGGCGGCCCAGGCCCAGGGCCTGCATGCGCTGTCGATCCCGGGCGAGCAGGCGACCCTGACGGCGGCGGAAACTGCTGAGGCCGCGCGCGGTGTCGGGCTCGTGGCGACCGAAGCTGCGGGCGTTGCCGAGGCGCTGGCCGAGATCTCGGCGCAGACCCCGCAGGCCCGCGTCGTGATCTGCGGGTCCCTCTATCTTGCCGGGGCTGTCCTGCGCGAGGCGGGCTGACCGCGGCGGCCCACAGGGCTCTGTTAACCAGAATCACACGGGCACAGGTCTAGAACAGATCCTGAACACGCCTGCGCGGCAGGCACCATCGGGATGCCGGTTTGCCCAAGAAATCCAAATCTCTCGCGACGCAGGATGACGCCTCGGACCACAGCTATTCCAGTGTGGGCTATCCGAATGACGCCTATTACCTGCCCGAGGGAACGGACCTGAAGGTCATGGATCTCAAGCTGGTGGATCAGGACGGCGATGGCGATATCGGCCCCGGTGACACGATCAACGGGTCCAAGGTCACTGCATCCTACCTTGGCGATGCAGTGGGCGTGGATTTCGGCGATGGGGAGCAAGTGGTCGAAGGCGTGACCTTCTACCTCTCCGATGGCAGCCAGATCTTCATGGCCACCGATGGCACGCAGCTCGAGGATGGCGAGGCCACGGGCAGCAAATGGGTCAACAGCAGCACCGATGTCCCGGTCAGTTCGATCACGGCGCCTTGTTTCGTCGCGGGGACCCTGATCGCCACGCCCGAGGGTGAGGTCCCGGTCGAGGAGCTGCGCGCGGGCGATCTGGTGCTGACACGGGACCATGGGGCGCAGCGCTTGCTCTGGGTCGGGCAGCTCACCCTGCCCGGCGACGGCGCGGCCGCGCCGATCCGCTTCGCGCCCGAAGCCCTTGGCGGCACGCGCCCGCTTTTCGTGTCGCCGCAGCACCGGATGCTGCTGCAGGATGGGCGGCTGGATCTGCTGCTCGCAGAGGAGGAGGTGCTGGCCGCGGCCTGCCATCTGGTCAACGGAGTGAGCGTCGCGCCCGCGCCGCGGATGCAGGTGACCTATGTCCACCTTCTCTTTGCCCGACACGAGATCGTCTTTGCCGAGGGTGTTCCGAGCGAAAGTTTTCATCCCGGCGAGGAGGGGATGCGCGCCTTCGGTCCCGCCCGCACCGAGAGCGCGTTCGAAACCTTTCCGGATCTTGCCGCCTTCATCGCGGGCTACGGTCCCTGCGCGCGCCGGGTTCTGCGCGCCCATGAGGCGGTGGTGGCCGGGCGTCTGGTCATCGGCGCGGATCGCGCGGCGCAGGCCGCGCCGCTCGCGGCCTAGGCCAGCGCGTCGATCTTGGTCGCGAGCTTGATATCGAGATCGGACAGACCGCCCACATCATGGGTGCTCAGCGTCACGTCCACCTTGCGATAGACGTTGAACCATTCCGGATGGTGATCCCATTTCTCGGCCCAGAGCGCCACATGGCTCATGAAGGCGAATGCGGCGGTGAAATCCGCAAATTCGAAGGACTTCTCGATGGCGTCGCGCCCATCGACCAGCGCCCATCCCGTCGCCAGAAGAGGGGCCAGCTCCGCATCGCGGGTCTCAGGGGTCAGTTTCTCAGCCATCAGTCCTCCGACAGGGTTTTCTTGAACGGGCCATAGCCCGTCATCACTTCGATCTCTTCGTCCACCGCGTCCTTCTCGGCGACCAGATAGGTGCGGATCGCATCGGCAAAGCCCGGATCGCGCACCCAGTGCAGGGAATGGGTCTGGGTCGGCAGGTAGCCGCGCGCAAGCTTATGCGCCCCCTGGGCCCCGGCCTCGACCGTCGCGAGCCCCTGGGCAATGGCGAAATCGATGGCCTGATAATAGCAGGCCTCGAAATGCAGGCAGGGGTAATCCTCGATACAGCCCCAATAGCGCCCATAGAGCACGTCGCGACCGATGAAGTTCAGCGCACCCGCGATGGGCACACCGTCGCGCAGGGCGAGGACCATCATCATGTCGTCGCGCAGGGTCTCTTGCGCGATGTCGAAGAAGCGCCGTGTGAGATAGGGCGTGCCCCATTTGCGCGCGCCCGTATCCTGATAGAACACCCAGAACGCATCCCAATGGGCGGGCTGAATGTCGTCGCCGGTAAGCTGCACGATCTCGCCGCCAAAGGCCTGGGCAGTTTGGCGTTCCTTGCGGATATTCTTGCGTTTGCGTGACGAGAGCGAGGCGAGGAAGTCGTCGAATTGCCCGTAATCGCGGTTCTCCCAGTGGAACTGCTGGCTCGTGCGTGCCATCAGACCCATCGCCTCGCCCGCGCGGGCCTCCTGCTCGGTGCAGAAGGTGATGTGGAGCGAGCTGACCTCTGCCTCCACCGCGACCTGCACCGCGCCCTGAACGAGGGCGGATTGCCCGATGGTCTCGTAGCCCGGGCGCACGAGCAGCCGCCGCCCGGTGGCCGGGGTGAAGGGGACCGCGACCTGCAGTTTCGGGTAGTATCGCCCGCCCGCGCGTTCATAGGCATGGGCCCAATTGTGGTCGAAGATGTATTCGCCCTGGCTGTGGGACTTCGCATAGAGCGGCGCGACCGCGATCACCGTCTCGGCCGCGCGCGCCACGAGGTAGCGCGGGCCCCAGCCACTGCCGGCGCCGACCGAGCCGGACCGTTCCAGCGCGAACAGGAACCTGTGCGTCGTGAACGGATCCGCCGGGCGGCCGCCATCGGCGGCCTCGGGGCAGGCGCAGGCATCCCAGACCTCCGGCGCGATCTCGGCCAGCGTGTGGATCACGCTGATCTCGACGCGGGTCTCGTCAGGATCGGGGGGCGCGGGCGTCTCGGGGGCGGGATCTGGGATCATCGAAGCTTTCACCATCGGGCTCTGCTGTCAAAGATGGCCCCGGGGCGAGGGGGGTCAACCCTGCGCAGGTCCGATGCGGTGCGCTCAGGGCAGGTATCCCTCGAAGGTGATGTTGTCGGCGGTCTTCAGGGCGGCTTGGGCATCTTCGGGGCTCTTGATGGTCCATGTCAGAACGGGAACACCGCGCGCCTTCATGCTCTGAACCGGGGCCATGTGGAGGGATTTGCAATCATGGCTGATGAAACTGGCTCCGACCGCGTCGAAATCCGTCATGTTGTTCAGGTGATCCTGCTGCGCCGCGCTCAGATAGGGCAGGGTCGAGAAATCCTCGGTCACCAGTCCAAGGGCGCGATCCGGGGCGGCCTGCCGCAGGGGGGCGACGGCCTGCGGGTTGAAGCACATCGTGGCCGCCAACCCGTCATACCCCGACAGGGCGCGGGCGACGGCGCGGGCGAGGGTGCCGTCCTCGGGCGCGTCCTCGCTCGGCTGGCTCTTGAGTTCGATCAGGACCGGAACGCGCCCGTCCACCATTGCCAGCACATCGCGTAGCGAGGCAGAGGGTTCGTCCCCGCCCAGCAGGGGAAACCGGGTCATCTCGGCCAGCGTGTGGTCGCGGACGAGGCCGTCCTGCCCGGTCAACCGCTCCAGCCGCGCGTCATGAAACACCAGGGCCTCGCCGTCCCGGGTGACCTGAACGTCCAACTCGATGCCATAACCATGGGCGACGGCGGCGGCCATGGCGCTCGGACTGTTCTCGATGATCCCCGCGCGCTCGTCATGGAGACCACGATGCGCGAGGGGCCGATCCAGGAAAGCTTGGGGCAGGGCGGTCATGGGCGGATCTGAAAAATCCCTTCGATCTCGACCGCGACGCCGAAGGGCAGGGCGGCCGCGCTGACGGCGGAGCGCGCATGGCGCCCGGCATCGCCGAGGGCCTCGACCATGAAGTCCGACGCGCCGTTGATCACCTTGGGCTGGTCCTCGAAGTCGAGGGTCGAGTTCACGAAGCCCACGAGCTTGACCACACGCACGAACCGCTCAAGATCGCCATCACAGGCCGCGCGCACCTGCGCCAGCAGGTTGATCGCGCACCGCTTGGCCGCCTCGGCGCCTGCCTCGGCCTCCAGATCCGCGCCGAGCTTGCCCTTGATCATCTCTCCATCGGCCATGGGCAGTTGCCCGGACACATGGACCAGATCGCCGACCTGGACGAAGGGCACGTAATTGGCCGCGGGCGCGGCGGCCTCGGGCAAGGTGACGCCCAAGGCGGCGAGGCGGTCTTCGAAAGTGGTGGCCATGCTCAGTCTCCCGTGATTTCGGGTCGTTTATCCCTCACGGAAGGCGCGATTGAAATAGTCGCTGAGCGGTTTCACGAAATACTCGATCGGGGTGCGATCGGCGGTCCGGATGAAGGCCTCGACCGGCATGCCCGGGATCAGGTCGAGCCCGGAGAGTTTCTCGATCTCACCCTCCTGCGGAGCGGTCTCGACCCGGTAGAAGGACGCGCCGGTGGTTTCGTCGATAAAGGCGTCGGGCGAGACGCTCACGACCTCCCCCTTGAGCTCGGGCGTGCGGCGCTGGTCGAAGGCCGAGAAGCGCAGGTTGACCTCCTGCCCGACAAAGACTTCGTCCACATTGATCGGGTTCACCCGGCTGGTGATGATCAGGGGCCGGTCCTGCGGCACGAGATACAGCACCGGCTCCGCCGCCCGGATCACCGAGCGTTCGGCAAAGATCGTCAGGTCATAGACGATGCCGCCTACAGGCGCGCGGATATCAAGCCGGCTCAGCCGCTCGCGCAGGGCGTGGCGCTGCTGCTGCAATTCCAGCTCCTGGGCCTGGGTGTCGCGCAGGCGGGCGATCGCCTCTTCCCGGCGCGAGGTGGTCAGTTTGAGGATCTCGATGTCGATCTCGGTCTGCCGACCGCCGAATTCCGCCTTGGATGCGGTCAGTTCCCCGACCGAGCCGAGCAGGCGGGCCTGTTCCCGTTGCAGGGACAAGACGCGCGACGCCTGCGCCAGACCGCGATCCAGCAGGCTCTGCTGATCCGCGAGTTCCTGTTCGATCAGGTCGAGCTGCTTGCCGAGGGCCACCTGCTGCGCGGTGATGCCCTCGATCTGGTTGTCGATCTGGGAGCGGCGGCGGGCGAGCTGTTCGGTTTCGGTCTGGATCGAGGTGTTGCGCGCCTCGAAAAGGCGGCGCTGCCCGGCCATGACATCGGCAATCTCGGCGCTCGTCGCCGCCGCAAGCAGCAGCGCATCGTCGAAGACCACCTCATCCACCCCGTCCCGTTCCGCCACGAGGAGCGCGCGACGGGCCATCAGCTCAAAAAGCTGCCCCTCGACAATCGCGAGATCCGTCAGAAGAAGCGTCGGGTCGAGCTGAATCAGCAGCGCACCGCTTTCCACCGTATCCCCCTCGTCCACGGCGATGTTCTGGACCACGCCGCCATCGGGATGCTGCACGACCTGCCGGTTCTGATCGACCTCGATCTGGCCGGGCGCGATGATGGCCCCGGCGATATTGGCCATGACGGACCAGGTGCCGAACCCTCCGACCAGAATCGCGAGGGTCAAACCGCCGATCAGCAATTGGCGACGGGCGGGGAATTTGCGGGATGAGGGGCTCATGACACGCCTCCGGCAGCTTTCTTGAGGATTTCCTTGTGGTTCGAAACCATGGATTTCAGGACTTCGTCGCGGGGCCCGAAGGCCTTGCGCGAGCCGCCTTCGAGCACGAGCAGCGTATCGCACTGCTCGATCGCGGCGGGGCGGTGCGCCATGATCAGCACGGCCTTGCCGTCCTTCTTCATCCGCGCGACGGCGGCATTCAGGGCCTGCGACCCGCTATTGTCGAGGTTCGAGTTCGGCTCATCCAGCACCAGAAGCACCGGGTCGCCATAGAGCGCGCGCGCCAGCCCGATCCGCTGCATCTGGCCGCCGGACAGCTTGGTCTGGCTGCCGAGGATCTGGGTGTCATAGCCCTTGGGCAGCTTCAGGATCATCTCATGGGCGTCGGCCCGCTTCGCGGCATCCACCACGGCCTGGGCATCGGGTTGCGTCGCGAGGCGGGCAATGTTCTCGGCAATCGTGCCGTCAAACAGCACCACCTGCTGCGGCAGATAGCCGATATGGGTGCCCAGCACATCCGGTCCGAACTGGTCGAGGGACGCGCCGTCGAGCCGGATCTTGCCGCCCGCCGCTGGCCAGATCCCCGTCAGGGCCCGCGCCAGCGTCGACTTGCCCGCGCCGCTCTGCCCGATCACGCCGCAGGCCTCGCCCGGGGCCACGGTGAACGAGATGCTGCGCAGGGCGGCCTGTGCCTCCCCCGGGGGGACGACGATCAACTGCTCGACGGCGAGGCGCGCCTTGGGCTTGGGCAGGGGGGTCCGTTCGGGATCCGGGGGGATCGTATCCAGCAGCTCGATCAGGTCGCGCCGCCCTTTCATGGCGCGCTGCACCAGCGGCCATTGGCCGATGGCCATCTCGATCGGGGCGAGGGCACGGCCCATCAGGATCGAGCCTGCGATCATGGCGCCGGCCGTCAGCTCCCCCTGCAGAACGAGATAGGCGCCGAGGCCCAGCATCGCCGATTGCAGGAACAGTCGGAAGGTCTTGGTCAGGGTCGAGAAGCCGCCCGTCCGGTCCGAAGAGGTCAGCGTCTCGGTCAGCGAGGCGCTGCGCACCTGATTCCAGCGGGCAAAGGCCGAGCCACGCATCCCCAGCGCCTCGACCGTTTCGGCCCCCCCAGCGAGTTGTTGTGACATCATCTCGGCCCGGGCCGAGGCTTCGTTCGCCTTGCTGACCGGGCGGCTGGTGAGCCATTGGTTCAGCACGGTCACAATGATCAGGAAGGTCCCGCCCACCATGGCGAGATAGCCAAGCCACGGGTGGAAGATGAAGATCGCCGCCACGAAGAGCGGCGTCCAGGGAATGTCGAACACGGCCAGCAGGGCAGGCGAGGACAAAAGTCGCTGCATCGCTTCGAGGTCGCGCAGGCCGGTCGCGGCGGTGGTCTGCCCCTCGCGCAGGGACTTGCGGAGGGAGGCTGAGAAGACCCGCTGGTCCAGCGTGTCCTGCATCCGCGCCCCGGCCCGGGCCAGCACCCGGCCCCGCGCCCAGTCGAGCACGCCCATCATCAGGAAGAGGAAGGCGACCAGCGCCGAAAGCGCCAGCAATGTCTCTTCGGACTGGCTGCCCAGCACGCGGTCATAGACCTGCAGCATATAAAGCGGCCCGGTCAGCATCAGCAGGTTCACAAAGATCGAGAACACGAACACCGACCCGAAGAGCGGCATGTTCGCGCGCCGGATTGCGCCCAGTTCTTCCTTGCCCTTGCCGGCATTTGGCGGTCTGCGTGCTGCCATGACGTGTCCCTGTTCTTCTTCGGATCCACCGCCCGGAAAGGCGGAGCTCTGCCGATTCTTACGCTTACTTGTTTAACGTGGCTTCTCTAATCACGAAGCCTTTCCTATCTAAGGGCGTATAGGCGTATATACTGCAAGCCAATTGTCGCTGCTGATCCCGGAAGCCGAGTTCTATGTCCCAATCTCTTCGCCGCATTTTGCGGCCTGTGTCCTGTCTTGTTCTGATTGCCGCCCTGGGGGCCTGCGCCAAGCCGCAGAACGCCAGTGACATCATCGACCCGCTGGAGCCCGCCAATCGCGGGGTTCATACCTTCAACAAGACGCTGGACAAGGCCGTCCTGCGCGATGTGTCCCGGGCCTATGTCACCGTGGTGCCCGAGCCGGTGGTCGACGCGATCAGCAACGCGACCCACAATCTCGAGCAGCCCTCGCGCATCATGAACAACCTGCTGCAGGGCCGGGTCGAGAATGCGGCCCATAACTCCTTCCGGTTCCTCGTGAACACGACCTTCGGGCTGCTGGGCGTGCTGGATGTGGCCGACGCCATGGGGCTTGAAGAAATCGACACCGATTTCGGCGAGACACTCTATGTCTGGGGCGTGGGCGAGGGGGCCTATCTGGAGGTGCCGCTGCTGGGCCCGCATACGTCGCGCCGGCTTGTCGGGCGGGCCGTGGACATCGTGACCGACCCGATCGGCGAGGCCGTGTCGTTCACGCGCCCGCTGGCCGTGCGCGCCGGGCTCTACACCACCGAGCAGCTCAAGGACCGGGCCGAATTCTCCAATGTGGTGGACGATGTGCTCTACAACAGCATCGACAGCTACAGCGCCACACGCATTTTTTACCTGCAGAACCGCCGCTTCATGCTTGGGAGCGCCGAGGGCCCGGACTATCTCGATCCCTACGAGCTGTCTGCTGACGGCGATGCCGGCGCGGCGGGTGCCGCGGATGATTTGTACTTCGACCCCTACGAGGACCCCTATGCCCAGTAACCTGCTTCGCCGTACCTTCTTGCGCCAATTCGCGGTCTCCGCCCTGGCGGCGGTGCCACTGCTTGGCCTGGCCGGGGCCCGCCCGGCCCAGGCGCTGAATACGCAGCAGGCCTCCGATCTCGTGGGCCGGGTCGTGGAGGAGATCGACAAGGCGATCAATTCCGGCAAGACCGGTCCGGCGCTCTACCGCGAGTTCGAGAAGATCTTTCAGCGCTACGCGGATGTGAACATCATCGCGCAATCCGTGCTCGGGGTGGAATGGCGCAGCGCGAGCAATGCGCAGCGGCGCGCCTATACCGAGGCATTCGCGCCCTATATCGCGCGCAAATACGGGCGCCGGTTTCAGGAATTCGTGGGCGGTCGGATCGATGTCGAGAGCGCACGCCCGGTGCGCAGTTTCTTCGAGGTGAAGGGCACGGCCTATCTGCGCGGCGAATCGCCCTTCGAGGTGATCTTCCTTGTGTCGGACCGCTCCGGGCGGGACCGGTTCTTCAACATCATCATCGAAGGCGTGAACCTCGCGATCACCGAACGCGCCGAGATCGGCGCGCTTCTGGATCGCAATGGCGGCGATCTGGACGCGATGATCCGCGACCTGCGCAACACCCAGTAACGGGGCGCGTCCGCGCCGCCCTGGCACAGGGCGGCGCCACCGATCCCCGTCGTTCCTGCCGAGGGCCTAGTTCCGCCCGAGGATCTGTCCCAGAACATCGCGAATGACCCGCTCCGCCGCGTTGCGGATAGGATCCTCGCGCGTATCGGGCCGGGATTGCACCACCTGCGGTGCTTCCGGCGCGCGCGCCGGCGGCAGGGTCATGGGCAGCGGCTTTTGCGGACGCCCCTCATGGACCCGGGTCATGGTCTCGCGCCAGATCTCCGCCGGCAGACCGCCCCCGGTCACACCAGTCAGGGGCGTGTTGTCGTCATAGCCCATCCAGATCCCGGCCACGTAATCGGCGGTGAAGCCCACGAACCAGGCATCCCGCGCGGCCTGCGTCGTGCCGGTCTTGCCCGCCGCCTGCCGGTTCTCCGGAAGCTTGGCGCGCCCGCCTGTTCCGTCGGCAATGACGCGGTACATCATATAGGTGAGCTCCTGCGCCGCGCGTTGGCTCACCACGCGCTCGCCGATCCCGCCAGCCTGCCCCATCAGCGGGGTCGTATCCCCCAGAAGCCGCAACTCGGTCAGCCCGTAGGGGGCCACGCTGCTGCCGCCATTGAGGATCCCGGCATAGGCCGCCGTCATCTCCAAGAGCGTGCTCTCGGAAGCCCCAAGCGCCAGCGCTGGACCATCTGCCATCTTCCGGGCGATGCCGAAATCCGTGGCGACCTTGCGTACATTCTCGCGCCCGACCTCTTCGGACAGCCGGACCGCGGGCGTGTTGAGCGAGTTCATCAGGGCCTCGGTCAGGGTCACCTCGCCATAGAAATTGCCCGTGTAGTTCCGCGGGCTCCAGGGGCCGGAGCCGGGGATGTTGATCGTCAGCGGCGCATCGAGGATCAGGTCATTGGGCCGGTAGCCCAGATCGAGCGCGGCGGCATAGACGAAGGGTTTGAAGGCCGAACCGGTCTGGCGCAGGGCTTGCGTCGCGCGGTTGAACGCGCCCGAGACCTGCAGCTTGCGCCCGCCCACCATGGCCCGCACTGCGCCATCGGCGGACATCACCACGATGGCAGCCTGCGCCTTGGAGCCCTTCGAGACCTTGGTGTCGAAGACATACTGCAGCGCCTCTTCGGCGGCGTTCTGGATCCGCTGATCGAAGGTCGTGCGGATGATCACGTCCTCGGTCGTCTCCGATGTCAGGAAGCTCGGCCCCGAATCCATCACCCAATCGGCGAAATACCCGCCTGCCAGACGCTCGGCCGCGGCCGACAGGGTGGCCGGGTTGGCCTGGGCCACGGCGGCCTCGGTATCGCTGAGATAGCCCTGCTCCTGCATCAACCCGATGATGGTGGCCGCACGGCGTTGGCTGCGGGCCAGATCATTGGTCGGGGCAAATCGTGTGGGCGCGACCAGCAGCCCGGCGAGCATCGCGGCCTCGGGCGGGGTCACCTCGGCGGCGGACTTGCCGAAATACCGCTGACTCGCAGCCTCGAACCCACGGGCCCCCGCGCCCAGATAGGCGCGGTTGAGGTAGATGGTCAGGATCTCGTCCTTGGTATAGGCCGTCTCCAAGGCCATGGAGTACGGGATCTCCTTGACCTTGCGCCAGATCCCGCCGGAGCGGCACTCGGCCTCATATTCCGCTTCGGTCTGCCCGCTTTCGGGGGAGAAGTCGGTCCCGAGGCAGAGAAGTTTCGCCACCTGCTGCGTGATGGTCGAGCCACCATGTCCCGAGAGCGGGCCGCGCCCCTCGCGCAGGTTGATGCGCACGGCGCTGGCGATGCCGCGCGGGCTGATCCCGAAATGGCGGTAAAACCGGCGGTCCTCGGTGGCGATGATCGCGTTCTTGAGATGGGGCGAGACCGTATCGGCGGTGATGATCCCGCCGAACTGATCCCCGCGCCAGGCATAGACGTCGCCTTCCCGGTCCAGAAGCGTCACCGAGCCCCGCACCCGCGCATCCGTCAGGTCGAGCGCGGGAGGCAGCGTCGAGTAGTGATAGGCCGTGGCCCCTGCGAGGATCAGCAGCAGGACCGCGATCCCGCGCCAGGTGATCGCGAAGATCACGCCGAAGATCCAGCCGATCAGCCGTTTGATGCTCCAGCCGATGCGGGCAAAGAAGCCGCGTGGCGGCGGGCCGCCACCGCTGCGCCGCCGTTTCCGCGACGGGGCCGGTTTGCGGGCCACGGATTTGCGCGGCGCGGCCTTCTTGGCCGGTGCCTTGCGCGGAGGCGCCTTGGGCTTTGGTTTGGGCTTGGCTTTGGCGGCCTTGGCCGGGCGTCCGGCAGGCCGCGGGTCGGCGCGCAGCACCGGCCGTTTTCGGTTATCTGAACTCATACGCGGTGCCTGTACTGCTCTGCATCGCCCTGCAAGGGCCCGGGTCTCCGCCCTGTTGCAATGTAACCCTTCGTGACTCGATTTTGCACGGGTCGGAATCGAATTCTCCGTTCTTCAACTGCCCAAAAAATGTGCTATCGCGCAGAATCGTGCAAAAAATGTGCGACAACAACCTCAGGTTGTCGAGAATTGCCGCTGTCGGATTGAAGCCGCCCCACGTGACGTTCTGTTGTGCGCCCGTGAACTCTCGCAGGGAACCTGCCTTAAGGAAGGGTAAGACGTGAAACTCATCATCGCAGCAATCAAACCGTTCAAGCTGGAGGAGGTGCGCGAAGCGCTCACATCCATCGGCGTGCGCGGCATGATGGTCACCGAGATCAAGGGCTTCGGCTCTCAGTCCGGTCACACCGAAATTTACCGCGGCGCCGAATATGCCGTGAACTTCGTGCCGAAGGTCAAACTTGAAATCGTCGTGGGCGATGCCATGGCCGACCAGGTGGTCGAAGCCATCCAGTCCACCGCCAAGACCGACAAGATCGGCGACGGCAAGATCTTTGTTCTCGACGTGCAGCAGGCGGTCCGCGTCCGCACGGGCGAAACCAACGACGACGCGCTGTAAAGCCTGCGTCTCTTTTCAGAGGGTAACCGTATAATGAAAATAACCAAGCTCCTTCCCCTGGCGGCCGCTGCGATCGCGCTGCCGAGCCTGGGACTTGCTCAGGAAGCCGCCGCGCCGACATTTGACGAAATCGGCCCGTACATCATGACCACGCTGCTGTTCTGCATGGCGGGTTTCCTGGTGTTCTTCATGGCCGCGGGCTTTGCGATGCTCGAAGGCGGCCTGGTGCGTTCCAAGAACGTCACCATGCAGATGACCAAGAACATCGCGCTCTATTCCATTGCGGCCATCATGTACTGGCTGATCGGCTTCAACCTGATGTATCCGGGCGATTTCAACGGCTATGTGGGCAGCTTCTTTGTCCCGACCGTGCTGGATCCCGTGGGTGTTGCCGCTGCGGATGCCGCGCTTGACTATGCGTCCATCGGTTCGGACTTCTTCTTCCAGCTGGTGTTTGTCGCTGCGACCGCGTCCATCGTGTCCGGTGCTCTGGCCGAACGCATCAAGCTCTGGCCCTTCCTGATCTTCGTCGTGGTTCTGACCGGTGTCATGTACCCGATCTCCGGCTCCTGGCAGTGGGGCGGCGGCTGGTTGTCCGAGATGGGCTTCTCTGACTTCGCCGGTTCGACCGTTGTGCACTCCGTGGGTGGCTGGGCCGCTCTGGCCGGTGCGATTGTCCTCGGCCCGCGCCTTGGCAAGTACAAGGACGGCAAGGTCAACCCGATGCCCGGTTCCAACCTCGCCCTCGCCACGCTGGGGACGTTCATCCTGTGGCTCGGCTGGTTCGGTTTCAACGGCGGCTCGCAGCTGGCCATGGGCACCGTGGGCGATGTCTCTGACGTGTCGCGCATCTTTGCCAACACCAACATGGCCGCTGCGGCCGGTGCGGTGACCGCGCTGATCCTGACCCAGGTTCTCTACAAGAAGCCGGACCTCACCATGGTGCTGAACGGCGCTCTGGCTGGCCTCGTGTCCATCACGGCAAGCCCGCTTGACCCGTCGCTGTTCGGCGCGCTCTGGATTGGTGCCGTCGGTGGCGTGATCGTGGTCTTCACCGTGCCGCTTCTGGACAAGTTCAAGATCGACGACGTGGTCGGCGCCATCCCGGTGCACCTCTTTGCCGGTATCTGGGGCACCATCGCGGTGGTCTTCTATCAGGAGGGCGCAAGCCTGATGACCCAGCTGATCGGTATCGCGGCCTACGGTATCTTTACCTTCGTCGCCAGCCTCGTGGTGTGGTTCATCCTCAAGGCAGTGATGGGCATCCGCGTCAGCGAAGAAGACGAGATCAACGGCTTGGATATGTCCGAAATGGGCATGGAAGCCTATCCGGAGTTCTCCAAGGGCTGAGACTCCTTCCACTCAGCCTGAACACTCCCCGGGCGTCTTTTCGCCCGGGCTTTTTATCAGAGTATCACCGCGTATTTGGTGATGTGCGTTTGGCCCTCGGGTCGTTTAGTGTGTCTCTTTGTATACAGTGCAGAGCCGGGTCGTTCGGGAAACCGAAGGGCCCGGTTTTCTTTTGGGGATGATGGTGGTGCGGGCGGGGCGCGGCTCAGCGCAGGACAGTTGCCAGCGCGTCCGCCACGGTGGCGCAGGTCTCTTCGGTCACACCGGCCATGTTGATCCGGCCCGCGCCCACGATGTAGATCCCATGCGCGTTGCGCAGCTCTGCCACGCGCGCTTCGCCCAAAGGCAGCATCGCGAACATGCCCTTCTGCCGGGTCAACCGGTCGAACCGATCCGTGTTCAGGCGCATCCGCAGGGCCTCGGACAGCCGAGCCCGGTGCGTGGTGATCGCGTCGCGGATCGACCCGAGCTCATCCTGCCACTCCGTACGCAGGGTCTGATCCCCGAGGATCTCAGTCACCGTGCGCGCGCCGTGATCCGGCGGGAAGGAATAGGTTACGCGGTTGATCCGGGTGAGATGGTTCTCGACCACATCCCGGGCCTGCGGCCCATCCGCCAATGCGAGGCAGAGCCCGACACGCTCGCGGTAGAGCCCAAAGCTCTTGGAGCCGGAAAACGCGATCAGGACCTCGGGCAAGGTGCTGAGGCGGCGCAGAAACGCGCTGTCCTCTTCCGGGGTGGCCCCGAAGCCCAGATAGGCGCAGTCGATGACCGGCACGGCCCCGGTCCGGGCGAGGCTGGCGACGATCGCCGCCTGCAGCTCCGCATCGGGATCGGCGCCTGTCGGGTTGTGACAACAGGCATGGAGCAGGACCACATCCCCCGCCTGCGCGCGGTCCAGATCGCGAAGAAGGCCCGCGCGGTCGATCTCCTGCGTGTCGGGGTCGATATAGGCAAAGCTGCGAGTCTCCAGCCCGAGGCTCCGGGCCAGAACCCAGTGGTTGGGCCATGTCTCCGCCGGGATCCAGACCCGCAGATCCGGATGGGCGGCGCGGGCCAGGGTCAGGGCCGTCTGCACCGCCGAGGTGCCACCCGTCGTCGCGCTGGCCGCCCGCCATTGCCCATCGGTCGCGGGCCCCAGTAGCAGGTTGGACACCGCCTCGTGAAAGGCCGCATCGCCGCGAAACGACACATAGGTCTTTGTCTCCTGACGCTTCCAGATCCGCTTTTCGGCCCGTTTGACGGCGCTGAAGACCGGGGTACGGCCATCGGCATCGCGCCACACGCCGATCCCGAGATCAACCTTGCCCGGGCGCGGGTCTGCTTGAAACGCCTGCATCAGCGCGAGGATCGCGTCCGGGTCCGTGGGCGTCAGGCGCTCGAACATCGGCGGGGTCAGCCCGTGGCGACCTTGAGCCCGTCATACATGCCCCACTCGCTCCAGGAGCCGTCATAGAGGCTGTGATCCCGGTGACCGATCCGTTCCAGCGCGAGACTGAGGATCGCCGCCGTCACGCCGGAGCCGCAGGTCGTGATCACCGGCTTCGACAGATCGACCTCGGCCGCCTCGAAGGCTGCGCGCAGTTCGGGGATCGGTTTCATGGTGCCGTCCTCGGCCAGCAGGCTGGCATAGTGCAGGTTGCTGGAGCCCGGGATATGCCCGGCACGCAGCCCGGGGCGAGGCTCCGGGTCCTCGCCGCGGAACCGGCTGGGGGAGCGGGCATCCACCACCTGCGGCACGCCGAGCTTCGCGGCGGCGGCCACCTGGGTGACGTCCTTGATCAGATGGGCCTGACGCTGCACGGTCATGTGCCGGTCCCGGATCACCGGGGGCAGGTCCTCGATCTCGCGGCCTTCGGCCTGCCATTTGCGGAACCCGCCATCGAGCACGGCGATGTCGGTCTTGCCCATCAGCCGGAACAACCACCAGATCCGCGCGGCGGAAAACAGCCCCGCGCCGTCATAGACCACGACCTGGTGGCCATCGCCCACGCCCAGGGCGCGCATGCGGGACATGAATTTCTCGACCGGCGGGGCGGTATGGGGCAGGTCCGACCGCGCATCGCTCACATCATCCATCGCCAGGAACCGCGCGCCGGGGATATGTCCGGCGTCATACTCGGCCTTGGGATCGCGCTGCGCATCGGGGAGATACCAGGACGCATCCAGGATGCGCAGATCCGGATTGGTCAGATGCGCCTCCAGCCATTCGGTGGATACCAGGGTCTTGGGATCGTCTTGTGACACGGGATGCGGCCTTGTCCTGCTGTGGTCTCATCCTTGGGTAACGAGCGGAGCCCGCGCTGGCAAGAGAGGCCAACGGGCGGGGTCTGCGACCTCCCGTGGGAGTTTGAGTATTTTTGGAACAATGAGGGGAGGCGCGCGCCTCGATCCGCAGGGCGTTCTGCAGGTTCATTGTTCTGCAAATACTCACGGCGCGGCCTGTCCGCCGGCGCGCCGCCCGCCTAGTGGCCTTGCTTCAGCAACCGCTGCTTCTGCCGGTTCCAGTCGCGCTTGGCATCCGTGGCGCGCTTGTCGGCGAGCTTCTTGCCCTTGGCGATGCCGATCTTCAGCTTCACCAGCCCGCGATGGTTGAAATACATCACCATGGGCACGAGGGTCATGCCCTGCCGCTGGGTGGCGTTCCAGAGCCGCGACAGCTCGCGCTTCGAGACCAGCAGTTTGCGCCGCCGCCGCTCCTCGTGCTTCCAGGTCTTGGCCTGGGCATAGGGGGCGATATAGCTGTTCACCAGCCAGAGCTCGGCCTCGTCCACGGCCGCATAGCTCTCGGCGATGTTCGAGCCGCCCTCGCGGAGGGATTTCACCTCGGACCCTTCGAGCACAATACCGACTTCGAGGTCGTCCTCGATCGCGTATTCCCGCCGTGCGCGCCGGTTCTCGGCGACGACTTTGTAGTTCTTCTCTTCGGGGGTCTTCGGTTTGGCCATACTGCTCACATAACAGGCGCGGCGGGGGATTCAACCAGCCGCATCTGCACCCGCTCCAGCCCGGTTTCGGGATCCATGCGCCGCCCGGTTTCGACAAAGCCCAGCCGATGATAGGCGGCGCGGCCATGCATGTTGAGCGTGTAGACCTCGAGCGTCACGTCCTGCCCGGCGCAGAGCTCGGTCAGAAGGGCGCGACCGATCCCGCTGCGCTGGGCCTGCGGCGCGACAAAGAGCCCGGCCAGCTCGCGACCGCGGGTCAGGGAGGCAAAGCCCACGACCGCGCCATCGCGGAGCGCCACGAGCGTCTGGGTGGCGGGGAAGTAGTCTCCTTCCAGACGCGCGCGTTCCGCCGCGATCAGGTCGTCGCCGAGAAAGGGATGGGTGCTGCGGGTGGCGGCCTCCCAGACGTCGCAGAGCGCGTCCAGATCCGCCGCCAGCCGCGGACGCAGGATCAGATCAGTCGAAGAGCCCGGCATGGGCCATCGCGGCCTTGACCGCTTTCTGGGTGTCCTCGGTCAGCCCGAGGAGCGGCAGACGCACCTCCTCGGAGCATTTGCCGAGCAGGGACAGGGCGTATTTCGCGCCCACGAGCCCCGGTTCCATGAAGATCGCCTCATGGAGCGGCATGAGCTTGTCCTGCAGCGTCAGGGCGGTGGCGAAATCGCCCGCAAGCGTCGCCTCCTGGAACCGGGCGCAGAGCTTGGGCGCCACATTGGCCGTGACCGAGATGCAGCCGACGCCGCCATGGGCATTGAACCCCAGAGCTGTGGCATCCTCGCCCGAAAGCTGGATGAAGTCCGGGCCACAGGCCATGCGGGTCTGGCTGACCCGGGCGAGATCGCCGGTCGCGTCCTTCACACCCACGATCGTCGGCAACTCCGCCAGTACCGCCATGGTGGCGGGCGTCATGTCTACGATGGACCGGCCCGGGATGTTGTAGATCACAATCGGAATGTCCGCCGCCTCGGCCAGTGCCGTGTAATGGGCGATCATCCCGGCCTGGGTCGGCTTGTTGTAATAGGGCGTCACCACGAGCGCGCCTTGCGCCCCGGCCTCGGCGGCGTGGCGGACAAAGCGTACCGCCTCGACCGTGTTGTTCGACCCAGCACCCGCGATCACCGGCACGCGCCCGGCAGCAACCTCGATCACCTTGGCGACCACGGCCTCGTGTTCGTCATGGCTGAGCGTCGGGCTTTCGCCGGTCGTGCCCACGGGCACCAGACCGTGGCTGCCCTCGGAGATCTGCCACTCGACAAACGCCTCCAGTGTCGCGAAATCCACGGCCCCGTCTTTCATCGGCGTGACCAGCGCTGGCATAGACCCTTTGAACATGGATACCCTCCTTAACGATGATCGATCCGATAGTGTCACGGGCGCATACCGCTCCGGCCGGGGGCAAGGCAAGGGGCTCGGGCGAAATACCCGGCGCTTTCCCCTATGATGGGCGGTCACAACACCCTAGATGACCCCTAACACCAATAAACAAGAGCAGGCGAGGCGCGAGATGAACAGGATCGGCAGAGCTTTGGGGCAGATGGCGCTGGCAGCGGCGCTGGTGATGGCGCCCGCAATGATGCCCGCGGCGGCGAAGGCGGATCTTGCGGGCGCGTTGCAGGCCGCCCGGGGCAGCGATTGGGACCGGGTCGCACGCGAGGCGGGGCGGATCACCGATCCGGCGGCCCGGGACGTGGTGGTCTGGACCCTGTTGCGCGCGCGGCAGGGCAGCTGGTCTCAGTATCGCGATTTCCTCGACCGGAACGCGGATTGGCCGGGCCTGCCGCTCTTGCGGGCGCGGGGGGAGCCGAAGATCCCCGAAAACGCGAACCCAGCGGATGTCCGCGCCTATTTCGCCGCCCAGGCCCCGCGCACGGGCACGGGCGCGCGCCGTCTGGCCGCTGCGCAGCGCGCCGCCGGACAGAGCACCGCCGCCGCCGAGACCCTTGCCACCGCTTGGCGCGATCTCAACCTCGATGCCGAGGAGCAGGCGATCTTTCGGCGCTCGCATCGCGCTGACATTGCCTCGGCCCATGTGGCACGGCTCGACCGGCTCCTCTGGGCCGGACGGACCCGGGATGCCAGCGCCATGCTCGATCTCGTACCTGCCGATTGGCGCAGGCTGGCCGAGGCGCGGATCGCCCTGCGGCTGGATCAGAACGGCGTCGACGGGTTGATCGCGGCGGTGCCCGCCGCGCTCAGCGGGGATCCGGGGCTCGCCTATGAGCGGTTCCTGTGGCGGGTGCGCAAGGGGCGCACCGAGTCCGCCCGGACCCTGATGATGGAGCGGTCGAGCTCGGCAGACGCGCTGGGTCGGCCCGAGGAGTGGGGCAATCGCCGCCGCTCGCTGGCCCGGGACCTGATGCGCGATGATCGCGATCGCGAGGCGTACCGGCTTGCGGCGAACCACCATCTGAGCGAGGGGCGGCACTACTCGGATCTGGAATGGCTGTCGGGCTTTATCGCCCTGCGCAAGCTGAACGATCCCGAAACCGCCCTGCGCCATTTTCGGGCCTTCCGCGCCTCGGTGGCTTCGCCGATTTCGCTCGGCCGGGCGGGGTATTGGGAAGGTCGCGCGCTGGAGGCCATGGGCCAGCGCGAGGCCGCGCGTTCGGCCTATGGGTTCGGGGCGCAGCACCAGACCGCCTTTTACGGCCAACTGGCTGCCGAGCGGGCGGGGATCGCCCCTGATCCGGCGTTGGCCGGGCGCGAGAACTACCCGGACTGGTCCGCGACGCCCTATGCCCGCACCTCGGTCTATCTGGCCGCGCGGGCGCTGCAGCGCGCGGGCGAGCGCGGGCTGGCCGAGCGGTTCCTCGTGCATCTGAGCGAACGCCTGACACTGGAAGAGCAGGGCGCGCTGGCGGATGTGGCCCTGGGCTGGGACGAGCCGCATATCGCGCTGATGATCGCGAAATACGCGGCCCGTAGCGGAGGCGTGCTGCACCGGGCCTATCACCCGGTGACATCGCTGGTGCCGGGCGCGCTGCCGGTGAACCGGGCGCTGGCCCTGGCCATTGCCCGCCGCGAGAGCGAGTTCGACCCGGTCGTGGTCAGCCCCGTGGGCGCGCGCGGGCTCATGCAGCTCATGCCGAGCACCGGACAGTCTATGGCGCAGAAGCTGGGCGAGCCCTTTTCGGTCTCACGCCTGCTGAGCGACCCGGCGCAGAATGTGCGCTTTGGCTCGAGCTATCTCTTGCAGCTGATCGACGAGTTCGGACCGAACCTCACGCTGATCTCCATCGGCTACAATGCCGGGCCGGGGCGCTCGCGCAGCTGGACGGACCGGTTCGGCACGCCCAAGGGGCTGGGTGAGGACGCCATGGTCGACTGGATCGAGCATGTGCCCTTCCGGGAGACCCGCAATTACATCATGCGCGTCACGGAAAGCCGGATCATCTACGGCATGCGGCTGGCCGGCGAGGCACAGCCCTTCCGCGTCATCGACCGGTTGACCGCGCGCTAGTCGCCGGTCTGCCGGGCGCGGGCTTCGCGCGCGGCCGCGACCTGCGCCCGCCAGAGGGTGAAGATCCCGGCCCCGACCACGAGGGCCGCGCCGAGGGCCACGTTCAGCCGGATCTCTTCGCCGAAGACGCTCACGCCCAACATCGCGCCCCAGACCAGCTGCAGATAGGCGAAGGGCTGGACCGAGCTCGCCTCGGCCACTTCGTAGCACTTGATCAGCAGGAAATGCCCGCCCGCCCCGGTGATGCAGAGCGCGATCATCCAGGCCCAATCGCTGGGGATCATCGGCTCCCAGCCCCAGATGCCCACGCCCGTGATCGCCAGCGCGCCGACGGTGCCGGTCCAGAAAAAGCTCGTCTCGGCACTGTCCTTGCGCGCGGCATAACGCGTCAGCAAGCCATAGAGCGCGAAAAGAAACGCCGCCAGCAGGGGGACGAGGGCCTCGACCTGAAACACCCCGAAGCCTGGCTGCAGGATGATCAGTACGCCGACAAAGCCCACGCCGATTGCGACCCAGCGCCGCCAGCCTACCCGCTCGCCCAGCACCGGACCCGAGAGGGCCGCGATGAGCAGCGGGTAGCAGGTGAAGACCGCGTGGCTTTCGACCAGCCCGAGCAGGACAAATCCCGCCACCATGATGCAGATCTCGGTCACCAGCAGCACCGCGCGGAACCCCTGCAGCACGGGTTGTTCGGTGGCCGCCGCCGCGCGGACCCCGCCCGCCTGACGCGCGGCGATGGTGATGACGAAGGCGGCAAAGAACCAGTAACGGATCATCACCACCATCAGCACGTTGTACTCGCCCGCCAAGTGGCGCGAGATCCCGTCCTGCAGGGCAAAGACAATCGTCGTGGCGACCATCAGCCAGATGCCCAGCCGCGTATTTGTGCCGGTCATGGCAGGCGTCCCACGCTCATATGCCGCTTGCGGCCAAAGCCTGGGATGCGGGCGACCTCGAACCCTGCCGCGGCCAGCGCGCGGCGGACATGGCCCGCCGCCGTATAGGTGGCAAAGCTGCCGCCCGGTGCGGTGTGGCGCGCGACCTGAGCCATCAGGTCCGGATCCCAAAGCTCGGGGTTCTTGGCGGGCGAGAACCCGTCGAGACACCAGGCATCGGCCCGTCCTTCCCATTCGGGCAGGGTCTCGCGGGCATCCCCGAGGACCAGTTCGAACCTCAGGTCCGCAGCTTCGAAGGTGGTCGCCCCGCCCTCCAGCGTGGCGAGGACATCCTCCAGCACCTCGGTCACCCCGGGAAAGGCGCTCAGCGCCGCGCGCATCTCGGGCACCGGCATGGGAAAGGCCTCGAAGCTGGTGAACCGCAGGGGCCCGGGCTCTTCGAGCGCGCCCCACGCCATGCGCATCACCGCCAGCGTCAGCCCGGTGCCGAAGCCCAATTCGGCCACGGCAAAGCCCGGGTAGAACCGCGCGGGCAACGCATTGCCCGCCACGAAGACATGGCGGGTCTCGGCCAGCCCGTCCGCCTTGGAATAATAGGGGTCGTCGAAACGCACCGAGACCGGCACGCCATCCGTCCACGCCACGTCTGCCTGCTGGCTTTGCATCCCGTCCTGCCTTACATCTCGGGGCCGGATCGCGGCCCGGCGCGACAATGGGCAAGGAGGGCGAGTTTGGCAATTGCGGATGTGACCGTTCTCGGGGCCGGGATCTTTGGGCTTTCGGCGGCCTATGCCTGTGCCCGGCGCGGGGCGCGGGTGCGCGTGATCGAGGCCGCGCGGATCGGCGCGGGATCCTCGGGCGGGGTCGTGGGCGCGCTGGCCCCGCACACGCCCGAAAACTGGAATGCCAAGAAGCAGGTGCAATTCGACAGCCTGATGCGGGCCGAGGCTTGGTGGACCGAGATTGCCGCCGCCACGGGGATGGATCCGGGCTATGCGCGGCTGGGCCGGGTGCAGCCGCTGGCCGATGACCGGGCCCTTGCGCTGGCCGAGGCGCGCGCGGTGCAGGCCGAAACCCTCTGGCAGGGGCGCGCTGCGTGGCGGATCCGGCCGGTTTCGGACTTCCCGGGCTGGGCGCCAGACAGCCCCACGGGTCAGATCATCCACGACACGCTTACGGCGCGGCTCCACCCGGCCAAGGCTTGCGCGGCCATGGCCGAGGCTCTGCGCCAGATGGGGGCGGAGATCCTGATCGGCGATCACGCCCCGCGCGGCAAGATCATCGAGGCGACCGGCGCCGCAGGGCTGGCCGAGCTGAGTACGGCGCTGGGCGCGGTGGTCGGCAATGCGGTCAAGGGGCAGGCGGCCGTGCTCGGCCATGACGCGCGGGATCTGCCGCAGCTCTTTGTCGAGGGGCTCCATGTCGTGCCCCATACGGACGGGACCACAGCCGTAGGGTCCACCTCGGAGCGGGAGTTCGACGCGCCTGCGCGCACCGATGCCCTGCTGGAGGATGTGATTGCCCGGGCCCGGGCCGCCGTCCCGGCACTGGCCGAGGCGCCGGTGTTGGCGCGCTGGGCCGGGCTGCGCCCCCGGGCCAAGTCGCGCGCGCCCATGCTTGGCGCGCATCCCCTGCGTCCCGACCACGTGATCCTCAATGGCGGGTTCAAGATCGGCTTCGGCATGGCCCCGGAACTGGCCGAGATGGTCGCGGATCTGGTGCTGGAAGGCCGCGACCGCATCCCCGACGCGTTTCGCCCCGAGGCGAGCCTGCCCCGCGCGCCCGCGCCATGACCCTGCTGGGCTATGGGCCTGAGGTGCTGGGCTTTACCTTTGCCGCGGTGTTCTGCGGCACGCTTTTGCAGCGGCTCGCGGGGCAGGGGTTCGGGATGCTTGCGGCCCCGCTCATCGCCATGGTCGCGCCCGAGGTCCTTCCCGCCGCGCTCCTGTTTCTTGGGATCGCCGTGGGCGCGGGCGCCGTGTCCGTCGATCGCACGCAGCTGCGCCGGTCAGAGTTGCTGCCCGGCTTTGCCGGGCGCACGCTGGGCGCGGTGCTGGCGGCGCTGATCGCGGCGCGCCTCGCGGATCCCGAGGCACTGGCCGCGCTGGTCGCTCTGGTGGTGTATCTGGGGATCGCGCTGTCCCTGATCGGCGTCCGCGTGCCGATCATCGCGCCGACGCTGTTCGGCGCGGGTACTCTGGCGGGGATCATGGGGACGCTGACGGCGGTGGGGGCGCCGCCCATGGCGCTGCTCTATCAGCATGAAACCCAGGCGCGCTCGGCTGCGATGCAGAACGCGTTCTTCGCCTTCGGCATGGTGGTCAGCGTCGCGGCGCTGGGCTGGCAGGGGTTGCTCAGCCTGCGCGCGCTGGGCTTTGCCGCGCTGCTGCTGCCGGCGGTGCCGCTCGCGCTCTGGCTGGCGCGCCCGCTCTCGGCGCGGGTGGCGCGTCACGCCATCCGCCCCTGGGCGCTGGGTCTCGCGGGGCTGGCCGCGACGACCCTGCTGATCAGGCTGCTGTAGCCGCGGCGCGCAGCTTGGCCATCAGGGTGTCGAGGATCTCCTGATAGCTTTCACCTTTCAGTCGGCCTTCCTCGTCGAACTCACGGAAGGCCCCGGCGACCAGAACCTCGGGCCCGGGCAGCACATGCGCCTGAAACGGCATCATCGCCAGCCGCAGGGCATAGACCCCGCGCGCGCCACCGGAGCGCCCGGCGGCAGCGGCCACGATGGCCACGGGTTTGTCCTGCCACGGCTTGCCCTCGACGCGGCTCACCCAGTCGAGCGCGTTTTTCAACACCCCGGTCAGGCTCTGGTTGTATTCCGGTGACGAGATGATCACCGCATCCGCCGCCGCGATCTGATCGGCGAGGGTCTGGACCTCTGCCGGAATGCCCTTGGCCTCGAGATCGCCATCATAGAGCGGCAGACGCAGGTTCCCTTCGGAGAACTCCGCAGGCCCGAAGCGTTGGGCGGCCTCGCGCACCAGTTTGCTGTTGAAGCTGTCGGCACGGAGCGATCCGGAGATCCCCAGAAGTTTCGGCGTTGTCATCGGCTGTCCTTTCCCTTTGAGCCACAGGTAGCGGCCCGGCGCGCCGAGGCAAAGAGGGGAAACTGCTCGGGAGCGCACGGGCGATGTGCGCGGCGCCTTCGCAAGTGCCTCGATCTGATTTGTTTCATATTTACAGATGGTTATGTGCGGCTCGAGGCGAGATTTCAGCCTGAGGTTACCCGCAGAAAACCGTCACAACCGGGCCGGGTGCCATGCGGGAATTGCCCTGTTGCCGGGCCAATCCGGAAGTCAGGTGCCCCGGCTTTGGGCGGCTTGCGGATTCATTGCGACATTTTTGCCGAACCGGGCCGGG
The DNA here is from genome assembly GCF_049800775.1 of Dinoroseobacter sp. S375. Lineage (NCBI taxonomy): Bacteria > Pseudomonadati > Pseudomonadota > Alphaproteobacteria > Rhodobacterales > Roseobacteraceae > Dinoroseobacter > Dinoroseobacter sp. S375. Next base: position 62,577 of record NZ_JBNAFR010000005.1, on the reverse strand, counting down.
GTTTCGCGGCCAATCGCTGGGCGGCGCCTCGTCCCCTACGACTTTGGTCGTATTTTTGTGTCGCGGGAGGATCGAACCGCGTCACGACCCGGTGACGCCCCATCCAGTTTGCTGCGGCCCTGTGCGCCGCCCCCTGCGAGGCCCCGATGACTGAGCTTATGACTGCGCTGATGCTGTGGATTTCCGCCAATACCGCCTATGAGACCGCCGGTCTTCCCCTGCCTGAGCTGGTCGAGATGACCCCGGCCGAGCTGACCGCAGAATACTATACGGACGTGCCGCACCTGATCCCGTCCCAGGGGATCGATACGCGGGTGCAGGCCCTCTATTCTCAACAGGACGGGCCCCATGGCCGGGTCTATGTGCTGGCCGCGCATCTGGTCGAGGGCGCGGATCAGGATGACGATCCCTATTCCAACCCGGCCTTCCGCGAGATGGTCCTGCATGAGCTGATCCACCATGTGCAGTTCCAGACCGGCACCACCGAGACCTATCTTTGCCCGGCGCAAGGGGAGGCCGAGGCCTATGCCGCGGGCGGGCTCTATCTGCGCCAGAGGAACGCGCCGGACCCGTTGCCGAACCGGAATTTCTGGGGCCATGTCTATTCGCGCTGCTGAGCCCCGGGGCGCGTTTCGCGATTGCGTCCGGGGGGCGGGGCCTTAGTCTGAGCCCACCTGCCCTGACCGAAGGACCCGACCCATGATCCTGCATCTTCTGGTGCTGCTGGTGTTCCAGCTGATCGGCGAGGTCCTGGCCCGGACCCTCGGCCTCTTGGTGCCGGGGCCGGTTCTGGGCCTTGTGCTGCTGCTGGCCTTCTTCCTGATGGTGCCGAAGGTGGCCGAGGCGGTGCGCCCCACGGCGAGCGGGCTCCTGTCGCATCTGTCGCTGCTCTTCGTGCCAGCGGGGGTCGGGGTTGTCGCCCATCTGGATGTGCTGGGCCATGATGGCGGGCCGCTGTTGATCGTGCTGATGGTGTCGACGCTGGTCTCCATCGCGGTGGGGGCGCTGGTGTTCACCGGGGTTGCCCGTCTGGTCGGAGGGGCGGGCGATGACTGATCTCGGCGCGATTTGGGTCTATCTCTCGTCCGAGCCGCTCTTGTGGCTGACGGCCACGCTGGCGGCCTATGTGATCGGCGACGCCCTGTTCCGCGCCTCGGGTCGCGCGCCGCTGGTGAACCCGGTGCTGGTGGCGGTGGCGCTGCTGGCGGCGGTGCTGTGGCTGTCGGACACGCCCTACAGGACCTATTTCGAAGGCGCGCAATTCGTGCATTTCATGCTCGGCCCGGCCACGGTGGCCCTCGCCGTGCCGCTCTATTCCAACCTCGCCAAAGTGCGGGCGGCGGCCCTGCCAATGATCGCGGCCCTCTTGGCGGGCTCGCTCACGGCCATGGCGACGGCGGTCGGGCTTGGCTACGCGCTGGGCATCCGGGGCGAGGTTCTGATGTCGCTGGCGCCGAAATCGGCCACGGCCCCCGTGGCGCTGGGCATCTCCGAGGCGATCGGGGGTCTGCCCACGCTGACGGCGGTGCTGGTGATCCTGACCGGGATCATCGGCGCGGTCTTTGCCACGCCGCTGCTGAACCTTCTGCGGATCCGGGACTGGCGCGCGCGCGGCTTTGCCACCGGCGTGGCCGCCCATGGTATCGGCACCGCGCGGGCGTTTCAGGTCAATGAGACCGCCGGGGCTTTCGCCGGGATCGGCATGGGCGTAAACGCAGTGTTGACGGCGGTTCTCGCCCCGCTGCTGGTGGGGCTCTTTTTCTGACGGAGGATGCGATGACTGAGGCAAATGACACGGCGCGCCACAACGCCAAGATGGCCAAGAAGAAGGCCGCGCGAGACAAGATCATGGCGACCAAGACCGACGAGAAGGGCCTGATCATCGTCCATACGGGCAAGGGAAAGGGCAAATCCTCCGCCGCCTTCGGGATGATCTTTCGCTGCATCGCCCATGAAATGCCCTGCGCCGTGGTGCAGTTCATCAAGGGCGGCATGAGCACGGGCGAGCGCGACCTGATCCTGTCACATTTCTCCGACCGCTGCGCCTTTCACACCATGGGCGAGGGCTTCACCTGGGAAACCCAGGACAAGGATCGCGATATCGAGATGGCCCAGGCCGCCTGGGCCAAGGCCAAAGAGCTGATCCGCGATCCGGACAACCGGATGGTGCTGCTGGACGAGATCAACATCGCCCTGCGCTACGACTATCTCGATATCAACGAGGTCGTCGGCTTCCTGCAGAGCGAGAAACCCGAGATGACTCATGTGGTCCTGACCGGTCGCAATGCCAAGGACGAGCTGATCGAGGCCGCGGATCTCGTCACCGAGATGGAGCTTGTCAAACACCCCTTCCGCTCCGGCATCAAGGCGCAGATCGGCGTGGAGTTCTGACGCCGACACGCGCCACTCCCTGAGGGCAGCGTCCAGCCCCCTCATTGTTCTTCAAATACTCATCTAAGGCTGGCCTGCTGCGACTATGCGGTCGGAGCGGCGAGGTCCTTTAGCAGCGCCTTGGCGCGGTTCGAGCGCGGCTGCCAGAGCCCCCGGTCGATGGCCTCGTTCAACCGCTCGGCAATCTCGCGCAATGCATCCGGGTTGGCCTCGGCGATGAAGGCGCGGGTGTCCTCATCCTCCAGCATCGCCGCATGGACCAGATCGAAATGGTGGCTCGCCACCGCCCCCGTCGTGGCCGCAAAGGCAAAGAGGTAATCCACCGTCGCTGCGATCTCGAAGGCGCCCTTGTAGCCATGGCGCTTGACCCCGGCGATCCATTTCGGGTTCACCACGCGGGAGCGGACCACGCGCCCGATCTCTTCCTCCAGGGTGCGGATCACCGGGCGTTCGGGACGGGAATGGTCGTTGTGATAGATCGGCCGTTCCGTGCCCTGCAAGGTGGCGACCGCCGCCGCAGCGCCCCCCTCGAACTGGTAGTAATCGTCGCTGTCCAGCAGATCATGCTCGCGGTTGTCCTGGTTCTGAACGATCGCCTCGGCCTGGCTCAGCCGCGCGGTGAAGCCCGCGCGATCCGGGGTGCCTTCGTCGGAGGCGCCATAGGCATAGCTCGACCAGGCGATATAGGCCTCCGCCAGATCCGCCTTGTCGGCCCAGAGCCGCTCATCGATCATCGCCTGCAGGCCCGCGCCATAGGCTCCGGGTTTCGAGCCGAACACACGCGCCTGATGGCCCTCGGCCCGGGCGCGGGCGGCGGCGGGGTTCTCGGTCTCGGGCTCGTCCATGGCCATGACCGCCCGGGCTGCAGAATCCACCAGTGCGATCTGCTGCGGAAAGGCATCGCGGAAAAACCCCGAGACGCGCAGGGTCACATCCACACGCGGACGCCCCAGCACGGACAGGGGCAGCACCTCGAACCCGGTGACCCGGCGATTGGCACTGTCCCATTGCGGCTTCACCCCCATCAGGGCGAGGCACTGGGCGATGTCATCCCCGCCCGTGCGCATATTCGCCGTGCCCCAAGCCGTCAGCAGCAGGGACCGGGGCCAATCCCCGTGATCCTGCAAATGCTTCTCGATCAGCAGGTTGGCCGAAGCCCAGCCCAGCTTCCACGCAGTGGGCGTGGGGATCGCGCGACTGTCGACACTGAAGAAATTCCGTCCCGTGGGCAGGACATCCATACGCCCCCGTGTGGGCGCGCCGGAGGGCGCCGGGGCGACGAACCGCCCTGACAGGGCTGTGAGGAGGCCCGATTTCTCCGCCGGCCCGCATTCCGCAATGGTCGGCAGGACATGGTCTGCAATCGCCTCGAGAACCGCGCGGCTCGCCGGACCGGGTGCAGCCATGCCGCCCTCGACACACGCCACGGCCAGCGCCTCCAGCCGTTCTACCGTGTCGCCATGACTGCGCCATGGATCAGAAAGAAGACCTGCCAGAAGATCGGGACGCGGCCCCGCCCAGGGGGCCGCCATCTCGCAATCAAGCGGGTCGAAGCCAAGCGCCAGATCCGCAGCAAACGCCCGCAGGAGCGAGGCGTCGCCCTCCTGGCCGTCGCCCCGGGGCAGGCGGGTCAGCGCGATCGCAAGATCGCGCGCAAGATCGCCCTCGGGCGCGGTGCCGAAGACATGCAACCCGTCGCGGATCTGCGCCTCTTTCAACTCGCAAAGATAGGCGTCGAGCTTGGCCAGATCGCCTTCCTCGTCGCCGGTGAACCCCGCGTCCTTGTCGAGCCCGGTGACCGAGGTCAGGGACAGGATCTCGTGCCGCAACTCGGTGATCCGCCGCGGATCCACGCCGGCGGCCTCGTAGAACTCATCCACCAGCGCTTCGAGATCGCGCAGCGGCCCATAGGTTTCGGCCCGGGTCAGGGGCGGGGTGAGATGATCGATGATCACCGCCTGCGCGCGACGCTTGGCCTGGGTCCCTTCCCCGGGATCGTTGACGATGAAGGGATAAATATGGGGCAGGGGGCCGAACACTACCTCGGGAAAGCAGGTTTCGGACAGGGCGATGGATTTCCCGGGCAACCATTCGAGATTGCCATGCTTGCCCATATGCACCAGCGCATGTGCTCCGTGGACATGCCGTAGCCAGAAATAGAAGGCGAGATAGTTATGCGGCGGCACGAGGTCCGGCGCGTGATAGGTCTCGGTCGGGTCGATGTTATAGCCCCGCGCGGGCTGGATCCCCACCACCACATGTCCATAGCTCAGGATCGACAGGGCGAAGGCACCGCTTGGGGCCGCGTCGGAATTGAGTATTTGCGGAACAATGAAGAAGGGATCGTCTTCCGGGGCGCCCCAGCGGCTCTCGATCTGGTCCCGCACGACGAAGGGCAGGGCGCGGTAATGGGCGAGATAGGTCTCCAGCGGCAGATGCACGCCGCCCTCTCGCTCGGCCCGGTCGGTCAGCCAGTTGGTCGGGCCTTTGCGGATTGCCGCCATCAGGGCGGCACTGTCCCGGGGCGCGTCGCGCACGTCATAGCCTTCGGCGGCCAGCGCGGTCAGCATCCGCGCGGTGGCCTCGGGCGTGTCCAGCCCCACGCCATTGGCGAGCCGTCCGTCCTTGTTGGGGTAGTTCGCGAGGATCAGTGCGGTGCGCCGGTCGCCCACCGGCATGCGCCGGAGTGTGGCCCAATTCGCCGCAAGATCCGCCACGAATGCGATCCGGTCGCCCTGGGCCTGATAGGTGGCGATGGCGCATTCTGTTGCGTCATCGTAAAACGCCTCCCCCTTGAAGCTGACCGCACGGGTCAGGACGCGGCCATCCACCTCGGGCAGGGCCACGTTCATGGCGATGTCCCGTGCCGAGAGGCCGGTGGTGCCCTCGTCCCAGGCGGCTTCGCTGCTGCCCGCGAGGACCACCTGAAACACCGGCGCCTCGCGCGTCTCTGCCATGGTCAGCGGGTTGGCGCCGGCCTTGCCTGCCCCGTCCGGGGTGCCCACGGCAAAACTCGTACAGTTCAGGATCACATCCGGCGGCGCTTGCCGAAAAAGCCCCTGAAGGGTCGCGACCGAGACTGGATCCTTGAGGGAGGCCACGAAGATCGGGAGCGGGTTCAGCCCCTTGCGCGCCAGTGCCCGGACCAGCCGGTTGATCGGGTGCAGCCCGGCCCCCTGCACCAGTGCGCGGTAGAAGATAAGCGGTACAACCGGCGCGTCTGCGCGCCACTGCGCCTGCACGGTCGCCAGATCGCTGAGCCCGGCACCGGGCCAATAGACCCCGGCCCGCAGGAGCGGGGCGGCCGCCGGCGGCTCGGGCCGTTCGGGATCCAGCAGATGCTGCGCATAGGCAAGGAAATTCGCGGCATTCTCGGGCCCGCCCTCGACCAGATAGGACCAGAGCGTGTCATACTCGGCCCCGCGCAGGGTCGACAGCTCTCGCAGGGCGTCGTCGGGCTTGTCATCCCCGGGCAGCAGGATCACGTGGCCGCCCGCCGCCGCGACCCGGGCGGCGTATTGCTCGGCCCCGTAGCGCCAATAGCCCAGCCCGCCCAGAACGCGCGCGATCACCAGTCGGGCCCGGGACGCGCAGTCATCGATATGGAGATCCACGGACATTGGGTGGCGCAGATGCATCATGCTCGCCAACCGCAGGCTGGGCGGCGCGGCCATCTCGGCGCGGGCCGCGCTCAGGGCGGCCAGTTCCGTATCGGCGGCGGAGATGAAGACCAGATCGCCGGGCGTCTGGCTCAGATCCACAGGCTCCTGCCCGTCATCGATGCTGCCGGGTGTCGCGGCCAGAAGATGCATGTTGCGCCCCGTTTCTCCAAGTGCAGCGGCGGGTCTATCAAGCCTGCCGCAGCCCGGCAATGGCGGGCGCTAGCGCTTGGGAAAAATCGGCGGACCCTTCAGGACCGGGTCGCTCATCCGGTGGGGCGCGCGCTGCAATTCCCGCTCATAGAGCACCAACTCATCGCTCCCCAGCTCTTCGGAACTGGCGATATACTGGTTGCGGCGCAGGGCTTCGGCCTGGATCGGGTGCATCCGATCCACCCAGGCGCGGATCACGCGCAGGCGCAGGCTGCGCGCGAGCGTCTCGACCTGCTCGATCAGGATATCCGGCAGGCTGCCGCGGGCCTCGGCGGCGACGAAGCGAAAGGCGCTGACCAGACCGAAACTGCCCATGTTGCGCAGGGCGATACAGCCCAGTCCGACCTCGTCCCGTGCGGCGAGGTAGAAATAGCCGTTCGGCCCCGTCACATCGGACATGTCCGGGCGGGTTCGCGATTTCGGCGGGATCAGCAGCGTTTGCGCCAGAGGGTCAAATGGGGTGGACCGGTAAATCCGGATCTCGCGTGGCATATGTTCATAACTCCGGGCCCGCAGACGGACCCATACCCCTCGACCAAAGTATGACCGGTTGCGGAGGGAAAGGCGAGGATGAAATCCAGCTTTGCGCCGCGACGGCGGGCAAACCCGGGGGAAACTGACTAAAAACCGCGCAGAAAGTTGCGCGGGATCAAGCCCCGAGCGGTTTTTCGTAGAAGCGGCTGAGGGGATCGTCGAGATAATCGCCGAAGGGACCGCGCGTCGCGAATCCCTCACGCTCGTAGAGCGCGCAGGCCGAGGTCAGGTCCGGTCCCGTCTCGAGCCGCAAAGCGGGCAGCCCATCCTCGCGGGCAAACCCCTCCAGCGTGCGGAGCAGGGCCGCGCCCGCGCCGAGGCCGCGCGCCTCGGGGGCGACGAACATCGACTTGATCTCGCCATACCCTGCCCGGGTGGCCAGCGCCGCGCAGCCGATCGCCTTGTCGTCCGCGAAGGCCAGCACGAAGCGGATCGCCGGATCGTCCAGATCCTCGGGGGTCATGCTGTAATTCACCTCCGCCGGGTACCGGTCCGCCATCATTGCCGCGCTGGCCCCGAGAAGCGCGTGCGCCTCGGGGCCGAGCGGGTCAGCGCGTCGGACAGTGACGGTCATGCACGCAGGGCCGCGTCGATGGCGGCCTGGTCGAGCCCCGCCTGGCCGATCACCACCAGCCGGGTCTCGCGCGGCTCCGACGCGCCGAGCGGGCGGTCGAAATAGGTGTCGATCCGGGGGCCAACGGCCTGCAGGGTCAGGCGCATGGGCTTGCCGGCCACGGCGGCGAACCCCTTGAGGCGCAGGATATCGTGATCCTCGATCACCCGGGTGACATGGGCCGCGAACCCCTCCGGGTCGGTGATCTCGGGTAGGGTCACCACGAAAGAGGTGAAGGCATCATGGTCGTGATCATGATGGTGGTGATGGTCATGGTCGTGAGGATGGTCGTCATCATGGTGGTGATGATCGTCCTCGTGATGATGGTGGTGATGGACCTCGCCGCGCGCGTCCAGATCCGCCTCGGCCCCGATGCCCTGCCCCAGCAGGACGTCCACCGGCAGCGCGCCTTGCGTCGCGCTGACCACCTGCACGCCGGCGCGGGCCTCGGATTTCAGCCGGCCGGTCAGGGCCTCGGCCTCTGCCGGGCTCAGCAGGTCGGACTTGTTCACCACCAGCATGTCGGCGCAGGCAACCTGATCCTCGAACAGCTCCGAGAGCGGGGTCTCATGGTCGAGATTCTCGTCCAGCTTGCGCTGGGCATCCACCGCGTCGACGGAATGGGCGAAACGGCCCTCGGTCACCGCCTTGCCATCGACCACCGTCACCACGCCATCCACGGTCACCTTGGTCGAGATCCCCGGCCAGTTGAACGCCCGGACCAACGGTTGCGGCAGGGCGAGCCCCGAGGTTTCGATCACGATGTGATCGGGCGGCGTGTCGCGGGCCAGCAGGGCTTCCATGGTCGGGATGAAGTCATCGGCCACGGTGCAGCAGATGCAGCCATTGCTGAGCTCCATGATGTCATCCTCGGTGCAGGTCTCGTCCCCGCACCCCTTGAGGATATCCCCATCGACGCCGAGATCGCCGAACTCGTTGATGATCAGGGCGATCCGCTTGCCCTCGGCATTGGCGAGCATATGGCGGATCAGCGTGGTTTTCCCGGCGCCGAGAAAGCCGGTGACGACAGTGGCAGGAATTTTGGCGGGCATGGGTGGCTCCGATCAGGGGATGCGCGACCGGGGCATCGCCCGGCCGGGATAAGGTCGCGGGGCTCTGGCCCTTTGCCGCGACCCGGGCGTGGCATGGCCCGGGTCATGCGGCGTGGGCCAGAGCGGCGTTTGTCAGGCCGTCTGCGGGTGGAAGAGCCGCGGTGTAACCAGCGCGCTCTGGCGACCAGAGCGGTTCAGGGTCTTGGCGGCCCAGAGGATCGCCAGATCGGCCACCGGCTCGATGATCAGAACCAGCATATAGGCCGCGCCAAAGCTGACCACGGCGGCCAGGTTCTCGGCCCCGACCCCCGAGCCATAGATCGCCCAGAACGCCACCCAGGCGACCACGCCGCCCTGATAGGCCGCCGACAGCTTCAGCGCCTGGGCGTAGCTGAGGTCCACATAGGCCGTATCCGGCGCGATGATCCGCTTTGCCATCAGGTGAATGCCAAAGAGCGGCACCAGCAGCGTCGTCAGGTTCATCCCGTATTGTGGCAGGTCGATGGGCGCAAAGAGCACCCCTTGCAGCAGCAGACCGAGCGCCAGTCCGATGGCCGCAGGCGCCGTCCCGAGGATCAGCAGAAGCGTCGTGCCGAGGATGAAATGCACCTCCGAGACGCCCACGGCGAAATGGGGCAGAAGCTCGAAGAAGACGAAAACCGCCAGCGTCGCCAGCAGGCTGCGGGCCACCAGCGAAGGCGCGCCGCGCGCCACGAGGCTGTCCCAGATCAGTTTGCCGGAATAGGCCACGGCCCCGGCTGCGGTGGCATAGCTCAGGACAAGTTTGGCGCCGTTCACGACGCCGGGTTCGATATGCATGTTGTATCTCCATACCCTGTCACACCCGACAGGAGGGGGTTGCGGTCTGCATGGCTGGTCTCCTGGCTCACGGGTCGATGGGTATGCCGGCCTTCCCAGAGCATGGCGCTCCAGTGGCGTGTCGGCATCCCTCTCCGCATACAGTCGCGGGGGCGGCTGAGGCTTGGGCCCTCCGGGTTGGATCGGGCCGTTCCACATTCCCATTTGATCCCCCGGGCGCTTGGCGCGGGCACGGGGAACCATGCCCGGCGTTTGTGCGCGCGGGACCCGCGGGCCGTCAAGATCCGAGTTGGGGCGCAGGTGCCGCAGGCGACACGGGTTATCTTGAAGTCACCGCAATATATCGCGGATTTCGACTTATCCACGACGATATTTGGTGGCGGGATTGACTCATGGGCCGCAGGCCGTGACCCTCGGAGGTTGAAGAATCATGCCCGGAGACCCCCGATGCGGTTCAACCGACTGCGCCTGAATGGCTTCAAGAGCTTCGTGGACCCGACCGATCTGATCATCGGCGACGGGCTGACCGGCGTGGTCGGACCGAACGGATGTGGCAAGTCGAACCTGCTCGAGGCGTTGCGCTGGGTGATGGGGGAGAACAGGCCGACCGCCATGCGGGGTGGCGGCATGGAGGATGTGATCTTTGCCGGGGCGGCCAGCCGCCCGGCCCGCAACTTCGCCGAAGTGGCGTTGATCATGGACAATTCCGACCGCCGCGCCCCGGCGGGGTTCAACGACACGGACCAGCTGGAGATCATCCGCCGGATCACCCGGGATGTGGGCTCGGCCTACAAGACCAACGGCAAGGATGTGCGGGCGCGCGATGTGCAGATGCTCTTTGCCGATGCCTCCACCGGGGCGCACTCCCCTGCGCTGGTGCGGCAGGGCCAGATCTCGGAGCTGATCAATGCCAAGCCCAAGGCGCGGCGGCGGATCCTCGAAGAGGCTGCCGGGATCTCGGGGCTCTACCAGCGGCGTCACGAGGCCGAGCTCAAACTCAAGGGGGCCGAGGCCAATCTCGACCGGGTCGATGACGTGTTGGAGGCGCTGGCCGCGCAGCTCTCGACCCTCGCGCGGCAGGCCAAGCAGGCGGCCCGCTACCGTGAAATCGGCACGCAGCTGCGGCAGGCCGAGGGGCTTCTGCTCTATCGGCGCTGGCGTGAGGCTGATGAGGCCCGGTTGGTCGCGGTGCAGGCACTGACCACCCGCACCACAGAGGCGGGGGCGGCCGAAACCGCCGCCCGGCAGGCGGCGCAGGCCCGGGTGAAGGCGGACGAGGCCTTGCCCCCCCTGCGCGAGGAAGAGGCGATCGCGGGCGCTGTGGTCCAGCGGCTCCATGTGCAGCGCGACACGCTGGCCGATCAGGAAACCCGGGCGCGCGACGCGATCGAGACCCTGACCGGGCGGATCACCACTCTTGAGGCCGACATCGCCCGTGAAGAGGGGCTGAACAAGGATGCGGGCGAGACCATCGCCAAGCTCGAATGGGAGCAGGGCCAGATCGCCAAGGCCGCTGAGGGCCATGACGAGAAGCTTGCCGAGGCGGCAGAGGCCGCGCGCGCGGCGGGCGAGGTTCTGACCGACCGCGAGACGACCCAATCGGAGATGACCGAGGATGTGGCGCGGCTCGCGGCCCGGCACCAATCGACCCAGCGCCTCTTGCAGGAGGCAACGCGGACCGAGGCCCGTGCGCAGGAACAGGCGGCCAAGGCCGATACCGCCCTGTCCGAGGCGCAGAGCGGTCTGACCCAGGCCGAGGCGCGATTTGCCGAGGCCGGAACGGCCCAGACCGCCGCACAGGCCGAGACAGAGGCCGCCGAGGCCGCCCTCACCGAGGCCGAGGCCAAGCGCAGCGACGTTCAGGGGCAGGAGGCGGATGCCCGCGCGGCCCGCTCCGAGGCCGAGGGCGAGGCGACGGCCCTCCGGGCCGAGGTCGGCGCGCTGGAAAAGCTTGTGGCGCGCGACCGGGCCGAGGGTGGGCAGGTGCTGGATGCGGTGACCGCCGCGCCGGGCTTCGAAGCCGCACTCGGGGCCGCGCTGGCCGATGATCTGAAAGCGCCTCAGGTCGATGGGGACCGCTCGGGCTGGCATTTGCTGCCGGGCTATGACAGCGCCGCATCCCTGCCCGAAGGGGCCACTCCGCTTGGGTCCCATGTGACCGTGCCGGGTGTTCTGGCGCGTCGGATGGCGCAGGTCGGGCTGGTGGACCGGGCCGATGGTGCGCGGTTGCAGGCCGCCTTGCGGCCCGGCCAGCGGCTTGTGTCGCGCGAAGGCGATCTCTGGCGCTGGGACGGGTTGGCCGCCCGGGCCGAGGATGCGCCCTCGGCCGCCGCCGCCCGGCTGCAGCAGATCAACCGGCTATCGGCGCTCAAGGCGGATCTCGAGAAGGCCGAGGCGCAGGCATCCACCGCGCGGGCCAGTCACGAGGCGTTGCAGGCCGAGTTGCGCGCCGCTGCCGAAGCTGACCGGCTCGCCCGGGACGCGCGCAAAAGCGCCGAGCGGGCATTGGGGGATGCGAGCCGCGCCCTGAGCCGGGCCGAGGCGGACAAGAACATCATGGCGGGCAAGCTCGAAACGCTCTCGGGCTCGGTCGCGCGCTACCGCGACGAGGTGCTGGAGGCGCGGAAGGCCCTGGCCGAGGCCCAGACCGCCCAGGCCGGGCTCGGCGACCTGGAGGCCGCGCGCGCCCAGGTTGAGGCGATCCGTGTCACGGTGGATGCGGCGCGCATGACCATGCTCGCCAAACGCTCCGCCCATGACGAGCTGCGCCGCGAGGGCGAGGCCCGCACCCGGCGCAGTCAGGAAATCACCCAGCAGATCAGCGGCTGGCGGCACCGGCTCGAGACGGCGGAGGCCCATAAGACCGAGCTCGAAGGGCGGCTTGCGCAGAACCGCGCCGAGCTCAAGACCGCGACCGCCGCACCCGGCGAGATTGCGTCCAAGCGTGATGCGCTGGCCCATGAGATCTCGCGCGCCGAGGCCCGCAAGGCCGCCGCCGCCGACGCTCTCAGCACCGCCGAGGGGGCCGCGCGCAAGGCCGAGCAGGCCGAGCGGGATGCCGAGCGCGCCGCGTCCGAGGCACGGGAGGCCCGGGCGGCCTCCGAGGCGCGCGCCGAGGCGGCTGCCGAGACCGTGGCGCTTGCCGCCGAGCGGATCCAGGAAGCGCTGGAGGTTACGCCCCAGCAGCTGCTCGACACGCTGAAGGTCGATGCGGACGGTATGCCTGCCGCCGAGGCCATCGAGGCCGAGGTCAACCGCCTCAAGCGCCAGCGTGATGCCATGGGGGCCGTGAACCTGCGTGCCGAGGAAGACGCCAAGGCCGTGGACGAGGAATACCAGACCCTGACCACCGAGAAAGGCGATCTGGAGGGCGCAATCGGCAAGCTGCGCACCGGTATCTCAAGCCTGAACAAGGAGGGCCGCGAGCGGCTGCTGACGGCGTTCGAACAGGTGAACGAGAACTTCTCGATGCTCTTCACCCATCTCTTTGGCGGCGGCGAGGCCAAGCTGGTGCTGGTTGAATCCGATGACCCGCTCGAAGCCGGGCTCGAGATCATGTGCCAGCCTCCAGGCAAGCGCCTGAGCACCCTGAGCCTGCTGTCAGGGGGCGAGCAGACGCTCACCGCGCTGGCGCTGATCTTTGCGGTGTTCCTCGCGAACCCGGCCCCGATCTGCGTGCTCGACGAGGTGGATGCGCCGCTTGACGATGCGAACGTGACCCGTTTCTGCGACCTGCTCGACGAGATGACCCGTCGCACGGAGACCCGGTTCCTGATCATCACCCACCACGCGGTGACCATGGCGCGGATGGACCGGCTGTTCGGGGTGACTATGGGGGAACAAGGGGTCAGCCAGCTGGTCTCGGTGGATCTGCGCAAGGCGGAGACACTGGTCGCATAGCAGATGCGCGTCGGCGTCAGCCCGGGCTTGAACTCTGCCGGTCAGTTTGGCCGGTAGTCCGGTTCGGAGCACGGAAGATAGGCACCGCTGTTTGGACCTGTCACGTGATAGGGTTTGCACTCGAACGCATGGTTCAGTTCCACAGCCGCGCCGGGTTTGTCCGGGAACACACCGGAGATGTCGTAGGCAAAGCTGCTTTGCGGGTCATAGGCTCCATGCGGCCATGTCTTGTAGGCCGCGATGTAGATCCGGTGATAATAGGCGGCCTTGCTGGGCACGCGCGCCGGTTCCGTAAAGAAATGCCGCCACGCTCCTGAGACATGGTCGGACAGGCCGTCTCCAAATTCGGAATTCGGGCGGGCGTTATGGGCGTTCACCCAGATCTCTGCCAATTGCGCAGACTGGCTGGGGGTCATCCCCTCGAGGCCGACATAACACCTCCCCGATTGGTAGAGCACGGACACGGCGGGATCCGGTGCTGAAACATCAATGCGCGTTGCTGTTCCTCCGAATCTCGAGGCAACCGGGTATTGGGAGACGGTGAACCCGGCGCGTTGAAAGTTTTTGAGGACGCGCTCTTTGTTGAGGGGATCAGAACACGCCCTGACCGCCTTTTGTGCGACCGCAAAGCTTTGCGGGTCCGCGGGGACGGAGCTGATGAATGTGGGGTCGACTGGGGGGACCGTGCATCCGATCACGGTGAGAAAGGCGATGAAGGATCGCGCTGCGCGCCATCGCATCCTGCACTCCAATCAAAACAAATAGGCACCCAAAGATGGTCTTTGGGTATCACGCCCGTGCGGTTGCAATCGATGTGACGTAAGCGCTTGTGTCCAAGTCGGGATCTGTCAGCCGGGGTGTGGCTGGAGGAGGTCCTTAACGCGCCCGCAGGCTGGCCCAGAAAAACCCGCCCTGATGCTCGAGATGTTCGACCCCCCATCCTGACAGAGCGCCGAGTTCCTCGATCTCGTGGGGTTCGGGGTGGAACCAGCCAAACTCGGGCCCGGTCTCGCCCTCATGGGAGAGGCGGAGTTTCAGCTCACCGCGCCGTCGGCCTGCGGCGAGGTTGCGCTCTTGATAAGCGATGTGCGTAGGGTTTTCGGTCCCTTTCACGTTAAGCCCTGTCAGCAGGAGCTGTCCGCCCGCGCCGCAGATGCCGTGCAGGATGCGCAGCAGGGTGACGCTGCCATCGAAGGTCCCTCCGATTCCGACATTATTGCCAAAAAGCGTGATCTGCGCGGGTCTGAATGGAAGCTCTGGCAGGGGGTCGGACAGCACATCGACCGCGTTGACCCCGGTCAGCCCCTGCGCCCGGCACACCGCCACAGCCCCCTCCGAGCTGTCCAGCCCGACGGCCTCATGCCCCTCTGCGGCCAGCCATTTCAGGTGGCGCCCCGCGCCGCAGCCCACATCCAGGGTCGGCCCGGAGATGCGCCGCAGGGCGGGGACCTCGAATTCGAAGGGCTCGTCCTGAAAATAGAGGCCGGGGCTGTGCTCATCCGTCCATCCGTCATCCCGCAGCACCTTGAGCGGGATGTCGGTTTGCCCGTGGTGATACACCAGAAGGGCTTTGCCAAAAATGTCCATGGCGGAACGCTACCGGCGCGTCGGGCAGGGGACAACACGCGACCGGGATGGACCGGACCGTTTGCGGGAGGCTGCCTGCTGCTGCGACCATGTCGACGCCTGACTGAAATGTGACGGGGGAAATCGCGGAGACCGGGCTACCATTGCGGCACACAACCCGGAGATCCCATGCGATACCTGACCCTCGGATTGATACTTCTCGCCCTGCCCGCCGCGGCGCAGGACTGGGCCATGCGCGACGGCGACAAGTCCCTCGCGCAGGCCGCCCTGACCGAGCGGCTCGTGGGGCAGCAGATCCAGTTCTACGATAACGGGATTTCGCGGTTCGAGACCGACGGGCGGTATTCCTACACCTATGATCAGGGCGGAACGGCCTATGGCCAGTTCGAGATCGCCGAGGACGGGCTGGTCTGTATCGACTTCGTCAACGGCTTCTCGCGTTGCGACCGCTATGTCGAGAATGGCGAGCGGTTCATTCTGCTGACCACGGACGGGCTGCGCTTTCCGATCCGGCCCTAGAGCTTGGACAGAAGCGCCTGTGTGGGCCAGGCATCTGCCGGCAGGTCCAGACGCGCCTGCTCGGCCTGCACGGCGGCGCGGGTGCGGGCCCCGAGAATGCCGTCGATCTTGCCCACGTCATAGCCTTTGGCCTGCAGCCGGGTCTGGAGCTGCTTCATCTGCGCATCATTGAGGCCGGGCTCGGGGCTTCCGGCGTCAAAGACCGGCGCGCCGGAGAGGCGCGTGGCAAAATAGGCCGCCGTGGTCACATAGACGAAGCTCTGGTTCCATTCGAAGAACACATCGAAATTCGGATAGGCGAGGAAGGCCGGGCCCTTGCGCCCCTGGGGCAGGATCAACGCAGCCTTGAGCCCGCTCTGGATCTCGCCCCAGCGCGGGGTGACGCCCATACGGGCCCAGTCGCGCCCGGACTTGCGGTGCGTCAGGCCCGTTTCCGCCCAGTTGAGATCGCTGGGCACCGAGACCTCCTGCAGCCAGGGCTCGCCCTTGCGCCAGCCGAGGCCGCTCAGCATGTTCGCCCCGCTCAGCAATGCATCGGGTGCCGAAGTCTTGAGATAGACATGCCCGTCGCCATCGCCGTCGATCCCCTTGGTGAGGATGTCCTCGGGCAGCATCTGAACCATGCCGATCTCGCCCGCCCATGCGCCGGTGGTGCGCGCCGGGTCGAAATCGCCCGCCTCGTAAAGCTCCAGCGCGGCGAAGACCTGCGGGCGAAACAGCTCGGGACGGCGGCAGTCATGGGCCAGTGTCACCAGCGAGTTCAGCGTGTTGAAATCGCCCTGCACCGCGCCGTAATCGGTCTCCAGCGCCCAGAGGGCCAGAAGCACCCCGCGGGGCACGCCGAACCGCGCCTCGGCCTGATCGAACACCGCGTCATGGCGCTGGGCATTGCGGCGGCCATTATCCATGCGGTTCTGGCTGATCACCCGGCGGGCAAATTCGGTGAAGGGCATCTTGAACACGCCCTGGGCCCGGTCCGCGCGCAGGGTGCGGTTGTCCTGGGCGGCGGTGCGAAAGAAGGCGTCGACGGTGGACTTGCTGTGACCCTTGGCCTGCGCCTCTGCCTTGAGCCCGGCGACGAAGCTCGAAAAGCTGCCCCCGCATTGGGCGGCGGCGGTCCCGGTCAGTGCGAGCGAGATCAGGATCGGCAGGATGGCTTTGCGCATGGGGCTCCCCTCAGGCTGGTCGCGGCGACGGTAGCAGGCTGGTCCCCGACCGCAAGCGCCCAGGGGTTAAAGGGGGGGGCATGGGGTCACCGTGGGTCAGACGACGGCGAGGATCGCGACCAGCGCCAGCGTCAGGCCCCAGGCTCGCCAGAGCGCGCGGCAGGCGCCTTCGATGGTGTCGGGGCCGGGGGTGCGGCTGCCCTCGGGATGGACGAAGGGGAACTCCCGCATCGCGCCGTCATAGCTGCGGGGGCCGGCCAGCGCCGTGCCAAGCGCCACGGCCATCGCCGCCTCGGGCCAGCCCGCATTGGGCGAGCGGTGCAGGGGCGCGTCCCGGGCGATCAGCGGCCAGTCCTGCGGGCGCCCGGCGGCCACGAGGATGACCAGCGCGCTGAGCCGCGCGGGCACCCAGTTCAGCAGGTCGTCAAACCGCGCCGCGGCCCAGCCAAAGGCCTCATGGCGCGGGGTGCGGTAGCCGATCATGCTGTCGGCGGTGTTGGTGATCTTGTAGAGCATCAACCCCGGCAGCCCGCCGGTCAGGAACCAGAAGGCCGGGGCCAGCACCCCGTCCGAGAAGTTCTCGGCCCCGGATTCGATGGCCGCCCGCGCCACGCCGGGGGCGTCGAGCGCCGCGGTGTCCCGCCCCACGATCATCGCCACGGCGGCGCGGCCCTGGGGCAGGCCTGCCTGCAATCCCGTGGCCACGGCGCGCACATGCTCCACAAGGCTGCGATGGGCGAGCAGGATCGCGGCGAGCAGGGCCTCGACCACCCAGCCGAGACTGGCCAGCGCCGCCCCGAGCGCCACAGCGCACAGGCCCAGCGTGACCATCACCAGCACCCCGCGGAACCGCCCGTCCTTGCCGGTATTGAGCCGTGCATCCGCCCCGCCAATGAGCCGCCCCATCAAAACCGCCGGATGGGGCAGGCGCGACCAGAGCCAATCGGGCTCACCAAAGGCCGCGTCGAGTAGCAGCGCCACCAGCAGGATCGCGGCATGCTCGGTCATGACAGGGCGCGCTCCAGCCGGGCCCAGTCTTCCGCGCGCCCGGGCAGGCCAAGGCGCAGCCATGTGGCGGAATAGGGGAAGCGGCGGGTCAGGATGTGATGGCTGGCCAAATGTCCCTGAGCGTCTTCTGCCGAGCCGGTGTCATAGAGCCGAAACAGCGGCGTGCCCCCGAGACAGCGCCAGCCCGCACCGGTCGCCATGGCGTCCAGCCGCGTGGCATCCCGCGCAAGCCGCGCGCGGGTTTCCTCGGCCCAGTCCAGATCCCGCAGGGCCGTTGTGCCTATCCGCAGGGCCGGGCCGGACACCGCCCAGGGCCCGATCCGCTCGCGCAGCGGGGCCAGGGTCTCGGGGTGCCCGATGGCGAAGCCCAGCCGCAGACCGGCCAGCCCCCAGAACTTGCCAAAGCTCTTGAGCACCAGGGTCCCGGGCCGCACGGCCCGGGCGATCAGGCTCGCCTCGGGGGCGACGTCGCAGAAGCTTTCATCGATCACCGTCAGCGCGTCATCCGCGGGGATCTCATCCCCGCGCCACTGCCGCCCGTCGGGGTTGTTGGGATGGACAAGAACCCGCGCGCCAAGGCCCGGTTGATCCAGACTGCCCGCCACCAGATCCCAACCATGGGCGGCAAAGGCGGCCCCGTGTTCGTTATAGGTCGGCGCAGGGATCGCGACGCGGCCCCGTGGTCTGAGCCCCGGCAGGCTCGCGATCAGAGCCGAGGCCCCGGGCGCGGGCAGGATGTCGACACCCTCAGGCACCCGCCAGAACGCCCGGGCCGCCGCGCAGAGCGCATCAAAGGCAGGCTGATCGGGCAGGGCGGTCCAGTCTGACGCCGTGAATGTGCCCACCGGATAGGGCACGGGGTTGATCCCGGTCGAGAGGTCGATCCAGGCCTCCCGCGCGCCGCCCCAGAGGACCCGCGCGGCCTCGATCCCGCCGCCATGGTCGCGGGGCGGGCTCTGGCTCATGGGGTCTGGTCCTCAGCCTCTTGCGTCGGCAGGGGCAGGTGGCGGGTCACGAAATGCCCCTTCACCCCCTGCGGCCAGGTCCGGTAGGGCACCTGCCCGGTTTCGGACACCGCATGGAGGGCGGCATAGGCCACGATGGCCTCCGCCGCCTCGGCCCCGGCCTCGAAATCCCCCAGCGTATAGGCGAGCTTACCAGCCCCCTGGATCGTCACGTTGCAGCCGGATTTGCAGCCCATCAGGCAGGAGTGCCGCCGCGTGCGCACATCCGACGCCCCGGCGGCTGCGGCCTCGATCAGCGCGGCGAGCACCTCGCCATCGGTGGTCTCGGCACCGCGATCCTCCCAATCGGCGCGTTTGCAGGTGTCGCAGATGGTGATCCAGCTTGTCATGGCACGTCCTCGATCGGTGGCGATTGCGCGTTTCCCGTCATGTCCCGCATTTCGCGGCAAGGTTCAATCGGCGATGCGCGTTTGCCCGTCGGGCGTCCTGGACCGGTGCAGACTTGAGCAGCGCTCTATCCTGAGCGGACATGATGAGTGAAAAATTGCCGATCCCGTCAAAATTTGAAGAACGGGTCAAAAAGTATTACCGATCTGCCGGGCTTATGGGCTAGCTTGCCGGCAGAGCGAGTCCGGCGGCTTGGCCGTCCAGAATCGCCAAGGGGGTAAAATGCGCGTTTTGATCGTCCATGGCCAGGCGGGTCTCGCCGGTATTTGGGCTTCACATCTCAAGCGCGGCGGAGCACGTGTCGACTGTGTGTCGGCACAGGAAGATGCCGTGCGCCACCTGAGCGAACATCCTGTGGATGTGGTGCTTCTGTCACTGACCCTGACCGAGGGCAGTGCCTTGGCGATTGCCGATTATGCCAGCTACCGCCGTCCCGAGACGCAGGTGATCTTCGTGAACAACTCGCAGTTCTTCAGCGACGGATCGATCTTCAACCATGTCTCGAATGCTCGGGCGATGATGCCCGAAGACACCCCGCCCGAAGACCTGACGGCGATGGTGGAGCATTACGCCACCCACTGAACCTTACTGATGTCCGCCCGCAGGCGCGGGTTAGGCGGCGAGCAGACGCTCGCGGCCATGGGGTGCCATCCAATCGATCTCGGGATTGATCGGAATGATTCGGTGCGGATTGATGCTCTCGTGGCTGTAGTGGTAGTGGCGCACGATATGGTCGAAATTCACCGTCTCGGCGACACCCGGCCATTGGAAGAGTTCCCGGGTATAGGCCCAGAGGTTGGGGTAATCGACAATCCGGCGCCGGTTGCATTTGAAATGCAGGTGATAGACCGGATCAAAGCGCACCAGCGTGGTGAAGAGCCGCCAATCGGCCTCGGTGATCCGATCCCCGGTCAGATAGCGGCGGGTGCTCAGCCGGTCCTCGACCCAGTCCAGCGCGCCGAACAGCGTGGTGACCGCCTCGTCATAGGCGGGCTGGCTCGTGGCAAAGCCGGATTTGTAGACGCCGTTATTGATGTCGGAATAGACCCGGTCATTGACGGCGTCGATCTCGGCGCGCAGGGCCTCGGGGTAGAAATCCTGAGTGTCGCCGGTCAGCCCGTCAAAGGCTGTGTTGAACATCCGGATGATCTCGGAGCTTTCGTTGGACACGATCGTCTTGCTCGCCTTGTCCCACAGGATCGGCACGGTCACCCGGCCCGAAATCTTGGGATCGGCCTTGGTATAGAGGTCTCGGGCAAAGGGCAGGCCATAGAGCCGGTCGCCCGTCGCCCCCTCCTGATCGGTCTCGAAGGTCCAGCCATCGGACAGCATGTCCGGATGCACGACCGAGACGTCGATATGCGGGGTCAGCCCCTTGAGCGCGCGAAAGATCAGCGTGCGGTGTGCCCAGGGACAGGCCAGCGAAACATAGAGGTGATAGCGCCCGCTCTCGGCGGGAAAGCCCGCCTTGCCCGAGGGGCCCGCGCTGCCATCGGCGGTGATCCAGTTGCGGAACCCGGCAGTCGACCGGACGAACTTCCCGCCCGTGCTTTTGGTGTCGTACCAGACGTCGTGCCATGTGCCGTCGACAAGCTGTCCCATCGTGGATCTCCTCTCCTTGCGTGCTCCAAGACCTAGCGGGCCGAGCGGTCTGCGGAAATACGCAGGGCCGCAGAGCCTCTCCCACATGGACGCACAGATCGGCCAAAGGTTCCGCGGCGCTTTGGCCTGTGCTGCGGCGCCGAAAGCAATTGCGCGCCTGCGGGGCGGCAGCTATGACCCGAAGAGACGACGCCCGTCATGGGCCAGAATGGTTGCCTTGCAGGCCGCTGACCCAACCCGGGAGCGCGCGGCAAGGATCGTCAGGGCGCTGCTCGCA
The DNA here is from genome assembly GCF_049800775.1 of Dinoroseobacter sp. S375. Taxonomy (NCBI): domain Bacteria; kingdom Pseudomonadati; phylum Pseudomonadota; class Alphaproteobacteria; order Rhodobacterales; family Roseobacteraceae; genus Dinoroseobacter; species Dinoroseobacter sp. S375. The sequence continues at coordinate 41,825 of NZ_JBNAFR010000005.1, read as the reverse complement.
ACAGCGGCGCTGCGCATGGGCCAGGTCTGGACGGGCATGTTGAATGACAAGGACCGTGCCGATGACTCGCCTCTGCCTCCGTTTTCTCACTGCCTGCCTGGCGCTGGGCACCGGCCCGCTCTGGGCGCATCCCGGGCATTTGTCGGGGCTGGCCGGGCATGATCATTGGGTCGCGGGCGCGGCCATCGGTCTGGCGATCGCGCTGGGCATCTATGGCGCGCTGAAGGGGCGGAAATCCGACGGTCAGACCCAGGAGGCCGAGAGCGACGAGGCCGCCGAGGATGACAAGGCCGAGGCCCCCGCATGAGCGCGCCGGACGCGCCCGAGGGCAAGATCGGCGTCATGATCTGCGGTCATGGCTCGCGCAGTCAGGCAGCCGTGGATGAGTTCGCCCTGCTGGCCGAAAAGCTGCCGGTTTACCTGCCCGCCGGGTGGGAAATGGAATACGGCTATCTCGAGTTTGCCAACCCGGTGATCCGCGACGGGCTCGACAAGCTGCGTGCCAAGGGATGCGACCGGATCCTTGCGGTGCCGGGCATGCTCTTTGCCGCGATGCATTCCAAAAACGACATCCCCACGGTGCTGAACACCTATGCGGCCAAGCATGGGCTTTCGGTGTCTTATGGGCGCGAGCTGGGCGTGGACCCCAAGATGATCGCCGCCGCCGGGGCCCGCGCGATGGAGGCCGTGGCCGAGGCGAATGCCACCCATGGCGAGGTCGCGCTGCATGACACCTGCCTCGTGGTGATCGGGCGCGGCGCGTCGGACCCCGATGCCAATGGCAACGTGGCCAAGATCGCCCGGATGCTGCAGGAGGGGCTCGGCTTCGGCTGGTGCGAGGTCGGCTATTCCGGCGTGACCTTCCCGCTGGTGGAGCCCTGCCTGCAACACGCGGCCAAGCTCGGCTACAAGCGTATTCTCGTCCTGCCCTATTTCCTCTTCACCGGCATCCTGATCGATCGGATCTACGGCTTCACCGATCAGGTGGCGGCCGAGCATCCGGACATCCAGTTCGTCAAGGCGCTCTATCTGCGCGACCACGAGGCCGTGCTGCAGACCTTCGCCGAGCGCGTTCAGGAGCAGATGTCCGACACTCCGCCGCCCAATTGCGGGCAATGCGGGTATCGCGCGCAGGTCCTGTCGCTCGAGGATGGCGCGTCCCATGTGATCACCGCCGAGGAGCGGAGCCATCCCGCCTTTGGTGCCGTGCCGCCCGCCACCTGCGTGCTCTGTAAGTACCGGACGCAGGTTCTGGGTTTCGAGGCCGAGGTCGGCGCGGTTCAGGAGAGCCACCACCACCATGTGGAGGGGCAGGGGGCCTCGGCGCCCGGCTCGAACGTGTCCGATTGCAAGCTCTGCGACACGTTCTGCACCGGGCTCTGCCGGTTGGAGGCGCAGCACGATCACCATCACCACCATGGGCATGACCACAGCCATGATCACGGCCACGGCCACACGCATGGACACGATCACGGGCATTCCCACGACCACGGGCACCATCACCACCACGCGCCCTACCCCCATGCGAAACACCCGCACGGGCCTGAAAGCGCGCGCAAGTCGGCGAAGCCTGCCGGCTGATGACGCGGATCTTCGGTTCTTATCTCGTTGCCGATTGGTCGGCCAATGGCACGCCGAAAACCGGCAAGGACAGCATCTGGCTCGCGCTGGCGCGTCCGGGCCGTGACCCGCTGGTCGAGAACCCGGCGACACGGGCCGAGGCGGTGGCGCGACTTGCAGAGCTGATCGGGACCGAGCAGGCCGCCGGGCGACGGGTGCTGGCGGGGTTCGATTTCCCCTTCGGTTATCCGGCCGGCTTTGCGGAGAAGCTGGGCGAGGGGGCCGATTGGCGAGCCGTCTGGGCGCGCATCGCCGCCGAGCTTGTAGAGGGTGAGAACAACGCCAACAACCGCTTCGATGCCGCCGCCGCGCTGAACGGGCTGTTCCCCGGCATGGGGCCGTTCTGGGGCAACGGATTGAAACGGGACATTCCCGACCTGCCGCGCAAGCTGCCCGACGGGTTTGGCGAGACATTGCCGGTGCGGCTGCGCCATGCCGAGGGGCAGGCGAGTGCCGCGCAGGAGGTCTGGAAACTGTCGGGCGCGGGCTCGGTCGGGGGTCAGGCCCTGACCGGGATCGCCGCGCTCGAGGGGCTCCGCCATAGGCTTGGAGCCCGGGTCTGGCCGTTCGAGGCATGGTCGGACGGGACCGCGCCGGTCCTGGCCGAGGTCTTTCCTTCGCTGGTGGAGGTACCCCATCTGCCCGGCAAGGTGCGCGACGCGGTGCAGGTCGAAAGCCTGGCGCGTGCCCTCTCGGCGCTGGACGGGGCCGGGCGGCTTGCGGGGATGCTCGATGCGCCCAAGGCCCAGCCCGACGATGTGATGCGGCACGAGGCGACGATCCTAGGGCTCGGCTACGAGGCGCTGCTGGGCCGCGCGGTGACCGAGGCCGCAGCCGAGATCGCCACGCCGCCCAAGGCATCGCGCCCGCCCATGCGACCCTATGAAAAGGACCCGTCCGCGATCTATGCTCAAAGCTTTGCCACCGTGCAGGCCGAAGCCAATCTTGGCCGCTTTCCCCAGGGGCTCGACCGTTTGGCCACGCGGCTGATCCACGCCTGCGGCATGGTCGAGGTGGCGGACCGGCTGGTCTTCTCGCCCGAGGCGTTCACGGCCGGACATGACGCGCTCCGGGCTGGAAAGCCCGTGCTCTGCGATTGCGAGATGGTGGGGGCCGGGATCATCCGGCGCTATCTGCCCGCCGAGAACCCGGTGATCGTGACCCTGAACGACCCGACCGTCCCCGCGCGCGCGCAAGACATCGGCAACACGCGCTCTGCCGCGGCGGTGGAGCTTTGGGCGCCGCATCTCGACGGCGCGGTGGTGGCCATCGGCAACGCGCCCACGGCCCTGTTCCACCTGCTGGAGCTGATAGACGCGGGCGCGCCGCGCCCCGCGGTCATTCTGGGCTTCCCCGTGGGCTTTGTCGGGGCCGCGGAATCAAAGGCCGAGTTGGCGCGGGATCCGCGCGGTTGCGATTTCGTCGCCCTGCGCGGGCGTCGCGGCGGCTCGGCCATGGCCTCGGCGGCGGTGAATGCACTGGCCGCAGGACTTCCGGAGATCGCCTCATGAGCACGACCCCCTGGCTTCATATCGTGGGCATTGGCGAGGATGGGCTCGCCGGGCTTCTGCCCGCCACGCGCGCGGTGGTCGAGGCCGCCGAGGTGATCGTTGGCGGCGAGCGGCACCATCAGCTTTCGGCCTCGGTCACAGCGGAACGTCTGGCCTGGCCCCATCCGTTCGACGCGCTGGTCGACACGCTGAAATCCCTGGCCGGGCGGCGGGTCGTGGTGCTGGCCACGGGCGACCCCCTGTGGTTCTCGGTTGGCGCGCGGATCGGACGGGCCATTCCGGCTGCCGAGATCACCTATCACCCGCAGCTATCCGCCTTTCAGCTGGCCTCGGCCCGGATGGGCTGGAGCCTCGCGGATGTCGAGACGCTCACCGTGCATGGCCGTCCGGTCGAGCAGATGATCGCCTTCATCCAGCCCGATCAGCGGCTTCTGATCCTGACCACCGGGGCCGAGACCCCGGGCCAGATCGCGCGCTTTCTGTCCGAACGGGGCTTCGGGCAGTCGAAACTGACGGTGCTGGCGGCCATGGGCGGGCCGGAGGAGGCGCGGTTCGACGGCGTCGCCGAGAGCTGGGACCACGAGGTGCCGCCCTTCAACACGCTGGCGGTCGAGTGCATCGCGGCACCGGATTGCGCGCTGCTGCCCCGGGTGCCGGGGCTGGCGGATGATCTCTTTGTCCATGACGGGACGATGACCAAGCGCGAGGTGCGGGCGGTGACGCTGGCCAAGCTCATGCCCATGCGCGGGGCGCTCTTGTGGGACATTGGAACGGGCTGCGGATCGGTCGCGGTCGAGTGGATGCGCGGCGCACGCTACGCCCGCGCCATCGGGATCGAGCCGCGCGCGGACCGGCGGGCCATGGCGGCGGCGAATGCGCTGGCGCTGGGGGTGCCCAAGCTCGAGGTGATCGAGGGCACGGCGCCCGCCGCGCTGGCGGGGCTCGAGGCACCGGATGCGATTTTCGTCGGCGGCGGGCTCAGCCCGGATGTGTTCGAGGCGGCTTGGGGCGCGTTGCGCCCCTTGGGGCGGCTGGTGGCAAACGCCGTGACGCTGGAGAGCGAGCAGGAGTTGATCGGGCTGCATGCGGCCCATGGCGGTGAGCTGACCAAGCTGTCGGTCCATCGGGCCGAGCCCGTAGGGCCGCGCACCGGCTGGCGGCCCTTCATGCCGGTGACCCAGTGGAGCCTCGTCAAGCGATGAGCGGGACGCTTTATGGAATTGGCCTCGGCCCCGGGGATCCGGAGCTGATGACGCTCAAGGCGGACCGGTTGATCCGTGGGGCGCGCGTCGTGGCCTATCCGGCGCTGGTCGCGGGCGAAAGTTTCGCGCGCGGGATCGCGGCAAGCGCGATCCCGGAGGACGCGCGAGAAATCCGGATCGAGGTCCCCATGACCCCCGAGCGCGCCCCGGCGCAGGCGGCCTATGATCGCGCCTCGACCGAGATCGCCGAAGCGCTCTCGGCGGGGCAGGACGTGGTGTGCCTGTGCGAGGGGGATCCGTTCTTCTATGGCTCTTTCATGTATCTCCACGCCCGGCTGGCGGATCGCTTCCCGGTGGAGGTCGTGCCGGGGGTCACCTCCATGACCGCCTGCGCGGCGCTGGCGGCGCGCCCCTTGGTGGCGCGAAACGAGCGTTTGACGGTCCTGCCCGGGCCCTTGCCCGAGGCAGAGCTGACGGCCCGTCTGGCGGAGTGTGAGACGGCGGTGATCATGAAGGTCGGGCGACATCTGGCGAAGATCCGGCAGGTGCTCGAGACGGTCGGGCTGGCGCGGAACGCGGTCTATCTGGAGCGCGCGACCCTGCCCGCCGAGAAAGCGCTGCCACTGGCCGAAGCACCGGACCCCGCCCCCTATTTTTCGATGATTCTGGTGACGAAAGGAGCCGATCCATGGCTGTGACGCCGATTGTTGTGGCGATTTCAGCCGCGGGTGAAGAGATGGCGCAGCGGATCGCGGCGGCGCGCGGCTGGGCGGTCCATGGCCGTGCCGGGCGCGTCGTGAAGGCGGATGCGCATTTCGACAATGCACTGACCCATGTGCGCGACCTCTTTGCCGCGGGTGTGCCGGTGGTCGGGGTCTGTGCGGCGGGGATCTTGATCCGTGCGGTGGCGCCCTTGCTGGCCGACAAGACCACCGAGCCGCCGGTGGTGGCCGTGGCCGAGGATGGCTCGGTCGTGGTGCCGCTTCTGGGCGGGCATCGCGGCGCCAACCGGATTGCGGCGGATCTGTCTGAGCTGCTTGGTGGGGTTTCTGCCGTGACCACTGCGGGCGACGTGGCGCTGGGCGTGGCGCTGGATGCGCCGCCTGCGGGCTATCGTCTGGCCAATCCGGGCGATGCGAAAGCGGTGATGGCCGGGCTTTTGTCCGGGGGGGGCGCGCGCCTTGTCGGCGAGCCGCTGTTCGACCTGCCTGAGGGTGATGGCGCGGAGATCGCCGTGGCCGAAGCGCCGCTGGAGGGGGGGGCGACCCGCCTTGTCTATCACCCGCAGCGTTTTGCGCTGGGCGTGGGATGCGCCCGGAATGCCGCGCCCGAGGTGTTGCGCGCCCAGGTCTTCGAGATGCTCGCCGAAGCCGGGATCGCCCCTGGCGCGGTGGCTTCGGTGAACACGCTGGACCTCAAGGCGGATGAGCCTGCGATGCACGCGCTGGCCGTTGAGCTGGACGTGCCCTTGCGGGTGTTCACGGCAGCGGAGCTTGAGGCCGAGGCGTCGCGTCTGGCCAACCCGTCGGAGGTGGTCTTTGCCGAGGTCGGGTGCCACGGTGTGGCCGAAGGGGCCGCGTTGGCGGCTGCGGGCGGTGATGCCGCGCTGGTGGAGGCCAAGCGCAAGACCGCGACGACGACCTGCGCACTGGCGCGCGCGCCGGAGCCGATCACCGAGTTGCGCGGCCGGGCGCGGGGGAGGGTCTCGGTCGTGGGGATCGGACCCGGGCAATCGGCCTGGCGCACACCGGAGGTGAGCCGGCTTGTGGCCGAAGCCGAAGAGCTGGTGGGCTATGGTCTCTATATCGATCTGCTCGGGCCTTTGGCGGCGGGGAAAACGCGATCGGACTTCCCGCTCGGCGGGGAAGAGGATCGGTGCCGCTACGCGCTGGAGCGCGCGGGCGAGGGGCGCAATGTGGCGCTGGTTTGCTCGGGGGATGCGGGGATCTATGCCATGGGCGCGCTGGTCTTCGAGCTTTTGGACCGGGGACCTGAGGCGCAGGGCGTGTCAGATGCGGCGCGGCGGGTCGAGGTGGTCTGCTCGCCGGGCGTGAGCGCCCTGCAGGCGGCGGCGGCCCGGGCCGGGGCCCCGTTGGGGCATGATTTCTGCGCGATTTCGCTGTCAGATTTGTTGACGCCCCGGGCGGATATCCTGCGCCGGTTGCAGGCGGCGGCGGAGGGTGATTTCGTCATCGCGTTCTACAACCCGGTGTCGAAAACGCGGCGGACGCTCTTGGCAGAGGCGCGCGAGATCCTGCTGCGGCACCGTCCAGCGGACACGCCGGTTCTGCTGGCCAGTTCGCTGGGTCGCCCCGAGGAAGAGATCCGCTATCGCCGTCTCGATGCGCTGGAAGTGGATGAGGTCGATATGCTCACGGTTGTGCTGGTCGGGTCCTCGAACTCGCAGCTGGCTCAGCTGGGCGCCGGGCCGCGCATGTACACGCCGCGCGGCTATGCGCGCAAGATCGATGGGGATCTCTCGAATGTTGGGTGATCCAATTGCGCAGGCTGCGCCTGCATTCGATTTTTTGTCCGCCCTTGGCGACGACAAGCGCGTGATACTGGGTGGTGCGGCGGCTTCGGGCGGCGGAATCTCTGCTGCGCAGCCGTTTGTAGGCAGGTCTGCCGCAAACAGGCCAGTCCCAGTCTGTATCCGGGCGTCCGCGCCTCAAGGCCAAGCGGGCGATTCCCGGCGCTGCGCGGGCTGTGACCCGCGCCCGACCTCAAGGAGAGGCTGATATGACCGTGTATTTCATTGGTGCGGGTCCCGGGGATCCGGAGCTTTTGACCCTCAAGGCGCAGCGCGTGATCGGGGCGTGCCCGGTCTGTCTCTATGCCGGGTCGCTGGTGCCGGCGGAGGTGGTGGGTTGCGCGCCCGAGGGCGCGCGGGTGCTGGACACAGCCCCCATGACGCTTGAGGACACCCATGCGGAGATCGTTGCGGCCCATGGCCGAGGCGAGGATGTGGCGCGGGTGCATTCCGGGGATCCGTCGCTTTACGGTGCAATTGCCGAGCAGATCCGACGCCTGCGCGCCGATGGCATTCCCTATGAGATCATCCCGGGTGTACCGGCCTATGCGGCCGCCGCTGCGGCCCTCGGTCAGGAGCTGACCATCCCGGAAATCGCGCAATCCATCGTGTTGACCCGGGTGTCGATGAAGTCGACCTCCATGCCCGAGCACGAGACGCTGGAGAATTTCGCCCGCACCCGGGCCACTCTGGCCATCCATCTGGGCGTGCGGAACCTGCGCGAGATTGAGCGGGTGCTCACCCCCTATTACGGGGCCGATTGCCCGGTGGTCGTGGCCTATCGCGTGGGCTGGCCGGACCAGATGTTCCTGCGCGGCACGCTCTCGGATATCCACGCCAAGGTTCGGGCCGAGAAGATCACGCGCACGGCGCTGATTCTCGTTGGCCCCGCCTTGGGCGAGGTGGGGGATTTCAAGGACAGCGCGCTTTATGATCCCGAGATGCCCCATGTCCTGCGCCCCCATGCGCGCAAATCGGCAACAGCTGGCTGAGCGCAAAGGGGGCCGGGGGGACTCATCTTGATCTTCGCGCGTGGCGGCGCATCTTGGTTCCCGAGGGATACGAAAGGCTGCCGCCATGTCCAGTTACCTGCCCAAGGAGGTCCGCGAGGGTCTCGAGCAAGCCCGCGAGCGCGCGGCCCGCAAGTCCAGGACGCGACTGCGGGTGCATGTGGGCCCCGAAGCCTACACGATCCGGAAATTCGGGGCCGAGGCCTTTACGCTGAAGGCCGATGGCGCGCCGCATCTTCGTGGGCTCGTGGATATCTTTCGCGGCTCCGAGCACCTGTATCAGGCGCTCATCGTGACGGCGGCGCAGGACGGGCCGGAGATGCGCTATGAGTTCAAGCGCATGACCCGGACCCGCAATCAGGTCCCGCTGGATTACGCGCGGGACCGCACCGCGCCTGCGGCGCTGATCACCAAGCAATAGGCCTTATTGCAGGTCCTTGAACGCATCCGCGAGGCGGGTCACCGCCTCGTCGATCCGCGCGCGGTTGGTGCCGATATTGAACCGCAGGAAGCTCTCGCCGCCCTGGCCCAGCGTATGCCCGGGGGTGGTGGCGATCCTGGCACTGCCATAGACCCGGTCGGAGAACTCTGCGCGGGCCATGCCGGTATCGGCGAAATCAACCCATGCGAGATAGGTGCCCTGCATCGGCATCGCGCGCAGGCCGGGGATCGCGTTGACACCGTCGATGAAACGCGTCGCGTTCTCCTCCAGATAGGCGCAGAGCGCATCGGCCCAGGCCGCCCCCTCGGTCGAATAGGCCGCGCGGGTCAGGGCCACGCCCATCAGGTTGGGCTGCATGTCGAGCGCATTGAAGAACTTGAAAAACCGCGCGCGCAGATCCGGGTCCGGGATGGTCACGCAGCCCGTGCGCCCCCCCGCGATGTTGAAGGTCTTGGAGGCCGATGTCGTCATGACCAGCCGGTCCGTGATCTCAGGCGCGGCCACATGCATCGGAATATGCGTGTGTCCCGCAAAGGTCAGATCCGCGTGGATCTCGTCCGAGATCAGCATCAGGTCGTGCCGCTGACAGAAGGCCGCGAGGCCGCTCAGCTCGGCCTGGGTCCAGACCCGTCCCGCCGGGTTGTGGGGTGAGCAGGCGATGATCATCTTCTCGCGCCCCGAGAGCATCCCGTCATAGGCGTCGAAATCCATGCGATAGATCCCGTCCTCGATCACCAGCGGCAGCTCGCGGACCACGCGCCCGGTCTTGCGGATCTTGTTGGCAAACTCGTGATAGACCGGCGAGAAGATCGCGATCTCGTCGCCGGGCTCGGTCAGCGCGTTGAGGGTGATCGCGATCCCGTTGCCGAGCCCGTATGTGGTGAACATCCAGTCCCGGTCCATGGTCCAGCCATGGCGGTCCCGCATCCAGCCGATGATCGCATCCTCATAGCTTTCGAGCCCGCAGAAATACCCGTAATCGGCGCGTTCCAGCAGGCCCCGCATGGCGTCCTGCAAAACGGGGGCCGGGGCGAAATCCATATCCGCGATCCACATGGCAAGCCCGTCTTCGGCAGGCACGCCAAAGGCGCGCTCCATCAGGTCCCATTTGGAGCAATCCGTGCCGCGCCGGTCGATCTGGGTGTCAAAGGTCATGAAGGTCTCCGTGAGTACCGGCCGAAGCTAACGGGATCCGGGGCAGGTGCAAGTCCCCGGGCCGGGGGACACGATGTTGCGCTGACCATACGGGTCGATTACATCAGCTTCATGACCATTCGACCGATCCTGATCCACCCCGACCCGCGCCTGAAGAAAACCGTCGATCCGGTGGCCGAAGTCACCGACGAGATCCGCGCGCTCGCCGAGGATATGCTGGTGACCATGTATGACGCCCCGGGGATCGGGCTGGCCGGGCCGCAAGTGGCGGCGATGACCCGGATCATCACCATGGATTGCGCGCCCAAGGACGGGGACCCGGATCCGATGGTTCTGATCAACCCCGAGATCATGTGGTCCTCCGAAGAGATGAACACCTATGAAGAGGGCTGCCTCTCGATCCCCGAGATGTACGCGGATGTCGAGCGCCCGGCCGAGGTCGAGGTCCGCTGGACCACGCTGGACGGGGGCGAGGCCAGCGCCAAGATGGACGGGCTTTACGCCACCTGCGTGCAGCACGAGATTGACCATCTCGATGGCAAGCTCTTCATCGACTATCTCAAGCCGCTGAAGCGGCAGCTCATCACCCGCAAGATGGTCAAGCTCAAGCGTGAGCGGGCCCGTGCGGGCAGCTGACGCGCGCCTGCGCGCGCTCTGAGAGGCGGCGATGATCCAACCCTTCATCCCCTGGCCTGACAAGCGTCTGCGCAGTGCCGCAGAACCCGTCACCGAGATCACCGACGAGATCCGCGCCATCTGGGACGATATGATCGACACGATGGAGGCGATGCCCGGTGTCGGTCTCGCGGCCCCGCAGATCGGAGTGATGCAGGCCCTCGCAGTGGTCGACGCGTCCGAGGATCGCGGGCGCGCGGTGCGAATGGCCAATCCGGAAGTCCTCCATGCCAGTGCCAAGCTGCGCAGCCATGAAGAGGCCTCGCCGAACCTGCCCGGGGTCTTTGCCAAGATCGAACGTCCGCGGGCCGTGACCGTGCGGTTCCTCGATGCGACCGGCGCGGTGAAAGAGCAGGATTTCGTCGGTCTCTGGGCTACGAGCGTGCAGCACCAGATCGATCATCTGGCCGGGCGGATGTATTTCGACCGGCTGAGCAAGACCAAGCGCGACATGCTGCTGCGCAAGGCACGAAAGCAGGACAAATGAGACTGGTTTTCATGGGCACACCGGCCTTTTCGGTCCCGGTGCTGGACGCGCTGGTTTCAGCCGGGCATGAGATCGCCGCGGTCTATTGCCAGCCGCCCCGCCCCGCAGGTCGGGGCAAGAAGCCCCGCCCGAGCCCGGTCCAGGCCCGCGCCGAGGCGTTGGGCCTGATGGTCCGTCACCCGGTCTCGTTGAAAGGGGCCGAGGCGCAGGCGGAGTTCGCCGCCCTTGGCGCCGAGATCGCGGTTGTCGTGGCCTATGGGCTGATCCTGCCGCAGGCGGTGCTGGACGCGCCAGAGCATGGCTGCTGGAACATCCATGCCTCGCTTCTGCCGCGTTGGCGCGGGGCGGCACCGATCCACCGGGCGATCCTGGCCGGGGATGCTGAGACCGGGGTCTGCATCATGCAGATGGAGGCGGGGCTCGATACCGGCCCGGTGCTGCTGCGCGAGGCCATACCGATCGGGCCTGAGGATACCACCGGCGCGCTCCACGATCGGCTCTCGGATCTGGGCGCGCGCCTGATCGTGGAGGCCTTGGCACAGCGCCCGGACCTTGTGGCCGAGACCCAGCCCGAGACCGGCGTGACCTATGCCGCCAAGATCGACAAATCCGAGGCCCGGATCGATTGGACCCGGCCAGCGACAGACATCGACCGGCAGATCCGCGGATTGTCGCCATTTCCCGGGGCCTGGTGCGAGATCGCGGGCGAGCGGGTGAAGCTTCTGGCCTCCCGTCTCGTCAGTGGCACAGGCACACCCGGTCAAGTGCTGGAGGGGTTCACCGTGGCGTGCGGCAGCGGAGCGGTCGAGATCACCCGGGCGCAGCGGGCCGGAAAGAAAGCGTCCGAAGCTGCGGATATCCTCCGCGGTCTCAGCCTGCCTGAGCAGCTTTCCTGATCATCTGTTTGCGCTGGTGGCGCGGATAGGAGCCTCCGGCGGGGATATTTGGAGACTTAAGAAACCTGCTGCGAGAAGCCGAGCGATCCGCCTGTCTGAAGCCGGTCAAACTTGGGCGCGCGCTGATGTCTTAAGTCCGGAAATATCCCCGCCGGAGGCACAAAATCTCTTCTGGTGCGCGCCTAGCTCTTGCTCTTGCCGGGTTTGAACGGGGCCATGCCGGCCCGGGCCAGCTCGTCGGCGCGTTCGTTTTCCGGGTGGCCTGCATGGCCCTTCACCCACTCCCATTGCACGTCATGCCGGGCCTGCGCTTCGTCGAGGCGACGCCAGAGATCCTCGTTCTTCACGGGCTTCTTGGTGGAGGTTTTCCAGCCATTGCGTTTCCAGCCGTGGATCCACCCGGTCACCCCGCCTTTCACATAGGCGCTGTCGGTCACGACCGTGAGCTGAGCGGGTCGTTCCAGAGCCTCGAGCGCGTTGATCGCGGCCAGCAGTTCCATGCGGTTGTTGGTGGTGTGGGCCTCGCCGCCCTTCAGGGTCCGCTCTTTCACGACCGCGTCGCCGTCGCGCGCAATCAGCAGCGCGCCCCACCCCCCCGGGCCGGGATTTCCCGAACAGGCGCCATCGGTATAGGCAAAGAGCTCAGCCATGATCGGGTCTCCGGGAGGTGAGGATGATATAGGGATCGGTGCTGCCCGAGAGGCCTTCGCCCCGGCCATAATCGGCATCGGTGACCGTCAGGCCCATCTCGGCGAGCAGGGCGCGCAGGGCCTCTTCGGTGTAATAGGTGTAGAACCTGCCGAGCGCGTCGCGTTCCTCGCCCTCTCCGAGCTTGAGGCCGAGATGGAGCAGGCCGCCGGGGCGCAGCGCCCGGGCGATCGCAGCAAGGTGGCCCGGCATTTCGGCGCGCGGGGCGTGGAGCAGGCTGAAATTGGCCCAGATCCCATCGAAGGCCGCCTGGGCGGTCAGATCGTCGAACCGGGCCAGGCGGGCATCCACGCCCAGCTCTCTGGCTTGGACCACGAATTCCGGCGTTGCATCATAGGCGATGACCCGGTGACCGGCCTTCTGCATCAGGGAGGCGGCCCGCCCGGGTCCGCAGCCCAGATCGAGCACATCCGCCTTGTCCGGCAGCCCGTCGAGAAAGGCGCGCAGATGGCCATCGGCCCCCTTATCCGCAAATCGGGCGCGATACCGCTCGGCTTCGCGCCCATAGACCGCGAGGGTTTGCGGATCGCTCACAGCAGGACCCCGACCGCCAGACAGGCCACCACGATGCTGGTCAACAGCACGCGCAGATGCAACCACCAGGCCGGGGCGAGCCCTTGTTTCCAGAACAGATAGTCGAGCGCCAAGAGCCCGACAAAGCCCGTGATCAGATTCATCTGGGCCGAGACCGGCCCCCCACCGACCATGAAAAACGCCCAGAGCGCGGGCACGACGCTCAGCCCGTAGCCGGTCGTCGCCACTGTCCCCGTGGCCTTGGTTGCAAAGCCCCAGAGCACGCCGGACATGAAGGCCAGAATGATCGTGCCATAGAAGATCTGCACATAGGGCCCGATGAAGCGGGGGCCGAAGCTGTCCATCCCGAAACGCGCCAGCCCCTCGGACAGAAGCGTGCCCGCGCCGAACAGGAACGGGAGCAGACCGGCGAGACCGAGGATCAGGGCGGAACGGGGGATCTGTGTCATGGGGCCTTTGTGCCGCCCCCGTCGGGAGGCTGCAAGGGGGCGCTGTCCGTGCCGGGCAGTTTGCGCCTCAGGGGCTTGCGTCGAAGAAGAACCGCACCACGTGAAAGAAGATAGGCGCCGCAAAGAGCACGGAATCGAGCCGGTCGATGAACCCGCCATGGCCCGCGAACATCGGGCCCCAATCCTTGACCCCGCGATCCCGCTTGATCGCATTCATCACCAGCGCCCCGAACATCCCCACAGCTGCCACCATGAGCGCGAGCAAAAGGGCCTGCCACGGGGCGAAGGGCGTAATCCACCAGAGCGCACCGCCGATCAGGCTCGCCAGCAGGACACCGGCCATCGTCCCCTCCCATGTGCGCGAGCGGGACAGGGCGGGCGCGATCTTGCGCCGTCCAATCAGCTTGGTCCCGGCATATTGCAGCACATCCGCGATCTGCACCACGATCACAAGCCAGGCGATCAGCAGGATCGGTCGCCCATCATAGCCGGGGATCTCGAGCGTCAGCAGCGCGGGCACATGGCTCATGCAATAGACGCAGATCATCAGCGCCCATTGGGTTTCCGCCACGCGTTCGAGGAAGTTCGTCCGGTCCCCCTCCAGCGCCGAGAGGATCGGCAGCAGCAGAAAGGCATAGACCGGGATGAACATCGAGGACATCCCGTACCAGCCCATCCCGACCAGCACATATTGCACCGGCAGCATCACGAAGAAGGACGCGGCAATCGCCCAGTGATCGGCCACCCGTTTCCGGGTGAGCGTCATGAACTCCCGCAGGGCCGAGAAGGAGCAGATCGCGAAAAGCACCACGATCCCCGCATCCCCGCCCAGCGAGAACAGCGCGACCAGCGCGGTCATCGCCCACCAGGCCATGATGCGCGCGTTCAGGTTCTCGATCGTGGTGTTGTCCTCGTTGGGCGCGTAGCGCCAGCGCAGGGCCTCGCCCAGCAATGTCGCGAGGATCAGGAGCGTTCCGACCCCGATGATCTCCCAGGCGAAGGGATGGGGCTCGAGCGGGATCTCTGTCATGCGCGCGGCCCTCCATTCTGCGGGCGCAGGGCGACCATCGCGTCCGAGGCGCGGGTGAGAAAGGCGTCGATGCTTTCACCCGGCGCCACCCGGACCGGCGCGCCGAAGCTGACCGTGCAGAGCAGCGGCACCGGGATCACATGGCCCTTGGGCATGACGCTGTTCAGGTTCTCGATCCAGACGGGAACGAGGTCGAGGTCGGGCCGCGCCTTGGAAACGTTGTAGATGCCTGATTTGAAGGGCAGGACCGGCTGATCGGTCATGTTGCGCTTGCCTTCGGGGAAGATGATCAGGGAATCCCCCTGATCCACCGCCTCGAGGATCTTGGCCACCGGATCCTCATCCCCCCGATGCTCGGGCCGGCGTTCGATCATCACGGCGCGGACGACCTCATGGCCGACAAAGGCGCGCAGCCTCGACTTCAGCCAGTAATCGCTGCCCGCGACCGCGCGGGTCTGCTTGCGCAGGCGCGGGGGCAGGACGGTCCAGATCAGGATCAGATCTGCGTTGCTGGTGTGGTTGGCGAAATAGACCCGTTGGCGCGGGACAGGCTCGATCCCTTGCCAGATCGCCCGCGGAGCGGTCAGCAGCCGCGCCAGCAGGATCAGGCCCGAGCCCAGCAGCCAGGCCGCAAAGGAGGTGACCAGCCGCTTCACGGGCCGGGACAGGCGCGGCGCGTCACGCGCGCTCCATCGCAAGCCGCCCGGCCAGCAGTGCGAAGACCGCCGCGAACGAACGGTTCAGCCACGTCATCACCCGGGCCGAGCCGAGCACCCAGTCCCGCGCCTTGGCCGCGAAGGCGCCATAGCCGAGAAAGACCACGAAGGTCATCGCCATGAAAACCGACCCGAGCAGGGCCATTTCCGCCGTGGCGGTCGCTGCGTTCCCGCTCAGGAAGGGCGGCAGCAGTGCGAGGAAGAAAATCGACAGCTTGGGGTTCAGGATGTTGATCAGTGCCCCGCGCCGGGCGATGCGCCAGCCGGGCTCGGCGGTGGTTTCCGCCCGGACCTGCAACGCGCCGCCGTCGCGCAGCGCGCCCCATGCGAGCCAGAGCAGATAGGCCACCCCCGCGAACTTCACCACATTGAACAGCAAGGCCGAGGTATGCAGCACCGCCGCCAGACCCAGCGTCGCCGCCAAGAGGTGCGGCACGATCCCGAACGTACATCCCAGCGCGGCCCAAGCCGCCGCCCTGCGCCCGCGACCCAGCCCCAGGGCAAGCGTATAGACCACCCCGGTGCCCGGCGACAGGACGACCACAAGGGCAGTGAGCAGGAAGGACGTGGTGATCATCGGGCGGACCTTTCGCAGAAACCTGAAAGCGCCCCAGCGTAAGGCGAAACCAACGCGCTTGGCCAGCGTCTTGGCGCCTTCCGGTCCACAGAGCCTGCGGTTCGGGCGCGCGCGGCGCGGATCCCACATCCCGGGCGTGCTTTCCCGACGGAGGCGCTGGTATTTACAGGCTATTTCGCGGGTTTATGGGCGCTGTCCACCTGGCGGGCCGCGCCCCCTTAGCCCGTGCAGCTTGTGGCGTGAGATTGTCTCGGCGGAACGGGTGTGCAGCCGGGCGATGCCCGCGCGCACGCTGGACCGGCTCGGGCGTCGCCCCGCGCGCGATCAGGCCGTTTCGCGCAGGACGCGCGGGACCTTGAATTCGACATTCTCCTGCGCGGTCTCGACCTGCTCGACGGTGACGTCGAACCGTGCGCGGAAGGCGTCGATCACCTCATTGACCAGCACTTCCGGGGCCGAGGCCCCCGCCGTGATCCCGATGGAGCCGATCCCCTCAAGCGCGCGCCAGTCGATGTCGTCGGCGCGCTGGACAAGTTGTGCATACGCGCATCCCGCCGCCCGACCCACTTCGACCAGCCGCTTGGAGTTGGACGAGTTCGGCGCGCCGATCACCAGCATGGCATCCGCCTTGGGGGCCATGGCCTTGACCGCGCCCTGCCGGTTCGTGGTGGCGTAGCAGATGTCTTCCTTGTGGGGCCCGACAATCGCCGGAAAGCGCGCCTGCAGGGCGGCCACGATATCGGCGGTATCGTCGACCGAGAGTGTTGTCTGGGTGATGAAGGCCAGCTGATCCGGGTCGCGCGGGGTGAGCGTCGCCACATCCGCCACCGTCTCGACCAGCAGGACCTCGCCCTCCGGGAGCTGACCCATGGTGCCCACAGTCTCGGGATGGCCCTCATGGCCGATCATCACCATCTGCAGGCCGTTGCCATGGTGGCGTTCGGCCTCGATATGGACCTTGCTCACCAGCGGACAGGTCGCGTCCACATAGACCATCTCGCGTCGGGCCGCCTCGGCGGGGACGGCCTTCGGCACGCCATGGGCCGAGAAGATCACCGGGCGGTCATCGGGGCAGTCTTCCAGCTCCTTGACAAAGACCGCGCCCTTGGCGCGCAGCCCGTCGACCACGTATTTGTTGTGCACGATCTCGTGGCGGACATAGACCGGCGCACCCCATTTCTCGAGCGCCATCTCCACGATCTTGATCGCCCGATCCACGCCCGCGCAGAATCCACGCGGGGCGGCGAGGTAGAGGGTCAGCGGGGGCTGGGACATGGCGTGGTCCTCGATCTGTCAGAGTTTCTTTACGAATAGGTGTCCAGAGCGCGTTTGACCAGTCCCGAGCGTCGCGTCCCGGCGCGGTTTCTCGCGGGGCTTGACCTTCCAGCGGGGGAAGCGGTTTGGCTGACCCCAAGGAGGATCGGAATGCGTGCTCTCACTTTGATCTGTGCCGTGACGCTGGCCCATGGCGCGCAGGCGGACGGGCTATTGCCCTGGCAGGACCCGGCGGCCGTCGCGCGCGGGGCCAAGATCTATGCGGGGTATTGCGCCGCCTGCCATGGCGAAAACCTCGAAGGTCAGGTGCCGGATTGGCGGTCGCCGGGGGAGGATGGCCTGCTGCCTGCGCCGCCCCATGACGCCACGGGGCACACTTGGCATCATGCGGATCTGTTGCTCTTCCGGATCACGAAATACGGGACCGAGGCGCTGGTCGGGGGATCCTATCGCAGCAATATGGCCGGGTTTGACGGGGTTCTGAGCGATGCCGAGATCCTCGCGGTGCTCGGCTATATCAAGAGCACTTGGCCCGACCGCATCCGCGCCGCCCATGATCGGGTGAACGCCGCCGCGCAATAGGCCGCGTCAGGACAGCAGCTCGCCTCCGCCCACGACGGCTGCGGCGAGCACGACATAGCGGGCCGTCTTGGCGAAGCCGACCAGCAGGACAAAGACAATGAGCGGCGTGCGCATCACGCCCGCGGCGACGGTGATCGCGTCTCCCAGCGGCGCCCAGCTGAGCAGAAGGCTCCACTTGCCGTATTTCGTGAACCAGCTCTGTGCCTTGTCCAACTGCTCTGCGGTTACGGGGAACCAGCGCTTGTCGCGAAAGCGCGGGATCTGCCAGCCGAGCGCATAGTTCAGAACCGATCCGAGCGTGTTGCCGACCGAGGCCACGAGCAACAGCGCCCAGAGCGGCACGGCGGCCTGGATCTGGAACGCGGTGAACACGATCTCGGATTGCAGGGGCAGCGGCGTCGCCGCCCCGAAGGCCACGGCAAACATCGTCGCCAGCACGCCTGTCATGGTGTCCCAGATCCCCAAAAACCTCTCCCCTTGAATGAAAAAGACCCGCCGGAGCGGGTCCAATCCTGCGCGGTGATGGCGCGCTCAGTCTGCGGTCTCGGTGACCGTCTCGCGGGGCTCGCGCGGCTCACGCGGCGGGCGCCCGATGATCTCCTTGAGCTCGTCGAGCTCAATGAAGTTGTCGGCCTGACGGCGCAGCTCGTCCGAGATCATCGGCGGATGCGACCGGATGGTCGAAACCACCGAGACCCGCACGCCACGGCGCTGCAGGGCTTCGATCAGGGGGCGGAAATCTCCGTCGCCTGAGAACAGAACGGCATGGTCCATATGGGGCGCGAGTTCCATTGCGTCCACGGCCAGCTCGATGTCCATGTTTCCCTTCACCTTCCGGCGACCCTGGCTGTCGGTGTATTCCTTGGCCGGCTTGGTCACCATGCTGAACCCGTTATAGTGGAGCCAGTCCACAAGCGGGCGGATCGGTGAATACTCATCGTTCTCCAAGAGCGCAGTGTAATAGAACGCACGCAGCAGTTTTCCGCGCCGCATGAATTCTTGCCTGAGCAACTTGTAATCGATGTCAAACCCCAGCGCTTTGGCTGCGGCGTAGAGGTTGGAGCCATCAATAAACAGCGCCAACCTGTCGTCTTTATAAAACATTACTGGTCCTTCCAAGTAATGCGTTTCATCGAATTCCGTGAGTGCGAATTATTTTAAATTGATGAAACGCGTCATGGAAAGTAAGCCATTTCACGGCCATCGCAACTGGAAAGGCGCTCAAAATTTCGTCCATAGGCATAATAGCGCTGGGCGCAAATCAACCACTCGGTGATTTTGCGCCAGAGCTTACTTTACGTCAAGCTTACGACGCTCTGGAGGAGGCATCGCTGCAGATTGTGGCGCGCAGCCAGTTCTACGCGACGCCCGCATTTCCAGATCCGTCTGAACCAGAGTATGTTAACAGCTGTGTGACCGTGGAAACCGCGCTGTCTCCCAAAGCGCTTTTAGAGGTCTTGCACGGGATCGAGCGCCGTTTGGGCCGGGCCCGGGTGCAGCGCTGGGGCGCGCGGACGCTGGATCTCGACCTGCTGACCTACGGGATCACGATCCTCCCGGATCTTGAAACATATCAGCGCTGGGCGGCGCTGCCGGTCTCGGAGCAGATCGCCCGGACGCCGGATCACCTGATTCTCCCGCACCCGCGGATCGCCGATCGGCCCTTCGTTCTGGTGCCGCTGCGCGATGTCGCGCCGCTCTGGCAGCACCCGGTGACCGGGAAAACCGCCGATCAGATGCTCGAAGCCCTGCCAAAAGAGGATATTGCCGCGATCCGGCCCCTCGACTGAGTGCATTTTACTTGTCAAGGGTTTTCCGAGGCCTTACATGCTGGCCACTGCCCCTTTTCGTGAAACGGAGACATCCATGGCCCGCGTGACGGTTGAAGATTGCGTTGACAAGGTTCCCAACCGGTTCGAGCTGGTGATGCTGGCGGCCCATCGCGCCCGCGAGATTTCCGCCGGAGCAGAGCTGACCATTGACCGCGACAACGACAAGAACCCGGTCGTGTCCCTGCGCGAGATCGCCGAAGAGACCCAGTCGGCCGATGCCCTGCGCGAGCGTCTGATCGAGTCCAACCAGACCCAGATCGAAGTGGACGAGCCCGAAGAGGACACCATGGCGATGCTCATGGGTGGCCAGCCGGACAAGCCCGCCGAGGACGACATGTCCGAGGAGAAGCTCCTGCGCGCGCTGATGGAAGCGCAAGGTCAGCCCTGATCCCATGCCTCGGGATCAGCCGGAGTCCATGCTCGAAGCGCGCGACCTCGTCGCCCTGATCCAGACCTACAACCCGAAAACCAACGCGGCCCTGATTGAGGCCGCGTATGCCTATGGGCGCGAGATGCACCGGGGCCAGATGCGCCATTCGGGGGAGGAGTATTTTACCCACCCCGTCGCCGTGGCCGCGATCCTCGCCGAGCAGCGGCTCGATGACAGTACGATCATCACCGCCTTGCTGCATGACACGATCGAGGACACCCGCTCCACGTTCGCTGAGCTCGAGCGCCGTTTTGGCCGCGAGATCGCCGAACTGGTCAACGGGGTGACGAACCTCACCAACCTGCAGCTCACCAGCCGTGAGAACAAGCAGGCCGAGAACTTCCGCAAGCTCTTCATGGCGATGTCCAAGGATCTGCGCGTGATCCTCGTGAAGCTGGGCGATCGGCTGCACAACATGCGCACGATCAAGCACATGCCCCAGGCCAAGCAGGTCAAGAAGGCGCAGGAGACCATGGACATCTATGCCCCGCTCGCCGGGCGCATGGGCATGCAGTGGATGCGCGACGAGCTTGAGGATCTGTCCTTTCGCGTGCTCAACCCCGATGGCCGCCAGTCCATCATGCGCCGCTTCATCAAGCTGCAGAACGAGACCGGCGACATGGTGCAGAAGATCACAAGCGATATCCGCACCGAGCTCGACCGCCACGGGATCCAGGCCGAGGTCTATGGCCGGGCCAAGAAGCCCTATTCGATCTGGCGCAAGATGGAGACCAAGAAGCTCGGCTTCTCGCGCTTGTCGGATATCTACGGGTTCCGCGTCATCACCCAGAGCGAGGATGACTGCTATGGCGTGCTGGGGGCGATCCACCAGCGTTGGCGCGCGGTGCCCGGACGGTTCAAGGATTATATCAGCCAGCCGAAATCCAACGGCTACCGCTCGATCCACACCACGGTCTCGGGCCGGGACGGCAAGCGTGTCGAGGTGCAGATCCGCACCCGCCAGATGCACGAGGTGGCCGAGGCCGGCGTCGCGGCCCACTGGTCCTATCGCGACGGGATCCAGGTCGAGAACCCCTTTGCGGTGGATCCGGCCGAATGGATCTCGACCCTGAGCGAGAGGTTCGAGCAATCCGAGGATCACGGTGAGTTTCTCGAGCATGTGAAGCTCGAGATGTATTCCGACCAGGTCTTCTGCTTCACGCCGAAGGGCGAGGTGGTCAAGCTGCCCAAGGGCGCCACCCCGCTGGACTATGCCTATGGCATCCATACCCGGATCGGCGACAGTTGCGTGGGGGCCAAGGTGGACGGCATCCGCGTGCCGCTCTGGACGCGGTTGAAGAACGGCCAGTCGGTCGAGATCATCACCGCCGATGGCCAGCGTCCGCAGGCGACCTGGATCGACATCGTCGTCACTGGGCGCGCCAAGCAAGCGATCCGCCGCTCGCTGCGCGAGGAAGACCGCGCACGCTTTGTGAAGCTGGGCCAGGAACTCGCCCGCGTGGCGTTCGAGCATGTGGGCAAGCGTGTCACCGACAAGGCGCTCAAGACCGCGGCCCATCAGCTCGGCTATGGCGGGCAACAGGACCTGCTCTCGGCGCTGGGCAGTACAGATATCACGGCCCGCGAAGTGGTCGAGGTGCTCTACCCGGATCTGCAGGGGGCCACGGGCGACGAGGTCGATGCGGAACGGGCCGTGGTCGGCCTGAACCCGGACCAGAGCTTTGAGCGGTCGCGCTGCTGCCAGCCTGTGCCCGGCGAGCGAATCGTCGGGATCGCCTATCGCGGGCGCGGGGTGCGCATCCATGCCATCGACTGCCCGGCACTCGAAGAGTTCGAAGACGAAATGCGGCGCTGGATTGACCTCCAGTGGCATTCCGGTCGCCACGCGGCGGCCCATGCGGTCCGTCTGGATGTTACGATCGGCAACGATCAGGGCGTTCTGGGACGAATCTGCACATTGATTGGCGAACAGAGGGCAAATATTTCAGACCTACACTTTGTTGACCGGAAACCTGACTTTTACCGCCTACTTCTAGAGGTAGAGGTACGTGACCTGGAGCATTTGCACCGCGTCATGACGGCTGTTCAGGCCGATAGCGACGTCGCCGGGCTCGACCGGCACAGAGATTTAAGCCGCAAGCCCTGATCCCCAGGGGCGGGCGGGCCAGATGGAAAGAGGACCCGCTTGGTATTCAAGCGCCGCGATAAACGTCCGGTCTGGAAGACCGTGGCAGAGGCCCTTTGGCCTCGTGGCGGGTGGACTCGGTCCTTCCACTACATCGCGCGCCGGTTGCAGCGACTGCCCGATCCACCCGAACGGATCGCACGCGGGATCGCGGCGGGGGTGTTCACGACCTTCACACCCTTCTACACGGTGCATTTCGTCATCGCGGCCCTGCTGGCCAAGACGATGCGCGGCAATATCCTCGCCTCGCTGCTGGCGACCTTCTTTGGCAATCCGTTGACCTATATCCCCATCGGGGTGATCTCGCTCAAGACCGGGCATTTCATCCTCGGCACCGAGTTCGATCCGGAGGATGAGACCTCCTTCGTGGGCAAGTTCACCGAGGCGGGCGCGGATCTTGGCAACAACATCGTCGCGCTCTTTACCGACCGCGATGCGGAATGGGCGCATCTGCAGCGCTTCTTCGATGAGGTGTTCTTCCCCTATCTCGTGGGCGGGATCATCCCGGGCATCATCGCGGCCTCGGTCATGTACTATCTCAGCCTGCCGGTCCTGCGGGCCTATCAGAAACGCCGCAAGGGCCAGCTGAAGAAAAAGATCCAGGCTTTGCGCGTCAAAGCGAAGTCGAGGGCTGACGAAGCCCATTGAGCGCCCTAGGTTCGCGGTCAGGAGGCCCTGACCATGACTGTTTCTGACGCGACCCCGGATCTGCTGCGCCTTGGGGTGAATATCGACCATGTGGCCACCGTGCGGAATGCCCGGGGCGGCACCACCCCGGACCCGGTGCGCGCGGCCGTGCTCGCCCAGGAGGCTGGGGCCGATGGCATTACCGCCCATCTGCGCGAGGATCGCCGCCATATCGCGGACCGCGATATCGAGGCGTTGATGGAGGCGCTGACCGTGCCGCTCAACTTCGAGATGGCCGCCACTGCCGAGATGCAGCAGATCGCCCTGCGCCACACGCCCCATGCGGTCTGCATCGTGCCGGAAAAGCGCGAAGAGCGGACGACTGAGGGCGGTCTCGAAGTGGCGCGCGAGGAAAACCGGCTGGCCCATTTCATCGCGCCCCTGGCCGAGGCGGGCTGCCGGGTGTCGATCTTCATCGCGGCAGAGAAGGCGCAGATCGAGGCGGCGCACCGGATCGGCGCGCCGGTGATCGAGCTTCATACCGGGGCCTATTGCGACGCCCATGCGGAGGGCGATGTCGCGACCCGCGATGCCGAGCTTGCGCGCCTGACGGAAATGGCGGCCTTCGCCGCTGATCTCGGGCTCGAAGTGCATGCGGGCCACGGGCTGACCTATGATTGCGTCGGCCCAATCGCCGCGCTGCCCCAGGTGCGGGAGCTGAATATCGGGCACTTCCTCATCGGCGAGGCGATCTTTCGCGGGCTGCCCGAGGCCATGGCCGAGATGCGCCGGAGGATGACCGCCGCCCGCGGGGGCTAGGCGCGCGGGCGGTCGACCGCCCCCGTGTCACCGGGATGTCTTGCAATCGGCGCGGTTATCCCGCAGAGAATTCATGTTTCTCAGACTCGGAATTACTAAGGGCGGCCTATGATTATCGGGATCGGGACGGATCTTGCGAATATCGAACGGATCGAACGCACGCTGGAGCGGTTTGGCGACCGGTTCCGCAACCGTGTCTTCACCGAACAGGAGCAGCGCAAGGCCGATAGCCGGGCGCAGACCGCTGCCACTTATGCCAAGCGCTGGGCCGCGAAAGAGGCTTGCTCCAAGGCGCTGGGAACGGGGCTGCGGATGGGGATCTCCTGGCGCGACATGGCGGTTCAGAACCTGTCCACCGGGCAGCCGACCATGTATGTGACCGGCTGGGCCGCCGAGCGGCTCAAGGATCTGACCCCCGAAGGCCATGAGGCCGTGATCCATGTCTCGCTCACCGATGATCATCCTTGGGCGCAGGCCTATGTGGTGATCTCGGCGGTTGCGATTGATCCGGGCGCGCCCTCCGCTTGACTCCCCGCCTTTGCACGCCCATGAAGCGGGCCAAACCCGGGTAGAGGCGTGATATGGCAAGCACTGAAAAGGCCGAAGGCGGCATTGTGGAAACGGTCAAGACCGTGGTCTATGCGCTGCTCATTGCGGGGATCTTCCGCACCCTGTTTTTCCAGCCGTTCTGGATCCCGTCGGGGTCGATGAAGGACACGCTGCTGGTCGGGGATTTCCTTTTCGTGAACAAGATGGCCTATGGCTACAGTCAGGTCTCCTGCCCGTTCTCGATCTGCCCGATCCCGGGGCGCATCCTGGCCTCTGATCCCGAGCGTGGCGATATCGTCGTCTTCCGCCATCCGGTCAACGGTTCGGACTTCATCAAGCGCCTGATCGGCCTGCCCGGCGACCGCATCCAGTTCCGCGAGGGTGCGCTGTTCCTGAATGGGGAGGCTGTGCCGACCGAACGCGATGGCACCTTCGAGGAGGTGTTTGATCGCCAGGGTCCGATCGGCTCTTACCCGCGTTGCTCGAACCAGCCCGTTGGCGAGGGCGGCATCTGCGAGAAAGAGAAATTCGTCGAGACCCTGCCCGGTGGTGTCAGCCACTCGATCCTGAACATCGACCGCAGCTTTGGCGACAACACGCCCGAGTTCACGGTGCCCGAAGGTCATTTCTTCTTCGTCGGTGACAACCGTGACAACAGCCAGGACAGCCGCTACGCCCAGTCCGTTGGCGGCGTCGGCTTCGTGCCCTTCGAGAACCTGATCGGCCGCGCGGATCGCGTGATCTTCAGTTCCGCAGGCTCCCGGATGCTCTATTTCT
This sequence comes from Dinoroseobacter sp. S375, assembly GCF_049800775.1. Taxonomy (NCBI): domain Bacteria; kingdom Pseudomonadati; phylum Pseudomonadota; class Alphaproteobacteria; order Rhodobacterales; family Roseobacteraceae; genus Dinoroseobacter; species Dinoroseobacter sp. S375. Next base: position 17,246 of record NZ_JBNAFR010000005.1, on the reverse strand, counting down.
GGACCTGGCGCGGGGATCGCTTCTTCAAGGCGCTCGATTGAAGCTGTCCAAGGAGCTTGTCGCCTTCAGCGACCGGATCGGACACACGTTCGCCCGCCCCGAGATCCTTGTCCGGGCGGTGACCCATGCCTCGCGCAGCGCGGCGGTGCGGTCTGACAACCAGAGGCTCGAGTTTCTCGGCGACCGCGTGCTGGGGCTTGTGATGGCCGAGGCGCTGCTGGAGGCTGATCCGGATGCGCGCGAGGGGCAACTGGCCCCGCGGTTCAATGCGCTGGTGCGCAAGGAGACCTGCGCCGAGGTGGCCCGTGAAATCGGGCTTGGCGAAGTGCTCCGGCTGGGGCGGTCCGAGATGCTGACCGGGGGGCGCCGCAAGGAGGCCCTGCTGGGCGACGGGATGGAGGCGGTGATCGCCGCGGTCTATCGCGATGGCGGGTTCGAGGCGGCCAGGGCGCTGGTGCTGCGGCTGTGGGGCAAGCGGATCCGCACGGTCGAGGCCGATGCCCGCGACCCCAAGACCGCGTTGCAGGAATGGGCCCAGGCCCGCAAGCTGCCGCCGCCGAACTATGATGAACTGGGCCGCAGCGGCCCGGACCACGCGCCGGTCTTCACGATCGTGGCCCGGCTGCAGACCGGCGCCGAGGCCAAGGCCAGCGCGGGCAACAAGAGACAGGCGGAGCAGGCCGCGGCCAAGGCCCTGCTGAGCCAGGTAGAGAGCAAGAATGACTGACGCATCCACGACCACCCGCGCCGGATTCGTGGCGCTGATCGGCGAACCGAATGCTGGGAAATCGACCCTGACCAACGCGATGGTGGGGGCCAAGGTCTCGATCGTGACGCACAAGGTGCAGACCACGCGCGCGCGGATCCGGGGCGTGGCCATCGAGGGCGACGCGCAACTGGTTTTCGTGGATACGCCGGGGTTGTTCCGTCCGCGCCGGCGATTGGACCGGGCCATGGTCGCGGCGGCCTGGGGCGGGGCGGCGGATGCGGATGTGGTTGTCCTGCTGGTCGAGGCCCATCGCGGGATGACCGACGGGGTCAAGGCGATCCTGGAGGCGCTGGCCGAGCGGACCAATCCGCGACAGGCCGTGGCACTGGCGATCAACAAGATCGACCGGGTGAAGGCCGAGGTCCTGCTGAAGCTCACCGAGGACATGAACGCGGCCTATCCCTTTGCCCGCACCTTCATGATCTCGGCCGAGAAGGGCTATGGCGTGGGCGATCTGCGCAGCTGGCTGGCCGAAACCCTGCCCGAGGGGCCATGGCTCTATCCCGAGGACCAGATCGCCGATGTGCCCATGCGCATGATCGCCGCCGAGATCACCCGCGAGAAGCTGACCCTGCGCCTGCATCAGGAGCTGCCCTATCAGCTGACGGTGGAAACCGAGAGCTGGCAGGAGCGCAAGGACGGCTCGGTGCGGATCGATCAGGTGATCTACGTGGCGCGCGACGGCCATAAGGGGATCGTGCTGGGCAACAAGGGGGAGACCGTCAAGGCCGTCTCCAAGGCTGCCCGCGAGGAGCTGATCGAGTTTCTCGGACGGCCTGCGCATCTCTTTTTGCAGGTCAAGGTCCGGCCCGGCTGGCTCGAAGAGAAAGAGCGCTTCGACGAGATGGGGCTCGACTTCAAGGACGGGAACGCCTGAGCCATGGCGCGTCTGGCGGCGGGTCTCTGGGTGCAGGCCTATATGATGCGTTGTCAGATCGAGGGGATCCCGGTCTATGTAGAGGCGCGCGGCGATGGCACCGCGGGGGCCGTGATCATCAAGCTCTGCACGCTGGACGGGCAGGCCTGCGCCTATGAACGGCGCTATGACCTGATGCGCGACACACGCTCCTGGGAGGTGCTGGTCGAGGGGCCCGAGCCCGAGGTGGACGCGGCCCTGGCCCGGGCGCGGAGCCGGGATCCGGATCTCTGGATCGTGGCGGTGGAAGACCGCGCGGGACGACACCTGCTGGATGCGCCGGGGCTCGACGGCTAGGTGCGGCTTGTGCCCGTCGGAGCCTTCGGCGAGAGTATTTCAGGAACAATGAAGGAGGGAGCGCCCGGGTGATCGAGTGGCGCGAAGCGGGCGTGCTCTTGTCCGTCCGGCCCCATGGGGAGACCTCGGTCATTGTCGAGGCCTTCACCGAGGGGCATGGGCGGCATCTGGGCGTGGTGCGCGGGGGCATCTCGCGCAAGCTTGCGCCGGTGTTGCAACCCGGTGCGCAGCTGGATCTGCATTGGAAGGCGCGGCTCGAGGATCATCTGGGCAGCTTCTCGGTCGAGCCGGTCAAGGGCCGGGCGGCGGCGGTGCTGGGCGACCGGCTGGCCCTGTCGGCGATGAGCGCGGCCTTGGCGCTTGCGGGGTTCTCGCTGCCGGAGCGGGCGGCCTATCCCGCCTTCTATGCCCAGACGATCGCCCTTTTGGACGCGATGGCGGCGGGGACCGGCTGGCTGCCGGCCTATCTCGACTGGGAGATGGCGCTCCTGGAGCAGATGGGCTTCGGGCTGGACCTGTCGGCCTGCGCGGTGCGCGGGGTGAATGAGGATCTGGCCTATGTCTCGCCCCGCACAGGCCGCGCCGTGTCACGTCAGGCCGCCGGGGCCTGGGTGGATCGGTTGCTGCCGCTGCCGGATGTCATGCTCGGCGGGCCTGCGGGACTGTCCGGCGTGCAGGAGGGGTTGCGGACCACCGGGCATTTCCTGACGGAGAAGCTCGCCCCGGCATTGGGCAACCGCCCTTTGCCTCCGGCGCGGGCGCGGTTTGTGGATCTCTTGGCGAAATCCGGGTGAGGCCGTTCAGGGCTCGGCGCGAAACACCATTTCTCGCCCGAGCTCGGAGTTGCGCAGGATCAGGACCGGGCCGCTGACCTCGGCTTCGGTCATGTCGGACAGCGCCTTGAACACCATGTCCTCGGCGGCGAGATCCGGGCAAGCCATGCGGGTGGCCGCCAGGGGACCTGTGCCGAACCATGGATAGGGGACCGTCAGCGCGCCGGTGAACCGGTTGCACGGGGCCTGCCCCGCAATCTGTCCCGGTTCGGGGAATTGCAGGATCATGCGCGCGGCAAAGGGCGTGCCGTCCAGTTCGGACAGGGTCCAGACCGTGTCGGGACTTGTGAAGCTCGACAGGGTTTCGTCGGAGGCGGTGCATGCCGCCAGAAACGGGATGAGCGCCGCGGCGGCGAGGGGAAGCTTTGTCATACTCCTGAGATGGGGCGCCGACGCGAGAGGCGCAAGCGCGGCGCTGTCCCGGACCTGAGGGACAAAAAAACACCCCGCGCAGGGCACGGGGTGTTTTGCCGTCTTTATACGAGGGGCTTAGCCCAGCAGGCGGCGCGCAATCACCTGGGCCTGAATCTCGGCCGCGCCTTCGAAGATGTTCAGGATCCGCGCGTCGCAGAGGATGCGGCTGATCGAGTATTCCAGCGCGAAACCGTTGCCACCGTGGATCTGCAGCCCGTTATCCGCCGCGGCCCAGGCCACGCGTGCGCCAAGCAGCTTGGCCATGCCCGCCTCGACATCGCAGCGCCGGCCCTCATCCTTCTCGAAGGCCGAGAAATAGGTGAGCTGGCGCGCCACCATCAACTCGACCGCCATCATCGCCAGCTTGCCGGAGACGCGGGGGAAGTTGATCAGCGATTTGCCGAACTGCTTGCGGTCGATCGCGTATTGCATGGACACGTCGAGTGCCGATTGCGCCACACCGATGGCGCGGGCGGCGGTCTGGATGCGGGCGCTCTCGAAGGTTTCCATGAGCTGTTTGAAGCCCTTGCCCTCTTCGCCGCCGAGCAGGTTCTCGCCCTTCACGTGGAAGTTGTCGAAGGCCAGCTCGTATTCCTTCATGCCGCGATAGCCCAGCACCTCGATCTCGCCGCCGGTCATGCCCTCGGTGGGGAAAGGGGCTTCATCCGTGCCGGGGGTTTTCTCGGCGAGGAACATCGACAGACCCTTGTGGTTGTCGTTGCTCGGATCGGTCCGGGCCAGCAGCGTCATGATCTGCGTGCGTGCCGCGTGGGTGATCCAGGTCTTGTTGCCGGTGATCTTGTAATCGCCGTTCTCGTCCTTGACCGCGCGGGTCCGGAGCGAGCCCAGATCCGACCCGGTATTCGGCTCGGTGAAGACGGCCGTGGGCAGGGTCTCGGCAGAGGCCAGCTGCGGCAGCCATTTCTGCTTCTGCTCTTCGGTCCCGCCGCAAAGGATCAGCTCAGCTGCGATCTCGGAGCGGGTGCCCAGCGAGCCGACACCGATATAGCCGCGCGACAGTTCCTCGGAGACCACGCACATGGAGGCCTTGGACAGGCCGAACCCGCCATACTCCTCGGGGATGGTCAGGCCGAAGACACCCATCTCGGCGAGTTCCTCGATGATTTCCATCGGGATCAGCTCGTCCTTGAGGTGCCATTCATGGGCGTTGGGCTCCACCCGGTCCACGGCGAAGCGGCGGAATTGCTCGCGGATCATCTCGAGCTCGTCATCGAGGCCGGAGGCGCCGACGGTGATCTCGGCAGCGCGTTCCTGCATCAACTCAACCAGACGCGTGCGCGCGGCCTGGGTGTTGCCCGACTGGGTCAGGGTCATGATCGCGGGGATCATCATGCCGCGCTGGTCTTCCTGGCTCAGGCCGATGTCCTGCAGACGCAGGATCTCGCCCTGGGACATCGGGATTCCGCCATAGAGCTGCCAGAGGTATTCCCCAAAGGCGATCTGGTGGATCAGCTGCTCGACCTCGCCGAACTTGCCCTCGGTGTTCAGGGCTTCGGCCCATTTCTGCATCTGGCGCAGGGATTGGGCGTAGGTCGCGAGCCAGGCCAGCCCGTGGGAGGCGGTCTGGTTTTCCTCGACCAATGCGCCCGAGATCCGGCCATCCACCGACAGGGCGGCCTTCAGCGTCGCAACGGCCTTCTCGACCAGCGCCTCGACTGGGGGCACGGCTGCGGCTGTCAGGCTCAGCAGATCCGGGAGGATCACGTGTTGGGCGTCGCTCAGGGCAAGATCCTGTCCATCATGGGGCATCGTCATTCTCCAGCAAATTCCGGTTTGGTCCGAGATAAGGACTTCGCAACCGCAGCGCAAGAAAAATTCGCAAACGCGGCAATTTGCGAAGCATTATGACCCTCACTAGGGCCGATTGGGGCCCGGGCAAGGCGAGAATGCACGAAAAATGTAAGGTTTCCATGTGGCGTATCGGAGCGACGTCGCGTGCTGCGCTGCAACAGGGGCTGGCGAATCGCGCTCCCTTGCGGCGAAGCGGCAGGGGGGCTATGGCGCAGGGGAAGGAGCCTGACATGGATCTGTTTCTGTCGCTGCCCGGCGCTGTGATGATCTTCCTCGTGGGGGTTGCCCTGTTCGCCGGGGTGGTCAAGGGGGCGGTCGGCTTTGCCATGCCGCTGATCATGATGTCGGGGCTTTCGGCCGTGCTGCCGGTGCCGGTGGCCTTGGCGGGGCTGATCCTGCCGACGTTGGTGATGAACCTGTGGCAGGCCCTGCGCGGTGGCTTGCCCGGCCTTTGGGTCGCGGCGCAGCGCCATTGGCGGCTGCTGGCGCTGGTTCTGGTGTTCATTGTCCTGTCGGGGCAACTGGTTCTGGCCCTGTCGGATCGGGTGCTGTCGCTGATGATCGGGGTGCCGGTCGCGCTTTATGCGGCGAGCCAACTGGCCGGGTGGCGCTTGCGCGTGGCCCCTCGGCATCACCGCCGGGCCGAGCTGGCCACCGGTGTGGTGGCCGGGTTCTTCGGCGGGTTCAGCGGGATCTGGGGGCCGCCCATCGTGGCCTATCTGACGGCGCTCGATACGCCCAAGGCCGAACAGGTCCGCGCGCAGGGCATGCTCTATGGGCTGGGCAGCGTGATGTTTCTGGCGACTCATCTGAAGACCGGGGTGGTCACGGGGCCGAGCCTGCAATTCTCAGCGATCCTGCTCGCGCCGGCGGCGGTCGGGATGCTTGTCGGTTTCTGGTTGCAGGACCGTATGGACCAGAGCCGGTTCCGGCAGGCCACCATGGTACTCTTGCTGATCGCTGGGCTGAACCTGATCCGGCGCGGGCTCCTGTAGCGCTTATTTGAGCGCGAGCGTCCGGCTGCGCAGCCACTCCATGAAGCCGCGGGCATTGCCCTTCTGCGCGTCGATCTCGGCCTGATCCAGCGGCTCGCCGACGATGGGCGCCTGAGGCTTGTTCAGGGCGTGCACCACTTCATGCAGCAACAACCCCTGCCGCAGGGCCGGGTGGATCTGGTTGGCGATCTGGTACCAGCGCGAGTTCTGCCCCGGAAACCGGATCGGGACCACGGTCGCCCCGCTGCGCAGGATCATCTTGGCGGTGAACGGGTTCCATTCCCGCTCGATGGCCGGGCCGAAGGCGGTGTCCGAACTGGCCACGACACCCGACGGGAAGAGCACGATCACCCCGCCGCCCGCCAGATGCGCCATGGCCTGCTTGCGCATGTCGAGGTTCTTCTGCAGCGCGTCCTCGTCATGGGGAAAGGGCACCGGGATCATGAATTGCTGGATCTCTTCCACATCCGTCAGCAGAGACCGGGTCAGGATCTTGTAATCTGTGCGCACGCGGCCGATCAGATCCGCGAGGACCATGCCGTCCACCAGCCCGTGGGGGTGGTTGGCCACGATGATCACGGGCCCCTCGGTGGGGATGCGGGCGATCTGCTCTTCGGGGGTGGTCAGATCGATGCCCATGATGTCCAGCGCCGGCCGCCAGAATCCCTGCCCCTCGGGCACGCCCTGGGCTTCGAATTTGCGGATCAGGCGAAGCAGGCGGATCTTGCCGGTGGACCATTCCAGGCTGCGGATGACCGCAGAAGCCCAGGGATTCGTGAAGGTCTTGGCGTAAGACAGATTCTTGACGTCATAGGGCTGATCATCCCGGTCGGGCAGATCCGTCGATGCCGGTTGCGCAGAGCCTTCGGTCACAATCTCGGTCCTCTGCACGTTACATCACACATGGAAATCTCCGACCGTTGCGCGCAGGCGCGCCGCGGGATCCTAAAACTTCTCGCCGAACCGGTTGGCCACCAGAGCTTCGAGCGCCGCGGCAAGCTCCTGCGCGGCGGGACCCTTGGTCTCGACCTGAATGGACGTGCCCTTGGATGCGGCCAGCATCAGCAATCCCATGATCGAATCCCCCGCAGCCGACAGGCCGTCCTTCTCCACCTCTGCGCTGGCGTCATGCGCCTCGACACATTCCACGAATTTGGCAGATGCCCGGGCGTGAAGGCCCTTTTCGTTCACGATCTTCAGTTCCTGGCGGATCATCTGACCTCCCTTCAGACAGTTCCGTCAAAGCTATTTATATACTTCCGACCGGCGTCGAGCGAAAGCTTTACTGCATCGTCCACCGAAGCGCGCCGCGATTTTGCCAATTTGATGAGCATCGGCAGGTTCGCGCCATAGATGATCCGGCGGTTCCCCGGCGAGCAGGCACTGAGCGCGAGATTGGAGGGCGAGCCACCAAACATGTCGGTCACCACCACCACACCATTGCCCGTGTCGACCTCGTTCGCGGCGGCGCAGATCTCGGCCTGTTTGGCCGTGCGGTCGCAATCGGCAGCGATGGAGATCGCGCGCATTCCGGTCTGCGCGCCGACCACGTGTTCGACCGCATGCAGATACTCTGCGGCAAGGCCCCCATGGGCGACGATCACGATTCCAATCAAGCGGCCTCCTCGGGGCTGACCTGCGGGGTGAAGCGCGTCAATGGCGTCGTGATGCATGGCGCTGCTCCAAGCCCAGATGTCTTATAGATACCTGCCAACCGTCTTCGACAAGGGCCGCCGCCAGCTTTTCTGTGACTGTGACGCTGCGATGCTGCCCGCCCGTGCAGCCGAAGCCAATAGCGAGATGGGATTTGCCCTCGGCGCGGTAGGCAGGCAGCAACAATCGCGTCAGGGACAGGACATTGTCGAAGAATGCGTCGAAGCGCGGGTCACTGGCCACGTAGTCGGCCACCGCCTGAGAGCGACCGTCGAGCTTGCGCAAGTCCTCCTGCCAATAGGGATTCTGGAGAAATCGCACGTCAAAGACCATGTCGGTGCTCTGCGGTGTGCCGCGTTTGTAGGAAAACGAGCGGACCGAGACCGCGAGGCGCAGGCTGTCGCGGTTGCCGAACCAGCGGAGCATATCCGCCCGCAGGTCATGGGGCGACATGTCGGAGGTATCGATCAGGATGTCTGCCCGCGCCCGGATTGGCGCCAGCAGGTCGGCCTCGCGCTCGATCCCTTCCGACGGGCTCTCGGCGGGCGCCATGGGATGCCGGCGGCGGGTCTCGGAAAAGCGCCGCGCGAGCATCGAGGCCGAGGCGTCGAGATAGAGCATCTGCGCATCCGCGCGCGGATCGGCCTCGAGCGTGCTCAGCAGGTCGGCGAGCCCCGGAAGGCTGAAGTCACGCGTCCGCACATCGAGCCCGAGCGCCAGAGGGCGACGCAGGGGCGGCCCATCCAGCAGCCGCGGCACCAGCGAGAGCGGCAGGTTGTCGATCGCCTCAAACCCCAGATCCTCCAGCCCCTGAATGGCCGTGGTCCGCCCCGCGCCGGAAGGGCCGGTGACCAGAACAATCTTCTGGGGCGGGTCGCTGGGACTGGGAGGGGCATCTTGCATGGCTGTCTCTCAAGGGGCGGGCAGGGGAGCTCAGGGGGCGGCCCGTCCCTGCCGAAGATAGAGGATCAGCGCGGCGGGGAAAGAGGGGCTCGTCACCTTGTGAAGCAGCACCACCGGCAGACCGAGCAGACGGCGTGTCCGTTCGGGCGGGAGGCGGTCCGTTTCCGAGATGGTCAGATCGAGCAGCGCGGATATCGGCGCAGGTGCTGCGTCTGGCGCGGGCAAAAGCCCGAGCCCGCGCGCCTCGATCAGGCCCGTGGCATTGGGAGCCGGATGGGCCCAGAGCCGGTCACCCTCGCGCCGGATCCGCGTGCGGTCATCGCAGACGAGCCCGGCCCCGAGTGCGATCATCTGCAGCGCGAGATCGGACTTCCCCGCCCCGCTGGGCCCGGTGATCACCAGCGCGCGCCCCTCAAGGGCGACACTGGTGGCATGGAGGATCTCCTCCTCATCCATGGATCAGAGAGGCAGGCCGACGATGAACCGCGCGCCAAGAGGCTCGGAAGTGATGTCGAGATCGGTGGGGCGGATATTCTCGGCCCAGATGACGCCGCCATGGGCTTCGACGATCTGCTTGGAGATCGCGAGCCCAAGCCCGGAATGATTGCCGAACTGCCGCTCCGGGCGCTCGGAATAGAAGCGGGTGAAAATCTTGTTCAGCGCTTCCTCGGGGATGCCGGGTCCGGTGTCCTCAACCACAACCAACACCCGGTTGTCGCGCTGTCGAACCCAGAGCCGGACCGCATCGCCCTGTTCGCAGAACGAGATAGCATTGCCCAGCAGGTTCACGAAGACCTGCGCGAGGCGCGGCTCCAGCCCCTGGATCGGCAGGGGGCGCGGCGGCAGGTCGGTGATGAAATCGATCCCGCGTTTCGCGACCTCCTCGGCATGGAAATCCGTCAGGGTGCGGAGCATCTTGATCAGGTCGAAGGTCTCTTCCTCTTCCTTGACCAGCTCGCTGTCGAGGCGCGACGCGTTCGAGATATCCGATACAAGACGGTCGAGCCGTCGCACATCATGTTCAATGACATTGAGCAACTTCTGTCTCTGGTCCTCACGTTTGGCGACCCGCAGCGTGCCCGTGGCAGAGCGCAGGGAAGCGAGGGGGTTCTTGATTTCATGCGCGACATCGGCGGCGAATTGTTCGTTCGCATCGATCCGGTCATAGAGCGCCGAGACCATGCCCCGCAGCGCCCCGCTCAGACGGCCGATCTCATCCGGGCGCGTGGTCAGGTCGGGGATCCGCACCCGGCCGGGGCTCATCTTGCGGGCGTTTCGGTCGCGCCCCAGCTCGGCCGCCGCGGCCAGATCCGAGAGCGGGTTGGCGATGGTTCCCGCCAGCACAAGGCTCAGCCCGATCGACACCAGCAGCGCAACCATGAACATCTGCAGGAACTGCTCGCGCTCGTTCTGCACCAGCGTGTCGATCTCGCCCGAGGCGGTTGTGAGGGCGACGACCCCGGCCACCTCCCCCCCGATCAGGATCGGAGTGCCCACGGCAAAGATCTGGTTCCCGGCGGGGTCGATGCTGTTCTCGATGGTGGTGCGTCCGGTCAGAGCACCGGGCAGAAGACTGCGCGCCTGATCCTCGCTGGCCAGCAGGACAGGCAGTGTCTCGCGCCCCAGAAGGCGGGCGATTCCCTCCCAGAGGGTGATGAACATATCCGTGATAAAGGTGGGGGGCGGCGCATCCGTTTCGGTCAGGGCCACCCATTCCGACCGTTTCGCCCCTTCGCCCCGCGCCAGAACATCGCCATCCGGAGCGAACACGAACAACTCAAGCGATGGGGCAAGATCGAGCGATGCCACCAGCCGCGGCACATTCATGGCCCCGAGATCCGCGGCGGTTTCATCCGTGGTGGCCACGGCCTCGAACACATCGGCGATCAGATGGGCCTCGAAAACAAGGCCCTGCTCGCGCTGGAACACGAGGCTGTCGCGGAACGGATTGAGATAGAGCACCCCCGCCACAAGGATCAGCAGGGCCAGCAGGTTGAAGCTGATGATCTTGCGCGCCAGTGGCGAGCTGTTGATGGCCAGCACCCGACGGGAGCGGGCCTGCCCCCTTGGGGGCTTGCCGGGCTCCGGTTCAGGGGAGGTCTGCGTCTCGGCTCCCAAATCTCCGGTTTCCGACCCGTCGGGTCGGCGCGCAGGAGATCCGTCTGGAGCCGATACGAATGTCATTCTTCGTTATACTTGTACCCAATGCCATAGAGCGTCTCGATGGCGGTGAAGCTTTCGTCGACCGAACGCATCTTCTTGCGCAGACGCTTGATATGGCTGTCGATGGTCCGGTCATCCACATAGACCTGGTCATCATAGGCCACATCCATCAGCTGATCACGGCTTTTGACGAAGCCGGGGCGTTGGGCCAGGGCCTGCAGCAGCAGGAATTCGGTCACGGTCAGGGCGACATCCTTGCCCTTCCACAGGACCGCATGGCGCAGCGGGTCCATGGTCAGGTTGCCCCGCACGATTGTCTTGCTCTCATCCAGATCACCGGCTTCATGGCTGGCCACGGCATCCTGACGGCGCAGGAGCGCGCGGATCCGTTCAACCAGCAACCGCTGGGAGAAGGGCTTCTTGACGTAGTCATCCGCCCCCATGCGCAGTCCGAGCACCTCGTCGATCTCGTCATCCTTCGAGGTGAGGAAGATCACGGGCATCTTGCTCTTCATGCGGACACGCTGGAGCAGGTCCATCCCGTCCATCCTGGGCATCTTGATATCAAACACACCCAGTTCGGGCATGCGACGGCTGAAGGCATCCAGCGCCGACTGTCCGTCATTATAGGTCTCGACCTGGAACCCCTCGGCCTCAAGCGTGATGGCCACCGAGGTCAGGATATTGCGGTCATCATCGACCAAAGCGATCCGCGACATAAGCGAGGTCCTTTTCCTGCGTCCTGCCTCTTTTTTGCGACGAGGATGAGTCCTCGACTCCCGAGAATCAACGGTTTTCTCGCCTTGGCAGGGTTTCGACGCCGCCAAAACACACCAGTTCGGATAATAAAGAGCTAATATTGCAGCTTTTCCGAAATTTGGTTGCGCTAACTTACACTTGGTGGCGCTAACTGTGCGGAACGGTCCTGTTCTCCCCTCCTAGGCCCATGATATACAGACCTTCATGCGCCAAGACGGCGCTATGCGAACAAGTGGTTCACATCTTTTTTCGGGTCCCGGCCGCGACTGGCGGTGCGTAACGAAGCAGGAGCTCACACATGGCAAATGGACGGGTGAATCCAACATTCACGTTGGAGGATCAGGGTATCACGGGGCTCGGAGCAGCCCATTACAACCTGATCGAGCCTGCGCTGATCCAGGAAGCGCTCAAACGTGAGGAGGGGACACTCGGAAAGGGTGGCACCTTCCTTGTGACCACCGGCAAGTACACGGGCCGGTCACCCCAGGACAAGCACGTGGTCAAGACCGCGTCAGTCGTCGACACCATCTGGTGGGAGAACAACGCCGAGATGTCGCCGGAGGGCTTTGACGCGCTTCTCGCGGACATGCTCGAGCACATGAAGGGCAAGGAATACTTCGTCCAGGATCTGTTCGGCGGGGCCGATCCGGCCCACCGTCTGGATGTGCGCGTGGTGACCGAGCTGGCTTGGCATGGTCTGTTCATCCGTCACATGCTGCGCCGTCCCGAGCGGTCCGAGCTGGATACGTTCACCGCTGATTTCACGATCATCAACTGCCCGAGCTTCAAGGCCGATCCGGCCAAGCATGACTGCCGCTCGGATACGGTGATCGCGCTGAACTTCGACAAGAAGATGATCCTGATCGGCGGCACCGAATATGCCGGTGAGAACAAGAAATCGGTCTTCACCCTGCTGAACTACCTGCTGCCCGAGAAGAACATCATGCCGATGCACTGCTCGGCAAACCACGCGGTGGGCAACCCGGTGGACACGGCGGTCTTCTTCGGCCTGTCCGGCACCGGCAAGACGACCTTGTCGGCGGATCCCGAGCGTGTGCTGATCGGCGATGACGAGCATGGCTGGTCCGAGCGCGGTACCTTCAACTTCGAAGGCGGCTGCTATGCCAAGACCATCAATCTGAGCGCAGAGGCCGAGCCCGAGATCTTTGCCACGACCGAGATGTTCGGCACCGTGATCGAGAACATGGTCTTTGACGAGGAAACCCTCGATCTCGACTTCGAGGATGACAGCCTGACGCCGAACATGCGTTGCGCCTATCCGCTGAACTACATCTCCAATGCGTCGGACTCGGCGCTGGGCGGGCATCCCAAGAACATCATCATGCTGACCTGCGACGCCTTCGGTGTCCTGCCGCCGATCTCGCGGCTGACACCGGCCCAGGCGATGTATCACTTCCTGTCGGGCTTCACCTCCAAGGTGGCGGGCACCGAGCGGGGCGTGACCGAGCCGCAGCCGACCTTCTCCACCTGCTTTGGCGCGCCCTTCATGCCGCGTCGTCCCGAGGTCTATGGCAAGCTCCTGCAGGAGAAGATCGCCAAGCACGGCGCGACCTGCTGGCTGGTCAATACCGGCTGGACCGGTGGCGCCTATGGCACCGGCTCGCGGATGCCGATCAAGGCGACCCGCGCCCTGCTGACCGCGGCGCTGGACGGCTCGCTGGCGGATGCGACCTTCCGCAAGGACGCAAATTTCGGCTTCGACGTGCCGGTAACGGTCCATGATGTGGATGCCGCCCTGCTCGATCCGCGCAGCACCTGGGAAGACAGCGCGGCCTATGACGCGCAGGCCCAGAAGCTGGTGGACATGTTTGCGGAGAATTTCGAGCAATACGTGCCCTATATCGACGAGGACGTGAAAGCCGTCGCCATCGGCTGAGCCCGCCTCGCAGACAAAGAAAAACCCCGGTCCATTGGGCCGGGGTTTTTTGTCTCTAAGTTTGTATCTAAGGGTGTCCGGACTAGCGTGTGGGCACTGGCGTCTCGCCGCGATAGTCATAAAACCCGCGCTGGGTCTTGCGCCCCAGCCAGCCGGCCTCGACATATTTCGTCAGAAGGGGGCAGGGGCGATATTTGGTATCCGCCAGCCCATCATGGAGCACGTTCATGATCGCGAGACAGGTATCGAGACCGATGAAATCCGCCAGCTCCAGCGGACCCATCGGGTGGTTCGCCCCGAGCTTCATGGACTCGTCGATCGACTTCACCGAGCCGACCCCTTCATAGAGCGTGTAGACCGCCTCGTTGATCATCGGCATCAGGATCCGGTTCACGATGAAGGCGGGGAAATCCTCGGCACTGGCGGCGGTTTTGCCAAGCTGCTCGACCACGCCGAGCAGGGTCTTGTAGGTCGCCTCATCCGTGGCAATCCCACGGATGAGCTCGACCAGCTGCATCACGGGCACCGGGTTCATGAAGTGAAACCCCATGAAGCGCTCGGGCCGGTCCGTCCGGCTTGCCAGCCGCGTGATCGAGATCGAGGACGTGTTCGAGGTCAGGATCGTCTCGGGCTTCAGATGCGGCTGAAGATCCTCGAAGATCGCGGATTTCACGGTCTCGCGCTCGGTCGCGGCCTCGATCACCAGATCGGTTTGGCCCAGCTCAGGCAGTTTGAGGGTCGTCTTGATCCGCGCCATGGCCGCGTCCAGTGTCTCGGCGGTGATCTTGTCCCGGCTCACCTGACGCTCGAGATTGCGCCGGATCAGGCCGGTGCCCTTGTCCAGCGCCTCCTGCGAGATGTCGGTCACCAGAACGTCAAACCCCGCGACCGCGAAAACATGGGCGATCCCGTTGCCCATTTGCCCGGCGCCGATCACGCCCACGGATTTGATGTCCATCTCTGCCCTCACTGACTTGTGCCGCCGCAGCATACGCGGCGCATCCCCTCCTCTCAAGGGAAAGGGAAAGATAAAAATGTCGTCGAATTAGAGGGTTAGGGCTTCGCTAAAGCTTTGGGCGCAATGTGGCTCTGGGTGAGTCGAAATTGAGGTGGCGAAATGACGTATGTGCGTCACGGCGCGCCAGCGCTGAATTATTCGGCATGTCATTATCCGGGGTTGGAAATGGCATTCCGTGGACCGAAACGGTCCCTTTGCGAACCGTATATCACGTTCCTGGGTGGAACGGCGTTCTACGGCAGATATGTCACGCATGCGATCCCGGACCGGGTCGAGGCGGCGATTGGGCTTGGGTGTGTAAACCTTGGTCTGATGAATGCCGGCGTGGACGCCATGGGGGCCGAGGGGATGGTGTCTCTGGCCAATGGCGGTACGGCCACGGTGATTGAAGTCGTCGGGGCTCAGAACCTGAGCAATCAGTTCTACCGGGTCCATCCACGGCGCAATGACCGGATGGTGACGCCGACGCGGCTCTTCCGGCAGGTCTTTCCAGAGCTTGACCTGTGCGAGGTGCATTTCACGCGCCATCTTCTGGCGCTGATGAAACGCGAGGCTCCCAGTCGCTATGACACGGTGGTCGAAGAGCTGCGCTCTGCCTGGGTGGAGCATATGGCACGGCTGCTGGAGGCGCTGAAGGGGCCGTCGGTGCTGCTTTGGGTGGTGCCCGCGCCGCTGCCCGGCGGCGAGCCCGGGCTGGATCAGGACCCGCTCCTCGTGGACCGGGCCTCGGTGCAGGCCATTTCCGGGCTGGTGGACCGGGTGGTGGAGGTGCGGGAAACCCCATCGATCACCGCGCAAGGCTTGCTCGGGATGCAGATCCCCGAAACCGAGGGTCCCATCGCGTCCCATGTGCCCCGCGGGACCTTGTTGCGCGAGGCGGCGATGGCCTTGCTGGATCCGTTACAGGAGCTTGGATTTGGCCCCGGTCGCGCCTTTGTCGAGGCGGGGGATGGGTTGCGGGCCTGAGCCCACTGCCTGCAGTATTCCCTCCAACGTTCAAGGCCGGAGGATTATCTCCGGCCTTTGTGTTTGGTTTGGGCCCGGGTTTGTCCGGGTTGTGTCCGGGTCTGTCTTGGGGCGGGGTTTGGGCCGCTGTTCCGGGTCGTCGTCGTCCTCAGCCGAGTTTTTCGGTGAGTTCGGGGACGGCGGCGAAGAGGTCGGCGACCAGGCCGTAATCGGCGACCTGAAAGATCGGGGCCTCCTCGTCCTTGTTGATCGCCACGATCACCTTGCTGTCCTTCATCCCGGCCAGGTGCTGGATCGCGCCCGAGATGCCCACGGCCACGTAGAGATCCGGCGCCACCACCTTGCCGGTCTGCCCGACCTGCCAGTCATTCGGCGCGTAGCCGCTATCGACCGCGGCGCGCGAGGCGCCCACGGCGGCCCCCAGCGTGTCGGCGAGCTTCTCGATCATGGCGAAGTCCTCTTCGGAGCCCACGCCGCGCCCGCCAGAGACCACCACGCCCGCGGAGGTCAGCTCGGGCCGGTCGCTCTCGGCGACCTTGTCCTCGACCCAGGCGCTCAGGCCTGGATTGTCGCCCGCCGCGATCTCTTCGACCGGCGCGCTGCCGCCGGTCTCGGCCGCATCGAAGGTCGAGGTCCGGAAGGTGATCACCTTGGTCGCATCCGCCGATCTCACGGTCTGGATCGCGTTGCCCGCATAGATCGGCCGGTCGAACGTGTCCGCATCCACCACGGCCACCACATCCGACAGCACCATCACATCCAGAAGGGCGGCCACCCGGGGCATGATGTTCTTGGCATCGGTCGTCGCCGGCGCCACCACATGGGAATAGCCCTCGGCCAGGGACGCGATCAGCGCCGCCACCGGCTCGGCCAGGCGATGCCCGTAAAGCGCATCCTCGGCCACCAGCACCTTGGCCACGCCCGAGATCGTCGCCGCCTCGGCCGCCGCCGCCTTGGCCGACGCGCCCACGCAGAGCAGCGTCACCTCACCCAGAGCCGCGCTCGCGCTGACGGCCTTGGCGGTGGCATCCATCGCCAGCGCCCCATCGGTTACTTCTGCCAGACACAAAACAGCCATCAGACAGCTCCTGCTTCCTTGAGTTTCGACACCAGCTCATCCACCGAGCCGACCTTGATCCCGGCGGCGCGCTCGGCCGGCTCGGAGGTCTTGACCACGCTCAGGCGCGGGGCCACATCGACGCCGTAATCGGCCGGCGTCTTCTCATCCAGAGGCTTCTTCTTGGCCTTCATGATATTGGGCAGCGAGGCGTAGCGCGGCTCGTTGAGGCGCAGATCCACGCTGACAATCGCCGGCAGCGAGACCTTGATCGTCTGCAAGCCGCCATCGACCTCGCGGGTCACGCTGGCGCTGTCGCCCTCGACGCTGAGCTCGGAGGCAAAGGTCGCCTGGGACCAGCCCAGAAGCGCGCTGAGCATCTGGCCCGTGGCGTTCATGTCATTGTCGATCGCCTGCTTGCCGCAGAGCACGAGCCCCGGCTCTTCGTCCTTGACCACCGCCGCGAGCAGCTTGGCCACGGCCAGAGGCTCGATATCGGTGTGCACATCCTCGGCCGCATTGATCAGGATCGCCCGATCCGCACCCATGGCCAGCGCCGTGCGCAGGGTCTCCTGGGACTGCTTGACGCCGATCGACACCGCCACAACTTCCGTGGCCGTCCCCGCCTCCTTCAGACGGATCGCCTCTTCCACGGCAATCTCGTCAAACGGGTTCATCGACATCTTCACATTCGCAAGATCAACACCGCTCCCATCCGCCTTAACACGGACCTTCACGTTATAATCAATAACGCGCTTCACAGGCACCAATACCTTCATAAGACCATGTCTCCT
>NZ_JBNAFR010000004.1:304014-361586 GCF_049800775.1 Dinoroseobacter sp. S375 | reverse complement strand
TGAGCTACCCCCCGAAATTCGGACACTGACGTAAGCTACGAATTGCTGTCTGCTGATCTTCGACGAAGAGGAGATCAGAGATGTCGAAACGGAAGAACCATTCGCCTGAGTTCAAGGCCAAAGTTGCGCTTGAGGCATTGAAGGGCGAGCGGACGGTTGCTGAGTTGGCAAGCCAGTTTGGCGTTCACCCGACGATGATCCACAGCTGGAAGCGTGCGCTGCTTGAAGGCGCGTCTGGCGTGCTCGAGCGTGGTGGCCGAAAGACGCCGGAAGTGGACGAAGAACAGGTCAAGGACCTGCACGCCAAGATCGGGGAGCTGGCTGTGGCCAATGATTTTCTGTCACGAAAGCTCAAACCGTGGACCGGCAAGTGAGGCGGAAGATGGTTGAACCAGCCAATACCGATCTGTCGATTGGCAAACAGTGCAGGCTGCTGTCGATCTCGCGGTCATCATTCTACTACACGCCCAAGGGCGAGACGGCGATGAACCTGATGCTGATGCGTCAGATCGACGAGCAGTTCCTGGAAACACCGTTCTTCGGTGTCCGGCAGATGACTTGGCACCTGCGCAACGAGGGACATCTGGTCAACGAGAAGCGTATCCGCCGATTGATGCGGCTGATGGGGCTCATGCCGATCTACCAGAAGCCCAACACCAGCAAGGCGGCGAAGGGGCACAAGACGTATCCCTATCTGTTGCGCGGTTTGCGGGTGACCCGGCCCAACCAGGTCTGGGCCGCAGATATCACCTATCTGCCGATGCGGCGTGGGTTCCTGTATCTGGTGGCGGTCATGGACTGGTACACCCGCAAGGTGCTGGCCTGGCGCATATCCAACACGCTGGAAGCAGACTTCTGCGTCGAGGCGCTGAACGAGGCGATCCACCGCTTCGGCCCGCCCGAGATCATGAACACCGACCAGGGCAGCCAGTTCACGTCGTTTGCCTGGACCGACCGGCTGCGGCGATCCGGCGTGCGCATCTCGATGGATGGCAAGGGACGCTTCCTCGACAACATCTTCGTGGAACGGCTCTGGCGAAGCCTCAAATACGAATGCGTCTACCTGCACGCTTGGGAAACCGGATCAGAGGCGACGGCGGGTGTCGGAAAATGGATCGAGTTCTACAACCGCAAGCGCCCCCATTCCGCCCTTGGCGGCCAACCGCCAGCCATGGTCTATTGGCTGAGAAAAGACGAAACCCAACCCGATCAGCAGGAGCAGAGAGTAGCTTAGATCACGCCGGAAACTGTCCAAACATTGGGGAGTAGCTCACGATCATGTCCGACGCGTCATGTGTCAGTGCATGCAGGACCGCTGCGCCGTGGGGGGCATCTTCGTCGGACAGGCAGAGATAGCCAAACTTTCCAAGATTTGCATCGGTCCAGTCCGGGTAGCTTTGAGCGACGCCAAAACCGCACACGGATCTGGCCTCCGACGCGTGGGACATTGAATAGCCCGTGCTCGGATCGTCATAGATTGCGTGACCACCATGGCCTTTCAAGAATAACATACTGTCCTCCATACGAGTTCTGCGCGACGTACAATTCCGACACGTCGCCCCCGCAGGATCCTGCCGCGTTGTGATGTGGTCGTGAGGAGGGCGTTAGGTTGCGCCCGGGCTCTCTCGGGCGGCCTGCTCGGCTCGGACCCTTGGCGAGGCGCGCGCCAAACCCCGCGTGAGGCGCCGCGCAGCGGCCCGGGGTCGCGCTATCGGGGGACCGAAGACGCCTCGCTGGCGGCGGCCTGACCGGCTCAGAGGCACCCGGTTCGCCCCTGTGCCGCGCTTGTCCCCCGGATCACGCCGCTTCGGGGCCGATTCCCCCCTTGCACCCTTGCCGCTGCGCACATAGAAGATCGGCTGATTTACCTGCTGGCGGAGGTCGTTTCCGCCTTTCCGAACTGAACCGATAGGGGATGACATGAACGTCACCGAGACCCTCAATGAAGGCCTCAAGCGCGGCTATTCGATCACTGTGACCGCCGATGAGCTCGATGCCAAGGTCAATGAAAAGCTCGCAGAAGCTCAGCCCGAAATCGAGATGAAGGGCTTCCGCAAGGGCAAGGTCCCGATGGCACTGCTGAAAAAGCAGTTCGGGCCCAAGCTGCTCGGCGAAGCGATGCAGGAATCCATCGATGGCGCCATGTCCAAGCATTTCGAGGACAGCGGTGACCGTCCGGCCCTGCAGCCCGAGGTCAAGATGACCAACGAGGACTGGAAGGAAGGCGACGATATCGAGGTTGCCATGAGCTATGAGGCTCTGCCCGATGTCCCCGACACCGATTTCAGCACCGTGTCGCTCGAGAAGCTGGTGGTGAAGGCCGATGAAGAGGCCGTGGCCGAGGCCCTGTCGAACCTCGCCGAGAACGCCAAGTCCTTCGAGACCAAGGAAGGTGCTGCCGAAGATGGCGATCAGGTCGTGATCGACTTCCTCGGCAAGGTCGATGGCGAGGCGTTCGATGGTGGCGCCGCCGAAGACTATCCGCTGACCCTTGGGTCGAACTCCTTCATCCCGGGCTTCGAAGAGCAGCTCGTCGGCACCTCTGCCGGTGAAGAGAAGAATGTCGAGGTCAGCTTCCCCGAGCAGTACCAGGCCGAGCATCTGGCCGGGAAAGCCGCCGTGTTCGAGTGCAAGATCAAGGAAGTGAAGGCACCGAAAGCCGCCGAGGTCGATGACGAGATGGCCAAGCAGTTCGGGGCCGAAGACCTCGACGCGCTGAAGGGCCAGATCACCGAGCGCCTTGAGGCCGAATATGCCGGTGCCGCCCGGGCCGTGATGAAGCGCAAGCTGCTGGACGAGCTGGACACGCTGGTGCAGTTCGAGCTTCCGCCGAGCCTTGTTGAGGCCGAAGCGGGCCAGATCGCGCATCAGCTGTGGCACGAAGAGAACCCCGAGGTTCAGGGCCATGATCACCCCGAGATCGAGGCCACCGAAGAGCACACCAAGCTCGCCGAGCGCCGTGTGCGTCTGGGCCTGCTGCTGGCCGAGCTGGGCCAGAAGAACGACATTCAGGTGACTGAATCCGAGATGACCCAGGCGATCATGGCGCAGGCGCGTCAGTACCCGGGGCAGGAGCGTCAGTTCTTTGAATTCATCCAGCAGAACCAGCAGATGCAGCAGCAGCTGCGCGCGCCGATCTTTGAAGACAAGGTCGTGGATTACGTGTTCGAGCTGGCCACGCTGACCGAGAAAGAGGTCACCAAGGACGAGCTGCAAGCGGCTGTCGAGGCGCTCGAAGACGACATCTGAGCCGAGCGCTCACATGAATGACAAAGGCCGCCCTTCGGGGCGGCCTTTTGCGTTTCTGAGCCGGTGCCGATGGATCAGAGCGAGATGCGGAACTGGGCGAACCCTTCGGGGCCTTCGCCCGCAGGCGAGATCTCGAGCCCCGTGATGTCATCGATATAGCCCGCGGCTTTTGGCCCGGTCTCGAACAGGACCGATGTGTCGGCCATCGGCGCAAAGCGCCAGTTGCCATCGGCGCGCGGGCTGATCGTGCCTTGCTCGACGATGTAGCGGACGATCACGTCGCGATTGGTGTCCGGCCCCTCGAAGATGATCGTGTCGCCCGTGCCCGGGAAGCTGCCGCCGCCCGAGGCGCGGTAGTTGTTTGTCGCGATGACGAACTTGGCCTCTGGATCCAGTGGCGCGCCCTGATAGGTCAGGTTGACGATCCGGCTCGCGGTCGGGTTGAGCGGCCCACCCTTGGCGTCAAAGCGCGAGGGCTGGCTCAGGTCGATCTCGTAGCTGACCCCGTCGATCACGTCGAAATTGTAGCTGGGGAAATCGGGGTTCAGAAGGGGCTGGTCGGCGGCGCCGGGCGTGATCTGGTTGAACATCCCCGCCGAGCGTTCCAGCCAATCCTTGACCTGTGCCCCGGTGACCAGCACCGCGCGGGCGGTGTTGGGATAGAGATAGAGGTCAGCCACGTTCTTGATCGCCACATCCCCGGCGGGAACATCGGTGTAATACTCCGGCCCGCCCCGGCCCCCGGCCTTGAAGGGGGCGGCTGCCGACAGGATCGGCAGGCCTTCATACTCGGTGCCCTTGAGCATCTCGGCGATATACCAGCTCTGCGCGATCGAGACGATTTGCACCGAGGGGTCATCGGCCACGAGCGCAAAGTAGGAATGCAGCGGCGCATCGGTCTTGCCCACGGCGCGCCGGACATAGGCGAGCGTGTCGTCATGGTCCTGTTGCACCGCATCGAGCACATATTGCTGGCTCTCCACCAGCGGCGTGATCGAGCGGTCCTCGTTGCGCTTGGAGATCGGGCGCGCCTCGGTCTCGGACGAGACCACGCGCCAGACACCGCCCTCATGCTCGAGCATCAGGTCGATCAGACCCATATGGGAGCCCCAGAACCCGCCCATGGTGGCGGGCTTGCCATGGATCGTCCCGGCCTCGGCATCCACGGCGGCGTAATCCGCATAGGTGGGCGAGGGGAAGACCAGATGGCTGTGCCCGGTGGCGATCGCGTCGATCCCGTCCAGCGCGGCCAGCGGCACCGAGGCGTTCTCCATCCCGTCGGTCTCACGTGCGGAGCCGATGCCGGAATGGCTCAGCGCGATGATGATATCGGCACCTTGCTCGCGCATCTGCGGGACATAGGCCCGCGCAGTCTCGAGGATATCGCGCGCCTGCACGTTGCCCTCCAGATGCTTGCGGTCCCAGTTCATGATCTGGGGCGGCACGAAGCCGATCAGCCCGATCTTGATCGCATGCTCTTCGCCCGCGCCGTCGGTCACCATCCGATCCAGGATCACGTAAGGCGGGATCAGCGTCTTGTCGGCGGTCGGGCTCGCGCCCATCTCGCGCACCACATTGGCCGAGATCACCGGGAAGTCTGCACCGGCGAGGGATTTCATGAGAAAATCGAGCCCGTAATTGAACTCGTGATTGCCAAGGGTCGAGGCGTCAAAGCCCACCGCATTCATGGCGGCGATGACCGGGTGCATGTCGCCTTCCTTCATGCCGCGCTCATAGGCAATGTAGTCGCCCATCGGGTTGCCCTGCAGGAAGTCGCCATTATCAACCAGCAGCGCATTCGTCGCCTCGGCTCTTATTCCGTCGATCAGCGCCGCCGTCCGGGCGAGGCCCACCGTGTCGCGCGGGCGGTCCGCGTAATAGTCGTAGGGAAACACATGCACGTGCAGGTCAGTGGTTTCCATAATCCGCAGATGCGCCTGATTTGCGGCGGCGCGGGCGGAATAGGGGTGCAAGGCGATCAAGCTGGCTCCAGCGGCTGTGCCGAGAAAACTCCGGCGGGAAAGTCGAGCAATCATAAGGTCGATCCTTTGGCTGTACTCGCCTGATGGTTGCACGAATTAACCCTTTGCCGTCATCAAAAAAGAGCCTCCTTCGGGAAAACTGTTACCAATGTGGCATCTATTCGCCCAAAAAAAACGCCGCCCGGAGACCGGACGGCGCGAATGCCTCGGAGGAGCGCCCGATCAGGGCTGCTCGTCCTCGCTCTCGTCGGCGGCCTTGTCCTCGACCGTCTCCACGAGATCGCTGTCCTCGGACGCGGCAGAGCCGATATCGTCGAAGAGTTCCGCGATCTCGAACTCGGCTTCGGCTTCCGCTTCGGCGGCGAGTTCCTGGATGGATTTGCCGGAGGCTTGCAGCTCGGCTTCCTCGGTGGAGCGGGCCACGTTCAGAACGATGTCCGCAGTCACTTCGGGGTGCAGGGTCACGTGCACGGTGTGCAGACCCAGATCCTTGATCGGGCGGGCCAGAGCGACCTGCTTGCGATCGAGGGAGAACCCGTCCGCGGTGGCGGCGTCGGCGGCGTCACGGGTGGTGACGGAGCCATAGAGCGCGCCGGAGTCGGAGGCGGAGCGAATCACGATGAACTGCTGTCCATCGAGCTTCTCGGCCAGATCCTCGGCTTCTTTCTTCGTCTCGAGATTCCGGGCCTCGAGCTGGGCTTTCTGGGCTTCGAACTGCTTGATGTTGGCGTCCGACGCGTTCAGCGCCTTGCCCTGGGGCAGCAGAAAGTTGCGCGCATAGCCGGGCTTGACGTCGACGACTTCGCCCATCTGACCAAGCTTGGCCACGCGTTCAAGAAGGATGACTTGCATGTGCTCGGCTCCTTATTTCACGGCGTAGGGCAGCAGGGCGAGGAAGCGGGCGCGTTTGATGGCACGGGCCAGTTCACGCTGCTTCTTGGCCGAGACGGCGGTGATACGGGACGGGACGATCTTGCCGCGCTCGGAGATGTAGCGCTGCAGAAGACGGGTGTCCTTGTAGTCGATCTTGGGTGCATTGTCGCCAGAGAACGGGCAGACTTTGCGACGGCGGAAAAATGGTTTTGCAGCCATGGGTTAGCGTCCTTTTCTCAAGCGTTGATCAGCGGCGTTCGCGACGGTTGTCACGCTCTTCGCGCTTCTGCATCTGGATCGAGGGACCCTCGGGATGCTCGTCGACCTTGATCGTCATGACGCGCATCACGTCATCATGCAGACGCATCAGGCGCTCCATTTCCTGCACGGCCGGCGCCGGGGCGTCGGTCTTGAGGAAGGCGTAGTGGCCCTTGCGGTTCTTGTTGATCTTGTAGGCCATGGTCTTGAGGCCCCAGTACTCGCTGTCGACGACCTTGCCGCCATTGTCTGCGAGGACGGTTCCGAAATGCTCAACCAGGCTTTCGGCTTGCGCGTTGGACAGGTCCTGACGCGAGATAAAGACATGCTCATAAAACGGCATGCGCTCTCCAGTTCTGATACGCGTGTTTCATAGGGCGGCTTGCGACGGTCCCGGGCCGCACACGAGAGGCCACGCAGGGTCATGTGATCGGGACCCGCGCCTTATAAGCCTTGTGCCTGTGAACGCAAGGGTCCGCGACGCCGCTGGGCCCCGCGTCGCGCGGGCAGACATCCACATGGTCCTTACACGGGCCAAGCCCGGCTGTCCGTCGCGAGATCTCTGCGCGCTGGTGCAGAGAAACTGTTGAGGTGGTTGGAATTGTCCCCGGGGCCGGGCGGGGCCATTTTCTGCGCATAACTCCATATCAAGGTGCTGACCATGAAACTCCTTTCCTCCACGATCGCTGCCGCCGCTCTGGCGCTGACCGCCGGTGTCGCCCATGCCGAGGCGCAGAAATACGTGCTCGACGCGAGCCACAGCCAGATCGTCTTCAGCTATAACCACTTGGGCTATTCGACGACCTATGGCATGTTCTCCGGGTTTGAGGGCGAGATCTCCTTTGACAAGGAAAGCCCCGAGAATTCGACGGTGAACGTGGCCATGCCCGTGCGCTCGATGATCACGGGTTGGGAGAAGCGGTTCGACCATTTCATGGCCGAGGATTTCTTCGGGGCGGATGATGACAGCGAGCTGGTGACCTTTGCCTCCACGGGCATCGAGGTGACGGGCGAGGATACGGCGCTGATCACCGGTGATCTCACCCTGAACGGGGTCACCCAGTCGGTCGTGCTCGATGCCAAGCTGAACGCCATGGGCGAGCATCCGATGGCCAAGACCGATTGGGCCGGGTTTGACGCGACCACCACGCTGGTGCGGTCCGATTTCAATGTCGGCGCCTTTGCGCCCTTCGTCAGTGATGAGGTTGAGGTTCTGATCTCGATCGAGGCGATGATCGCCCAGTAAGACCGGCTCTGCCGCAGGATCACAGGCGCGCCCCTCGGGGCGCGTCTTTGCGATTCAGAGGTCCAGAGCCGCGCGGGCCCGGTTCGCCTCCAGGAGCTTGTCGCGGATTTCATGGGAGAAGCTGAGCGACAGCATATGGTCGAGCCCCTGGGTCCGCCGGCAGAGCTGTCGCAGCCCGCGCGCATCGATCTGCATGACCCGCGCCGGGCCCCGCAGCACCACCGTGGCCGAGGCCGGGCTGTCGCGCAGGCAGCTGATCTCGCCGATCAAGGCGCCGGGCCCGAGCTCTGCGATGGGTTTGCCGTCAAGAAAGACGTCCGCCGTGCCGTCGACGAGATAGGTCAGGTGAGAGACCGGCTCGGCCTGGTGGGACAGGGTCGTGCCCGCGGCCATGTCGCGCCACTGGGCGAGGTTGAGCACGCGCCGGGCCCAATGGGGTGGAAAGCCGGGCAGCTTGCGGTCGAGAAACCCGCGCTCCTGCTCGGAGAAGCGGGTGTTGTGCGCGATCACATAGAGCCGGGTGATCCCCAAAAGGCTGATCGCGATCCAGCTGAGCTGGATCACGGCGGAGGCGAGGTTGAAATGGGTTTGCAGGCTGTAGAGCACGTATCCGGCCGCCAGCAGGTTGAGCACCGGATAGGTGTAGCGGTCGCTGGCCAGCACGCCGATCTGCAACAGGAAATAGGACAGGATATAGAAGAAGACGCCAGCCAACCCGGCCATGTCCGCAACGGCGAAAGTGGTAAAGTCATTCATGCCGATATGGCCAAGCCCCGAAAAATCGATTTTCGGAGTTTGGCGGGTCGGGTTGGGCGACGCTATCCAGTTTGCGACATGTCCAGCCGGGGGCGGAGGCGGGCGGGGTCAGCCCTCCTGCCGCCGTGCGGTCAGGGTCACGTCGATTTCGACCGCGAACCCGACGCTGGCCTCATCCGGATAGCTGGGCCCGATCCCGAAATCGAGGCGCTGCACCGTGGCTCGGCCCGTCATCTCGGCCAGCCCCTCGGTCACGCTCAGATCGAAGGGCAGGGCGAGGGGCAGTTCGACCCCTTTGAGCGTCAGAAGCCCCGTGGCCATAAGCGGTGCATCGGAGCCCTCCGGTGCCGGGGCGATGGTGGCCGTGTAGGTCGCGGTCGGATGGGCCGTCGCGTCGAAGAACTCTGCCTCCAGCGCCTGTCCCGTGACCGAGCCGAGCGTCAGGCTGGGAATGGCCACGGTCACAGTTGTCTCGCCGGTCCGGGTCTCGGGGTCATAGGCGATCTCGGCGGTCCAATCCTCGAACGCGCCGGTGACCGGGGCGCTCAGCTGCGACACGGTGATGGACAGGGTGCCCGTCTCGACCTGCCAATCCGACGCCACCGCGGCCAGCTCCGCCCGGGCCACGGGCGCGGCGTCCTTGCCGTGATAGATCCCGAGCAGGCTGCCGACCCAAATCGCGAGGGCAAAGCCGGCGATCGCGCCGAGCGGCGGCAGGATATGGGTTGCGCGGTGGCTCGGCGCGGTCGGGGCCGGTGCCACAGCGCCGCCGCCAGGCAGCATCCGCGCCAGCGTGCCGTCCTTGTCGATGATCCGATGCTTCAGCGCCCCGGCAATATGGAGGGCCAGCGCGATCACCAGCACCCGTTCGAACACGATATGCAGCCCGGCAAAGAGATGCGCGACAGTTTCGGATTTCGGCACCATCGGCAGGTTTTGCCCAAAGGGCCACCAGATCGGCGCAAAACCCGTGGTGGCCGCGTGGTGGATCCAGCCCGAGAGCGGGACCAGCACCAGCGCGCCATAAAGCGCCCAATGGACCATCTCGGCGGCGAAGGTTTCCAGCCGCCGCTCGGGATGCAGCGGCGCGGGCTTGGGCTGCCGGATCATCCACGCGATCCGCACAAGGGCGAGGAAGAACACCGTGACGCCTAGGGTCTTGTGCACCGAGAAGAGCAGGGCCTTGCGGGCCAGTTGCTCACTGGTGTCGAAGGGCAGACCGTTGGCGATGATGCCCAGGGGGATCAGGGCGAGGATCGACAGCGCGGTCGCCCAATGGAGGGCTTTGGAAAGGCTGCCGTAGCTCTGGGCGGTGTTGCTGAGGGCCATTGTCCGTGCTCCGTTTCTGACTTGGCGGCAACCTAGTGGCTGCACGGCGCGGGATAAACGCCGGTCAGGCACAGACATTGTGCGGCGATAGCGACCTGTCGCCACCGATTGCACCAGCGCACGGGCTCGGGTAAGAGGCGGGACGCCAAATTCAGGGCCACATTCAGGAGTTCCCATGAGCCGAGCCTTCGTTTTCCCCGGACAAGGGGCGCAGACAATTGGGATGGGCCGCGACCTCGCGGAGGCCTATCCAGCCGCCAAGGCGGTGTTTGAGGAGGTGGATGACGCGCTGGGCGAGGCGCTCAGCACGCTGATCTGGGAAGGTGAGGCCGAGACGCTGACCCTGACGGCCAATGCCCAGCCGGCGCTGATGGCGACCTCGCTGGCCGCGTTGCGGGCGCTGGAGGCCGAGGGGCTCGATTGGGCCGAGACCGGGTTTGTCGCAGGGCATTCGCTGGGCGAGTATTCCGCGCTGGCCGCGGCGGGCGCGCTGAGCGTCGGCGATACGGCCAAGCTGCTGCGCACCCGCGGTCAGGCGATGCAGGAGGCCGTGCCCGTGGGCGTCGGCGCCATGGCGGCGCTGCTCGGGCTCGATTTCGAGGCAGTGACAGAGGTGGCCGCCGAGGCTGCCCAGGGCGAAATCTGCGAAGCGGCCAATGACAATGATCCGGGCCAGGTCGTGGTCTCGGGCCACAAGGCCGCCGTGGAACGCGCGGTGGAGCTGGCCAAGGCAAAGGGCGCCCGGCGCGCGGTTCTGTTGCCCGTGAGTGCACCGTTCCATTGCGCCCTCATGGGGCCGGCGGCCGAGGTGATGGCCGAGGCGTTGACCGCCGTTGATATTCAGGCCCCCCGCGTGCCGGTCGTGGCCAATGTCCGCGCGGCGGGCGTGGCCGATCCGGCCGAGATCCGCGCGCTGCTGGTTGAGCAGATCACCGGCTCGGTCCGCTGGCGCGAAAGCGTGAGCTGGATGGCCGGGCAGGGCGTGTCCGAGATCTGGGAGATCGGGGCAGGCAAGGCTCTGATCGGGATGGTCCGGCGGATCGATCGCGCCGTGGCCACCAAGGCGATTGGCACCTCGGCGGATGTCGTGGCTGCCCTCGGCGACAAGAAGGAAGACGCATGATGTTTGATCTGACCGGAAAAGCGGCGCTGGTGACCGGCGCATCCGGGGGTATCGGCGGCGCGATCGCACGGGCTCTGCACGGGCAGGGCGCGGTGGTTGGCCTGAGTGGGACACGCACCGAACCGCTCGAGGCGCTGGCCGCCGAACTGGGCGAGCGCGCCCATGTGCTGCCTTGCAACCTGAGCGATGCCGAGGCGGTCGAAGCGCTGCCCAAGGCGGCGATCGCGGCCATGGGCTCGGTCGATATTCTGGTCAACAATGCCGGGATCACGCGGGACAACCTGTTCATGCGCATGTCCGACGAGGAATGGGCGACCGTGCTCGAGGTGAACCTGACCTCGACCATGCGCCTGTGCCGGGGCGTGATGCGCGGCATGATGAAGGCCCGCTGGGGCCGGATCGTGAATGTAAGCTCGGTGGTGGGCGCCACGGGCAATCCGGGACAGGCGAATTACGCGGCCTCCAAGGCGGGTATGGTGGGGATGTCGAAATCCCTCGCCTATGAGGTGGCCAGCCGCGGGATCACCGTGAATGCCATCGCGCCGGGCTTTGTCACCACGGCCATGACCGACAAGTTGACCGATGACCAGAAGCAGAAATTGCTGGTGCAGGTTCCCTCTGCGCGGATGGGCGATGTGGATGAGATTGCGGCCGCGGCCGTCTATCTCGCAAGCCCCGAAGCAGGCTATGTGACGGGCACGACCCTGCATGTGAATGGCGGTCTCGCGATGCTCTGACGCGGGCTGCCGGTCTCCTGCGAAAGCGTTTGCCTTTGCCAAGTCATGTGTTATAGGCGGCGCAGTTTCGGAGCGGGGAACCGATCCAGCCGCTCGCGCGGGCTACCATCGTCGCCGATCGAGCGACATTGACGACACCGGGCAAAGACCCAAGAACACGAATGAGGACTAGGACATGAGCGACGTTGCGGATCGCGTGAAGAAGATCGTTGTTGAGCATCTGGGCGTGGAAGAAGGCAAAGTTGTCGAGAACGCTTCCTTTATCGACGATCTGGGCGCAGACAGCCTGGACACCGTTGAGCTGGTCATGGCCTTCGAAGAAGAGTTCGGCATCGAGATCCCGGACGACGCAGCCGAGACGATCCAGACCTTTGGCGACGCTGTCGGCTTCATCAGCAAAGCCAGCTGATCCTGTCAGCACACCGAGTTTTTCGAAACGGCGCCCTTCGAGGCGCCGTTTTCCATTTTTGAAGCGGGCTCGGGGCCCGGTTTCGTTCGCGTGATACCGCTGTTGCGGCGGCTTGCGCCTTGCCCCTCGGGGGGCGGCACGTGTATCAGGTGGCGAAACGAGAACACCTTTGAGGAATGCGCATGCGTCGGGTCGTCGTCACTGGATTGGGAATGGTTTCACCGCTGGCCAGCGGGGTCGAAGAGACATGGACACGTCTTCTGGCCGGGCAGTCGGGGGCGGGCACGATCACGCGCTTTGACGCGAGCCATCTGGCCACCACCTATGCTTGTGAAGTCCCCCGGGGCGATGGCAGCGACGGCACCTTCAACCCTGACGACTGGATGGCGCCGAAAGAGCAGCGCAAGGTCGATGAGTTCATCCTCTATGGGATGGCCGCCGCGGATCAGGCCGTGGCCGATAGCGGCTGGGCCCCCGAGGACGAAGAGGGCAAGCTGCGCACGGGTGTGATGATCGGCTCGGGCATTGGCGGGTTGCAGAGCATTGCCGAGACGGCGGTTCTGTTGAAAGAGCGTGGTCCGCGCCGGGTGTCGCCCTTCTTTATCCCGGGCGCGCTGATCAACCTCGTCTCCGGGCAGGTTTCGATCCGGCACGGGTTCAAGGGGCCGAACCATGCAGTGGTCACGGCCTGTTCCACGGGCGCCCATGCCATCGGGGACGCGGCGCGGCTGATCATGCTGGACGATGCGGATGTCATGGTCGCGGGCGGCGCGGAAAGCCCGATCAGCGAGATCGGGATCGCCGGCTTCAACGCCTGCAAGGCGCTGAGCACCAAGCGCGGGGACAGCCCCGAGACCGCCAGCCGCCCCTATGACGCCGATCGCGACGGGTTCGTGATGGGCGAAGGCGCGGGTGTCGTGGTTCTGGAAGAATACGAGCACGCCAAGGCGCGCGGGGCCAAGATCTATGCCGAGATCGTGGGCTATGGCCTGTCGGGCGATGCCTATCACATCACGGCCCCCTCCGAAGACGGCGAGGGCGGCGAGCGGGCCATGCGCGCAGCATTGGCGCGGGCCGGGATCGACGGATCGAAGATCGACTATATCAACGCCCATGGCACCTCGACCATGGCAGATGTGATCGAGCTGGGCGCGGTGGAACGTGTGCTCGGCGATGCGGTTGGTTCGGCCACCATGAGCTCGACCAAATCCGCAGTGGGTCATCTGCTGGGCGCGGCGGGGGCCGTTGAGGCGATCTTCTCGATCCTGGCGATCCGCGATCAGGTGGTGCCGCCGACCATCAACCTCGACACCCCTGCGGTGGAGAGCGCGCTGGATCTGGCCCCGAACGTCAAGCGGGAGCGCAAGGTGGATTACGCCCTGTCGAACTCCTTTGGCTTCGGGGGCACGAACGCTTCGCTTGTGATGGCGCGGGTCACAGACTGATGTGGCGCGCCCTCGCGTCCAACATGATGACGCTGCTGATCGTGGCGGCGGTCATGCTGATTGCGGTGATCGGGTGGGGGCAGCGGAGCTATGTGAGCACCGGGCCTCTGGACGCGCCGATCTTCTTCGAGGTGCCGCGCGGCGCGTCCCTGACCCGTGTGGCGGATGCGCTGGAGGCGGAGGGGGCGATTTCCTCGGCCACGATCTTTCGCCTTGGGGCGCAATATACCGAGCAGGCCGGGGATCTCAAATTCGGGAATTACGAATTGCCGGCGGGGGCCTCCATGGCGGAGGTTCTGGATATCCTGACCACCGGCGGGGCGGCGTCGTTCCGCTATGTGGCGACCTATTTCATCCGGGTGGATAGCGCCGAGACGCGGCTGACCGAGCGCAGCGCCGGGGATGGCAGTGCGGAGTTGGTCGCGCGGTTCGCGCCCGAGGACCCCTTGCCGGAGCCCTATGCGGCGCTGGTCGCAGCGGGCACGCCCATGGCGCACCGGATCTCGATCGCGGAAGGGGTCACCAGTTGGCAGATCATGGATGCGCTGCAGAAGGCGGATTTCCTGACCGGTGAGATCGGCGCGGTTCCGGCGGAAGGTAGCCTTGCACCGGACACCTATGAAGTGGAGCGCGGCGCGTCGCGGAGCGCAATTGTTGCACGTATGGCTGAGGCGCAGACACGGATCCTCGCCGCGGCCTGGGAGGCACGTGACCCGGAGATCCCGCTGGAGAACGCGGAGGAGGCGCTGATCCTCGCCTCGATCATCGAGAAGGAAACCTCGGTGCCCGAAGAGCGCGATGTGGTCTCGTCGGTCTTCGTGAACCGGCTCAATCGCGGTATGCGCCTGCAGACGGACCCGACTGTGATTTACGGGATCACCAACGGTGTCGGCACGCTTGGCCGGGGTTTGCGGAGAAGTGAATTGCGTGGGGCAACGCCCTATAATACTTATGTAATTCCCGCTTTGCCGCCGACCCCCATCGCCAATCCGGGGCGCGATGCGATCTTGGCCGCAGTGCAACCGGCGGAGACCGATTACATCTTTTTTGTCGCCGATGGGACCGGCGGCCACGCCTTTGCCCGGACCCTCGTGGAGCACAATGAAAACGTTGCCCGGTGGCGGGAAATCGAGCGGAGCCGTCAGGCAAACTAGGGGTGTTGCGCCCGGATGCGTTCGGTGGTGTTGCTACAACCTAAAGCAGAGTGCTTGACTTTGCGAACGCTCGAAAGTATACATTGTGTCAAGCTAGAAAAAGTGGGTAAGCGATCGGAGCCATCTCCGGTCGCTTTTTCTTTTACTCGTGCGGAAAGCCTGAGAGGCCTTTCAGCATGTACCAAGACTCCGAAAGCGGAGCATGCCGACCCGGCAGCTTTCTTGACGCGGCAGCAGACGAAGTCGTCTACCTGCGAAACTGTGTTCAATGCGCGATCGCGAAGGTCGAGCAGATGACACATACCGGTGAGCCGGATGGGACAGTCACAAAAGAGTTGCGCATCGTCCTCAAGGACCTGCGCGAGATATCCAGGATTGCCCTGAAAGAGGAGGATCGTCTTGCAGACGAACTCGCAAAGACAAACGGTGGCCTCCATGCAGGTGCCCTCGATCTCGAAGCAGCCAACGCTGAGATTGGGCGCCGACTGGCTGAGCTCCGAAGAGCCCGAAGTTACGGAGACGTTCCTGTCGAGCCTGAGTGAGCATGCCATTGCGGCCTTGCCCTATCTGTTCGAATTCTGGGCGTTGCCCCATCAGTTGCCGCCAGCCGATGTCTGGCGGACTTGGGTCGTGCTTGGGGGGCGCGGCGCGGGCAAGACCCGCGCAGGCGCCGAGTGGGTGCGCCGCGAGGTGGAGGGTCCGCGTCCGCTGGACCCGGGCCGCTCGCGGCGCATTGCCCTGGTGGGGGAAACCTATGACCAGGTGCGCGACGTGATGGTGCAGGGGGAGAGCGGGATCCTCGCCTGCTGCCCGCCGGACCGGAAACCGACCTGGGTCGCCACCAAGCGCCAGCTGGAATGGCCCAACGGCGCCACGGCGAAATGCTATTCGGCCAATGATCCGGAGGCCTTGCGCGGGCCGCAATTCGATGCGGCCTGGGTTGATGAGTTGGCAAAATGGCCCAAGCCCGATGAGACCTGGGACATGTTGCAGTTTGCCCTGCGGCTGGGGGAGCGGCCACGTCAGGTCGTGACCACCACGCCGCGGGCGGTGCCTCTGCTCAAGCAGATCATCAACCTGACCTCGACGGTGATGACCACCGCGCCGACGGAAGCCAACCGCGCCTATCTGGCGGCGAGTTTCCTCGAAGAGATCCGGTTGCGCTACGCAGGCACGCGTCTGGGGCGTCAGGAGTTGGACGGGGTGCTGCTCGACGATGTGGAGGGCGCGCTTTGGACCAGCGAGGCGATCGAGGCCAACCGGGTCGAGACCGTCCCGGTTCTCGACCGGATCGTGGTCGCGGTGGACCCGCCGGTCACCGGTCACAAGGGCTCGGATGATTGCGGGATCGTGGTTGCGGGCCTGATGGCCCAGGGCGATCCGCGCAATTGGAAGGCTTATGTCCTGGAGGACGCGACCGTGTCGGCCAAGACCCCGCTGCAATGGGCCGAGGCCGCCGTTGAGGCCGCTGCGCGCCATCAGGCGGAGCGGGTTGTGGCCGAGGTCAATCAGGGCGGCGATCTCGTCGAGACCGTCCTGCGTCAGGTCGATGACCTGATGCCTTATCGCGCCGTGCGCGCCACCCGTGGCAAGGCCGTGCGCGCCGAGCCCGTTGCCGCGCTCTATGAGCAGGGGCGGGTGAAACATGTTCGGGGGCTGGGGGATCTGGAAGACCAGATGTGCCAGATGACCAATCACGGGTTCAAGGGCAAGGGCAGCCCGGACCGGGTCGACGCGCTGGTTTGGGCGCTGACCGAATTGCTGCTGGATGCGCCCAAGCCGAAAGCAGACCCGCAGATCCGCACGCTGTAGCCGCCTGTCGCGGCGCGGTCGCACTTCATAAATCCCGCTCGGCCTCGGCCCGATCCCCGCTTGGGGACCGGGGTGTCGCCCTGCGCGCTCGTAAAAGGGAGCATCCTCGATGGTGTTCAATCTGTTTCGACAAAAGCAAGGCGTTCCGGCGACGGACGTTGTTCCCGAGACCAAGGCCTCGGCCACCGGCCGTGTCGTGGCCATGGGCAATTCCGGGCGCGTGGCCTGGACGCCCCGGGATTCCGGGTCGCTGACACGAAACGGATTTGCCGGGAACCCGGTCGGGTTTCGCGCGGTCAAGATGATCGCCGAGGCGGCGGCGGCCTTGCCGCTGAGCTTTCAGGATGCGGAGCGCCGTTATGAGCAGCATCCGCTGGTCTCGCTGCTGGCCCGCCCAAACCCCGGGCAGGGGCGTGCGGAGTTCTTCGAGGCGCTTTACGCCCAACTGCTGCTGAGCGGTGACGGGTTTGCCGAGGCCGTGTTCGGCAGCGCCGAGCTTCCGGCGGAGTTGCATGTGTTGCGCTCGGACCGGGTGCGGATCGTTCCCGGCGCCGATGGCTGGCCGGCGGCCTATGACTATAGCGTGGGCGCGCATAAGCACCGCTTCAAGGTGGAAGAGGGGCGCACGCCGATCTGCCATCTGCGCGCCTTTCACCCGCTGGACGATCACTATGGTCTCTCGCCGATGCAGGCGGCCGCCAGCGCGCTGGACGTGCATAATGCGGCGACCGCCTGGTCCAAGGCGCTGCTCGACAACGCGGCGCGGCCCTCGGGCGCACTGGTCTACAAGGGCGTCGATGGCGACACGACCCTGTCGCCGGAGCAGTATTCCCGCCTCGTCGACGAGATGGACAGCTACCATATGGGGGCGCGCAATGCCGGGCGGCCGATGCTGCTGGAAGGCGGACTCGACTGGAAACCCATGGGGTTCAGCCCGTCGGATATGGAATTCCAGAAGACCAAGGAGGCCGCCGCGCGCGAGATCGCGCTGGCCTTCGGCGTGCCGCCCATGCTTCTGGGGATCCCCGGCGATGCGACCTATGCCAATTACCAGGAGGCGCACCGGGCCTTTTATCGCCTGACGGTTCTGCCCCTGGCGCAGAAGGTCACGGCTGGGCTGGCGAACTGGTTGTCGGATCTGTCCGGTGAGGCGATCGCGGTGGCGCCGGATCTCGACAAGATCCCCGCGCTGTCCGCGGAGCGCGACGCCCAATGGGCGCGCATCGGCAACGCGGATTTCCTGAGCGACGCGGAAAAGCGCGTCCTGCTGGGCCTGCCGGCGGAAACGGATAGCGCGTCATGACGGACCGGCCCAAATCCTTTTCGGGGTCGCGGTTTCTCTATGACGCTTTTGATTGCCGGGCGACCAATTGCGCGCCCTCGCACAAGATCGAGGCCAATGAGCGCGTCGCCCAGGAGCGTTGGGACGCGCTGGAATACCGGCTCAACGCCATGAACGCGCTGCTTGCGCGTCTCGAGAAACGGCTTTGGCTGACGATTGTGGGGGTGGCGAGCGCAGTTCTCGCGGATGCCGTGCAGTCGATCCTGAGCACGCAATAGGAGCACTCCATATGACGCATGCGGAAAACGGGCCGGAGCTGTGCTCCGGGCTGGAGATGAAGTTTTGCCAGTTCGGTGACAACCCGCAGGACGGGGCGGTCGCCGAGGGCTACGCGATCGAGGGCTATGCGAGCCTGTTCGGGGCCGTGGATCAGGGCAATGACATCGTCGAGCGGGGGGCCTATGCGGCCTCGCTCAAGAAGCTCGCGGCGGGTGGTCGGCAGGTCAAGATGCTCTGGCAGCATGACCCGGCCCAACCCATCGGGATCTGGGACGAGGTCCATGAGGACGAGACCGGGCTGTATGTCAAAGGTCGTCTTCTGCCCGAGATTGCCCGGGGGCGCGAAGCGGCCGAGCTGATCTCGGCCGGGGCCCTGGATGGTTTGTCGATCGGCTATCGCACCAAGCGCGCCAGCAAGGACGCGCAGGGGCGACGCCATCTGACGGAGGTGGAGCTTTGGGAGGTGTCTCTGGTGACCTTCCCGATGCTTCCGGAGGCGCGGGTCGGCCAGAAAGCGGATGAGCTTTCTGGCGACTGGCGGTCTTTGGCGAGCGCGCTGCGTGCCGCTCGTGTGGCGCTGGGTGATCCGATCCTGGCGGATACCGACTTCGAAAAGGAGTGAAGAATGAGCGACAGCAATCCTACTGCCGTTCGCGCAGGACAAGCGGCTTCGGACGCCGTGGCGGACGGGACTACTCCGATCGCTGAAGTCACCGCAGAACTGACCGCCTTTGTGCGCGAAGTGACGGCCCAGAAAGCCGAGTTGAAATCCCGACTGAAACAACAAGAAGAGCGTCTTCTCATGCTTGATCGCAAATCCATTTCGCCTGCGCGTCCCGCGCTGTCCGGTGCCATCGAAGAGGCGGCCCCCCATCAGAAGGCGTTCGACGCCTATCTGCGCTCCGGCGACGACGACGCGCTGCGCGGGCTCGACCTGGAAGGCAAGGCCATGTCCACGGCCGTGTCGGCCGATGGTGGCTACCTCGTCGACCCGCAGACCGCAGACACGGTGAAGGCCGTTCTGAAGTCTCAGGCATCGATCCGCAGCATCGCGCAGATCGTGACCGTCGAGGCCACCTCCTATGACGTGCTGGTCGACCAGACCGAGGTTGGCACCGGCTGGGCCAGCGAGACCGCGAACCTGACCGAAACCGACACCCCGCAGATCGACCGGATCTCGATCCCGCTCCATGAGCTGGCCGCACTGCCGAAGGTCAGCCAGCGTCTGCTGGACGATGCCGCCTTCGACATCGAAGCCTGGCTCGCAGAACGCATTGCCGACAAGTTCGCCCGGTCCGAGGCCGCGGCCTTTGTCACCGGTGACGGTCAGGATAAGCCGCGCGGCTTCCTCGATCACACCAGCATCGACAATGATGTCTGGGCCTGGGGCAATCTCGGTTACGTGGTCACCGGTCAGGATGGCGAGTTCGACGCGGTCAACCCCGCAGATGCCATCGTGGATCTGGTCTACTCGCTCGGTGCGCGCTACCGCGCCAACGCGTCTTTCGTGATGAACTCCAAGACCGCCGGTGTGGTCCGCAAGATCAAGGATGCGGATGGTCGCTTCCTGTGGTCTGACGGTCTGGCCGCGGCAGAGCCGGCGCGTCTGCTGGGCTATCCGGTTCTGATCTCGGAAGACATGCCCGACATCGCGGCGGATTCCACTGCCATCGCCTTTGGTGACTTCGCGGCTGGCTACACCATCGCGGAGCGTCCGGACCTGCGCATCCTGCGTGATCCGTTCTCGGCCAAGCCCCATGTCCTGTTCTATGCCACCAAGCGCGTGGGCGGGGATGTGAGCGATTTCGCCGCCATCAAGCTTCTCAAGTTTGCGGTCAGCTAAGGCCCTGCGGCCAGCACCGTAGTTCAGTTCCGCCTCTTGGGGCGGATCGGTGGGCGTGCGTGAAAGAGGCGGCGTTGTCTAGCTTTTTTCCTCCGTCCGAGTAGCGCCGTCGCGCACGTCCACTACCGACACTTGAAGCCCTGATGGGAGCGCGGAAAATGAATTTGACAGAAGTATCGCCAGTGCCTCTCGCGGCCCTGCCGCTCGAGGCTTACAGGGACCACCTGCGTCTCGGGCGCGGGTTCTCCGACGACGAGCTTCAGGATGCCGTTCTGGAAAGCACGCTGCTTGCGGCGGTCTCAGCGATTGAGACGAGAACCGGGAAGGCCTTGCTGCGGCGATCGTTTCGCCTGCGGCTCGACGACTGGGAGGCGCCGGGCGTTCAGTCCTTTCCGCGCGGGCCTTTGCAGTCAGTTGCCAAGGTCGCGCTGGTTCAGGCGGACGGATCGGAGACCATCCTGGCGGACGGGTCGTACTATGTGCTGGCTGACACGTTTCGGCCGGGGATCAAGGCGATCACCAGCTTTCCCAAAGTGCCCATGGGTGCTTTCGTGGAGATCCGGTTTGACGCCGGATACGGCGCCCAGTGGGACGCGATTCCGGACAGTCTGGCGCAAGCCGTTCTGATCCTCGCGGCTCATTTCTACGAGACACGGGACGGGCTCGGGACCCGCGGCCTGCCGCGCATGGTGCGCTCGCTGATCGAGATGTTCCGGGATGTCCGCATGTTCGGAGGGCGTCCGAGATGACGCCGAAACTGACCCGGAAGCTCACGCTTGAGGCGCGGGTGCAGACCTCTGACGGCGCAGGTGGGTTCACCGAGAGCTGGGAAGAACGCGGCACGCTCTGGGCCGAGGTCAAGCACCGGACGGGACGTCAGGTGCGGGGCCGTCCGGCGGCCTCGGTCTCGCTGACCTCCTATCGGATCCTTGTGCGCGCGGCGCCCTTCGACAGCCCGAGCCGCCCCAAGCCCGAGCAGCGCTTTCGCGAGGGGGCCCGGATCTACCGCATCCTTGCGGTGGCCGAGGCAGATCCGCAGGCGCGGTTCCTGACATGTTTCGCAGATGAGGAGGTTCCGGGATGAGTTATGCCTTGTCCAGCGCCCTGCAGGCGGCGGTCTATGGCGCGCTGATTGCGGATCCGGCTCTGCAATCGCTTGTGGGAGACGCGGTTTATGACGCGGTGCCCAAGGGCACGCTGCCCGCGACCTACATCACGCTGGGACCGGAGAATGCCGTGGCCCGTGCGGATCGCAGTTCGGCGGCCACGCGCCATGATTTCGTGGTGAGCGTGCACACGGAAGCGGACGGTTTCCAGACCATCAAGGATGTGGCGGCTAGTGTCAGCGACATTCTGGTCGATGCACCACTGGCCTTGAGCCGTGGATCGCTCAGCACGCTCGAGTTTCTGCGCGCCAAGGCGCGCCTCAGTACCAACGGTCAGATGCGCCAGGTGGACCTGTGGTTCCGCGCGCGTCTCGAAGATGACTAACCCCCAGATTTGGAGAGCCCAATGGCTGTGCAAAAAGGCAAAGACCTTCTGATCAAACTCGACATGACCGGAACGGGTCAGTTCGAGACCATCGCCGGTCTGCGGGCCACGCGGATCACCTTCAACACCGAGACGGTGGATGTCACCTCGCTGGAGAGCGCGGGCGGCTGGCGCGAGCTTTTGGGCGGCGCGGGCGTCAAGAGCGCGTCGATCTCGGGTTCGGGCGTGTTCCGCGACGAGAACACCGATGAACGCGCGCGGCAGATCTTTTTCGACGGTGAGGTGCCCAATTTCCAGGTGATCATCCCTGATTTCGGCATTGTCGAAGGGGCGTTCATGATCACGGCGATCGAATATGCGGGCAGCCAGAATGGCGAGGCCACCTATGAGATGACCATCGCCTCTGCCGGTCAGCTGACCTTCAACGCGATCTGATCCCCATGGCCAATCCCTATGCCGGAGAGGTGACGCTGACCGTGGATGGTGAGCGTCACGCCATGAAATTGACGCTCGGGGCTCTGGCCGAGCTGGAAGCGGATCTGGGTGCGGAATCCCTGATTGCGGTCGTGGACCGCTTCGAGGCAGGCCGCTACCGGGTGCGCGACGTGCTGCTTTTGCTGAATGCAGGTCTGCGCGGCGGCGGCTGGACAGGTCAGCTTGAGGATCTCGCAAATGCCGAGATCGAGGGCGGTCCGGTGCATGCGGCGCGCAGCGCGGCCCTTCTGCTCGCGCGGGCCTTTGCGGTCCCGCAAGGGACGGGCGCGCCATGACCGAGTTCGACTGGCCTGGATTGCTACGGCTCGGCCTGTCCGGGCTCAAGCTGAAACCGGATGAGTTTTGGGCGCTGACGCCAGTCGAACTCCTTCTGATGCTTGGAGCGGAGGGGGGCGGGGACGCACCGCTCGGACGCGCGCGTCTGGAAGAATTGGTCCGGGAGTTCCCGGACAGGACGGAGGACACCAAAGATGACGGATTTTGACGAGATCGAGGGCTTTGACGCGCGGATGGCCGAGCTGGAGCAGACGCTGGGCGATGCCACGGCGGTTGCCAGTGCCTTTGACGCGGAGATGACCCGGGTGCGCGACAGCATGCTCTATACCGAGCGTGAGGCCGCCTCGCTGGGCACCAGTATCGGCGGTGGCCTGCGCCGGGCCTTTGACGGTCTGGCGTTTGATGGCCTCAAGCTGTCCGACGCGCTGAAGACTGTCGCGCAATCCATGGTGGACGCGGCCTACAACACCGCGATGAAGCCCGTCCAGCAAGCGCTGGGCAACAGCCTGTCCTCAGGCATCAACAGTGTCTTGTCGGGGGTTTTGGGGTTCTCCCATGGCGGCAGCTTTTCGCAGGGGCGGGTGATGCCCTTCGCCAAGGGCGGTGTCGTGACCTCGCCCACGACCTTTCCGATGAAGGGCGCGACCGGCCTGATGGGCGAAGCGGGGCCAGAGGCGATCATGCCCCTGGCACGCGGCGCGGATGGCCGCCTCGGCGTACGCGCCAGTGGCACCAGCAACACTCGCCCGGTGCAGGTGGTGATGAACATCTCCACGCCCGATGTGGATGGGTTCCGTCGCTCGCGCAGCCAGCTTGCCGCCGATATGGGCCGCGCGCTGACCCTTGGCCAGCGGAACCGATAGGAGCCCGACATGCAGTTTCATGAAGTGAGATTTCCCGCCAATCTGAGCTTTGGCTCCACCGGTGGGCCGGAACGGCGCACCGAGATCGTTGCGCTGGCCAATGGATTTGAAGAGCGCAATACGCCGTGGTCCCAGTCCCGTCGCCGCTATGACGCGGGGGTGGGGATGCGGTCTCTGGACGATATCGAGCAGCTCATCGGGTTTTTCGAAGCGCGCCAGGGTCAGATGTATGGCTTTCGCTGGAAAGACTGGTCCGATTTCAAAAGCTGCGCTCCTTCGCAGGAGGTGCAGTTCGACGATCAGGTCATCGGCAGCGGCGATGGCGAGACCCAAGCCTTCCAGCTTGTTAAGAATTACCGGTCCGGGAGTCAGTCCTATGGACGAGTGGTCACCAAACCGGTGATTGGCTCGGTGCGGGCCGGGGTGGACGGCGTCGCCCTCTCGGAGGGTGTGCATTACGAGATCGATACGGCGCAGGGGCTAGTGATGTTTGCCGAGGCCCCGGCCACGGGCGCTGCGGTGACCGCCGGGTTCGAGTTCGACGTGCCGGTGCGATTTGACACTGACCGGATCCAGACCTCGGTCGCGTCGTTTCAGGCGGGGGATATCCCGTCTGTGCCGGTTGTGGAGTTGCGGGTATGAGCGGCGCGGACAGCGCGCTGCTCGCGCATCTGGCCACAGGGCTGACGACGGTGTGCCGTTGTTGGCGCGTGGCGCGTCAGGATGGTGTGGTCTTTGGCTTCACCGATCATGACCTGCCCCTGAGCTTTGAGGGCACCACCTTTGTGGCCGATTCCGGTCTGTCGGCGGCGGCACTGCAGCAATCCACAGGGCTGTCGGTGGACAATTCCGAGGCGATCGGAGCGTTGTCGGATGCTGCGATTTCAGAGGATGATATCCGGGCCGGCCGTTTTGATGGAGCCGGGGTCGAGATCTGGCTGGTCAACTGGACCAATCCCGAGGAACGCGCGGTGCAGTTTCGCGGGATCCTTGGCGAGGTGCAGCAGATCGATGGCGCGTTTCGTGCCGAGCTGCGCGGCTTGGCCGAGTTGCTGAACAAGCCCCATGGGCGGGTTTATCAGCGAGACTGTACCGCTGTGCTTGGCGATGCAGCCTGTGCGCTGGATGTGAGCGATCCGAAATTCTCTGTCGAGGCGGAGGTCACGGCCCAGAGTGAAGGCCGGGTGTTCTCCTTTGATCCGCTTGAGGCGTTTGACTTGAGCTGGTTCGAGCGCGGACGCTTCATCGTGCTCAGCGGGGCAGCGGCAGGTTTGCATGCGCTGATCAAGAACGACCGGTGGCTTGATGGGCGACGGGATATCGAAGTCTGGGAAGCGATCGGGCAATCCATTGTGCCGGGGGATCGTGTCCGCTTGATTGCCGGATGCGACAAGCGGCACGACACGTGCCGGTTCAAGTTCCAGAACTCCGAGAACTTTCAGGGCTTTCCCTACATTCCTGGGGATGACTGGCTTCTCAGCTATCCGGTCCAGGGTGGTCAGAATGACGGCGGGAGCCTGCGCGGATGAGCAATTCCGATCGCATCGTGGCGGAGGCCCGGCTTTGGCTCGGCACGCCCTATATCCATCAGGGATCCGTGCGCGGGGCCGGGGCCGATTGCCTGGGCCTGCTGCGCGGTGTCTGGCGCGAGGTTTACGGCGCGGAGCCGGAAGCTGTGCCGCCCTATACGGCAGACTGGTCCGAACCGCAGCGAGAAGAGATCTTGTGGGAAGGGGCCAAACGGCATCTGCGCCCGAAGCCTCTGGCGGATGCCGCCCCGGGCGATGTGCTGCTGTTTCGCATGCGCGCAGCGGGGGTGGCCAAACATCTGGGTATTCAATCCCGGGCCGGGGCCGCGCCGCGTTTTATCCACGCATATTCCGGGCATGGCGTGACTGAAAGCCCGCTCTCGGCGCCTTGGGCGCGCCGGATCGCGGCGCGATTTGCCTTTCCCGAAGGAGACTGAACATGGCCACACTTGTCTTATCCGCAGCCGGTGCTGCGATCGGGTCGTCGATTGGCGGGGCTGCGTTCGGCCTGTCGGCGACGGTGATCGGTCGGGCCATCGGGGCGACCATTGGTCAGGCCATCGATCAACGCCTGCTCGGCAGCGGCTCTGCCGCGATCGAGACTGGGCGGATCGACCGCTTTCGGCTCTCGAATGCCAGCGAAGGTGATGTGATCCCGGTGATCCATGGCAAGATGCGGGTGGCAGGTCAGATCATCTGGGCGTCGCGTTTCCAGGAGACGTCCACCTCGCGCGGGGGCGGCAAAGGCTCGCCCGCGCGTCCCAAAGTGACCAACTATACCTATACGGTCAGCCTAGCGATTGGTCTGTGTGAAGGCGAAATCCAGAGCGTGGGCCGGATCTGGGCCGACGGGGTCGAGATTTCGCAGAGTGACCTGAACCTGCAGGTCTACTACGGCACCCGCGATCAGGCCGTTGATCCGAAGATCGAAGCGGTGGAAGGCGAGGGGGCTCCGGCGTTCCGTGGCACGGCTTATGTCCTGATCGAGGATCTGGATCTCGGCCAATACGGCAACCGCGTGCCGCAATTCAGTTTCGAGGTCCATCGCCCGGCGCAGCCCGACAATGCCGAATTGCCGCTTGCCGCGCGTGTGCCGGGCGTCGCGATGATCCCCGGAACCGGTGAATACGCGCTGGCCACAACCCCGGTGCATTGGAGCGAAGGGCCGGGTGCCAACAGCTCGATCAACATCAATTCACCGGGCGGGGAGACGGATTTCAACGTCTCGCTGCAAAACCTCGAGCGGGATCTGCCGGCGTGTGACTCCGTCTCGCTGGTGGTGAGCTGGTTCGGGGATGACCTGCGCTGCGATACCTGTGAGCTGCGCCCCAAGGTCGATCAGAAGCGTTATGACGGGGTGCAGATGCCCTATCGCGTGGGCAATCGCTCGCGTTACGACCTTGAAGAGATCGTGCGGATTGACGACGCGCAGATCTATGGTGGGACGCCCTGCGACCAATCCGTGATCCAAGCCATTCGGGGCTTGCGGACTGCGGGCAAGAGCGTGGTTTTCTACCCGTTCATTCTCATGGATCAGGTGCCGGGAAATACGCTCCCGGATCCTTACAGCGGCGAGGAAGGGCAGCCGGTTCTGCCTTGGCGGGGGCGGATCACGACCTCTCGCGCGCCGGGTGTCGAGGGCTCACCGGACGGCACTGCGGCTGCGGAGGACGAAGTGGACGCGTTCTTCGGAACGGCGTCGGTCTCGAGCCTGTCGGTTGCCGACAATGGGGTGAATTGGAACGCGGTCGACTGGAAGTACCGTCATTTCATCCTGCACTATGCGACGCTGTGCAAGGCAGCGGGTGGGGTGGATGCGTTCTGTATCGGGTCGGAAATGCGTGCCCTCACGCAGATCCGCGGCGCCGACAATGCCTTTCCCGCGGTCGAGGCCTTGCGCACTTTGGCGGCAGATGTGCGCGCGATCCTCGGTCCAGAGACCAAGATCGGCTACGCGGCCGATTGGTCCGAGTATTTCGGGTATCACCCGCAGGACGGGTCGGGAGACGTGTTCTTCCATCTTGATCCGCTTTGGGCCGATGAGGATATCGATTTCATCGGCATCGACAACTACATGCCGCTGTCGGATTGGCGGGCGGGGATCGATCACCTCGATGCGGTTTACGGAAGCATCTACGACCAGGATTACCTTCAGGCAGGGGTCGCCGGTGGCGAGGGCTATGACTGGTATTACGCCTCGGAGTCGGACCGCAACGCGCAGATCCGGACCCCGATTGAGGATGGTCTGGCCGACGAGCCCTGGGTCTTTCGGTACAAGGATCTGGAGGGGTGGTGGTCGAACACGCACCATAACCGCGTGGCGGGCGTGCGGTCGGCGACCCCGACGGCTTGGGAGCCGCAAAGCAAGCCTTTCTGGTTCACCGAGATCGGCTGTGCCGCCATCGACAAGGGCACAAACCAGCCCAACAAGTTCATCGATCTGCGGTCGTCGGAATCCGCAAGGCCGCGCTAT
This sequence comes from Dinoroseobacter sp. S375, assembly GCF_049800775.1. Lineage (NCBI taxonomy): Bacteria > Pseudomonadati > Pseudomonadota > Alphaproteobacteria > Rhodobacterales > Roseobacteraceae > Dinoroseobacter > Dinoroseobacter sp. S375. The sequence continues at coordinate 334,682 of NZ_JBNAFR010000004.1, read as the reverse complement.
TCCGACGGACGTCGGGACGACATGGTGCAATACGCTTATTACGATGCGATCCTGAGCTACTGGAACCAGCCGGAGAACAACCCCAGTTCGACCCAGTATGACGGGCAGATGCTGGATACGTCCCGGATCCACGCATGGGCCTGGGACGCACGGCCCTGGCCCGCCTTTCCGAACAACAGCACGCTGTGGGCCGACTCGCCGAACTATGCCCGCGGTCACTGGATCGGGGGGCGGATCACGGCGCAAACTCTGGCCGAAGTCGTGCGGGAGATCTGCAATACCTCCGGCGTGACCGAGGTGGATACCTCTGAGCTCTTCGGGCTCGTTCGGGGATACATCGTCGACAACATCTCGACGGCGCGGGCGGCCTTGCAGCCACTGATGCTGGCCCATGGGTTCGAAGTGGTCGAGAAAGCGGGCAAGCTCGTGTTCCGCAGTCGGCGCGAGGAAGAACCGGCGGAGATCGATCCGGACCGTCTGGCGCTCGAAGGGGATGCGGAAGGCGTCTTGCAGCTGACGCGTGCACCGGATGCCGAGCTCGCCGGGCGGGTGCAGTTGCGCTACGTGGAAGAGGGGGGCGACTATGCCACTCGTTCTGCGGAAGCGGTCTTTCCCGATGACACGCTGCAGACGGTGTCCCAATCGAGTTTCCCGATGTCGCTGACCTATTCCGAGGGCAAGGCGATCGTGGAGCGATGGCTTGCAGAGTCGCGCGTGGCCCGGGATACGGCGCGTTTTGCCTTACCCATGTCGCGGTCCGACATTGCGGCAGGGGATACAGTCGAGTTGATGGGGGCCGAAGGCGCCCCGGCACTGTACCGGGTGGACCGGCTGGAAGAGGGCATCGTTCGCAGTCTTGATGCGGTGCGGGTCTCTGGTGCGGTCTACACACCCAGCGACTCCGTCGAGGAACTGCCGCCGGCGCGGAGTTTTGCCGCGCCTGTGCCAGTTTTCCCGGTCTTCATGGACCTGCCCCTGATCACGGGGGATGAGGTAGAGCATGCACCACGTCTGGCGATCACCGCCAAACCCTGGCCGGGCAGTGTCGCGGTTTATAGCTCGCCGGAAGATGCAGGCTATGAGCTGGAGCGCTTCATCGGGGATCCGGCGATGCTCGGGGTTACCCAAACGGTTCTGGAGCGGGCGGAGCCCGGCGTCTGGGATCGGGGACCGGCGCTGCGGGTGAAGCTGACCACAGGCCAGCTTTCCTCGGTGAGCCCGGAAGCGGTGCTGCGCGGTGCGAACCTGATGGCAATCGGCTCGGGTGAGCCCGGGGGTTGGGAGTTGTTCCAGTTCGCCGAAGTGGATCCGGTTGACCCGGGGGTCTTCGACCTGACCATGCGGTTGCGTGGGCAGCAGGGTACGGATGCGGATATGCCCAATGCCTGGCCCGAAGGCAGCCTGGTCGTTTTGTTGACGGAAGCTGTGGAGCAGATCACGCTCTCGTCGCAATCCCTTGGTTTGCCACGTCACTATCGGATCGGTCCCGCGCAGAGGCCCATCGATGACCCGAGCTACGTCTACCTCGCGCCGACCTTTGCGGGGATTGGACAGCGGCCCTATGCACCTGCTCATCTGAAAGCGACCCAAGGGACATCCGGCGTCGAGGTGAGCTTCATCCGTCGAACGCGGGTCGATGGCGACCGCTGGGATCTCAACGAGGTGCCCTTGGGCGAGAACCGCGAGCAATATGTCCTGCGGGTCAAATCGATGGACGAGGCGGTGCAGCGCGAGGTGACCCTGAGCGACCCGAGCTGGGTCTACACAACGGAAATGCAGGCTTCGGACGGGCTCTCGGCGCCCTTCATCATCGAAGTCGCACAGGTTTCGGACCGCTTTGGGCCGGGCGCAATTGGAAGGATGATCTTCGATGGTTAAGAGCGCAAATCTCGAACTGCCGCTCGTGGAAGCGGCGCAGGCGCAGAAGCACGTCACGGTGAACGAAAGCCTGATCCGGCTGGATGCGGTGGCACAGCTTGTTCTGCAGTCGATCAGCGAGATCACACCGCCGAGCGATGCGTCCGACGGGGAGGTCTATGCCATTCCCGCCGGGGCGGAGCCGCCCTGGAACGCAGCGACAGGGCAACTGGCTCTGCGCAGCAATGGCGGCTGGGAATACATCACCCCGCGCGCCGGTTGGCAGGCCTGGATCGTGGAGGAGCAGGGGATGTTCCGCTTCGATGGTACCGATTGGGTCGCTCTCAGCCTCGGGAGCGCGGTAGGCCCGCAGCTCAAGACGCTGAGCTTCGATCATGTGGTCACCGCGGGATCGAGCCAGCTGACCAGTGCACAGATCCCGGCCAATGCGTCGGTGATCGGTGTTACAGGACGTGTGATCTCCGAAATCACCGGGGATCTGACGTCTTGGCGTCTGGGGGTGAGCACGTCAGATAATCGGTATGGTTCAGGTCTTAGCACGGGTCTGAATGGATATGTTCATGGGCTCACCGGGCAGCCGCAGACTTACTATAGCGCGACACCCCTGCAGCTGACCGCAGAAGGGGGGGATTTCGCTGGAGGGACCGTGCGGCTCGTGGTGCATATGATCGAGCTGGGCATTCCTGCGCTGGTCTGATGCCTCCGGTAAGTCTTGAGGATCTGGTCGGGATGGCCATGCGATTGCCTGCGCTGTCCCGGCCGTCCCGACATGCGCTGTGTCTCAACCTGTTTGAGGCGCGCCATATCCGGCACAAGATCCGCAAGAAACTGGGGCCGCGCGCCGCTACGAGGGTGTCCTTGCCGGTTTTGCCTATCGGGACTGTTGTGCCAGTTCAGCATGGGATGACAGAACCAGTTCTTGAAAATCTATCTATTGTGATCAATGCCTTGTCGCACTGGCGTGCGGCCCAGGCTGCGCGCGGAAACCCGCGCTGTTCTTCGGGGTCCTTGTATGAGCAGGGCAAAATCCCTAAACCATTAAGGAGACAGACCCGGAGATCGCGTCATGCCAGAAACGTCAACAACCCTGAAAGCCATCGATCCGGTTTGGGATCGCATTGGGGATGAAGCCCGCCTTGCGGTGCAGGACGAACCGCTTTTGGGCGGGTTGGTGCATTCGAGCATTCTCCATCACAAGACATTTGAGGACGCGTTGTCCTTTCGGATCGCGCTGAAGCTGTCCTCTGGTGAGATGTCCGAGCAGATGATGCGCGAGTTGGCCGATGCGGCTTATCGGGACGACCCGAGCCTGGGGGCTGCGGCGCGTGCGGATGTGGTGGCGGTGTATGAGCGTGACCCTGCATGCCATCGCTTTCTGCAGCCGCTGCTCTTTTACAAGGGGTTTCAGGCAGTGCAGGCGTATCGGGTGGGCCATTGGCTTTACCGGCAGGGGCGTCGCGACCTGGCCTATTTCGTGCAGATGCGCGTGAGCGAAGTGTTCGGTGTCGATATTCACCCGGCGGCCCGGATCGGGCAGGGGATCATGATCGACCATGCCCATTCCATCGTGATCGGGGAGACGGCCGTGGTCGGCGACAATGTCTCCATGCTGCACTCGGTGACACTGGGCGGAACCGGCAAGGAAGATGACGACCGTCACCCGAAAATCGGCGATGGTGTTCTGATCGGGGCCGGGGCCCATGTGCTGGGCAATATCTCTATCGGCTATTGCTCGCGGATTGCCGCGGGTTCGGTTGTGCTGCGCGACGTGCCCCCTTGCAAAACAGTAGCGGGTGTTCCGGCTAAGATCGTCGGGGAGGCCGGGTGTTCCCAGCCTTCCGTGACGATGGATCAATTGATCGGAGCGTCCTGACTCAAGCGAGCAGCAGGAGCGGGGCCTCGAGGCCCTGCACGATTGCGCCGAGCAGATCCGCACCGACGGGTCCGTCGATGACGCGGTGATCCACGGAGAGTGTCAGATCCATGATTGTCGCCGTGCCCAAAGCGCCGTCTTCGGCGATGATGGGCCGCTTCGTGCCCGCACCCACGGCCAAGATCGCACTGTGGGGCGGGTTAATGACTGCGTCGAAGTTCTCGATGCCGAACATGCCGAGATTGGAAATCGCGAAAGAGCCTCCACTGTATTCCGCAGGCGCGAGCTTGCGGTCGCGGGCACGGCTGGCGAGGTCCTTCATTTGCTCTGAAAGCGCCGAGATCGATTTCTGATCCGCGTTCTGGATCACGGGCGTAAAGAGACCGCCCTCAATTGCAACGGCCACGGCCACATCGGAACGCTCGAACTGCAGAACCCGGTCCTGAGCCCAGATCGCGTTGGCGCTTGGCACGGATTGCAGAGCGTTGGCGCAGGCCTTGATCACAAAATCATTCACGCTGAGCTTGCGACCGGAGGCGGCGAGTTCACCATTGAGCTGGCTGCGCAGGGACAGGAGCGCGTCGAGACGCACGGAGCGGCGCAGGTAGAAATGCGGGATGCTCTGTTTGGCTTCGGTCAGACGGGCCGCAATAGTCTTGCGCATGCCGTCGAGTGCGACCTCGGTGAAAGGGCGGTCGGCATAGGCTGCTGCCACATCGGATGTCGGTGAAGGCGTGACAGGGGCAGCCGCACTCGCCGCTGCGGGGGCGGTCGGTGCGGGTGCGGGGCTGGAGGCTGGACCTGCCGCTTTGGCGGCGAGGATATCGGCTTTTACGATCCGCCCATGGGGGCCTGTCCCGGAGATCTGCGTGAGGTCGAGCCCCGCTTGAGCGGCGAGGCGCTTGGCGAGCGGGCTGGCGAAGACGCGGCTCCCTGATTTTGGGGGCGGCGCGCTGGCCGTGACCGGAGCGGCGGTGGCGGTTTCGACCGGCGCGCTTACGGGGGCCGGAGGTGCGCTGGCGGGACTGTCCGACAGCTCTTCGCCGTCTTCCAGAAGGATCGCGATAGGGGTGTTCACGCGCACCTCGTCGGTTCCGGCGGCTACGAGCAGCTTGCCCACGACACCTTCATCAACCGCTTCGAACTCCATCGTGGCCTTGTCGGTCTCGATCTCGGCCAGCAGGTCTCCGGCTGAGACCTGATCCCCTTCTTTCACGAGCCATTTGGCGAGGGTGCCTTCCTCCATCGTGGGGGACAGGGCCGGCATCAAAATCTCGGTCGCCATGATCTCTCTCCGGTTAGCGGTAGGTGACGGCATGAACCGCGGCGACCACCTCGTCAGTGGTCACCAGCGCCAGCTTCTCAAGATTGGCGGCATAGGGCATGGGCACATCTTTCCCCGTCAAATTGATGACCGGTGCGTCAAGATAGTCGAACGCCTCCTGCATCAGGACGGCGGAGATGTGGTTGCCGATGGAAGCGACGGGGAAGCCCTCTTCGATGGTCACACAGCGGTTCGTTTTCTGGACAGAGGCGATCACCGTTTCCGTATCGAGCGGACGCAGGGTTCGCAGGTCGATCACCTCGGCGCTGATCCCATCCTTTGCGAGACGGTCGGCGGCCTCCAATGCGTAGGTCATGCCGATCCCGAAGCTCACCAGTGTCACGTCAGACCCTTCGCGCCAGACACGTGCCTTGCCAAAGGGCACGGTGTAGTCGTCGAGCATCGGCACTTCGAAAGAGCGGCCATAGAGGATCTCGTTTTCGAGGAAGATCACCGGGTTCGGGTCGCGGATCGCGGATTTCAGCAGGCCCTTCGCGTCCGAGGCCGAATAGGGCATCGCGACCTTCAGGCCCGGGATATGCGCGTACCATGCGGCATAGTCCTGGCTATGTTGCGCGGCCACTCGGGCAGCCGCCCCGTTCGGACCGCGAAAGACGATGGGACAGCCCATCTGGCCGCCAGACATGTAGAGGGTCTTGGCTGCGGAGTTGATAATCTGATCAATGGCTTGCATGGCGAAGTTGAACGTCATGAATTCAACGATCGGGTTCAAGCCGCCGAAGGCTGCGCCCACGGCGAGCCCGGCAAATCCGTGCTCGGTGATCGGGGTGTCGATCACGCGGCGCGAGCCGAACTCCTCCAGCAGGCCCTGACTGATTTTGTAGGCGCCCTGGTACTCGGCCACCTCTTCCCCCATCAGAAACACGTTCTCATTGCCGCGCATCTCTTCGGCCATGGCGTCGCGCAGCGCCTCGCGGACGGTCATCGACTTCATCTGCGTGCCAGGCGGCAGGTCCGGCTCATCCGGTATGACGATCTTGGCCGGTGTGACAGGCGCAGCCGGTGCCTCGGAGGGGGCGTCCGGCGTCGCAGCAGCGGCGGCCGGTAGATCCGTCAGCGTCTCACCATCCTCGATCAGCACCGCGATGGGCGTGTTGACGGCCACATTGTCAGTGCCGGCCGCGACCAGCAATTTGCCGACAATCCCCTCATCCACGGCTTCGAACTCCATGGTGGCCTTGTCGGTTTCGATCTCCGCCAGGATATCGCCCGAAGCGACCGCGTCGCCCTCTTTCACGAGCCATTTCGCGAGCGTGCCTTCTTCCATGGTGGGCGAAAGGGCGGGCATCAGAATTTCAGTGGACATGCGTTACTCCCCTCTCACAGCTCTGCGTAGATATCGGTCCAGAGCTCGGAGACATCCGGCTCGGGACTGGTCTTGGAGAACTCGGCCGAGGCGTTCACGATGGCCTTGATGTCCTTGTCGATCGCCTTGAGGTCATCCTCGGCCGCGTGACCTCCGCTCAGCAGCATCTCGCGCACATGCTCGATGGCATCGCGCTGTTCGCGCATCTTCTGCACCTCTTCCCGGGTCCGATACTTGGCGGGATCGGACATGGAGTGGCCGCGATAGCGGTAGGTTTTGACCTCGAGGATATAGGGGCCCTTGCCCGCGCGGCAGTGGGCGACGGCCTTCTCGCCAGCTGCTTTCACAGCCAGCACATCCATGCCGTCCACTTCCTCGCCGGGAATACCGTAGGCCGCGCCCCGTTCCCAAAGGGAAGGGGACTTGGTGGAGCGCGCCACGGAGGTGCCCATGGCGTATTGGTTGTTTTCAATGACAAACACCACCGGCAGCATCCAGAGCTCGGCCATGTTGTAGGTCTCGTAGACCTGGCCCTGGTTGGCGGCGCCATCGCCGAAATAGGCGAAGGTCACCCGGTCGTTGCCCTTGTACTTGTCAGAAAAGGCGAGACCCGCGCCAATGGGCACCTGCGCGCCCACGATGCCATGGCCACCATAGAAATGCTTCTCTTTCGAGAACATGTGCATGGAGCCGCCTTTGCCCTTGGAATAGCCGCCCTCGCGCCCCGTAAGCTCGGCCATCACGCCGTTGGGATCCATCCCGCAGGCCAGCATATGACCATGGTCGCGGTAGCTGGTGACGCGCTTGTCCCCTTCGCTGGCCGCAGCTTCGAGCCCGACGACCACGGCTTCCTGACCGATATAGAGATGGCAGAACCCGCCGATCAGGCCCATGCCATAGAGCTGCCCGGCCTTCTCTTCGAAGCGGCGGATCAGCAGCATCTGGCGGTAGTATTCCAGAAGCTCTTCTTTAGAGACGTTGGATTTCTTTGCAGCACGGCGTGCAGCCATGGTCGCTCCTCCCAGATGCGGCCTCGGATAGTTTAGAGTTAAACTAAGCCAGACTCTCCCAGCGGTCAATCAAGCCCGCATGGGACCATGGGATCAGCGGATAATGACCTCGTTCGGGCGGGCATAGCCGAGGATCTTGCGGGCCTGCTCGTCCAGCAGATCAAGGTCGAGATAGCCATCGGACAGGCGCTGTGTCCGGTTCTTCAGATCGTCGAGCTCATGCTGCAACAGCGCCAGCTCGGCGCGCAGCCGGGTTTCCTCGGCTTCGATCTGCACGCGGTTGAACAGACCGTAATCGCCCTGCACCGCGTGAAACACGAAATAGGTGCCCACCAGAAAGGCCCCCAATGTTACGAGGGCGCCATGGATGGCGGATCGTTTCTGGTGCTTGTTCATTGCTGCCTCATCTCCGCGTCTGACGCGCGGTAGCAGCACCATGACACAAGCGCGACTCCCTGTGAATCCCCCAAAGGCAAAAAGCCGCGCTCAAGTCAAGTTTTGGGTGTCTAGCCCGCGATGGAGGCGGAATAGATCCCGTCGATGGTCTCGGCGATGGTGGCGTTGAAGTCTTCATCGCTCTGCTGGGCGGACAGCCCCTCGGTCAGTGCGCGCGAGAACGAGGCGATCACGCCGGTATTCTGCGACAAAAGCCCGTTCGCCTCTTCGCGGCTATAGCCCCCGGAGAGGGCGACAACCTTCATCACCTTCGGATGCTCGACCAGCGACGCGTACTGGTTGGCCTTGGTCGGCAGGCTCAGCTTCAGCATGATCTGCTGGCCCTCGGGGACGCTGTCGAGATGGGCGGTGATCTCGGCGAGCAGCATATCCTCGGCCTCAGCCTTGTCGGCGATGGTGATGGTCACTTCGGGTTCGAGGATTGGGATCAGCCCGTGGGACAGAACCTGTGCGCCGATCTCGAATTGCTGAGCGACGATTGCCTTGATGCCCTCGGCATTGGCCGCAGAGATCACCGAACGCTCCTTGGTGCCGAAGATGCCCTTCTTGGCCGCGCGGGCCAGCAGGTCGTCGAGACCGGGCATCGGCTTCATCAGCTGGACGCCATCGGCCTCGGCCTCAAGCCCCTTGTCGATTTTCAGGAAAGGCACGACGCCCTTGTCTTCCCACAGAAAGCTCGGGGCAGGCTTGCCGCCGAACTCGCGATCCATGGTCATCTCGAACAGGATCGCGCCGATGACCTTCTCGCCGGTAAAGGCCGGGGCGGCCACGATCCGGGCGCGCATCCCGTGGATCAGGTCGAACATCTCGGCCTCGGAGCCATAGGCATCCTCTTCGACACCATAGAGCCGCAGGGCCTTGGGGGTGGAACCGCCCGATTGGTCGAGGGCAGCGATAAAGCCTTGGCCGGAACGAATCTGGTCAGCTTGGGACATGGGGGAACTCCGCGGAAATCAGGATGCTTGATCCGGATCTATCCGAGCCCGGATCAAGCTGCAATTCTGCTCGCGCTAACAGTGGCGCAATAGCTCAGGCTGTTAACCTTCCAGCGCGGCCACACCGGGCAGGGTCTTGCCCTCCATCCATTCGAGAAACGCGCCTCCGGCGGTGGAGATATAGGTGAACTTCTCGGCCGCACCCGCCTGGTTCAGGGCCGCGACCGTGTCGCCCCCGCCGGCCACGGTGACCAGCGTGCCCGCTTCGGTCGCATCGGCCGCGGCCTTGGCGGCTGCATTGGTCGCCATATCGAAGGGCGCGATCTCGAACGCGCCGAGCGGACCGTTCCAGATCAGGGTCTTGGCCTGGGCAAAGACCTCGGCCACCGCCGCGACCGTCTCGGGGCCCGCGTCGAGGATCATCGCATCGCTCGGGCAGGCATTCGCAGGCAGGGTCTCGGACGCGGCCCCGGCCTTGAATTCCCGCGCGACCACGATGTCCTTGGGCAGATGGATGGTGCAGCCCGCCGCCTCGGCCTTGGCGAGGATCTCGCGGGCGGTATCGGCCATATCATGTTCGGCCAGGGACGCGCCCACATCAATGCCCTGCGCCGCGAGGAAGGTGTTGGCCATGCCCCCGCCGATCACCAGATCATCGACCTTCTCCACCAGATTGCCCAGAAGCTCGAGCTTGGTAGACACCTTCGCCCCGCCGACCACGGCCACGACCGGACGGACCGGATCGCCGAGCGCCGATTGCAGCGCCTCAAGCTCGGCCTGCATCAGCCGACCGGCACAGGAGGGCAGGCGGCGCGCAACCCCCTCGGTCGAGGCATGGGCCCGGTGGGCTGCCGAGAAGGCGTCATTGCAATAGACATCGCCGAGGCTCGCGAGGAAATCCGCCATTTGCGGGTCGTTCTTCTCTTCGCCAGCCGCAAAGCGCGTGTTCTCGACCAGCACGACACTGCCCTTGGGCAAGGCGGCCAAGGCATCCCGCGAAGGGCGCTCGACGAAGGTCACGGGCTGGCCGAGCGCCGCTTCGAGCGCGGGCTGCACGATCCGCAGGGACATCTCGGGCACGACCTGTCCCTTGGGGCGCCCGAAATGCGCCAGCAGCACCGGTACGCCGCCCTTGGCCACGATATCCTGAATGGTCGGGATGATCCGGGTGATCCGCGTGGCATCGGTGACCTGGCCATCGGCCACGGGTACGTTGATATCCACCCGGGTCAGAACGATCTTTCCGTCCAAATCCATGTCATCGAGGGTTTTCCAGCTCATATCGGCCTCCATCTGCGCGTGCGCTCGTTCTGCCAGAGCCGTGGCAAAGGTCAACCTGTCGCCGCGTCGCGCAGGGCAGGCCGCCGGGCAGGTGTGCCTTTGCCGTTCCGCGCCGCTCATGCGTTTGTGGGGTTTCCCATCCGGCACGCGCCGCCTAGGTTGCGCGGGACAGATGCAGGAGGATGCCAGATGGCTGAGATCAAAGACCCCGAAAACACCATTCTGATGGAACTCAAGGATGGCACCGTCACCATCGAGCTGTTGCCCGATGTGGCCCCCAAACATGCCGAGCGCATGAAAGAGCTGGCCCGCGCCGGCGCTTATGACACCGTGATCTTCCACCGGGTGATCGACGGCTTCATGGCTCAGACCGGCGATGTGGCCAACGGCAATGCCTCCAAGGATCTCGACATCCGCCGCGCAGGCACCGGCGGGTCGGACCTGCCGAACCTTCCGGCGGAATTCTCGTCGCTGCCCCATGACCGTGGCACGCTGGGCGCTGCGCGCTCGGCCAATCCCGACAGCGCGAATTCGCAGTTCTTCATCAACTTCACGGACAACCACTTCCTGAACGGGCAATACACGGTCTATGGCCGCGTCATCGACGGGATGGAGCATGTGGACAAGATCGTCCGGGGCGAGCCGCCGATGAACCCCGACCAGATGATCTCCGTCAAGGTGGCCGCCGATGCGTAAGCTTGCGCTTGCCCTGAGCCTGCTGGCCAGCCCCGCGCTGGCCACCGGCCTGCAGATCGAGGTGGCGGGCGAAGCCAATGGCACGATCACGATCGACCTGCGTGAGGATCTCGCCCCGCAGCATGTCGAACAGATCGCAGCCCTGGCCGCTGAAGGCGCCTATGATGGCGTGGTGTTCCACCGCGTGATCGAGGGCTTCATGGCCCAGACCGGGGATGTGGAACATGGCAAGCTCGGGTCGGACCTGCGCCGCGCGGGCACGGGGGGCTCCAGCCGTCCGGACCTGCCGGCGGAGTTCAGCGACGTGCCCTATGACCGCGGTGTCGTCGGCATGGCTCGGAGCCAGAACCCGAACTCGGCCAACTCCCAGTTCTTCATCATGTTCGATGCAGGCCATTTCCTGAATGGCCAGTATACGGTCGTCGGTGTGGTCACCGACGGCATGGATGTGGTCGACGCGATCAAGCGCGGCACGGGCCGCAACGGCGCCGTGATCGGCGAGCCGGATCGTATGGTGAAGGTCACCGTCACCGAGTGATCGCACCCGCGGCCTGTCTTTATCAAACTGTTACAACGCCCCCGTACCCCGGGGGCGTTAACTTTTTGAAGGACAGCGCCCATGCTTCGGATGTCATTGATCGCCCTCTTGGCCACGGGGGCCCTGAGCAGCGCCGCCCATGCGGATTGCTCGGCTGTTTCGGGGATCTCCGCCGGCGATACCGTAACCTGCGATGCGGTCTCGGTGGTCGATGGCCCCGATGCGACCGAAACCCGCGGCATCGAGGACGGCAGCGACCAGATCACGATCAACGTGCTCAGCGGGGCGACGCTCGACACAACGCTCAGCGGCGAGAGGACCATCAACCTCAAGGACAGTGTAGACAGTGTCGTGACCAATGACGGGGCGATCCTGTCCGGCGATGAAGGGATCCAGGGCGGCGACGGGCTGAAGGTCACGAATGGCGGTATGATCGAGGCGGTTGAGAAGGCCATCGATGCCAATGGCGACGGGGTCGAGGTGACCAACGCGCTTGGTGCGCGCATCACCTCGAGCGCCAATGAAGGGATCGAGACTGGCGACGACGCCAAGATCCTCAATTTCGGAACGGTCGAGGCCTTTGATGACGCCATTCAGGTGGGCGAAGGCGCGGTGATCGAGAATTACGGGATCATCCGGAACACGCAGACGGCGGCCGATCTGGTCGGCACTGTCGAAGCGCAGGACGCCATCGACATCGATTCCGGAACGGTGCGGAACGCCGCCGGGGCCGAGATCACCTCGGGGACAAATGCGGCCATCGATTTCGATCCGGGCGCGGGGCCGTCGCTGATCGAGAATGGGGGCCTGATCGCGGGCACGCTGGCGGTCACCGTGGATGCGGACGATGCTGCGGACCAGCAGGTGGTGAATTCCGGCACGCTCAAGGGCAGCTCAGGCGTCGCGCTCAATCTCGGCATGGGCGACGACGCGGTGACGCTGGCCGCGTCGAGCATCGTGATGGGCGACATCCTTCTGGGCGATGATGCGGATCTGTTGATCTTCGACGGGACCGGGTTTGCCGGGCTCTCGACCTCGGATCTCTATGCCGGGGGGGATGGGGTCGATAAGGTGATCTTCGCCGATTTCGCCGAGACGGACATCTTTGACGTCGTGCTGTCCGGCCTGAATGTGGAGCTTTCCCTGATGCGCGGTGGGGACAGCCTCGCCGTGACCCTGAGTGGCTTCGAACAGGTCCTGTTCGGCACCGGCAGCACCCAGACCACGCTGAGTTTTGACGCGCTCGCAGAGCTTGCGGCGATCCCGCTTCCGGCGGCAGGCTTGCTGATGCTCGGGGGCCTGGGGCTCCTCGCGGGGACGCGCGCGCGTCGGCGGCGGCGCTCGCTCTGCGTCACCTTGCCGTGAGGCGGGCTAGCGCGATCCGGTTTCCCTTGGCAGTTTGGGGTCCAACCGACAGGAGGGCCCAAAGTGTTCAAACACATGATGACCGCGATGGTTGCGACCTGCCTCTGGGGCGGGGCAGCCGCTGCGGATCCGCAATTCTGGAAACATGAATGGCCCAACACGGATTTCTCGATCAGTGCGGTGCCCTTTGTCGAGATCCTCTCCGGCGGGCCACCCAAGGATGGCATTCCCGCCCTGAGCAACCCGAGCTTCATTCCAGTCGATGCCGAGAGCCGTCTGGGCGCGATGGAGCCGGTGATCGCGGTGGAGCTTGGGGAGGCCACGCCCCGGGCCTATCCGGTGCGCTACCTGACCTGGCACGAGATCGTGAATGACGAGGTGGAGGGTCTGCCCATCGCGGTGACTTTCTGTCCGCTGTGCAATTCCGCGATCACCTTTGACCGGCGCGTGAATGGGCAGGTCCTGACACTTGGGGTCAGCGGCAAGCTGCGCAAATCGGATATGGTGATGTATGACCGCGAAACCGAAAGCTGGTGGCAGCAGGCCATCGGCGAGGCCATCGTTGGAGTGCAGACCGGGCAGATGCTGACCCAATTGCCGACCTGGATGGAAAGCTGGGAGGCGTTCTCGACCCGCAATCCCGATGGTCTGGTCATGGATGAGCCCGCCTGGCGGCGCGATTACGGGCGCAATCCTTATGAGAATTACGACAGCTCGCACCGGCCGTTCCTCTATTCCGGCGACCCGCCGCCCCATGGCATTCCGGCGCTGGCAAGGGTGATCCGGGTGGGCGACAGGGCTTGGCCGCTGGAGCGGTTGCGCGTGGCCGAAGAGGTGACCGAGGCGGGCGTGACGATTACCTGGAAGGCGGGCAAGGCCTCGGCGCTGGACACGGCGCGCATCGCGGACGGGCGGGATGTCGGTGCGATCCGGGTGCGCGATGCCAATGGCGCGGATCTGCCCCATGACGTGATGTTCGCCTTTGCCTATGACGCGTTCTGGCCCGAGGGCGTATGGATGCTCGGCGACGGGTGATCCAAAGGCGCGGGCTGACGCCCGCAAGACATGTTTGGGGGCGCGGGCCGAGAGGTCAGCGCCCTTTTTTCGGGCCGGGCTGTTCGAATGGTTGGGGGAGGGGAGCGCGCGGAGGTGCTGTGCCTCCGGCACTGCGGCTTTACCGGCGGGTCTGAGCGGGCAGGTTGCGCAGGGTGATCTTGCTGAGAGAGCCGTGTTGGGATGCTGCGCGGAGACGGGAACGGCGCGCCTTTTGAGGGGGCGCGCCGCGTTTAGATTAGCTGTCGAGCTTGATCAGCGCGTGGCGTTTTTTGCCGGCGCTGAGCTTGATCGGGCTGGCGAGCCGGGCCGCATCGATCATAAGGCCCGCATCCGAGAGGGGGGCGTCGTCGATTTTGGCGCCATTCTCGGCGATCAAGCGCTTGGCCTCTTTGCCGGATTTTGCGAGGCCCGAGCGGGTAATCAGCTGCACGATGGAGATGCCCTCGCCGATCTCCTCCGCCGTCAGGCTCAGGGTCGGCAGGTCATCGCCCGTGCCGCCTTTTTCAAACACTTCGCGGGCCGTGGCCTCGGCCGTAGCAGCCGCCTCCGCCCCATGTGCGAGGGTGGTCACCGCATTGGCGAGCGCGATCTTGGCGCTGTTGATCTCAGCCCCATCGAGCGCACCGAGCCGGGCGCAGTCGTCCAGGGGCAGTTCCGTGTAGAGCTTGAGGAAGCGTTCCACATCCGCATCCGCCGTGTTGCGCCAGAACTGCCAGAACTCGTAGGGCGAGAGCATATCCGCATTGAGCCAGATCGCACCGGACTGGGACTTGCCCATCTTCTTGCCATCCGCCGTGGTCAGCAGCGGCGAGGTCAGGCCGAACACCTCGTGGTCGAGGATCCGGCGTGTCAGATCGATCCCGTTGACGATATTGCCCCATTGATCCGAGCCGCCCATCTGCAACCGGCAGCCGTAGCGGCGGTTCAGCTCCATGAAGTCATAGGCCTGCAGGATCATGTAGTTGAACTCGAGAAAGCTCAGGGATTGTTCGCGGTCGAGCCGGGATTTCACGCTCTCGAAGCTGAGCATCCGGTTGACGCTGAAATGGCGGCCCACATCGCGGAGAAAGTCGAGATAGTTCAGCCCGTCCAGCCATTCGGCATTGTTCAGCATCAGCGCGTCCGTGGGCGCCTCGCCAAAGCTGACATAGGCCGAGAAAACCTGCTTGATACCCGCGATATTCGCGTCGATCTGGTCCGGCGTCAGCAGCGGACGCTCATCGGCGCGAAAGCTCGGATCACCCACCTTGGTGGTGCCGCCGCCCATCAACACGATGGGTTTGTGCCCGGTCTTTTGCAGCCAGCGCAGCATCATGATCTGGATCAGCGACCCCACATGGAGCGAGCTGGCGGTGGCGTCGAACCCGATATAGGCCGGGACCACGCCGGTGCTCAGGGCCTCGTCCAGCGCCTGGTAATCCGTGCAGTCGGCGAGAAAGCCGCGCTCCATCATCACGCGCATGAAGTCGGATTTGGGCTGGTAGGTCATTGCCGGATCGGTCCATCTTGAAGTGTCGCGAGGTCTATATCGGGGACGGGAATGAAGGGAAAGCCGCTTTGGGCGCTGGGCTGCATGTCGGGCACCTCTCTGGACGGGGTGGATGCCGCCCTGATCCGCACGGATGGGATCCGGGTGCTGGAGCAGGGCCCCGCCACCTATCGGCCCTATACCGAGACCGAGCGCGCGGCCTTGCGCGCGGTGCTCGGGCGCTGGCCGGGGCCGGGGCTGGAGGCGGCGGCCGAGGTCGTGGCGCGCGCCCATGCGGAGGTGATTGCCCGGTTCGATACGCCGGATGTCGTCGGTTTCCACGGCCAGACCCTCGCCCATGCCCCGCGCGCAGAGGGCACGCACCAGCTGGGCGATGGGGCGGCGCTTGCCCGGGCGGTGGGCTGTCCCGTGGTCTGGGATTTCCGCAGCGTGGATGTCTCGCTGGGCGGAGAGGGTGCGCCACTCGCGCCGATCTATCACTGGGCCGTGGCGCAGGGCGCGGGGCTCACGCGGCCTGCCTGTTTTCTCAATCTCGGCGGGGTCGGGAACGTCACCTATGTGGACCCGGAGGCCGGGCCCGAAGCGCTGGTGGCCTTTGACACCGGGCCTGCGAATGCCCCGATCGATGATCTGGTGCGCATCCGCACCGGTGCGCGCTTCGACGAGGGCGGCGCGCTGGCGCAGGCGGGCCAGGTCGCGCAACCCGTGCTCGACCGCTTGCTCAGCGACCCGTACTTCCTGCGCCCGGCGCCGAAATCCCTCGACCGGGATGCTTTTGACTGGCTGGCCGGGGCGGTGGCCGATCTCGAAACCGCCGATGCGGTGACCACTCTGACCGCGGCCTCGGCAGCCTCGGTGGCGGCGGGGCTCGCGCTTTTGCCCGGGGCGATCGATCAGGTCATTTTATGCGGGGGTGGTCGCAAAAATACTTCTTTGAAACAGTTTATTGAGCGGTTTTCCTCATGTCGTGTCGCGCCTGTGGAAACCCTCGGATTCGATGGGGACATGATCGAGGCGCAGGCCTTTGCCTATATGGCGGTGCGGGTGCTCAATGGTTTGCCGACTTCCTTTCCCGGAACGACCGGGGTCACGACCCCCGTGGGCGGTGGTGTGACCAGCGCGCCGGGGGGATGACCCTGTCCGGGGCCTAGCCCGCGCGGGGGATGTCGAAGCCTTCGGGGGCCAGCTCGAACCCTTCAAAGCGGAAGGCGGGCGAGACCGTGCAGCCCACAAGCGTCCAGTCGCCGGTGCTCTCGGCGGCCTGCCAATGGCCCTTGGGCACGATCACCTGCGGGACGGCCCGGCTGAGATCAGGTCCCAGCGGATGCCGGGTTGCGGGACCCGCCTCGGTTTCCGCCATCCACAGGTCGAGCGGCGCGCCCCCGTACCAGTGCCAGATCTCCGCCGCGTCGACCCGGTGCCAGTGACTACGCTCCCCGGCTTTCAGGAGGAAATAGATCGCGGTTCCCGCAGGGCGCGCGTCGCCCTCTGCTTCGGCGATCCAGGTTTGGCGGAACCAACCGCCCTCGGGATGAGGGGCCAGTTCGAGCCGGGCAATGATGTCATCTGCGGTCATTCTGTCCTTTCCAGCGCGCTTGGGCGGCCCCCGGTGCACCCCCCCCCAGGACAGCTCTCCGGGCGGCGCCTCTTTGCTGTCCGGCAGGCTAGCCTCCCGATGCCGGCAGGTCACGCGCCCTTAGATGGCCCGGGGGGACTACCACGCGCCAAAGGTGCTGCTCACGCGATGTCACGGCCCTTTGCCAAGAACGTGATGGACAGAAAATCAAGGGGTTACGCGCCGCTCGCGCGGAGGTGAGCGGCCGTGTGCTTGTGCGGTTTACCAAACTGCTCCTCCGTGAAGGCGGCACCGATTGGGTGGTGCCGCACTTTCAGGAGACTAGAATTATGAAGACAATGATCAGAGCAGCGCTGCTGGCAAGCGCATGCAGTCTGACAGCAGGGATGGTGCACGCGACGTCAGTGCAGGTGACCATTGAGAACCTGAGTGACGAGAACGGTCTGTATCTCACGCCGTTCCTCAACGTATTCCACGATGGCAGCTATGCCGGCTTCCAGGAAGGCTCCGCTGCCTCGACGCAGCTTGAGGCGATTGCCGAGGAAGGTCAGGTCGGGGCCGAGATCGAGCGGATCAACGGGCTGGGCATTGGCGCACAGACTGCCGTGGCGACCGGGCCTCAGGGGTTCGGGTCGCAGCCGGGGCAGCCGCCGGTTCTGGATGCGGGCGAGGTGACGACCTTCGTGATCGAGCTCGACCCGTCGGACAACCGGTATTACTCGTTCCTGTCCATGGTGATCCCGTCCAATGACACCTTTGTCGGCAACGGCAACCCGCTGGCCTATGAGCTGTTCGACGATCAGGGCGCCTTCACGAACCTGTCCGAGATTCTGGTCGATGCCAACGACATCTGGGATGGCGGCACCGAGGAAAATGACGGGCTGGGCGCGGCCTTCTCTGCGGCGGGCGGCACGGCGACCGACACGGTCGGTGGCGTCGTGACCCAGAGCGGTGTGGATTTCCTCTTTGGTCAGCCCACCGTGGCGGGCTTTGTGGTCGATGGCAACGATGTGGGCCGGGCTCTGGCGTCGATCAGCTTCGAGGAAGTGGCACCCATTCCCCTGCCAGCGGCCCTGCCGCTGCTGCTCGCGGGTCTCGGGGCGATGGGCCTGACATCCCGTCGTCGCACTTAGCGCGCCAAGGGCTGAGCTTGCGCGTCCGCGCGGCCTGCCTTGGCAGGTCGCGCCATGGATCACCCAAGGGTCTCGCGGGGCACGCCCTCGCGCCGCGGGACCTGCGCGGGGGCGCATCAGAGCGGCGGCGGCACCGGGGTCGGGGCCCGCGCCGTGCGGCGCTCCCGACAGATCACGTAGAGCCCAGTGGCCACGGTCACGGCGATGCCCAACACGGCAATCCCGTTGGGCAGGTCCCGGAACATCAGCCAGCCGAGCAGGGTGGCGATAGGGATCTCGAGATATTGCATCGGCGCCAGGGTCGCCGAGGGCGCCAGCCGCAAGGCCCAGGTCATGGCCAGATGCGCCAGGGTTCCGACCACGCCGAGCAGCCCCATCAGGAGCAGGCTCTCCCGGTCCGGCCAGAAGGTCCGCAGCCCAAGCGCATCCCCCCAGAACAGTAGCGCCGCCCCCAAAACGATGCTCGCCATGATCCCCGACAGGGCCTGCAACCGCAGCGGCGAGACCTCCTGCGCCAGCTGCCGCGTCACCAGCATGAAGAGCGCGAAGCACACGGCCACCCCCACGGGCAGCAGGGCGGGCCACCCCACCTCGGCAAAGCTCGGCTGCATGACAAGCAAGGTGCCCAGAAACCCAAAGGCGCAGGCGACCATACGATGGGGGCCCACGGCCTCGCCCAGCACGAAATGCCCCAAGAGGAGCATGATGAAAGGCATCACGAAGGCGATCGCCACCGCGTCGGCCAGGGGCAGGAAGCGCAGCGCGGTGAACATCAGGCCGATGCCCGCCATGTGCAGGCCCGTGCGCAAGGCGATCAACCGCCATTGCCGGGGGCTGAGCGGCGGGGCAGGGCGGCTCAGGACCGGGCTCAGCAGCACGGCCTGCGCCCCGAAACGCACCAGCAGCAGGATCACCAGCGGCACGACCCCGCCCAGCAGCTTGGCCAGACCATCGCCCAGAGGGGCGAGGGCGCAAAAGAGCAGCATCAGCCCCATCCCCGCAAGCGGGCGGTCGGCATATGAGGCGGGCTTTTCCATGGGAACAGTCTAGGAAGAGTGCCGGGTCAGGTCTATCGCCACCGCACCCCTGCGTCACGGGACGGTCCGTGCCGCCCCCTGAGCGCAAGGCCGGCATTAAAAAACCCGCCGCAGGATCCTGCGGCGGGTAACGGTTGTCCGGGGGGCGGGCGTCGCTTAGCGCAGGATCGACTTGCCCGCATAGATCGCCGTCTCGCCCAGCTCGTCCTCGATCCGGATCAGCTGGTTGTATTTCGCCAGCCGGTCGGACCGCGCCAGAGAGCCGGTCTTGATCTGCCCACAATTGGTGGCCACCGCGAGATCGGCAATGGTCGCGTCCTCGGTCTCGCCCGAGCGGTGCGACATCACGCAGGCCATCCGGTTGCGATGGGCCAGATCCACGGCGGCCAGAGTCTCGGTCAGGGTGCCGATCTGGTTCACCTTCACCAAAAGCGCGTTGCCGCAGCCCTTCTGGATCCCCTCGGCCAGACGCTCGGGATTGGTCACAAAGAGATCATCGCCCACCAGCTGCACCCGGTCGCCCAGACGCTCGGTCAGCAGGGCCCAGCCCTCCCAGTCGTCTTCCGAGCAGCCATCCTCGATGGAGAGGATCGGGTAGTCATTCACCAGCGCCTCGAGATAGTCGACATTGGCCTCCGGCGTGAGGGTCTTGCCCTCGCCCTTCATCTCGTAGCGGCCATTCTCGAAATACTCGGTCGCGGCGCAATCGAGCGCGAGATAGATGTCCTCGCCGGGCACATAACCGGCCTTCTCGACCGCCTTCAGCACGAAATCCAGCGCATCGCGAGTGGAGCTGAGGTTCGGTGCAAACCCGCCCTCATCGCCGATCCCGGTGCTGAGCCCGGCTGCAGAGAGCTCTTTCTTCAGGGTGTGGAACACCTCCGCGCCCATGCGCACCGCCTCGGCGATGCTGTCGGCGGAGACGGGCATGATCATGAATTCCTGAATGTCGATCGGATTGTCCGCATGCTCGCCGCCATTGATGATATTCATCATCGGCACCGGCAACACGCGCGCGGAGGTCCCGCCCACATAGCGATAGAGCGGCTGGCCCGTGGCCTCGGCCGCCGCCTTGGAAACCGCGAGGGACACGCCGAGGATCGCATTGGCGCCCAGACGTCCCTTGTTCGGCGTCCCGTCAAGCTCGATCATCGCGGCATCGATGCCCACCTGATCCGTGGCATCCGTGCCGACAAGCGCTTCGGCGATCTCGCCATTCACGAAGGCCACGGCGTTGCGCACGCCCTTGCCGAAATAGCGCGCCGTATCCTTGTCGCGCAGCTCGACCGCCTCATAGGCGCCGGTGGAGGCACCGGAGGGCACAGCCGCCCGCCCCAGCGTGCCGTCATCGAGGGTGACATCGACCTCGACCGTCGGGTTGCCCCGGCTGTCGAGAATTTCGCGGGCATAGACATCAACGATCATGGACATGGGGTCGTTTCCTTTGGTGCGTCGGACTTGGGGCCGTGCTTAGCAGGGGGGCGGCGGGGATTGAACTGCTGAAATACCTTGTGAGCTGGCCCGGACGGCGCATTTTCTGTCGCAGATGGCCTTTCGGCGACAGTTCAGACGGGGATAGAAGGGGGCAACACCCCAGAACAGGCAGGGAGGCGCGTCATGGTGCTCTATTCGGGATCCTTCGCGGCACAGGACGTGCTGTGCGATTTGCGCTCGGACACGGTCACGAAACCCTGTGCAGAGATGCGCGCGGCCATGGCCGGGGCCGAGCTGGGCGATGACTGCTATGGCGATGACCCGACCGTCGCCCGCCTCGAGGCGCAGCTGGCCGAACGCATGGGCAAGGATGCGGGGGTCTTCTTTCCCACGGGCTGCATGAGCAATCTCGCCTGCCTGATGGCCCAATGCGCCCGGGGCGACGAGGTGATCACCGGGCGGGACTACCACGTCTACGCGGATGAGGCGGGCTCGCCCAGCGTGCTGGGCGGGCTCTCGCTCGAGCCGCTGCCCGTGGCCGAAGACGGCGCGCTGGAGCCCGGCGACATTCGTGCCGCGCTCAAGCCCGATGACCAGCATTACGCGGTCTCGCGCCTGCTCAGCCTCGAGAACACCGTGGGCGGGCGCGCGATCCCGCTGCCCCGGATGCAGGCGGCGGCAGCGGCCGGGCGCGAGGCTGGCCTCGCCCTCCATCTCGACGGCGCGCGGTTTTTTAACGCCATCACGGCCCTTGGCTGCACGGATACGGATCTGGCCGGGCTGGCGGACACGGTCTCGCTCTGTCTGTCCAAGGGTGTGGGCGCACCGGCAGGGACGGTCCTCGTGGGACCGGCGCCGGTCCTGGCCAAGGCCCGGCGCGCGCGCAAGCTGCTGGGCGGCGGTATGCGCCAATCCGGGGTGCTGGCCGCGGCGGCGCTTTGGGGGCTGGAGCATGTGGTGCCGCGCATGGCCGAGGACCATGCCCGCGCGGTCGACCTGGCCGAAGCATTGCGCCCGCTGGGGCAGGTGCGGCAGGCGACCAATATGGTGTTCTTCACCCCGGCAGACGCCGTGGCCGCCGAGATCGGCCCACGCCTCGCCGCGCAGGGCATCCGGATCAGCGCGGGGGGCCCCGAGATCCGCCTCGTGCTCCACCGCGACGTGGATGATGCGGCCTTGGCTAGCGCCATCGCAGCCTTCCAAAGCCTCGGCTAGCGGCATACCGCGCGCCTGCCTTCGGCGAGGGTATTTGGAGACTTAAGACAGACAGGACGCGCCCAAGCTCCGACCGAAGGAGGGCGGCTGGCCCTTCTTAAGTCCGGAAATATCCCCGCCGGAGGCACAAAATCTCTTTTGGGGGTCGGGTGCCGCCTAGACCGCCGGTTTGATGAAGGTCCCGTTATTCAGGTCCTGCATCGCCTGCTGCAACTCGGCCCGGGTGTTCATCACGATGGGGCCATGCCAGGCCACGGGTTCCTGGATCGGACGACCTGAGACCAACAGGAACCGCGCGCCTTCGGGACCGGAGGTCACCGAGATCTCGTCGCCCGTATCAAACCGCACCAGCGTGCGGTTGCCGGACATGTCCCGGATATTCAGCTCCGCGCCCGCGACCTCCTTCTCGACGCGCACACCAATCGGCGCCGAGGCATCGCGGAAATTGGCGGAGCCGGCAAAGACATAGGCGAATGTGTTGGCATAGGTGTCCACCGGCAGGCTGCGCCGCGTGTTAGGCGGCATCGAGATGTCGAGATATTGCGGCTCGGCTGCGATGCCGTCCACCGGCCCCCGCACGCCCCAGAACGCGCCGGTGATCACCCGTGCCTTTGTGCCGTCATCCTCGATCACCTCGGGAATGTCGTGGCCCGTGATGTCCTGATAGCGCGGCGCGGTCATCTTCTGCGCCGCGGGCAGGTTCGCCCAAAGCTGGAAGCCATGCATCTGCCCGGCAGCATTGCCGCGCGGCATCTCCTGATGCAGGATCCCGGACCCGGCGGTCATCCATTGCACCGATCCCGCGCCGAGCGTGCCCTGATTGCCGAGACTGTCGCCGTGATCAACCTCTCCTTCGAGCACATAGGTGATCGTCTCGATCCCGCGATGGGGATGCCAGGGAAAGCCCTTTTCATAGGCACGCGGATCGTCATTCCGGAAATCATCGAGCAGCAGGAACGGATCGCTCTCGCCGGGATCGCCAAAGCCGAAGACACGGTGCAGATGCACGCCTGCGCCCTCCATGGTGGGGTGGGCCATCTGGGTGGATGTCACGGGACGGAAGGTCATCTGTGCTCTCCTCTGATCTCACCTGAGGATGCCGGTCTCAGCCGGCGCACACAACGGCCTGCGCCGCACAGGATCTGTGCGTAGATCAGCCCTTCTTGATCGGCACGCCGTACAGCTCGAGCTTGTGCCCCTTCAGGCGGTACCCCAGCTTCTCGGCGATTTTTTCCTGCAAGGCTTCAATCTCGGGGGAGACGAACTCGATCACATGGCCGGAATTCAGGTCGATCAGATGGTCGTGATGGTCCCGCTCCGCATCTTCATAGCGGGCGCGGCCATCTCCGAAATCGACCTTCTCGAGGATACCGGCCTCTTCGAAGAGCTTGACCGTGCGATAGACCGTGGCGAGCGAGATGCTGGGATCGACCGCCGTGGCCCGGGCATAGAGCTCTTCCACATCCGGGTGGTCCTTACTCGAGTCGAGCACAGTGGCGATCACCCGGCGCGGACCGGTGATGCGCAGGCCTTTGGCCTCGCAGCGGCTCAGGATCGTGTCGGGCATGGTCCCCCCAGAAGTCGTGTCCCGACTGATACGCAATCAGGACGGACAGATCCAGAGCCAAGGGGGCGCGGATCGGGGCAGGGGATGCCGCAGGGATCAGACAAGGACGGCGTCGCTTGCCGGTGCGGGCGGCGTCTCGCGGACTGTCGCTTCCGTCAGGGTCACGGCGTCGGAATGCGCCGTCTCGCTGCTGCATCCGAAGCACTGGCGCCCGAGGAATAGGACGGGATTGTCACGGATTTGAGCTTGATCTTCCGCGCGGCACCGTCCGCGTCCAGAGGGCCGGTTTTGCGGATGTCGAGCTCATCATTCCAGGTGGGGGTGCTACAGGCCCCAAACAGCTTTCTGTCGGCATGATCTCGGCTGCGCTTTAGGGGTGCGGATCCGGCGTCGCACCCTACGTATGGGACGCGTGCCGGATCCGCTCGCTGCGGTCTGTCACTTGGACCAACAAGCCCGCCTCAGGAATAGAGCGTCGGGGCCCCCATCTGCCGGTGCAGATCATCGATCTGGGACGGGGCCAGACCCAGCGCCTGACCGAGCTCGGCGAGAAACTGCGCCTCGGCCTCATTGTCGAGCTTGATGGTCATCAGCGCGGTCGAATAGACCTGATCGCGCAGGGAGGCGGGCGTATCCGCGGCCAGACCTTCGGGGTCGAGCGGGGCCTGCATCTCGGCGGTGACAAAGCTGATCTCGCCGGGCGTGGCTTCGCCGACCGTGTCCAGGATGCGCTGCTTTTCCTGCATGTCGATCCCGCCATCGGATTTCGCCGCCTGGATCATCGTCCGCAGCAGCAGCTTGGCCTTTTCCTCTTCTTCGAGCGGCTCCGCGCCGTCATTGATATTGCCCGACAGGATGTCACCAAGGCTTGTGGTCGCCGCCGCAGCGCCTCCGGCAAGACCCAGCGCGCCCGCGATGCCAGCAAGGCCGAGCATGCTGCCATCCCCATCGCCGCCCGCGCCATCGCCGAGATTGCCCAGCAGCGCGCCAAGCCCGCCGCCCGTCTCGCCATCGCCCGTGATGTTGCCCAGAAGCCCGTCGAGCCCGCCGCCCTCGGCCCCGCCCAGATCGCCCAGCATGGATTGCAGACCTTCGCCCTCGGCACCGCCCAGAAGCCCGGCGATCCCTTCGCCGCCCGACAGCTTGTCGACGCCCCGCGCCGCCGCATATCCGATGGCCACCTTGGCCAGGGTTCCCATGAAACTCATCTTGTCCTCCCAAATCATACGGCGCGAGCCTGCCACAGCCCAGAAGGCGGGTCACCCCGCATACAAGCCGGGCGCGGTTTTGTGCTCAGATCCGCGCGAGCCAGCGCATGAGCGGCGGGGCCAGCGCGCCCGAGCCCAGAAGGAGGCGGAGCATCACCGGATAGACCGCCTCGTAGCGGGGCTTTTGCGCGAGCCGGACAAGCCGCGCAGCACAGGCCTCGGGGGTCAGGGTCGGCAGGATCCGGTCGAGGCCGGGCATCCGCTCGGCGACGCCGGGATTGTGGTCGAAATATTCCGAGCTGATCTTGCCAAAGATCACATGGCAGCTGTGCAGCCCCGTGCCATGCAGGTCCTGGGACAGCGCGGCATGGAACCCGCGCAGGGCCGCGCGGGCCGCCGCGTAGCCCACGCTGGAAGGCCAAGGCGCGATGCAGGCCGGGGAGTTGACGTGCAAAAACGTGCCGCGGCCCTTCTCCAGCATGCTGGGCAGGAAGGCCTTGGTGGTATGCAGGGCGGCGAAGTAAGGCGCGCCCATCATCGTGGCGGCCTCCTCGGCGGAGGTGTCGGGCAGGGTCTTCCATTGGCCCGCACCCGCGCAGTTGATCACGACATCGGGGGTGCCGTAATTGTCGAAAACGTCCCCGGCCATGCGGTCCACGGCCTGCCAGTCGCTGGCGTCGCAGGGCTCGACAACGGCGGCCTTGCCGATCTGCCCGGCGATCCGGCGCAAGGCCTCGGCATTGCGCGCCACAAGGACAACCTGCGCGCCGGTCCCGGCCACGGCCCGGGCCGCGGCAGCGCCGACGCCGCTGGAGGCCCCTGTAATGACGACAAGTTCCATCTTCCCCCCGTTTTGACCTGAGCGTCGCGTGGGGGCGCGCGTTCTGTCAAGCGTGGGCTCAGTCCCGGGGGGGCTGGGGGGCGTCCGGGCTGTCCTCTGTGTGAGGGGGCATTGGGGGCTGTTGCGCTGCCACCGGCGCGGGATGTGCGGGATGGTGCCGGCTCAGCCAGCGGGCCAGCGGCGCCACGGTCAGCCCCTGCACGATGATCGAGAAGACCACGACCACATAGGTCGCCGTCAGCAGAAGCGTGGACCACTCGCTCTCGGGCAGGGACAGGACCAGCGCGACCGAGATCCCGCCCTTCAGCCCGCCCCATGTCATGATCGGGATCACCTCCGGGGTGATCGGTTCGGACTTGCGCATCATCAGGCTCGGCAGGATGACCGCCGCCAGCCGCGCCACCAGCGACAGCCCCACGGCGATGATCGCGATCTCGATCGAGGCCTGGGTGAAGGTCACGGCAAAGATTTCGAACCCGATCATCAGGAAGAGGATCGCGTTCAGCACCTGATCGATGATGTGCCAGAAGGTATCCACGTGGCCGCGGGTCTCTTCGGACATCACGTGCTCGGTCATGGCCTCGCCGATCATCAGCCCGGCCACCACCGCCATGATGGGCGCCGACACCCCGAGGGTTTCGGCCAGCGAATAGCCCCCCAGCGCCAGCGCCAGCGTCAGCAGCACCGCCACCGAAGTGTCATCGACCCGGGCCATGAGCTTGAAGACCAGCCATCCCAGCACACCACCAATCAGTGCGCCGCCCCCGGCCTCGCGGACAAAGAGCAGAAGGGCGTTGAGGATGCCGCTTTCGGTATGGGCCTCGGCCGGGAAGGCCAGCCCCACGAGCAGCAGGAAGACCACATAGCCCACCCCATCATTGAACAGGCTCTCGCCGGCGATCTTGGTCTCGAGACTGCGCGGCAGGTTCGTGCTGTGCAGGATGCCCAGCACCGCCACCGGATCCGTCGGCGAGATCAGCGCGCCGAAGACCAGCGCGATCAGGAGCGGCGCGCCGACCAGCCACCACAGGCCCAGCCCGGCCACGAGGGTCGAGATCAGCACCCCTAGCGTCGCCATCAGAAAAACGATCCGCCCCTCGACCCGCAGATCCGAGATCTTCACATGAAGCGCCCCGGCAAAGAGCAGCAGCCCCAGCATTCCGTCGAGCAGCGCATCCGAGAAGTTGAACGCCGTGACCGCGCCGCGCATGGTCTCGGCCATCACGCTCTGGGGCAGCATGGCATCCACCCCCAGCACCGCCATGGAGGCCAGCAGCGCCACCACGAGCACTCCGATCGCGGGGGGCAGCCTCAGGAACATGTAGTTCAACGTGCTGAACAGTGCCGCAAGCACGATCAGAAGAGAGGTGATCTCGACAAAATCCATAGGGTTTCTCGCAGCTTGGTCCGGGTTGCGTGCAGCCTATCATGGGAGTACCGAAGGCGGTAGCAACCCCGGAGAGCCTCATGCCCAGCCGCGACAGTGTAGACGCCCTCGGCGCGGTGGCCCTGATCGGCTTCGCGCTCTTGATGGGGATCAATCAGGTGGCGATCAAGGTCGTGGGCGAGGGGCTGCAACCGGTCTTTGCCGCGGGGCTGCGCTCGCTCGGGGCGGTGGTCTGCATCCTGATCTGGATGCGGTTGCGGGGTCTCAAGCTCGAGATTGCGCCGGGCACGGTCAAGGCGGGGCTCGGGATCGGGGCGCTGTTTGCGCTGGAATTCGTGTTCCTCTTCAACGCGCTGGATCTGGGGAATGTCACCCGGGTGAGCGTGATCTTCTACTCGATGCCGGTCTGGCTGGCGCTGATCGGGCATTGGGTGCTGCCGGGGGAGCGGATGAGCCCGGTGAAACTGGTCGGGCTGGCCCTGGCCTTTGGCGGTGTGGCGCTGGCCTTTGCCCTGCGCGGCGATGGCATCGGGGCCGGGACCCTGCTGGGCGATCTGCTGTCTCTGGGGGCGGCGATCTGCTGGGCGGGGATCGGGCTGATGGCCAAGGCCTCGGCCCTGCGGCGGGTGCGGCCCGAGATCCAGCTGCTCTGGCAGGTGGCGGTGTCGGCGGTGGTACTTCTGGCCATAGCGCCCCTTTTCGGGCCACTGGTGCGCGAGCTGGCCCCGATCCACCTGTGGAGTCTCGCGTTCCAGATCGTGGTGATCGTGACGATGGGCTATATCTTCTGGCTTTGGCTTCTGTCGATCTACCCGGCTAACGGGGTGGCGAGTTTCGGGTTCCTGATGCCGTTGAGTGGGTTCGGATTCGGCTGGCTCTTGCTCGACGAGCCCTTGGACGCAGGCCTCTGGGTCTCCATGGGGATGCTGTTGGTGGGGCTGGTGCTGATCAATCGGCCAAGCCGGCGGTGACATGGGACAAGGGCGCGGTTCGCATGCGAACCGCGCGGACGCTCCCTGCGGCCCGCAAGAGGACATGAGGGCGAGGGTCAGGGCGATGCGGGTCCGCGCCGTTCACATGTGAACGGCGTTTGGTCGCAAGCTAGCCCCGGGACGGCCTCAAGACTGTGGTCAGTTCAGATAGGGCACCGGATCGACGCTCTCGATCCCCTCGCGGATCTCGAAATGCAGGAAGGACGGATCCCCGGGCGCGACGGCCGCGACTTGCTGGCCCCGTTTGATCGTGTCGCCCTTTTCCACGGCGATGTCGCCCACATTGGCATAGACCGTCAGCAGGTTGCCCGGGTGCCGCAGCACCAGGATCGGCACCTGATCCGTGTCCCGCGTGATCGCCGCGACCTCGCCATCTCCCGCGGCGACAACCGGTGTTCCGGGATTGGCGGCGATGCCGATCCCGTCATTCTTGCCCTTGTCATAATCGCGAATGATTCGCCCTGCCACCGGGAAGGCAAAGCTCGCCGTATCCGAGGCGCCGGTCTGGAACTGTCCGAGCTCCGGGGCGTCTGGCACGGCGGCCACGGGCTCCGGCTCCGGCAGGGCTGTGCTGGAGCTCGGGGGCAGGGGCGCCACGCTGCCCTCGCCGGGCGCGGTGGTCGCCGCAGCCGGAGCCACGGCGGCAGCCTGGGTCTCGGCGGCCAGCGGCACCAGCAGGACCTGACCCTCGCGCACGACCAGATCCGGCCCGAGCCCGTTCCAGTCCGCGAGGGCGCGAACTGAGACATCATAGAGCCGCGCCACGGAATAGGCGGTCTCGCCGCGCTGCACCTTGTGCTGCTGAGGCGTGGCACCGGGCAGGGGCGCAGACGGGGTGGCTTGCGCGACCGGGGCGGCATCGCTGGCGGTGTCGGGCAGCTCCGCGCGATCGATCGCGCCAGTGGCGATGGCGGCAATATCCACGCTGCCCGGGGCCTCGGCGACGCGGGTCGGCAGGGCCAGGACCTCTCCCTCCCGCAGGACCGTATCCGGGGACAAGCCATTGAACCGGGCCAAGGCTCCGGCATCCACGCCGAGCCGGGCCGCGATGCTCGCGGCCGTGTCGCCATTGCGCGAGACCACCACCTGGTAATCCGTGTAGGAGATCACACCCCGGTCATCGGTCGCCGGTCGGGCCGCGCTGGCATTGCGCGCCGCCTCGCTGGTCGAGAAGGGGCCGCCAAAGGCATCCCGCATGTCGAAATCGAGATTGGTATCGGCGCAGCCGGCCAAGGCCAGCGCGCTGCACAAGAGGAGCGTCGCTCCGCGGGGTCGCCCCAGGGGGGGCGCATATTTCGGAAATGGGGTCATGACATTCGCCTCTGCTCTGGGCCGGGGCGCCTCTTGTCGGGTCGCATCCTCCGGCAATCGATCCTCGGACCGGGGTCCTCGGCCTGTCTCTCTCAATCTCCCGGCGGCGCTGCGCCCGGGACCGCGTTCAGGTCCCGCCCTCGCTGGCGATGCCTTCGACCAGTGGCACGAAGCGGACGCTGCGCAGTTCCTCATATTCGAACCCATCGCCGGTCCGTGTCACCTTGATCAGGCTCTGGACCGCATCCGACTGCCCCACGGGCACCACCATGATACCCCCGTCGCGCAGTTGCGCCAAGAGTGGACCGGGCGGATCTTCGGCAGCGGCGGTCACGACGATTCGGTCGAAGGGCGCCTGATCGGGCAGACCGAAGCTGCCATCACCGCTGATCACGGTCACATTGGTCAGATCCAGGGTCTTGAAGCGCCGCTCTGCGGCCCGGCTCAGGGGGCGGTGACGCTCCACCGTCCAGACGCGGCGCGCGAGCTGGCTGAGGATCGCGGCTTGATAGCCCGCGCCGGTTCCCACCTCGAGCACGTGGTGCCGCGGCCCGATCTCGGCGGCCTGGGTCATCAGCCCGACGATGGAGGGCTGGCTGATGGTCTGGCCGCAGGCGATGGGCAGCGGCACATCTTCATAGGCGCGGTCCGAGAAGACGCCTTCGACGAACAAGCCCCGGTCGACCTTTTCCATCGCTGTCAGGACAGCGCGATCCCGCACCCCGCGCGAGCGCAGGGCGTAGAGGAACTGCATGACCTGCTCCGGCGTCGGGCTCATGCCAGGGCGGCCTCCAGCGGGGCGAGCAGGTCGTGGGCGGTCAGATCCGCGCGCATGGGCGTGACCGAGATGTACCCGTCGAGATTGACCGTGACATCCGTGTCGGGCTGCGAGGGGACGTTCTGCGGGCTGCCCTTGACCCAGAGAAACCGCCGCCCGGCGGGGGAGAGCTGCGCCTCCATCTGGAACCGGGCATGGGAGCGCAGGCCCTGGGCCGCGATCTTCGTGCCCTTGACCCCGTCCGCCAGAACCGGCGGGAAGTTCACATTGTAGAAGGTCCGGTAATCAGGGCCGGTCCATTGGTCGGCCTCCAGCAACTTGCGGACCACCGCGGCGCCATGCTGGCGCGCGGCGGAAAACGGATCCTCGGCGCCCGCCATGGCCGGACCGTAATACTGGGACAGGGCGATGGCCTTGTGGCCCTGCAGCGCGCCTTCCATCGCACCGCCCAGAGTGCCGGAATAGAGCGCGTTCTCGCCGGAATTGTTGCCCCGGTTGACGCCGGAGAGGATCAGATCCGGCGCGCTGTCCGTCAGCACGTCATAGAGCCCGGCCATCACGCAATCGGCCGGGCTGCCCTCGGCCGCAAAGCGGCGCGGGCCCAGCTCGGCGATCATGGTGGGCTGGGTGTAGCTTATGCAATGGCCGACGCCGGATTGCTCGAAGGCGGGGGCGACGGTCCAGACCTCGCCGTCGGGGCCGGCGATCTCGGTCGCAATCTCTTCGAGAACTTGCAGTCCCGGCGCATTGATGCCGTCGTCATTGGTGATGAGAATGCGCATTTCCGCCCCTGTATCCTGCTTTCAACCCTGTTAGCGGCGAGGCGCGCCGGGGTAAAGCGCAGAGGACGGCGGCCAAGGGGGCGAGGCCGCATCCACATGTGGATGCGGCGGACGCGCGTGGCCTGACCGGGGTCTTTGCGGACAAACGGTCTGATCGAGGCGGGTCCGCGCCGGTCGCA
>NZ_JBNAFR010000004.1:0-304004 GCF_049800775.1 Dinoroseobacter sp. S375 | reverse complement strand
ACCGGCGCCACCGGGCTGCACCGGTTTATTCTGCGTCCAGAAGCGCCAGAAGCCGCTTGGCCTGATCCGCCGGGGCGCTCAGCGCCGTGCGATCCTCGCCGGGAAAGAACCGGGCCCGCGTGGCCGTGGGCATCGGCTCGGGCGTGAAACTGGCCACGCGCAGGTCCGTCCGCGCGGTTTCGGCCGCCCAGCTCGCCACGAGTGCTGCTTCGGCGGCCTTGGAGGCCCCGTAGAGCCCGAAGAACTTCTCGCCGGCGCGCGGGTCCGTGCAGAACACCGCCCGTCCCTCGGGGGCGGCATGCAAGAGCGGCGCCACCATGCGGATCACCCGCTGGGTGCCTTCCACATTCGTCGCAAAGGTCTTGGCGTAATCCTTGGGGTCCGCGTGATCCACGGGCGACAGGGCGGGCGCATGCACTGCCGTATGCACCAGCAGATCGATCCGCCCCCAACGATCAAAGATTGCGCGACATATCCCGGCAACCGCGTCATCCTTTGTCAGATCAATCGGCGCCAGCGTCGCCTGACCGCCCTGCGCCTGGATCCGGTCATCGAGCTCTTCGAGCCCGCCCACGGTCCGCGCCAGCGCGATCACATGGGCGCCGCGCGCCGCCAAAGCCTCGGCGACCGCATGTCCCAGCCCCCGCGATGCGCCCGTCACAAGCGCGATTTTGTCTTGCAAATCATATGCCATGGCGCGGGGTGTAGGCCCGAGACCGGGGGCAGCGCAAGGGGGTGCGCATCTGCGTCGCGCTTGACTTTATGCCGCGCGAGCGAAAAAACCGGAGCAATCTTTGCAACACAAGGACGAACCTGATGAGCTCCCTGACCCTGTCCCAAGCCGCGCTTGGCGAAACCTCCCTTCTGCGCAAGGCCCTTCTGGTCCTCGGCGGATCGGCCTTCATCGCCGTGGCCGCCCAGATCAGCGTCCCGATGATCCCGGTCCCGATGACGCTGCAGATGCTGGCCATCCTGCTGGTGGGCTTCGCCTATGGCTCGCGTCTGGGCGCGGTCACGCTGCTGGCCTATCTCGGTCAGGGCCTCGCCGGTCTGCCGGTCTTTGCCAATGGCATGAACGGCGTTGCCTTCGCGGGCCCGACCGCAGGCTTCCTGATCGGCTTCGTCCTCGTGGCCTTCGCCGCTGGCCTCGCCGCTGAGCGGGGGCTGGCCAAGGGCTTCCTCGGCACCGCACTCGCGGCGCTGGTCGCCTCCGCGCTCGTCTACATCCCCGGCGTGATCTGGCCCATGGCCGTCGCCTCCTCCTTCGGCATCGAGGGCGGCTGGGTCGGCATCGGCTGGGACAAGATCTGGGCATGGTTCATGGGTCCGTTCCTGCTGGGTGACGCGGTCAAGGCGCTGATTGCAGCGCTGGTCGTCTCCGGCGCGTGGAAAGTCCTGCGCAAGGCCTGATCGGCCACACGCGTTCAACAACTCGGTGAAACGCCGCCCCGAACCGGGGCGGCGTTTTGCGTCTCTCAGGCGCGAGGGTGCTTCCATGTCCGACCTTGTCTTGCGCGATTTTCGCCCCGAGGATGCCGCCGCCGTGGCGCAGGTCTTCTTTGATGCGGTGCATCTCGGGACCGGCGCGCATTATACGCCGGAGCAGCAGACCGCCTGGGCGGGGGCAGCGCCGCGCCCGCCCGAGATCTGGGCCGCGCGGTTGAGCGGCCAGACCTGCAAGCTCGCGATCCAGCAGGGCGCCGTCGTCGGCTTCATGTCGCTAGAGCCCCGGGGACGGATTGATCTCGCCTATGTCGCCCCGCAGGTGGCGGGCCGCGGCGTGGCATGGCGGCTCTATCAGGCCCTTGAGGCGGAGGCGCGGCGCCGCGGCCTGAGCGCGTTGTACACCGAAGCCAGCCTGAGCGCGCGCCCGTTCTTCGAACGTCAAGGATGGCAGCTAGACGCCGCGCAAGAGGTCGTGCGAGACGGCATCTCCCTGCGCAATTTCCGGATGTCGAAGCCGCTCAAGGCATGACCTCAGCGGCCAGCCTCAGCTGACCTGCCCGAGCACAAAGATGTTCACCAGACCGCGCAGAACCGTGTCCGCCGCGACCGAGGCGAGGATCATCCCCATGACGCGGCTCACAATCGCTGAGCCCTCATTGCCGATCAGGCGGATGATCGGATCCGCCAGCCGCATGCAGAGATAGGCAAAGAAGATCACCACCACCATCAGGCCCGCCGTGATGGCCTGGGATGCGATCTCGGTCTCGCCCTTATCCGTCAACAGCACCACCGCCAGCATGGCCCCCGGCGAGGCGAGCGAGGGTACAGCAAGCGGGAAGACCGCCGGAGAGACATCGCCTGTCCCGCCGCAGGTTTCGCTGAAATTCTGGTCGGTCTTCTGCTTTGGCTCGCCAAAGATCATGGTCAGCGCAAAGAGGAACAGGACAATCCCGCCCGCGACCTTGAAGGCGTTGAGGTTGATCCCCAGCCCCTCGATCAGGAATTGCCCCAGCACGAGAAAGAAAAGCAGGATCCCGATGGCAAAGAGGCTGGCATCCCGGGCCACTTTCTTGCGCAATTCCGGGGCCACCATGGCCGTCACGGCGATGAAAACGGGGATCGTCCCCACCGGGTCGATCACCACCCAAAGCGTCACAAACTGCGTGAATATCGCGTCCATCCTGCGCCGCTCCCGATCCTTCGGCGGGCGCGCGGAGGATCCGCCGTCTTACCCTGCTCGAAGGGTAGCGGGCGTCTGCTACCTGTCCAGAGCCGGGCGGGTCTCTTTCAACCGCGCTAGGGCGGTCTTGCACATCCCCATCTCGAGCCAGGCGCAGCCCGCGCAGATCCGGTCGAGATCTTCGGGCTCCAACGCGGCCATCCGGTCCTGGGCGGCGCCCCAGGTGATGCGGTCCCCGGCGGCAAGGTCCAGCGCGTCCCCATGGGCCCGGTCCAGCCGTGCAATCTTGCCCTGATCCACGCAAAGCCGCCCGCGCCGCTTGGGGCAGGGCGCACAGATGTCGTCGGTGATCGCGGTCACTTCGATCTCGACCGCGTCCCCGCCGGGCGCGCGGAGCTGGCCCACCACGATGCTGTGCATATTCGCGGTGAACCCGTCGGAATAGCCCTTCCCCTCGAACCCGAGGGAACAGAGGAAGTGATGCGGACGAAATCGTATGGTCATCGCGCGGGCTTCCATCGTGTCAGTGCTTTCTCGTCCGGGAAGGTGCCGAAGACCTCAGCCCAGATGTCTTGCCCCTGGGCCCACGCGCCGATCCAGTCCGAAAACCCTCTGCCCGAGGCAAAGAGCGCTGTGCGCGGATCGTCCCCGTCGGAAAATAGATTGGGCTCCCAAAAGACGACGGGGAAATCCTCTG
The DNA here is from genome assembly GCF_049800775.1 of Dinoroseobacter sp. S375. Lineage (NCBI taxonomy): Bacteria > Pseudomonadati > Pseudomonadota > Alphaproteobacteria > Rhodobacterales > Roseobacteraceae > Dinoroseobacter > Dinoroseobacter sp. S375. The sequence continues at coordinate 300,681 of NZ_JBNAFR010000004.1, read as the reverse complement.
ACTGGCAGTCAATGCAGGCATAGATCGCGCAGCCAAAATCCGCGATCGGCAGAAGGGCGTTCGGCCAGACATGTCCGCCGGGGAAGCAACCTGACTTAGTCAAGCTCAGATACGCGGCATCCGCGGTCTGGCCCATGTCATCGGTCGCGCCCCCGGCCAGCCCCATCAAGCCATAGCCCGGACCAAAGCCACCATTCCCCAGATCGCGATAGAGAGACCGGAGGAGGCTCGGTGGCGCAAAGCCCAGTGAGTCTAGAGCGGCTTGCTCCTCGGCCTTGCTCAAAGGGCTTGGAAACGGGGAGCAGAACCTATCCTCGTTCATAGCAATGCGCGGAACGCGCGCCTTTGCCAAGGCGCACAGCGTGACATAGTCCATGAGGCTACTCTGCGGCAGTGCGCAGCTGGAACCCTTTCTCGAGCATGTCGGAAGGGGCCACCGGGTACTCGCCGGAGAAGCAGGCATCGCAATAGCGCGGCGCGCCGGGGTCGCGGCCCTCGGCCACACCGGCGGCGCGGTAGAGTCCGTCGAGCGAGATGAATTTCAGGCTGTTCACGCCCAGATGGTCGCGCATCTCCTCTTCGGACATGGTCGCGGCGAGCAGCTTCTCGCGCTCCGGCGTGTCCACGCCGTAAAAGCACGGCCAAGAGGTGGGCGGCGAGGCGATGCGGAAATGGACCTCGGCCGCGCCGGCATCGAGGATCATCTCCTTGATCTTGCGCGAGGTCGTGCCGCGCACCACCGAGTCGTCCACGAGGATCACCCGCTTGCCCTTGATCAGGGCGCGGTTGACGTTGAGCTTCAGGCGCACGCCCATGTTGCGGATCTGCTCGGTCGGCTCGATGAAGGTCCGGCCCATATACTGGTTGCGGATGATCCCCATGGCGTAGGGAATGCCGCTTTCCTGACTGAACCCGATGGCCGCGGGGGTGCCGCTATCGGGGACGGGGCAGACAAGATCGGCGTCGACCGGGCTTTCCTTGGCGAGCTCCACCCCGATCATCCGGCGCGTGTCATAGACCGAGCGGCCATCGATGATGCTGTCGGGGCGCGAGAAATACACATGCTCGAAGATGCAGAAGCGGCTGGCGCGGCGCTCGAAGGGGAAATAGCTCTGCACGCCGTCCTCTTCGGTGACCACGACCATCTCGCCGGGCGCGATCTCGCGCACGAACTCGGCACCGATGATGTCGAGGGCACAGGTCTCAGAGGCCAGCGCCCAGCCATCGCCGAGCTGGCCCAGAACGAGCGGACGCACGCCCAGCGGATCGCGCACCCCGATCAGCTTGGTGCGGGTCATCGCCACAACGGAAAACGCGCCCTCGCATCGGCGGAGCGCGTCTTTCATCCGCTCGGGGATGGATTTCTGCAGGGACCGGGCCATCAGATGGATGATGCACTCGCTGTCCGACGAGCTCTGGAAGATCGAGCCGCGCTCGATCAGCTCGCGGCGCAGGGCATCGGCATTGGTGATGTTGCCGTTATGGGCAATCGCCGCCCCACCCATGGAAAACTCGCCGAAAAAGGGCTGCACGTCGCGGATCGCCGTGTTGCCCTTGGAGCCGGCCGTGGAGTAGCGCACATGGCCGATGGCTAGGGGGCCGGGCAAGGTCTCCATCAGCGAGGCCTTGGTGAAGTTGTCGCGCACATAGCCGAAGCGGCGCGCGGAGTTGAACCCCACCTTGGGCGCGTGGGAGACGATGCCCCCCGCTTCCTGTCCGCGGTGCTGCAGCGCGTGCAGGCCGAGGGCCACGAAATTCGCTGCGTCCGAGACGCCGATCACACCGAAAACGCCACACTCCTCGCGGAGCTTGTCGTCATCGAACGGATGGGCAGGGGGCATCTCGGGGGCTTGCGTGTCAGAGTGGGACAAGGGGCGCTCCGAATCCATTTGGGGTCGCGGCGAGGTGTAATCGCTGAAGCTGCATCTGTCACGAAACTATCACATGTGTGGATGTCGCAGCCGCAACGGTCCCCTGCCACGAGGCTCGCCGCGCCAGATAGGCCGGTTTGCCCCGGAGGCGAGCGTTCGGCGGTCGATTTGCATCGGTCCCGTGCAGAACGCCAACGCCCGCCCAGGAACTGGGCGGGCGGCAGCCCTGCAGCGCAGGGAAGAGGCGGGGGCGCGGGTCTTGGGGAAACACCACGCAGCGCTGGGGGGCGCTCGCCTCGGATCGGACCCTTGCGGGAGGGAGGGGCCGGGGCCCCAGGGTCCGATATGTAAGGCTTGCGACCCGACCCGAGAGGGGCGGGCAGGGCCGCAAGGCGGGTACTCAGCCACTCACTAGAAAAGACTATCGACGGACATATCGAGCATGGGCTCGGCGGTCCCGGGGATCACCGGGTCGATATGCATGCCCGTCAGGGCGGGGGACTGCAGGCTCGCACCATCCGAGCCCCATACCCCGAGCACGCGGGGCATGGTGAGGAGATCGGGGTTGATCTGGCTCTCGCCGGGGATCTCTTCGATCCGGTCGAACGCGTCGGTGTTGAAAATGAACCTGTCCATCACGGCCTCCTGCAAATCGGTGCTGAGGAGAGGATGGATGACGTTGCGTCAGCGCAGCGTTAGCGCTGTGTCAGAGGTTCTGCCGGGCGCGAAACGCGGTCAGCTCGGCGCGCCGCAATTGCCGACCAGCTCTTCGTAGCGGCCCACGACCCAGCCGGTAGCATCCTCGGGGATCTGCGCTTCGAGACGTGCGGAGAAAGCGCCGAACACCGAGGCCGAGCGGCTTTCCTCGATCATCGGGATGGTCTCGGTGGTCATGATGCGGTCATAGGCCAGCAGCCCCACAGCCACGAGCAGGATCCCCCGCACCGCGCCAAAGAAGAAGCCAAGGCCCTGATCGATCCCGCCCAAAGCCGAGCGCTGGATCAGCCCGGAAAAGAGCGGGGTGAAGACCGACACCACCACCAGCGTGATCGCGAACACCGCCGCGAAGGCCGCAATGATCGCCAGCTCGCAACTGTCCTGCAGGATGGGGCCCACATAGGGCAGCTCCTTCAGGAGCGGCTCGGCCTGACCGGCAAAGAGGAAGGCCACGATCGCGGCGGCGATCCATCCGGCAATGGCCATGACCTCGCGCACGAGCCCGCGCGAAAAGGCCAGCAGGGCCGAGACCAAGATGACACCCGCCACGATGCCGTCAACCAGGGTAAATCCGTCCATAGCCGCGCTCACTCTTTCAAGGGCGATCAACCGGCCCCGAACATGTCTCCAACCACCGTGGCCAGATCCGGCATCTGTTGCACCGAAAGTCCCGCGGTCGTTCCCGTTTTGCTGCCCGCCGGAGCAAGCGCCTTGGTGAAACCAAGTTTCGCCGCTTCTTTCAACCTGTTTTCCGTCTGACCCACCGGTCGCAGGGCGCCAGAGAGGCTGATCTCGCCAAAGATTGCCATATCTGGCGGTAATGCCACATCTTCGCGGGCCGAGAGCAGCGCCGCCGCCACGGCCAGATCCGCCGCCGGTTCGCTGATCCGCAAGCCCCCGGCGATGTTGAGATAGACATCGAGCCCGATGAAGGGGATGCCGCAACGCGCCTCGAGCACGGCGAGGATCATCGACAACCGGCTGCCATCCCAGCCCACCACCGTGCGTCGCGCATTGGCCAGGGCCGAGGGCGCGACGAGGGCCTGCACCTCGCACAGAACGGGCCGGGTGCCCTCGATCCCGGCAAAGACCACCGCCCCGGGCGCGGGCGCATCACGCCCGGACAGGAACAGGGCCGAGGGGTTGGCGACCTCGGCCAGCCCCGCGCCCGTCATCTCGAACACCCCGATCTCGTCGGCAGCGCCGAAGCGGTTCTTGACCGCGCGCAGGATGCGGAACTGGTGCCCGCGCTCGCCCTCGAAATAGAGCACGGTGTCGACCATATGCTCGACCACGCGGGGGCCGGCGATCTGGCCCTCCTTGGTCACATGCCCCACGAGGATCACGCTGGTCCCGCTGCGCTTGGCGAAGGTCGTCAGCTCGTGACAGCAGGCGCGCACCTGCGAGACCGAGCCCGGGGCGCTGTCCACGGTGTCGGACCACAGGGTCTGGATCGAATCGAGGATCGCAACCTCGGGGGCCTCGGCCTCCAGCGTGGTGAGGATGTTGCGCAGATTGGTCTCGGCCCCCAGCTGCACCGGCGCATCCGCGAGGCCCAGACGGCGGGCGCGCATGCGCACCTGGCTCGTGGCCTCTTCGCCCGAGATATAGATCGCCTTGGCCCCGGCCTTGGCAAAGCTCGCCGCCGCCTGCAGAAGCAGCGTGGATTTCCCGATCCCCGGATCGCCGCCCACCAGCACCGCCGAGGCCTCGACCAGCCCGTCGCCCAGCACCCGGTCCAGCTCTTCCATCCCCGAGGTCATGCGGGGGGGCGGGGCATCCTCGGTCGCCAGATCCCCCAGCGGGACCGTGCGCCCACGCGCCGCCCCAAGGCTTTTTTTGCCCGGGCCCGCGCTCAAGGGGGCTTCCTCCGAGATGGTGTTCCACGCCCCGCAGCCATCACAACGCCCCGACCATTTCGAATGGGTCGCCCCGCATTCGGCGCAGACAAATCGGATCGCGGGTTTGGCCATGGCAGTCTCCTCTTGCGGCAGGGTTAGTGGGCGCGGACCCACCTGCCGCAAAATATTGCGGATCAGGCTTGTGTCTTGCCCGATCCCGCGTCCGGCGTCAAACCGCCGCGCGGCGTTGCGAGATAGCTCAGAACCAGCGAGGCAAACACGCAAGCGGTGAACAGCGCCAGCCCCCAGGCAACCTCGACCCGCCCGAGCCCGATGCCTTTGACGATCACCACATAGAGCGCGATCAGAAAGATATCCGCCATGGCCAGCCGCCCGAGCCAGATCAGCCAGACCGGCTTGCGCGCGAGATAGCCGAACTGCACCGCGGCGAGGGTCAGGGTCTTGGCATAAGGGGCCACCACGGCCAGCAGCGCCACGAGCACCGCCAGCGCTGGCGCCGTGCCCCAGAGGCTCGCGATGCCCGACAGGACCGAGATTTCCGACAGGCCAAAGAGCGGCAGTAGCCCGGCGCGGATCAGCGGCGCCATCCATGCGATGGGAAAGAGCACCAGCAGCGACAGGTTCGCCCAGGCGAGCGCCCGCGCGCTCACGACCGGGCGCATCCGCGTGACCCGAGCAGGGCAGGGGCCGGTCGACCCGGGGCGATTTGTCTGATGGCGCGCTTACGCATGCGCAGACCCTAATCCCTGCCCGACAGGCGCGCAAATGCTCAGCGCACCGCCTCGATCGGGCCCTCGGCCGAGCCGGTGATGAACTGGGTCAGGTAGGGATCACCGCTGTCATCCATTTGCGAGACCGGGCCGCTCCAGCGGATCTTGCCGCCATGGAGCATGGCGACGTCATCGGCAATCGCCCGCACGGAGGTCATGTCATGGGTGATCGTCATGGCCGTGGCGCCCATTTCGACCACGATCTCGCGGATCAGGTCGTTGATCACGCCGGACATGATCGGGTCGAGCCCGGTGGTGGGCTCGTCAAAGAAAATGATCTCGGGCTCGGCGGCGATGGCGCGGGCCAGGCCCACCCGTTTCTGCATGCCCCCCGACAGTTCCGCCGGGAGCTGATCGGCCACATCCGGGGTCAGCCCCACGCGGCGCAGCTTCTCGATGGCGATTTCCCGGGCCTCGTCGCGCGGGCGCTTGAGCGAGCCGCGCAGCAGGCGGAAGGCGACGTTCTGCCAGACCGGCAGGCTGTCAAACAGAGCCGCCCCCTGAAACAGCATCCCGAAGCGGGCGAGAAACGCGTCGCGCTCGACCTCGGTGACATCCTCGCCATCCACGAGGATCTGACCCGCATCCGGCGTGATCAGCCCCAGCACGCTTTTCAGGGTCACGGATTTGCCGGTCCCCGAGCCGCCGATGATCACCATGCTCTCGCCCTTGGGGATCACCAGATCGACGCCGCGCAGGATCTCCTTGGACCCGAAGGCCTTGGTCACGCCGCGCAGCTCGATCATCGGGGTGGAAGGGGCTTCGGTCATCCGGAGAAAAACACCTCTGTCAGCACATAATTCGCCGCGAGGATCAGCACGGCAGCCGCCACCACCGAGGATTTCGTCGCCGCCCCCACGCCCTGGGCGCCGCGCCCGGAATTCATCCCGAAATAGCAGCCCATCAGTGCCGCGATCCCCCCAAAGGCCGCGCCCTTGGCCAGGGACGAGACGATGTCGCGCATCTCGAGGAAATCGACCGTGTTCTGCAGATAGCTCGCCGGGTTGAAGCCGAGGCGGCTAGTCGAGACCACATATCCCCCCATCACGCCGATCGTGTCGCCCACCGCAACCAGCAGCGGCACCACCAGAATGGCGGCCAGCACCCGCGGGGCTGTGAGGTATTTCATCGGATGGGTCGAGAGCGTGACCAGCGCGTCGATCTGCTCGGTCACTTTCATGGTCGCGATCTCGGCGGCAATCGAGGAGGTGACCCGCGCCGCGATCATCAAACCGCCCAGCACCGGGCCCAGCTCGCGCACCATGCCGATGGCCACGATCTGCGGCACGACCGCCTCCGCCGAGAAGCGCGAACCCCCGGCATAGATCTGCAGGGCCAAGGCGCCGCCAGTGAAAAAGGCCGTCAGGCCGACAACGGGCAGGCTGAAAAACCCAATGTTCAAAACGGCCTGCCAGAACTCCTTCATGTAGAAGGGCGGGCGGACCATATGGCCGAAGGCCGACCCGGTGAAGATCGCAAACCGCCCGGTGCTCGCCAGAAGGCCAAGAAAGGCCGCGCCAATCGCGCCGAGGAAGGCTCTCATCCCGCGTCTCCGGCATAATGGCGGGCATAGCGGCCGCCGAGCGAGGTCAGGATCTCGTAGCCGATCGTGCCCGCGGCATCGGCCAGCCGGTCCACGCCTTGTGCGGGGCAGAGCAGGTCGAGACTGTCGGGGACGTGGTCCAGATGGCCGACATCCACCGTCAGCAGGTCCATCGAGACGCGCCCGGCCAGCGGGCAGGCCACATCGCCCGCATAAAGCATGGCGCGGTTGCTCATGGCGCGGATCAGCCCGTCGGCATAGCCCGCCGAGAGCGTGGCGATCGCGCCGTCCTGCTGGGCCACCCAAGAGCAGCCATAGCCCACGCTTTCGCCCGCCGCGACCGCGCGAACCTGCACCACCGGGATCGACAGGCGCACCACGGGCTGTGCCGCCGCGAAGGGCGCGCCGCCATAGAGCCCGATCCCCGGCCGGGTCAGGTCGAAATGATAGGGCGCGCCGAGCAGGATGCCCCCGGTCGCCGCCAGGCTGCGCGGCACCGAGATCCCGTCGGTCAGCCGGTGAAACTCGGCCAGTTGCGCCGCATTGGCCGGGTGCCCGGGTTCATCGGCGCAGGCCAGATGCGACATCACCACGCGAGGCGACTGGCTGAGCGCGAACTCGGCCACGGCGGCCCATTCATCCGCCTCCATGCCGAGCCGGTTCATGCCGGTATCAAGCTGGATCCCGAACGGGTGGCCCGGCAGGGCCTCCAGATGGCGGGCAAGCTGATCGGCGGAGTTGAGCATCGGCGTCAGGCGCGCGCCGGCAATCGCCTGTGTGTCGCCCGCCATATGGCCGGAAAAGACATTGATCGCGGGCCCCGGGCCCAGGGCCTCGCGCACGGCGACGCCTTCTTCGACGACGGCGACAAAAAACTGCCGCGCACCGGCCCGGGCGAGGGTGCGGGCCACGCGCCCGGCCTCCAGCCCGTAGCCATCCGCCTTGACCACGGCCCCGGTCGCGACCGCGCGGTCCGAAGCCCGGTCGAGGGCGCGCCAATTGGCGGCGATTGCGTCAAGGTCGATGGAAAGCGATGCGGTGGCCATACCCGGGTTTTGACAGCCCCGCGCGCCGCGTCAAGACCTATCCGGGGCGCACGCGCCCCGCCGCCCACCGACGCCGATCCGGCACCCCGCCCGCAATGGGCAAAAGGCTTAGGCGGATCGGGCCGCCACGTGCCAAGCTGCGCGGATGGATTTCGCGAACCGGTTTTAGATTGATCACAAGGATATGCCCATGGCGCAGATTGAAAACTCCGACGGTTACGTCATTGCCCGCACGGAAGGAGAGTATGAGCGCCTGAAGATCCAGGCCAAGGTGTGGGAGCCGCTGACCGAGCGGGTCCTGAAGGCTGCGGGGCTGGGGCCGGGCATGGCGACACTCGATGCGGGCTGCGGGCCCGGCGAGGTGATGCGCCTGATGGGGCGGATGGTCGGCCCCGAGGGACAGGTCACCGGGGTCGATATCGACCCGGATGTCGGCGCCTATGGCGTCTCCCGGCTGCGCGAGGAGGAGGGGCGCGACTTCACCTTCCACGCGGCCAACCTGCTCGATGGCGACCCGGTGCCCGGCGCGCCCTTCGATCTGGTCTATTGCCGGTTCCTGCTCATCCATATGGACGACCCGGTGGCCATGGTGCGGCGGCTGGCCTCGCTGCTCAAACCCGGGGGCACGCTGATCGCGATGGATTACGTCATGGAAACAATGCTTTGCGCCCCATCCCATCCGGTGCTAGATCGCGGGATGGAGGTCGTCAACGGCACGCTCAAGGCCGCGGGGCGGTCGCTCAGGGCCGGGGTGCAGCTGGGCGAGTGGTTCACGGCGGCGGGCCTGCCCATGCCCGTGGGGACGGATATGCAGGGGCGGTTCGAGGTCGGATCCGAGCATACCATGCTGGCCATGGCGGTGTCGGGCTTCGCGCCCATGGGCGTCCAACTCGGAGTTCTAACCGAGCAGGAGCGTGAAACCCTGCCGGGCCAGATCCGCGCGGTGATGGCCGAAGGTCAGAACTGCCTGCACTGGCCCACGGTCACCGCCGCCTGGACCAAGGTCGGCTAGGGCGCGCCCCAATAGCCGCGATTGCGCTGCCAGATCTTCTCGCCGATCTGGCAATCCGTGGCGTCATCCGGGCCGGGAATATACTGCACCGGTCGGGGGCGCGGCGCAGCATCGGGGCCGGGGGTGAGCCCTACCAGTTCCAGCACCAGTTTGCGGCGCACCGCATCGGCGAATTGCGCCCAGTCCGTCACCGGAATGACGAAACTGCCCGGACCGCCAATCACGCAGGTCCGGTAGTAGACGTCGAGATTGTCCAGATGCCAGGGCGAGCGGGGGACCTCCTCGGTCATCAGGGGCAGGCCGTTGATCACGATCCCGTCCGCCACCGCCCGGTCGCGGGCATAGGTCACCAGCCCGCCATGGTTGTTCGGCCCGTCGCCAGAAATATCGATCACCCGGCGCAGTCCGGCAAAGGCGTTGTCCCGCAGGCTTTCCCAGCCGAAGGACAGCGCGCTCGAGATCGAGGTGCGCCGCAGGGCCGGGTTGTAATTGGCGCTGAGTTGGGCGGCGAAGGCCTCGGCCCCGGCGCGATCCTCGATCAGGGTCCAGTCCACCACGATCCGCTGCGCCCCGGCGCCCGCCCATTCCACATAGGACAGGGCCACTTGCCCCAGCAGACCGCTTTGCAGGGCGGCGATCACCTCGTCCGAGCGCAGCGCCTCGGCATAGCCCCGGCGCTGGATCTCAAGCTCGGCGGGCGACATGGATCGCGAGACATCGACCGCCATCAACAGCTCCACATCCACTTCGATCTCCTCGGCGGAGGGGAGGGTGGGCGAGAGGGTGGACCAGAGGGCGAGACAGACAGGGATCAACCAGCGCATGGTTCCAGCCTAGCCAAGCCCGGCGGGAATGGGAGAGGGGAAATGCCCGCTCACGGGGCTTTGACGGCAAAGCGCATGTCCCCCGGGCGGGGTGCCGCATTTCCGGGCGTAGGCGAGGGCCTCTAGGGCCGCAGGCTCAGCCGAAGCTGCCGTCGCTGCCCTGCTGATAGGTTTTCACCAGATTGCCGAAGCGCGTGAACTGCCCTTCGAAGCTCAGATCCACGGTGCCAATCGGGCCATGGCGCTGCTTGCCGATGATCACTTCAGCACGTCCGTGCAAGCGTTCCATCTGCTCTTGCCACTGCGCCATGGCCTCGAGGTTGTCGTCGCCCGGCTTCTCGCGCTCTTTGTAGTATTCTTCGCGGAACACGAACATCACGACATCGGCGTCCTGCTCGATGGAGCCTGATTCTCGCAGATCCGACAGCTGGGGCCGCTTGTCTTCGCGGTTCTCCACCTGACGGCTGAGCTGTGACAGGGCGATGACCGGAATGTCGAGTTCCTTGGCAATCGCCTTGAGACCTTGTGTAATTTCAGAGACTTCGTTGACGCGGCTGTCCTTGGCCGTGGCCGGGCGGACAAGCTGCAGATAGTCGATGATCAGCACGTCGAGACCGCTGGTCCGCTTGAGCCGTCGGGCCCGGGCGGCCAGCTGGCTGATCGGCAGGGCGGGCGTGTCGTCGATATAGAGCGGGCAGCTCTCGAGCGACTTCGCGGCTTCGACGAAACGGCGGAACTCGGTCTCGTTCATGTCGCCCCGGCGGATCTGTTCCGAGGGGACCTCGGCCGCTTCGGACAGGATCCGAGCGGCAAGCTGCTCGGCGCTCATCTCGAGGCTGTAGAACCCGACCACGCCGCCATTGATCGTGCCCTCGGTACCATCGGCGCGACGGCCGCGCTGATAGGCTTTGGCGATGTTGAAGGCGATATTCGTGGCCAGCGAGGTTTTCCCCATGGAGGGGCGACCCGCGAGGATCAGAAGGTCCGAGCGGTGCAGCCCGCCGAGCTTCTTGTCCATGTCGATCAGCCCGGTCGAGACCCCGGCCAGCCCGCCATCCCGCTGGTAGGCGGCATTGGCCACGTCCACGGCGGCGGTCACCGCGCGCAGGAAGGATTGGAAGCCGCTGTCGGACTTGCCCTGTTCACCAAGCGCATAGAGCGCCTGCTCGGCCTCGACGATCTGTTCCTTGGGCTCTGAGGCCACATCGACCTCGGCGGCCTTGCTGGCAATCTCGCGGCCCAGTTCGATCAGCTCGCGCCGGATCGCCAGATCGTAGATCATCTGGGCATAATCCTTGGCCGCAAAAGCGCTGATCGCGGCCCCGGCCAACCGGACGAGATAGGCCGGGCCACCCAATTCGGCGAGCCCCGGGTCGTCTTCCAAAAACGCTTTGAGCGTGACGGGCGAGGCCAGTGCGTTCTTCTGGATGCGCGTGGCCGCGACCTCGTAGATCCGTCGGTGCACCGGGTCGAAGAAATGCTCGGGCTGGATGACCATCGCCACCCGGTCGAAGATGTCGTTATTGGTCAGGATCGCGCCCAGAAGCTGCTGTTCGGCCTCGATGTTGTGGGGCAGTCCGGTGCCCGCGCCATCCAGTGCCAGCGCCGCTACAGCCTCCGGCAAATTCGCCACCTCGTTCACGCGTCAGCCCCCCATTGCGTTGGACATCTCCTATGGCCCAACGGGTCCGCCAGAGCAATTGTTGGTAACTCTGTGCATAACTGAAAACGTCGGGATTGCCCCTGCATCTTGCGGTTGCAGGGTGGCTCGGGTCAACCGGTTGTGCGATTTCGCCACGCCATCGGGCGAAGTTTTTTCCCTGCCCGGAAATTGTCCACAGGCGGCGAAACCCCGCTTGCGACCCGCCGTCGCAGGGTGTCAGGCGGGCGTGTTGGCCTCTTGCCAGGCGCGCGGCGCGTTCAAAAATGTTTCAACCTCGCCAAGCGTTTCGGCATCAAAGCTGCCGCGGTCGCGGGCCTCGGCGAGCACATCCCACCACGTGCACAAATGGTGAAGTTTCACGCCATGGGCGGCCAGATTGGCCTCGGTGTCGGGGAAGATTCCATAGCTGAAAATCACCGCCGTATGCCCGCATTCCGCACCCGTTTTGCGAATCGCGTCGACGAATTTCAACTTGGAGCCGCCATCGGTGGTCAGGTCCTCGACCAGCAGCACCCGCTGGCCTTCGGTCATCACGCCCTCGATCTGGGCGTCGCGTCCATAGCCCTTTGGCTTCTTGCGGACATAGGTCATGGGCAGGGCCATGCGTTCGGCCACCAGCGCGCCGAAGGGGATGCCCGCAGTCTCGCCGCCGGCGACGTTGTCGAACGCCTCGAACCCGGCCTCGCGCATCACGGTCACCGTCAGGAAATCCATCAGCGTGGTGCGGATCCGCGGAAAGGAGATCAGCTTGCGGCAGTCGATATAGGTCGGCGAGGGCAGGCCGGAGGCCAGGATGAACGGCTCGCGCGCGTTGAAATGCACCGCTTCGATCTCGAGCAGCATCGACGCGGTCAGACGGGCGATTTCGGCTTTGTCGGGAAAGCTGGTGGGGATCATGGCGGCCTCGCGAATGTGGATCGCCTCCCCCTAAAACAATCCGCGCCCGGATTGAACCCCTGCGGCGGTGCTGCGCGCGGTGCCGCAGGGCAGGGCCTAGCGGCTCCGGCGGCGCAGGGCGGCGACGCCGCCCAGACCCGCCAGCAGCAGCGGCAGGCTTGCCGGCAGGGGGACGGGCGGGATGTCGGGGATGGCGACCTGCACGGCGTTGACCTGCGAGAACGCGGTCTCGAGCACCATAGACGCGCCGCCCTCCAGCGTGACGCCGAAGACGTAGCGGCTCTGGGCGCTCAGGCTCGCGACGACCTCTGTGCCATCGGCGATGGCCGAGGCCCCGCCGGAAAAGGTCACGCCCGCGATCGCGCCATCATCGGCAAAGAACATCTCCGCGACGGAGGCATTCGGGTCGTCCTCGTCCACGGTGATCAGGTAGGGTGCGACGGGAAAGTAGGTGATGTCGACGCCGGGCCCGGTCTCAAACAGCACCTCGAAGCTGCCGGAGGTGCGGGCGAACCCCTCGGGGCCCTGATGTTCGGCCCGCATCTCGGCCTCGAACTGCCCGGCGATGTTGAACGAGATCGTGTCGTTCGTGGTATTGGTGAAGCGGTAGTCCCGGGTGTTGTTGAAGTCCGATATGGCCGAGCCGTTGATCGGATCGGCCGCATTGGACACAGCCGCGATCCCGAACTGCTCGATCTCGCGCCGGGTCGGGGCGTTCGCGGAATTGCCGAGATCCGGGTCGTTCACCACCAGGATGGACACGTCATAGCCTGCGGTGGCCACGTCCCCGTTGCCAAGATTGACCTGGGTTTGCGACCGCTGCGCCTCGAAGGGGAGCGGCGGATCGGAGAAGGAGTTTCCGACCTGAACGTCACTGGACTCGGTGGTGGTGAAACCCGCCCCATCCACCTGGCTCTCTGCCTGTCCTTCCACGGTGAGCGAATCCGGCACGGTCTCGATCTCGATCCCGGTCGGCCGACTGCCACTGTTGATAATGAAGGAATGGCTCATGGAGAGCTCGGAGATCGCCGTGACCGGGGCGGCCTGCGCCATGACGGCGCTGAGGGCGAGGGCGGAGCTTGCGAGGCAAACGGATCGGAGCATGAAATTTCCTTTGTGTTCAAACACAGGACACGGCACTCGGCAAAAACGCCGAGCATGTCCAACACCGCACGGGCGGCGTCAGGAGAACGTTAACCGATCTTGCGCGCCCGGTCACGTCGCGGGCCTTGCAACGCCGCGCGCTGGCGCGAAGATGCTCAGTCGCGCACGTGCCAATGCAGCGGGTGACCCGGGTCGAACAGGGTCACAGGGCCGGCGCCGGTTTCGATCCGCGCCGGGTAGGGGACCGGATCCGCGCTACGCTCCAGGGTGATCGTGGTCTCATTGGGTGCGAGCCCGTAATGGGCCGGGCCAAATAGGCTCGCGAAGCCTTCGAGCTTGTCGAGCGCGCCCTCTTCCTCGAACACATGGGCAAGGCAGGCCATGGTGTTGGAGGCGGAGAAGACGCCCGCGCAGCCGCACGAGGTTTCCTTGTTGTCATCCGTATGAGGGGCGCTGTCGGTGCCAAGGAAAAAGCGCGGATTGCCCGAGGTCGCGGCCTTGCGCAGGGCTTCCTGGTGGGAGGCGCGCTTGACCACAGGCAGGCAGTAGTAATGGGGCCGGATCCCGCCCACCAGCATGTGGTTGCGGTTGATCATCAGGTGATGGGTCGTGATCGTGGCCCCGATATGGCCCGCCGTCTCGGTCACATAGGTTACCGCATCGGCGGTGGTGATATGCTCCATCGTGACCTTGAGGCCCGGCGTCGCGCGCCGCAGCGGGTCGAGCACCGTGTCGATGAACACGGCCTCCCGGTCAAAGATATCCACCTCGGGGGTGGTCACCTCGCCATGAAAGCACAGGGGCAGGCCAATCTCGGCCATGGTCTCCAGAACCGGGCGGACCTTGTCGAAATCCCGCACGCCGGAGGCCGAGTTCGTCGTCGCCCCCGCCGGGTAGAGCTTTACCGCCGTCACGAGCCCCGAGGCATGGGCCGCAGCCACATCCGCCGGGTCCGTCTCTTCCGTCAGGTAGAGTGTCATCAGAGGCGCAAAACTCATCCCCTCGGGCAGGGCCTGCAGGATCCGGTCGCGATAGGCCGCCGCATCGTCGCCGCGCACGACGGGCGGCACGAGGTTGGGCATGATGATCGCGCGGGCAAAGTGCCGGGCCGTTTCGGGCAGCACGCCCTTGAGCATCTCGCCATCGCGAAGGTGCAGGTGCCAGTCATCCGGGCGGCGCAGGGTCAGGCGCATGTCATGTCCTCTCGGCTCGTGTCTTGTCCCGCCATAGCGGTCCGTCCGGGTCCTACCCGACCCGGCGCGTCAGAGCCAGAGGGCCGTGCCCGGGTGCGCTGCACATTTATTGGGCGCTTCGCCCGGCAATCGCGCGCAGCACGAAGGCGGAACTGCCACAGGCCCGGAACTTTCTGCGCTGCGGCATAGGGTTGAATTGCAGCCCGGCGGCTGGCGGGGCAGGGTGCCCGGGAAAGGAGCCTTTATGCTCGACCACGATCCCGAGATGTCCCCGTCCCCCCGCCTGCAGCGCAGTGTCGGTGCGGCGCGCGTGGCGCTGGGCGTGGATGGGGCGGGCAAGACGCGGCTCCGGGATCTGGCGCAGCAGGGCTGTGCCAAGGCGATGCTGCCCCGGACCCATTCCGTGGACCCCGAAGTGGTGTTTCTGAACACGGCCGGAGGGATCACCGGGGGCGACCGGCTGTCCTACAGGCTCGACCTCGCACCCGGCGCCCGGGCCACGGGCGCCACCCAGACCGCCGAACGCGCCTATCGCGCGGCGGAAGGGGTGGGTGAGGTCCGGGTCGCGCTGAATGTCGGGGCCGGCGGACGGCTCGATTGGCTGCCCCAGGAGACCATCCTCTTTGACGGCAGTGCCACGCGCCGCGAGACCCGCGTCGAGATGGCGGGCAATGCCACGCTCCTCTGGGTTGAGACGCTGGTCTTTGGCCGCGCTGCTATGGGCGAGGCTCTGGCGCGGGTCGCGATGTGCGATGACCGGCAGATCCGCCGCGACGGGCGGCTGGTTTTGTGGGAGCCCTTTGCGCTTACGCCCGAAGCACTGAACCATCCAGTGGGCATGGACGGCGCGCGCGCCATCTCGACGGTTGTATTTCTGTCCCCCGCAGCGGAGACTGCCCGCGATGCGGTGCGACGGCTCGCGCCCGAGGGTGTGCATTGGGCCGCCTCGGCCTGGGACGGCAAGCTTGTTGTCCGAGCCATGGCAGCGGATGCGCAGCCCTTGAAACAGGCGCTTGTGCCGCTGCTGGAGCTCTTGCGCGAGGGGCGCGCCATGCCCCGGGTGTGGCAGGTATGAGCGGCGGATGGCCGCGTGGGACCTGTCCAAGCCAGGACGGGCTTGAGAGGCGGAGGCCGCGCCTCCATGTGAAGGACGACAGACGAGAGAGGAGAGGACATGAACCTCACCCCTAGGGAGAAAGACAAGCTGCTGATCAGCCTCGCCGCCATGGTGGCGCGCGGGCGACTGGAGCGTGGCGTCAAGCTGAACCACCCCGAGGCGATCGCGCTGATCACGGATTACGTGGTCGAAGGCGCACGGGACGGGCGCAGTGTCGCCGACCTGATGCAGGCCGGGGCCAGCGTGGTGCGTGCCGATCAATGCATGCCGGGCATCGCCGAGATGATCCATGACGTGCAGGTCGAGGCGACCTTTCCCGATGGCACCAAACTCGTGACTGTCCACCACCCCATTCGATGACCCGAGGAGACGAGACCATGCAAGATCTGATCGACCGCCTGCGCGCCGCCCTCGACCGCCTGTTTCCGGCCCCTGCCGCCCGGCCCGTGCCCGTGCGCGTACGTCCCGAACCGCCGCATCGTCGCGGTGGGGGGGCAGGCCAATGATCCCGGGGGAAATCATGCCCGCCGAGGGCGAGATCACACTGAATGCCGAGGCCGAGGCGCTGACCCTCACCGTGGCCAATACCGGTGACCGCCCCGTGCAGGTGGGCAGCCATTACCATTTTGCCGAGACCAACGCGGCGCTTTCCTTTGATCGGGATGCGGCGCGGGGGATGCGGCTCGATATCGCTGCGGGAACGGCGGTCCGGTTTGAGCCCGGACAAACCCGCGACATCACGCTTGTGCCGTTCGGGGGGGCGCGCAAGATCTACGGATTCAATCAGGGGATTATGGGAGCACTGTAATGACCAACCTTAGGACGCCGATGGACTTCTGGGCCAGCGGCATGAAATTCTGGCAGATGTCTGTCGAGATGCAGATGCAGATGGCCGAGAGCGCCTTCAAACTGGCCAATGTCTATTCGCCGAACTCGGTGAGCCTGCGTACGCAGATCCTCAAGTCCTCGGCACCGGTCGCAAAGACCGGCACGCAGGCCGCTGCCAAGACCGCAGCAGCCGCCATGGCGGCGACAGCGCTGGAGATGCCCGCGAAAGCGTCCGCCAAAAGCGCCACGGTGACCAAGCTGAAGCCAGCACCGAAGCCTGCCGCGAAGGCCGCGCCGAAGCCTGCCGCGAAAGCCGCGCCGAAGCCCGCCGCGAAGGCTGCACCGAAGCCTGCCGCGAAGGCCGCGCCGAAGCCTGCTGCGAAGGCCGCGCCGAAGCCGGCTGCCAAGGCCGCACCGAAGACTGCTGCCGAAGCCGCGCCGAAACCTGCCGCGAAGGCCGCGCCGAAGCCTGCTGCGAAAGCCGCACCGAAGCCTGCTGCGAAAGCCGCGCCGAAGCCCGCTGCGAAAGCCGCGCCGAAGCCCGCTGCGAAAGCTGCGCCGAAACCGGCGGCGAAACCCGCCGCCAAGGCCGCTCCTGCCGCCGCCAAGACCGAGGCCAGCGCCGCGCCGAAGCCCACCCGTCGCCGGACGCCGCGCAAGAAGACCGTGAGCCTCGCGCCCATGCCGGAAACGGTGGCCGAAGCCACGCCCAAGCCCGAGGCCAAGGCAGCCCCTGCCAAGACGCCGGCGGCGAAGGCCAAGACGACCAAACCCGCGCCCAGCAAGGCGTAATCCCGGGGCGCAGCCCCGTTCCAAGATCGGCATGGGCCCCCGGGGCCCGCGCCTTGCCCCACCAGAGACCGTGATTGTCAGTGCCTCTGCCCCAAGTGAAAGCAGCCCCCATGAAGCATACCTCCAACATGTTCGACTATCTCAGCACCGGCGCGAATGTCTGGCGTCTGGGGTTCGAGACCAACTCGGTCATCATGCTCCGCATGATGGGCATGGCGGGGTTCTGGAACACGCCCTTTGACGAGAACTGGCGGATGGTGGCCGAGAAACCCAAGGTCTTCATCAAGTCCGGCAGTGATGGCCTCGTGGCCGCGATGCAGGGCAAGGACCCGGCACAGGTCATGGATGCCTCGATCAAGCGGTTGAACAAGGCGACCAATGCGAACCGCAAGCGTCTGGTCAAGCGCGGCCCCCGCAAGATGCAGTGAATTCGCCGAGTGCGCTGCCTGATTTTTGGGCGGCGCGCGGCCTCCGGGGCGGTTGGATTGCCTGAAAATGCGCTTCCTTGCTGCATTTCCGGGCCGGGGGCCTAAACTGCCGCAGAACAGATATCCAAGACCGACTGACCCAAGGACTGCCCATGCCCGCCAAGATCTCTCGCGCCGCTTATGCTGACATGTATGGTCCCACGACGGGCGACAAGGTGCGGCTCGCGGATACGGACCTGATCATTGAGGTCGAGCGGGACCTGACCACCTATGGGGAAGAGGTGAAGTTCGGCGGCGGCAAGGTGATCCGCGACGGGATGGGCCAAGCCCAGACCACCCGCGCCGAGGGCGCAGTGGATACCGTCATCACCAATGCGCTGATCGTGGATCATACGGGCATCTACAAGGCCGATGTGGGCCTGCGCGACGGCGTGATCGCGGCCATCGGCAAGGCCGGCAATCCCGACACGCAGAGCGGCGTCGACATCATCGTCGGCCCGGGCACCGAGGCGATTGCGGGCGAGGGACGGATCCTCACTGCGGGCGGGTTTGACAGCCATATCCACTTCATCTGCCCGCAGCAGATCGAGGATGCGCTCCATTCCGGGGTCACCACGATGCTCGGCGGCGGCACCGGTCCGGCCCATGGCACGTTGGCCACGACCTGCACGCCCGGGTCATTCCATATCGGGCGGATGTTGCAGTCGCTCGACGCCTTCCCGATGAATTTCGGCCTGTCCTGCAAGGGCAATGCGAGCCTGCCCGGCGCGCTGGTCGAGATGGTCGAGGCCGGGGCCTGCGCCATGAAGCTGCACGAGGATTGGGGCACCACGCCCGGGGCCATCGATTGCTGCCTGAGCGTGGCCGACGACATGGACGTGCAGGTGATGATCCACACGGACACCCTGAACGAGAGCGGCTTTGTCGAGAATACAATCGGTGCCATGAAGGGCCGCACGATCCATGCCTTCCACACCGAAGGTGCGGGGGGAGGACATGCGCCCGACATCATGAAGGTCGTGGGCGAGGAGCATGTCCTGCCCAGCTCCACCAACCCGACCATGCCCTACACGGTGAACACCCTTGAAGAGCATCTCGACATGCTCATGGTCTGCCACCATCTGGACAAGGCCATCCCCGAGGACGTGGCCTTCGCCGAGAGCCGGATCCGCAAGGAGACCATCGCCGCCGAGGATATCCTCCATGATATGGGGGCGTTTTCGATCATCGCCTCGGACAGTCAGGCCATGGGCCGGGTGGGTGAGGTGATCATCCGCACCTGGCAGACGGCAGACAAGATGAAGA
Organism: Dinoroseobacter sp. S375; assembly: GCF_049800775.1. Lineage (NCBI taxonomy): Bacteria > Pseudomonadati > Pseudomonadota > Alphaproteobacteria > Rhodobacterales > Roseobacteraceae > Dinoroseobacter > Dinoroseobacter sp. S375. The sequence goes on along the minus strand of NZ_JBNAFR010000004.1, from coordinate 281,709 downwards.
AGCAGCGCGGGCGTCTGTCGGATGAGACCGGCGACAATGACAACCTGCGCGTGCGCCGCTACGTGGCAAAATATACGATCAACCCGGCCATCGCCCACGGGATCAGCAGCCATATCGGCTCGATCGAGGTGGGCAAGCGGGCGGATCTGTGCCTCTGGAGCCCGGCGTTTTTCGGCGTGAAGCCCGAGATGGTTCTGATGGGCGGCACGATCGTCTGCGCCCAGATGGGCGATCCGAATGCCTCCATCCCGACGCCGCAGCCGGTCTATACCCGACCGATGTTCGGCGCCTATGGCCGCTCGGTTGAGAATTCGGCCGTGCTCTTTGTCAGTCAGGCGGCGCAGGCCGCCGGGATCGGCGGGGGGCTCGGGCTCGCCAAGCAGACGCTTGCGGTCGAGAACTGCCGCGAGATCGGGAAATCCTCCATGGTGCTGAACAACGCCACGCCCGAGGTCGAGGTGCATCCCGAGACCTATGAGGTGCGCGCGGATGGCGAGTTGCTGACCTGCGAGCCCGCGACGGAACTGCCGCTGGCCCAGCGGTATTTCATGTTCTGATCCATGCGCCACGCGCGCAGAAGCGGGGACCATAAGCGCGTCGGGAACGGGCGCAGCACGGGCCCGGTGCCGGATTACCGGGCAGTCCCCGGCAGACGATCCAGGAAACAGATCGGAGAGACGGGATCCATGGGAGGATTGCGCTATATTGTCGCAGGAAGGGGGCGTGTTGCGGCCCCCAACCAAGAGGCTGACAATGACCGTATATCTTTCGATCCCCGGGGTGCGCCCCGATCCCGTGCAGAGCCAGATCGATCTGTTCTTCGCAGAGCTTGGTTTGGGGGTGAACCCCGAACGCGCGGTGGCGCCGCGACTTGGCGAGCTCAAGCGGCTCCATGCCCTGTCCGATGCACGGCTGGCCGAGCTTGGGGTGGCACGGGATCAGATCACCGCCCATGTCTTCCGCGACCGGTTTCACCGGTAGAGACCTGTGCGGCCGCTAGCGCGGTGGCGCAGTCCGGCAGGCCGGACTGCGCGGACCCGCGTGCACAGACCGCTGGTGTCCCAAGGACCCGGACGGTTTGGCATCTCGCGCGTCCGCAGCGGGCACATGTGCCCGCTGCACCAGCCGGACCTGCGCAATCTCGGACCGGCGAAAGAAGCGTGGATTGCTCTGGATCTCGAGGGGGAGCCGCTCTTTCAGAATGCTGCGCTGGGTGCTGTGGACGATGCGGATGTCATAGGCCAACCCGCGCAGCGCCCCGGTGCCCTGCGCCGCCAGGATCTGCGCGCGCAGCGTGGCCTCTTCGGCCTTCAACGCCCGCAGCCTTGCGCGCAACATGGCGAGCTGGTCGGGCAGGGGCAGTCCATCGAACAGGGATCGGGTCATGTCGTTCTCACGGGCAGCGGCTCCCGACCAATCTGCGCGGCCGCGCTGAACATTGCGTTAACCACGATCGCCGCGCCGCCACCCGCGCGGGTCATGCTCCGAGCGCAACCCGGGCTTGCCGAGACAGGCCTACCCAAGCGCCGTCCACCATTGCATATCATGGGATACAGGGAGGAAACACGTGACCCATTCCACGGAGGTTTCCAATGACAAGTCTCGTTCTCGACCGCCCGGCCGTCTCGCGCCTGGCCACCACCATCTTCGACGCCGTGATGGCCGCGCCCAACCGGCTCGCCCATGCGCACGAGTTGCAGCTCGAAGCCGAGCGCATCTTTGCCCTGACCCCGGCAGAGCTCGAGGATATGGACACCACCCGCGACGCGTTGCTGCGCGCGCTGGCCGCCCGGGCCTGAGCCCGCGTCACGCCGACAGCTCTGCACCCGGTGCAATCCCGGGTTGCGGAGCGTCTGCTTGCTGTCCGAATGGGTTGTATGCAATAGCATGCGCCCGGGAGGAAAGATCGAACACGAAAGATCCCCAATCCTATGGTTTCGAATTTCCTGATATCTCTGCACCCGACGCGCGGGATCTTTTCGCGTCTTCGGGAGGCCTGGTCCGAGCTGCGCGCGGCCCATGCCATGGCGACCGAGTTTGCCGCCCTGAACGCGCTGACGGATACCGATCTCGCGCGGATGGGGCTGACCCGCGCCTGTCTGAAGCGGCATCTGCGGCAGAAAGCCAGTGCCAGAGTGCTCAGCGGACCCCATGGGGGCTGGCATGAGCGCGCCCCGGATCACACGCCTGAGCAGCGCTGAGGGGGCCACCGATCGCCTGAGCCTCGATTACGAGGGCCGGTTCCTGCGGCGCAAGCGGCTCGTCTCCGAGGGGGGGCGGGCCTTTGTGCTGGACCTGCCCGAAGTGGTCAGCCTCGGTCCCGAGCACGGGTTCGACCACCCCGATGGCACCCGGATCGCGGTGCAGGCCGCGCCCGAGGCGCTGCTGCGCGTGACCGGCGATCTCATCCGGCTGGCCTGGCATATCGGCAACCGTCACACACCCTGCCAAATCGCCGAGGATGCGCTGTTCATTCGCCATGACCATGTGCTGGCGGGGATGCTGCGGGGCCTGGGGGCGGAGGTCGCCGAGGTGACCGCGCCCTTCACGCCCGAGGGCGGCGCCTATGGCCATGGCCGGACCATGGGCCATGATCATGGACCGGCGGAGACGCAGAGCCACAGCCATGAACACGGGCACAGCCACGAACACGCACACGACCACGGCCATGAACACAGCCATGGTCACTCCCACGGGCACAACCATGACTGATGGCGTGGGGCGCGCCCTGCAAAGCCGGTTGAGCCTTGCCCAATGGCTCTCCCCCGGTTTTCCGGTGAGCGCTTATGCCTATTCCCACGGGCTCGAACAGGCGATCACCGCCGGGCAGATCCACGATGCGGACAGCCTGCGGATCTGGCTCGAAGGCCTGCTCATGGCCGGAAGCTGCCAGACCGACGGCCTGCTCGTGGCCCGCGCGGCCGCAGGGGATCCGTTGGAGGTCTTGGCCGAGGCGGCCGAGGCGCTCGCGACCTCGGCGGAGCGTTGGTCCGAGACCCGGGATCAGGGCGCGGCCTTCGTGCAGACGACCAACGCGCTATGCCCCGAGCAGCTCTCGCCGCTGCCCTATCCCGTTGCCGTCGGGGCGCGGGCCCGGTCCCTTGGCCTGCCGCCCGAGGAGGTCGTCGCGCTCTACCTGCAGGCGTTTCTGGGCGGTCTGATTTCCGGGGCCGTGCGCCTTATCCCGCTCGGGCAAACCGAGGGGCAGCGCGTGTCGCAGGCGCTGCATGACGCGATTTCTGCCGAAGCGACCCGTCTCGCGGCGCTGCCTCTGGAAGAGGTCGCCACAAGCGCCCTGCGCGGGGATCTCGCCGCCATGGGCCATGAAACACAAGAAGTCAGGATTTTCCGCACATGACCACGACCGAGACAGGACGCACACTCTCAGAAGAGCTGAACCCGGGCATGGAGGCCGCGCTGGAGGCTCGCTATGGCCATCTGGTGCCGGGGCTGGCCGAGGGCGTGGTGGATTTCGCCTATGGTCGGCAATATGCCCGGCCCGGGCTGCCCCTGCGCGAGCGCTACATCGCGACCATCGCGGCGCTGACCGCTCTGGGCGGGCAGACTAAGCCGCAGCTCAAGGTGAATATCGCGGGTGGGCGCAAGGCCGGTCTGAGCCAGCAGGAGATCGGCGAGGTGATCTGGCAGATGGCGCTTTATGGCGGATTTCCAAGCGCGATCAACGCGCTGAACGCGGCACTTGAAGTCTTTGCCGAGGAAGAGGAGGCCGGGGCGGATGTCTGAGAACGGACCGCTGCGGGTCGGGATCGGGGGGCCGGTCGGGGCAGGCAAGACCACGCTGACCGAACAGCTCTGCCGGGCGCTGCGTGACCGGTATTCGGTCGCAGTGATCACCAATGATATCTACACCTCCGAGGATGCGGAGTATCTGATGCGCGCGCAGGCCCTGCCGCTGGAGCGGATCCGCGGGGTCGAGACCGGGGGCTGCCCGCATACGGCGATCCGCGAGGATGCCTCGATCAATCTCGCGGCGGTGGCCGATCTCAGGGCGCGGTTTGCGGATCTGGACGTGATCCTGATCGAGAGCGGTGGAGACAATCTCGCCGCGACCTTCAGCCCCGAGCTGGCCGATCTGACGATCTACGTGATCGACACGGCAGCGGGGCAGGACATCCCGCGCAAGAAAGGACCGGGGCTGACGCGCTCGGATCTGCTTGTGATCAACAAGACGGATCTCGCGCCCTATGTGGGCGTGGATCGGAACCTGCTGCAGAGCGACGCACAGGCGGCGCGCGGGCCACGACCCTTCGTGATGGCGGCGCTGAAATCCGGGCAGGGCGTGCCCGAGATCGTCTCCTTTCTTGAGACCGAGGGCGGGCTCTGACCGGCCAGGTGGGCGTGCAAGACGGGTTGCAGGCCGGGTGCTGACGTGCGGTGATCGTGACACGTCATGGTGGCCGCTCCTGCGCCGCGTGATCGCTGCGCAGCGTCCTAAACCGGCTGCGTGGTCCTCCGAGAGCGGGTCGGTTGGGGGTGCGCGCGCATTTACGGGCCCGGCCCCCATGATGTAGGGCTGGACGCTGGGTGCGTTGGCGCAAGGCTGCGTCACGGGATCCCGCACCAGAACGGAGTTGACCCATGAGCACCCTCGCGCGATTTCAACCGGCTTTCCTGACATTGGCCGCGGTGGGGCTCACCCCGATTGCCTTGGGCTACGGCGCCGCACCCAATGTCACGCTGCCGTGGATGTTCGGGATCGATGCTTCGGCCGCGAACACGCGGCATATCTTTCGCGCGGTGATGGGCCTTTATCTGGCATTGGCGCTCTTCTGGCTCATGGGCGCTCGCAAGCCGGACCTGCGCATCCCCGCGCTCTGGAGCCTTGTGATCTTCATGGGCGGGCTGGCGGCGGGCCGGGCGCTCAGCCTCTTGCTGGATGGTCTGCCGCATCCGCTTCTGTTGATCTATCTGTTTCTGGAACTTGGCTTCTGCGCCTTGGGGTGGAAATTGCTGACCGACCGCTGAGCCCGGCGCAGGCGCGCCGGGATCGCAATGGGTCAAAGCGGCCCTTCGGCCATGTGGCACAGCATCTCGAACATCAGCGACGCGCCGAGATAGGCCGTCGCCCCGCTCGCATCAAAAGGCGGCGCCACCTCGACGAGATCCGCGCCGATGATATTCAGCCCGCGCAAAGCCCGCGCCACCTGCAGCGCCTGATAAGAGGTCGGCCCACCCACCTCGGGCGTCCCGGTTCCGGGCGCAAAGGCCGGGTCCACGAAATCAATGTCATAGGTGACATAGGTCGGGGCCGCGCCGACGATCTCGCGCGCCTCATCCATCACATGGGCAATGCCCCGCTCGAAAAACGCCTCGATCGGGATGATGGTGATCCCGACATCGCGGGCATAGTCGCGATCCTCGGTGCCATAGGCGGTGCCTCGGATCCCGATCTGCACCGTGCGCACCGGATCGATCAGCCCCTCTTCGATGGCGCGCCGGAACGGGGTGCCATGGGTGAATTTCGTCCCGCCGAAATACGTGTCGAAGAGATCCGTATGGCTGTCGAACTGGATCAGGCCCAGCGGACCCTCCGCCCCCAGCGCCCGCAGGATCGGCAGGGTGCACAGGTGATCGCCGCCCCCGGTCAGGGGGCGGATCCCGGCGGCCACAATATCACGGTAAAAGGCCGTGATCCGCGCCATGCTGTCTTCGAGCCCGGCGGGGTTCGGGGCCACATCCCCCAGATCGGCGCAATTCGCCAGACGGAACGGGGCCACGCCCGTCGCCCCGTGCTGGGCTCGGATCATCGTCGACATGTCGCGGATCTGTCGCGGCCCGTGTCGCGCGCCGGGCCGGTTCGTGGTGCCGCCATCCCAGGGCGTGCCGATCAGGCCGATCTCGACCTCGGCAAAGCGCGGATGATCCGGTGTCACCACCGGCAGGCGCATGAAGCTCGGTGCCCCGGCATAGCGCGGCAGCTCGGTCCCCGATACCGGATGAAAGAACGGATCGCTCATGCGGCACGCTGCGCGGTTGCCGTCAGCGCCCCCATCCCGATCAGCGTGCCACCCCCGGCACGGGTCAGCCAGCGCAGGGTCGAGGGGCGCCGGATCTGCGCCCGCAGCCGGTCAGCCAAAAGGGCATAGGCCAATGCGTTCAGCGTTGCGAGGGTCACGAATGTCCCGGTCAGCAGCGCGAATTGCGGCAGGAGCGGCGCCTGAGCATTCACGAATTGCGGCACGAAGGCGATGAAGAACGCGATGCTCTTGGGGTTCAGCGCGGTGACCGTGGTCGCGTGCAGGAAGGTCTCTCGCGGGCTGGCCTGCGCTGGCACCCCGGCCTCGAGCCCCGCGGAGGGCGGGCTGCGCAGAAGCTTGATCCCGAGCCAGACAAGATAGAGCGCGCCGACCCATTTCAGGGCCGTGAAGAGCGTGGCAGAGGTCATCACCAACGTGCCGAGCCCGGCGAGCGAGGCGCTCATGGCAATCAGATCGCCGAGGGCAACCCCGGCTGCGGTGCTCACGGCCACGCGGCGGCCCTGGCTCAGGGCATAGCTCAGCACCAGCAGGATGGTCGGGCCGGGGATCAGCAGCAGGAGGGTCGAGGCGACCACGAAGGCCAGCCAGGTTTCGACCGGCATGATAGAGAGGGACATGGGGGGCGGGTCTCCGAAAGTGTCTGCACACCCTAGGAGGCCCGCCCCGGCAGGATCAAGGGCTTAGGCGGCTTCGGGCGAGGCCTTGGTCCAAGCGAATTTCTGCATCACCTGATCCACCGGCGTGTCGGCCAGATGGTTGATGTAGTTGGACATCACCTTTTGCGCGATCCCCAGCACGACCTCGAGCACCTGCTCGCGGGTGAAGCCGGCATCGAGGAAGGCCTGCACCTCGGCCTCGGTCGCGTTGCCCCGGCTGCGCACCATGGTCAGGGTGAAATCCCGCAGCGCCTCGAGCCGCGGCGTCGGCAGGGGCGTCTCATTGCGCAGGGCCTCGGTGATCGCGTCATCGACCTTCATCATCTTCGCGATGCCCGTATGGGCGGGCACGCAGTAATGGCACGCATGCTCTACATTGATGCTCTGCCAGATCACCGTCAGCTCATCCGCGTCGAAGGTGGTCTCGGTGAAGAGCTTGTGGAGCAGCTGGTACGCTTCGAAGGTCTTGGGGCTTTCGGACATGACCGCGTGCAGGCCGGGGATCCGCCCGAAATTCTTCAGGGAGGTTTCCAGCAGGGGTTTGCTGGCATCCGGGGCGGTGTCCAGGTCGTGCAGAGTAAAATCGGTCATGGCAGCCTCTCTCGTGGCGGTATGGGTTGATGCGACAAGACATACCTTTCTTGAGTGATCGTTCAAGAATATATTTGAGCGATCACTCAAACGTCATCTGGCCTCGCCCCGAGGCTGGGCTAGAACGTAACCGGACCCGCTTTGCACAAAGGACCTGACATGGCCCGCCGCCCTTCCCATGACCGCGCCGCGACCCTTGACCGGGCGCGCGATCTTTTCTGGGCCAAGGGCTATCACGGGACCTCGCTCAAGGATCTTGAGGCCGCGCTGGATATGCGCCCGGGCTCGATCTATGCCGCGTTTCAGAACAAGGAGACCCTCTATGGGCTCACGCTGGAGCGGTATGCCGAGAGCGGGCAGGGCGGCTTTGCCGAGTTGCGCGCCGAGATGGGGCCGCTGGCCGCGCTCGAGACCCATATGCGCAACTTCGCGGATCTGTGCAGTCGCACGGGACCGGCCCGGGCCTGCATGCTGGTCAAGACGATCCTCGAGACCGCGGATGTGCCGGCCCTGCGCGCCCAGGCCGAGACGCTGATGGCCGAGACCGAGGCGATGTTCATCACCGCCTTTGCCGAGGCACGGGATCTGGGCGAGATCGCAGGCGAAAGCGATCCGACCACCCTCGGGCAACGCTATCAGGCCGAGATCGTGGGCCTGCGCGCCTATGCGCAGCGCTCTGACAGTGCCAAGGCGGTCGCGCAGCTTGCCCATGCCTTTGCCGACCGGATCGCCGAGTTGCGGGTGCGCGCCTGACCCCTTCGGGCACCTCGTGACGCGGGCTTGGCCGGTCCCGATCCGCTGGACCCGCGCCGCCTCAAAGCGTGGATCAGGGCCGGGCGGCGCGCGTCAGCCTTTCAGAACATCACGGGGGGATAGCATCTCGCGCCGCAGAAGGCCCTGCAGGCCGCGGGCGATGCATGTGGCGGTATCTGCGTCCGTCGGGGCCGGCGGCACATCGCAGAGCTCGGCGATTCCGCGCGGCTCGGTCCCATGGATCCGCTCCAGCGCAATCCCGGCCTTGTGCAGCAACGCGGCCGCGCTGCCGAACCGCCCCACCGGGATCGGAGGTTTGAACCCCGCCGCATAGCACCCGATGGCCATCAGGTGCAGCTCATCCTTGCCCCAGGACAAGAGCCGCCCGCCACCGCTCAGCCGGTCGAGGGCCAAGAGGGCCTCGGGCACATTCATGCTCTGACGGGCGATCATCGTCTCGGTGATCCCGGTGCGCGCAGTGAACTCCGGATCCAGCGCGATCGGCTGGCCCGTGCGGTCCAGCGGGCGCAGCAGGTACTGCGCACCCGTGCCCAGCTCGAAGGGCGATGTCAGAAAAAGCGGCACCGCCGTGATCCGCACCACGATCGGGTCCGGATCAAGGGGGCCCCGCCACAGGCGCGCGCGCGCCTCCTCGGTCTCGAGAAGCGCGCAGTCAAAAATGGTGACGTAACGGGCGTCCGGATCCACCTAGAAGAACGCCTGCAGGCCCGTCTGGGCCCGGCCGAGGATCAGCGCATGCACGTCATGGGTGCCTTCATAGGTGTTCACCGTCTCGAGGTTCACCATATGGCGCATGACCTGAAACTCTTCCGAGATCCCGTTGCCGCCATGCATGTCCCGGGCCATCCGCGCCATCTCCAGCGCCTTGCCGCAATTGTTGCGCTTCAGCAGGCTGATCATCTCGGGCGCGGCACGCCCCTCATCCATCAGGCGGCCGACGCGCAGGGCCGTTTGCAGGCCAAGGGCGATCTCGGTCTGCATATCGGCAAGCTTCTTCTGGAAAAGCTGGGTCTGGGCGAGGGGGCGTTTGAACTGGTGCCGGTCGAGCCCGTATTGCCGCGCCGCGTGCCAGCAGAATTCCGACGCGCCCATCACGCCCCAGCCGATGCCATAGCGCGCGCGGTTCAGACAGCCGAACGGACCTTTGAGCCCCTCAACCCCGGGCAGGAGCGCATCTTCGCCCAGCTCGACTCCGTCCATGACGATCTCGCCGGTCACCGAGGCGCGCAAGCTCAGCTTGCCGCCCACCTTGGGCGCGCTCAGCCCGGCCATGCCCTTGTCGAGCACGAAACCCCGGATCTTGCCGCCATGGGCCTCGGACTTGGCCCAGACTACGAAGACATCGGCGATGGGCGCGTTCGAGATCCACATCTTGGACCCGGTCAGCTTGTATCCCGTGGCGGTCTTTTCCGCGCGGGTCTTCATGCCCGCCGGGTCCGAGCCCGCATCGGGTTCGGTCAGCCCGAAGCAGCCGATCAGCGTCCCGGCCGCCAGCCCGGGCAGGTATTTCTGCCGCTGCTCTTCCGTTCCATAGGCATAGATCGGGTACATCACGAGCGAGGATTGCACGGACATCATCGAGCGATAGCCGCTGTCGATCCGTTCGATCTCGCGCGCGACAAGGCCGTAGGCCACATAGGACCCCCCGAGCCCGCCATAGGCCTCGGGCACGGTCACACCGAGCAGGCCCGCCGCGCCCATTTCGGCAAAAATCTCGGGCGCTACCGTGGCCTCGCGATAGGCGTCGATGATGCGCGGTGCGAGCTTGTCCGCCGCAAAGGCCGCGGCCCCGTCGCGCAGCATGCGCTCCTCTTCGCTGAGCTGATCTTCCAGCCGCAACGGGTCTGCCCAATCGAACCGCGACAGGTCCGGGGCGTCCTTCTGGGTGATCGGGGTCGTGACGTTCATTGCATCCTCCTGCGCCTCGGCGGGAACATAGCGCGCCGGGGCGCGGGCGTCCATCAAAGCGCGGCGCGGCGCCGCAGTGCGCGTCGGGCCGTCTCCGCCTTTAGGCGGGCTTGACCCCGGGGGGCGGCCATGCAGGGTGAGGGCAACGGAGGAGCCGATGAGCAAAGCATTCACCAGTATCGACCATGTGCAGGAGGTGCTGGGCACCCAGAACTATGTCTGTGGCCGCCCTCTCGCGACCGTGGTCTTTCTGGCCACCACCCTGGGCCGCCCGATCTTTCTCGAGGGCGAGGCGGGCGTGGGCAAGACCGAAATCGCCAAGGCCATGGCCGCAGCCCTCGGCAAGCGCCTGATCCGGCTGCAATGCTATGAGGGGCTCGATGCCTCCTCGGCGGTCTATGAATGGAACTTCCCGGCCCAGATGGTCGCGATCCGCACAGCGGAGGCTGCGGGCGGCGCGGACCGACAAGCGCTCCAGACCGAGCTCTTTTCCGACGAATACCTCATCGAGCGCCCGCTGCTCGAAGCCATGCGCCCGCAAGAGGGCGGCGCGCCGGTCCTGCTGATCGACGAGATCGACCGCACGGATGAACCCTTCGAGGCCTTCCTGCTCGAGGCGCTGTCGGATTACCAGGTGACCATCCCCGAACTGGGAACCGTCGCCGCCGCCGAGCCGCCCCTCGTGGTGCTCACCTCGAACCGCACGCGCGAGGTCCATGACGCCCTGAAGCGCCGCTGCCTCTATCACTGGGTCGATTACCCGGAATTCGAACGCGAGATCGCCATCCTGCAGGCCCGCGCCCCCGAGGCCGCCGAAGCGCTCAGCCGTGAAGTCGTGGCCTTTGTCCAGCGCCTGCGCACCGAGGATCTCTTCAAAAAACCAGGCGTGGCAGAAACCATCGACTGGGCGAAATGCCTGCTGGCCCTCGATGTGCTGGAGCTCAGCCCCGAGGTCATCGCAGACACGCTCGGTGCGATCCTGAAATACCAGGACGACATTCAGAAACTCGAAGGCTCGGCCGCAAAACAAATCCTTGAAGAGGTCCGCGCCGAATTGGCCCCCGCATGACAGACCTGCGCCCCGCCCATCTTAAGTCCGGAAATATCCCCGGGGGGCACGGGGGGCAGGCAGCCCCCCGCCGTGCCGCGCGGACGGACCCCTGATCCATGGCGGAATTCCTTGATCTCGACCTGCCCGATGATCCCAAGCTGGGCCATAACATCACCTATTTCGCCCGGGCCCTGCGGGCGGCGGGGCTCCCGGTAGGGCCGGGTCGGGTGATCGACGCTGTCAAGGCGGTGCAGGCGGCGGGTTTCACGAACCAGCGGGATTTCTACTTCACCCTGCAGGCCTGCTTCGTCTCGCGCCCCGAGCAGCGCGCGGTCTTCCACCAGGTCTTTCGGCTCTACTGGCGCGACCCGCGCTACATGGAACAGATGATGTCCTTCCTGACGCCCATGGTCCGCGGCGTCGCCGAGGAACGCAAGGCCAAGGCCGCCGAGAAACGCGCCGCCGAGGCGTTGCTCGATGGGGTGGATCGCGACCTGCCGGACATGCCCGAGATGGAGGATGAGGGCACCGAGATCGAGATCGACGCCTCCCGCACCATGTCGAGCCAGGAACGGCTCCAGACCCTCGATTTCGAGCAAATGTCGAATTCGGAAATGGCCGAGGCCAAGCGCCTGATCGCCCAGCTCAGCCTGCCGGTGAAACCCCTGCGGTCGCGCCGGACCAAGGCCGACCCGTTCGGGGCGCGCGCCGATTGGCAGCGCACCATGCGCGAGGCCATGCGCAAGGGCGGCGAGATCCACCATCTGGCCACCAAGGCCCCGCGTATCCGCTGGCCCAATCTGGTCTGTCTCTGCGATATCTCGGGCTCCATGTCCCAGTATTCCCGCGCCGTGCTCCACTTCCTGCATGCGGTCAGCAACGCCAAAGGGGCGGGCTGGGCCAAGGTCCATGCCTTCACCTTCGGCACACGGTTGACCAACATCACCCGCCACCTGCATCAGCGCGACGTGGATGCGGCCCTCGCTGCCGCCGGGGCCGAGGCGCAAGACTGGGAAGGGGGCACGCGGATCGGCGCCTGCCTCAAGGAGTTCAACCACGACTGGTCGCGCCGGGTGCTGGGCACGGGCTCGGTGGTGCTTCTGATCACCGATGGGCTCGACAGGGACGATCCGGGCGCGCTTGAATTCGAGATGACCCGCCTGCACCTCTCGGCGCGCAAGCTCATCTGGATCAACCCGCTCCTGCGCTGGGACGGGTTCGCGCCCAAGGCGGCGGGGATCATGGCGATGCTGCCCCATGTGGACAGCTTCCGCGCGGGCCACAACATCGCTTCGCTGCAGGCCCTCTCGGAAGCGATCTCGCGCGAGGATGATCAGGGCGAGAAGGCGCGCCTCATGGCGATGATGCGCGCGGCCTAAGCCGGGCGCAGCGCTGCCGCCCTAAGGGACAGGCCGAGAGCCACCAGTACCACCAGCCCGCCCACCAGCGGCAGCACGGCCAGCCCGCCCCAGGCCACCACGACCCCGCCCAGGGCCGCCCCGAGCGCTTGACCGGCAAAGAGGATCGAGGAATTCGCCGGCAGGATCACCGTCGCATAGTCCGGGGCCGCCTCCACCAGTCTGGCCTGCTGGGCCGTGTTGATGCCAAAGACCGTCGCCCCCCAGAGAATGATCGCCAGCCCCGCTGCCACGGGCTGACCCGCCGTGCCCATGAGCGCCAGCAGGCTCAGCGCCGTCAGCGCCACCGCCCCATGGGTCACGCGGCCCGCGCCGAACCGGTCCACCGCCCAGCCTGCGGCGAAATTCCCGATCAGGCTGGCCAGCCCGAAGACAAAGAGCATCCCGGCGATCCCCTCGGTCGCCAGCCCGGTCACCCCGCTCAGATAGGGTCCGAAAAAGGCAAAGAGCACGAAGCATCCCCCGATCTGGAAGGCGGTCACGCTAAGGAGCAGACCGACACTGGACTGGCGCAGCGCCGCGCCCCACCGCGCAAGGCTCGCCGGCGGCAGCATCAGGCCCTTGGGCACGCCCCACCACAGCGCCAGCACGGCCCCGAGGCTCGCAACGCTCAGCCCCGCAAGCATCTCGCGCCAGCCAAGCGCCAGCCCGACCCATGTGCCGAGGGGCACGCCAAAGACGCTGGCGATGGTCATGCCGCCAAAGACAAGCGCGATGGCGCGGCCGCGCTGTGCGGGCGGCACGAGACTTGCCGCGACGGCCACCGCCGTGGGCGAAAAGATCGCCGCCGCCAGCCCGCCCAGCATCCGAGCGGCCATAAGCACCTCGTAAGTCGGGGCCAGCGCGCTGAGAAGGCTCGCCACCGCAAAGAGCAGCAAGCCCGCGGCCAGCACCTTGGACCGGTCAAACCGCCCGGTCAGCGTTGCCATCACCGGCGCGCCGAGCGCGAAGGCAAGGGCATAGACCGTGGTGACCTGTCCGGCGGCGGAGACGGTGATCCCCAGATCCGCGGCGATCGGGTCGAGAATGCCGGACATCACCATCGTGCCGGTGCCGATCACCACATTGCCGAGGGTCAGGTAGAAAAGTCGGGGATCCATTGCGCCACTCGTTCCGGGGATCCGGCGATCATCTCCGCTTTCGCGCCCGGGGGGAAGGCGGCTATGGTCTTAGAGGCGCAGATCCCGGGTCAGGCGATCAGGCGGGGTGCCGCGCCCATGTCGAGCCCGGGAAAGACCAGCGTCTCCAGCGCCGAGCGCGGCAGGTTCATGTGATCGCGCAGAACCCAGGCGGCCATGGCCCGCAGGTCCCGCGTGGGCATCAGGTCGCGATCCTGAAAGAGCGCGCCTTCGCGCAGGCCGGGCCAGTCGCTCAGGACCCGTCCACCCGCCAGCGCCCCACCGGCAAAGAGCGCGGCCCCGCCCGTCCCGTGATCGGTCCCGCCGGACCCGTTGAGCCGGGCCGTGCGCCCGAACTCGGTCACCGCCATGACCACGGTCCGGGACCAATCCAGGCCGAGCGTGTCTCGCAGGACGGTGATCGCGGTGACCAGTTCGGACAGGGCCCGGGGCAGCGTGCGGTCCTGCCGGGCATGGGTGTCCCAGCCGCCGAGCGAAAAGGCCGCGATCCGGGTGTCCTCGCGCAGGCGCTGGGCGGTGAAACGGGCCAGCGCCTCGGCCCGCCGGGCCTTGTTGGCCGAGATCGGGCCGTCGCCTTCGAGGGCGGCGAGGGCCTCGGCCTCCGCATGGGCCTGGGCAAAGAGCGGGTCCTGAGCATAGATCCGCTCCAGCAGCAGATCCGCCTGCGGTGTCAGGTCGAGCGCGGCATCGGGGGCCCAGGTCGAGATCTCCTGCTGCCCCCGCAAAAGCATCAGCGTCGTGTAGCCCACGGCGAAAGCCGTCTCGGCCCGCGCGCCCTGCATCTGCGCCACGGCCCGGTTCAGCCAGCCGTCTCCGGCCGGGGTCAGCTGCCCCTCGGCATCATTGCCGCCGTTTTCCAGCACGTCCTGCCCGTCGAAATGGCTGCGCCGGTCGCGATACGGGGTCGAGACCGCATGGGCGGCGGCGAACTCGCCTGCCTGCCAGAGCGGCAGCAACGGCGCGAGCGCCGGGTGCAGGGCGAACATCCCGTCCAGGGCCAGACCCTCCTGCGCCAGATCGGGGCGCAGGGCCTTGAGCCCCGGATCGCCCAGAGGCCGTATCGCGTCGAGCCCGTCCATCCCCCCGCGCAGCACGATCACCACCAGCCGCGCGTCGCCGGGCGTCGCGGCAAAGGTCACCGGCGTCATCAACGGGGTCGCTGCGAGCGAGCAGCCCAGGGCAAGGCCAGAGCGCAGAACCTGTCGGCGATGGATCGTCATGGCATGCTCCTCAGCTTCTCAACGGCGGTTGAACTCGGGACTGGCCAGCACCAGCGTCAGCCCGTCCCGGCGGCTCTCGGCACCGGCGACGGCGCTGCGCAGCACCGCCGAGGCGCGCGGACCCAGAGCTGCGTTCAGAAAGGCACGGGGGTCATGGTCGCCCAAGTGGCGCGCGCTGAAATCCTGCGCCCATCGCAGCCGCGCGGCGAGCCCCACGGGCGTGATCCATGTCTCGGGATCCTCGGCCCAGCCATCGGGGCCATCGGGCCGCCAGGGCAGTTGCCCCATGCGCGCCTGCTGGTTCAGCAGATCCCGCGCGATCACACCGGGCCGTTGCGCCATGATCTGCGCGGCATCGAACCCCGCACTCCGGCAAGCCGCCGCGATCAACTCGAAGGGTTGGCGCACCTTGGCAAAGGCTGGGGTCCAGGCCCGCTTGTCCTGCAGCATCGCCTCGTAAAGCGCCATGAGCGATGTGTCCGCGCCGAGATAGGCCTCGGCCATGGCCCCCACCAGATCCGCAGGCGCAGGCGCGCCGATGAAATGCACCACCAGTTTGCGGGCCAGATGCCGGGCCGTGTCGGGATGGGCGGCCAGATCGTCCAGCGCCGCCAGAACCGGGGCGAGCTCTGCATCATCACCCCCATAGCGCTGACCCAGCACCGTTTCTGCGCCCGGCTCGGCCCGCAGGGGGCGAAAGCGGAACCCCTCCGCATCCCAGTGCAGCCCGGTGAGAAGCTCGGCAAACTCGCGCACATCGGCTTGGGCATAGCTGGCATCGACCCCCAGCGTGTGCAGCTCGAGGATCTCGCGGGCGAGGTTTTCGTTCAGCCCGAGCCCGCGCTGCCGGCCCGCGCGGCTATTGGGGCCGAAACTGCGGGTCTGATCCAGATAGAGCAGCATGGCGGGATGGGTGCTCGCCGCGCGCAGCATGTCGCGAAACCGCCCGGTGATATGGGGCGCGATGGCTTGAGTGTGAAAATGCGGCAGGAGGAGCTTGAGCGTCGCGTCCTGCGCCTGGATCGTGAAATGGTCGTCCCAGAACGCCCGCAGCCGCTGGTCGAACCCGACCGGGGCGCCAACCGCCGCGCTCAGCCGGATCTTGTGATCGCGCAGGCGCAGCTCCCGGTAGGCGGTGTTGATCTTGCGATTGCGGGCCTCGGCCCCCGCCACCTGCGCGCGGCGGTCCTTGCGTGCGGCGCGGCGCTCGCGCAGCAGGGCATGGCGGTCGTCCCAGTCATCCCGCGCCGCCGGGCCGATCTCGGCAAGCGAGGCCAGAAGCCCCGCCGCATCCCCGGGGCCCGCGCCATCGGGGGCAGGGCCATAGCCGAAACGAAAGGCAGCAAGGGTCGCGGGGGGGATCATCTCGGGCTCCGGCGGTCACGGCGTGGTCCTAGTCTACCACGTCAGATGGGGGTTGTCGGGCCGGGATGCCAGTCGCGCCGCGCGCCCGTGCAAGAATTCGCCCAGCCCGGGACCGCCCCGAGCCGCCCGCCGCCTCTGGTCCCCCGCACGGCTTTGGGTCATAGTCGGCACCGGGAGGAGTAACATGCCGATTTCACATGATGATATGCCGGAACAGGCGCTCGCATGGCACCGCGCGGGCAAGGGGGCCGTGATCGCCACCGTGGTCGAGACCTGGGGTTCGGCCCCGCGCCCCGTGGGCAGCCAGCTTGTGATCTCGGGCGAGGCGGAGCTTGCGGGCTCGGTCTCGGGCGGATGTGTCGAAGGGGCCGTGGTCGCCGAGGCGCTCGACGCGCTGGAGAGCGGCAAGGCCAGCTCCATGCGCTTTGGTGTCAGCGATGACGAAGCCTTTGCCGTGGGCCTCGCCTGCGGCGGGGAGATCCGGGTGATCGTGGAACCTGTGGGCCCCCATATCGACCCCGCGATGCTGGCCGAGCTGGTCGAGGCCCGCGCCGCGCGCGTGCCCATCGCCTTGGCCGTGGCCCCCGAGACATGGGAGCGACGTCTGGTGCGCCCGGGCACCGAAGACCCGCTGGCCGAGGCGCTGGCGGTCCGGGCGCGGGCCGACAAGTCGGGGTTCGAGGGCGCGTGGTTTCTGGGCCTGCACAACCCGCCCTTGCGCATGGTTGTGGTGGGGGCGGTGCATATCGCCCAACCGCTGCTGATCATGGCGCGGCTGGCGGGCTATGACCCGGTGCTGATCGACCCGCGCGCCGCCTTCGGATCCGAGAGCCGCTTTCCCGGCGAGACGATCCTCGATGACTGGCCCGATGCGGCGCTTGAGGCCCATGGGCTGGATGCACGCACGGCGGTCGTGACCCTGACCCATGACCCCAAGCTGGACGATCCGGCGATCCGCGTGGCGCTGGCGTCCGAGTGTTTCTACCTCGGCTGCCTCGGCTCGACCCGGACCCATGGCAAGCGGGTGACACGGCTGGAAGAGGCCGGGTTCTCCGAAGCTCAGATCGGGCGCATCCACGCGCCGGTGGGGCTGGATATCGGGGCGAAATCCCCCGCTGAGATCGCCATTTCGATCATGGCCGAGATCACCGATCGTCTGCGGAAAGCACCATGAAATTCGGATCCGTCCCGCTGTCGGACGCGGAGGGCGGGCTGCTCGCCCATGCCCAGAAATTGCCCTCCGGCAAGATCGCCAAGGGCACCGTGCTGAGCGCCGGGATGCTGGCGGACATGGCCGCTGCCGGGCTGAGCGAGGTGATCGTCGCCCGGATGGAGCCGGGGGATGTGGACGAGAACACTGCTGCGGCCGGGGTGGCCGATACCCTGCGCGCAGCGGATCAACAGGCCGCGCTGCGGCTGACCGCGCCCTTCACCGGGCGCGTGAATATCGTCGCGGAAGCCTCTGGTATTGTTGAGATAGATGTGAGTGCCATCGCGGCATTGAACTCGGTCAATCCGATGATCACCCTGGCGACGGTGCCGCAATATGCCCGTGTGACGCCCGGCATGCTGGTGGGGACGGTCAAGATCATCGCCTATGGCGTGGCCGAGGCGGATATGCTGGCTGCGGCGCGCGCCGGTACAGGGGCCCTGCGCCTGCGCCCTGCGGTCCATGGCAGCGCGGGGCTGGTACTGACCGAGCTCGGGCCCGAGGATGCGCGCCTGCGCGACAAGAGCATCGCGGCCATCGAGACGCGGCTGACCCAGCTTGGCATGACCCTAAGCGAGACCCGCAGCGTGCCCCATCGCGCCGACGAGATCGGCGCGGCCATGGCCGGGATTTCCGGGGACATGGCGCTGCTGCTCACGGCTTCGGCCACCTCGGACCCGGCGGATGTGGGGCCCGAGGGGGTGCGCGCGGCAGGCGGCACCGTGACCCGGTTCGGCATGCCGGTGGATCCGGGCAACCTGCTGTTTCTGGGGGAGATCGGGGCCCGGCCCGTGATCGGCCTGCCGGGCTGCGCGCGCTCGCCCGCGCTCAACGGGGCGGATTGGGTACTGGAACGGGTCGCCTGTGGCGTGCCCGTCAGCGGCGCGGATATCGCGGCAATGGGGGTCGGGGGGCTTCTGAAGGAGATCCCGTCGCGGCCGCAACCGCGCCGGGCGCAACGCCCGAAGGCCTAGCGCAAGGCGCTAGCGGTCGGCGGCGATGCTCTCATCGAACTTGATCGACTCGCCGCATCCGCAGGCATCGACCACATTCGGGTTGCGGAACTTGAAGCCACTCTCGAGCAGGGAGGTCTCGTAATCGATCTCGGTCCCGAACAGGAACATCTGCGCCATGGGCGCGATCAGAACGCGGGCCTCGCCAACCTCGACCACCTCGTCATTGGGATCGACCTCGTCCACGTAATCCATGGTGTATTCCATGCCCGCGCAGCCGCCTTTCTTGACCCCGATGCGCAGGCCCTGCTTGTCGCCCTTGGCCATCAGGCGGGCGATGTGACCGGCGGCGCGCTCGGTGATCGTGACAGGAGGTTGGCCCGGAATGCCGAACATGGCGAAGGTCCTTCTAGCGGTTCTATCCAGATGTAGGGGCGGCACGGCCTCGGCTCAAGCCACCCCGGATCGGCGGTTACATGAAGCCCAGCTCGAGACGGGCTTCGTCGGACATCATTTCCATGCCCCAGGGCGGCTCCCAGGTGAGCGCGACATTGACCTGCTTGACCCCGGGCAGGGGCTCGACCGCCTCGGCGATCCAGCCGGGCATCTCGCCCGCCACCGGACAGCCCGGTGCGGTCAGGGTCATGATGATATCGACTTCGGACGCCTCGTTGATCTCGATCGTGTAAACCAGCCCGAGGTCGTAGATGTTGACCGGAATTTCCGGGTCAAACACCGTGCGACAGGCCTCGACGATCTGCTCGTGCAGAGGATGGTCCGTGGAAGAGGGCCGGATCATCGGCGTCCCTTCCATGGGAGAGGTTTCAACACTCATTTCAGATCTCACAGTAATGTTGACCAAAGATATAAGGATTTAGCCGGTCGGCGTAAAGGTGTGCTAACGCGTCGAACGCACCACGCTGCGCAACCACTGGTTCCGGGCGGTGTTGTCGTTACGCACATGCCAGATCATGTCATGGGTGATTGCCGGCAGGGTGACCGGCGGCACGCTGTACTCAAACTCTTTGAACACAGTGGCATGGAGCCGTTGCGGCATGGTCGCCACGTAATCCGATCCGCGCATCAGCTCGGCCAGCGCATAGGAATTCGGCGCTGTCATGTAAATCCGCCGGATCACACCTTGTTTCTCAAGGGCGATCTCGACGGCGCTTTTCATGGAGGCGCCGAAATCGAGGGCCGCGTGCTTGGCCTCGGCAAAGGCCATCTCGGTCGTGACCGGGCCACGTTTGTCCGGGCTGTAATAGCAGACCGACCGATCCGCATAGAGCCGTTCGGCCATCAGGAGCGACGGGTAGTTCGCCATGCTCACCGCCAGCACCAGATCGGCCGCCCCCGAGGACAGCATCTCGGCCGAGTTGGAGCGCGAGCCCATGTCCAGAAAGTGGATGCTGGCATGGGGGGCCGCGGCGCGGATCCGGGTTTTGATGTCGCTGAGCTTGGGCATGATCTCGGTGACATTGGTGGCAATCCGGATCTCGCCCGTGTCCTGGGCGGGGTCGTATTTTGCCGAGGTGCGCAGCCCCTCAAGCCCGATCAGTACCGCGCGGACCCGCGGGGCGAGGTCCTTGGCGGCATCCGTGGGCGTGATTCCACGGCCCGATTTGACAAAAAGAGGATCACCCAAGGCCTTGCGCAACCGCTCCAGCCCGTGGCTCGCCGTCGATTGGGTGATGCCAAGCTGATCGGCGGCGCGACTGACCGACACCGTGTCGAACACCGATAGAAAAAGCTTTAGCTGTCGCCCATCGAGCCCGTAAATATCCTGTTCTTTCATAGCCCTAGCTCGCAAGCTCCCTCTCGCAGAGACACCTGATCCCAGCAAGGATCAAGCGTCAAAGGTTGATCTTGTTACCTGGGCGGTGCGTCCGTGAGTGTGTGATGGAACAGCGGAGCCCAATCAGTCGTATCGATGAATGCAATACATCTATGATCATGCATCAATTGATCTGATCTAACAAGAGTGAGAAGGTCAGGAACGAGGATTCTGCCAAAGCGCGTGCCCCAAGCGCACAACCCGGAACAATCGGGACGGCAGACAGGAGGAGAGACGGATGACACAGAACCATCACGCGTCCCAAGCCTATCGACGCGAAGTGGCCGAGCCCCCGGCGCCCCCGGGCGCGGATCTGAACTGGCTGCCCGATGAATTGCGCAATCTGCTCTATCTGGCGGAGCGGTCCGGCTTGCGCTCCACGGCGCGGGATCTGCGCTTTGCCGTGCGCAGCGCCGAGGTCGAGCTGCGCCAGACCGCCGGTCTGCCCCCGCTGGACTAGCGCACGGGCAAGGTTGGGCGGCGGATTGCGCCCTGCGGCGGCACGGGATGTCAGTTTTCGCGTGACGCCCCCGCGGCGGGGTCGTAACAGCAGCCCATGACCACTGACCGTTTTCGCTATACCAAACTGGCCCAGGATGGCCGTGCCCGGCTCGGGCGGATCGACACGCCGCGCGGTGAGATCCGCACACCGGCTTTCATGCCCGTGGGCACCGCTGCCACCGTCAAGGCCATGCGCCCCGAGAGCGTGCGCGAGACCGGGGCGGACATCCTGCTGGGCAATACCTATCACCTGATGCTGCGCCCCACGGCGGAGCGGATCGACCGGCTGGGCGGGTTGCATGCCTTCATGAACTGGGACCGTCCGATCCTGACGGATTCCGGCGGGTTTCAGGTCATGAGCCTTACAGGGCTGCGCAAGCTCACCGAAGAGGGCGTGACCTTCAAGAGCCATATCGATGGCTCCAAGCATATGCTGAGCCCGGAACGCTCCATGGAGATCCAGAAGCTGCTCGGCTCGGATATCGTCATGTGTTTCGATGAATGCCCGGCACTGCCCGCGGATCGCAAGCGCATCAATGAGAGCATGCAGCTCTCCATGCGGTGGGCGGCGCGGTCGCGGGACGCGTTCGGGGACCGGCCTGGCCATGCGCTGTTCGGGATCCAGCAGGGTGGGCTCGAGGAAGACCTGCGCGGTGAGAGCGCCGAAGCCCTGCGCGCCATCGAGTTTGATGGCTACGCGGTGGGCGGGCTCGCGGTGGGCGAGGGGCAGGAGGCGATGTTCGGCGTGCTCGATTACGCGCCCGGCATGTTGCCCGAGGACAAGCCGCGCTACCTGATGGGCGTGGGCAAGCCCGATGATCTGGTGGGCGGGGTGAAGCGCGGGATCGACATGTTCGACTGCGTGCTGCCATCCCGGTCCGGGCGGACGGGACAGGTTTTTACCCGCAACGGCGTGGTGAACATCAAGAATGCCCGCCATGCGGATGATCCGCGCCCGCTGGACGAAGCCTGCAGCTGTCCGGCCTGCACGCGCTATAGCCGGGCCTATCTGCACCATGTGTTCCGGGCGGGCGAGATCCTGTCCTCAATGCTGCTGACCTGGCACAACCTGCACTATTATCAGGAGCTGATGGCGGAGATGCGGGCCGCGATCGAGGCCGGGGATTTCGACGGGTTCGAGGCCCGGTTTCACGCGCAGCGCGCCGATGGGGACATCCCGCCGCTGTGAGGTCCTGGGGCGCTGCCCCAGACCCCGGAGTATTTGAGGAACAATGAGGCGGGGAGGGGCGCTAGAAGTTCACGCCCGTGCCCTGCAGCACCCCGTGTTCCATCGCGTAGCGGGTCAGCCCGGCGGTGGAGGAGATCCCGAGCTTGCGCTTGATGTTCTTGCGGTGTGTTTCCACCGTGCGCACCGAGATATCGAGGGCCGCGGCGACCTCCTTGTTTGATTTGCCCGAGGCCAGTTGCAGCAGCACGGTCTGTTCGCGGGAGGTCAGGGGTTCGCGCCCATCGGCGGTGTCCGGGGTGATCGAGGCCGTGGCCCCGGTGCAGAGATAGGTCTCGCCGCGCATGACCGCATCGATGGCCAGACGGATTTCCTCGGTCGGCACATCCTTGAGGATATAGCCGCGCGCCCCGTGGTTCATCGCGCTGGAGATGTATTCCGGGCTGTCATGCATGGACAGCACGAGGATCCGCGTGTCGGGGCGTTTTTCCAGCACCATCTCGGTCGCGCTCAGCCCGTTGATCTCGGGCATGTTCAGGTCGAGCAGGATCACGTCCGGGTTCAGGCGTTCCACCTGCTCGATCAACTCGCGCCCGTTGCAGAGGCGGCCGACCACCTGCAGGTCGTCATAGGTTTCGAGGATCGCTTCAATGCCTTCGGCCACCATCGGGTGGTCATCGACGATCACGACACGGGTGCGGGGCGGGGTCTGGGTCGTCATGCGCGCGCCTTTCGCGGTTGCGGTTGCGGCTGGGGGCCGGCGGCCCGGTCCGGGTCGGGCGGCAGGATATGGCTGAGCGGCACGGTGGCGTCGATCCGCGTGCCGCGTTCGGAGGAGAACACCCGCAGGGTGCCATCCAACTGTTCCACGCGTTCTTGCATATTGCGCAGGCCGAGACCACCGGCCGCCGGGCCGAGATCCAGGCTGCTGGCGAGGCCGCGCCCGTTATCGGCCACGCGCAGGGTGGCGCCGGTCTTGTGGCCGAACAGATCCACATGGACCTCGGTGGCCTGGGCGTGGCGCTCGATATTGGTCAGCGCCTCCTGGGCGATGCGGTAGAGCGCGATCTTGGCATCAGGCGCGAGCCGGTTGCGGAAGACCACGGTTTTCAGATCGGCCTTGATCCCCGTGCGCTTGGTGAACTCTTCGGTCAGGGCGTGGATCGCCGGGCCGAGACCCAGATCGTCGAGTTGACCGGGGCGCAGGTCGCGGCTGATCCGGCGCACCTCCTGGATTGCGCCGTTCAGCCCGTCGATCCCCTTGCCGATATTGTCCTCGGCGCGGGGGTCCCCGGCCTGGACACGGCGGCGGGCCAGCTCCAGCGCGTAGCGGATCCCCACGAGAAGCTGGCTGATACTGTCATGGAGCTCGCGCGCCACGCGGCCGCGCTCTTCTTCCTGGGTGTCGAGGACCCGCTGGGTCAGGGCTTTGAGCTTGGCATCCGCCAGCCGTCGTTCGCGGATATTGATGATCAGGCCCGAGCCGAACACCGCCAGCAGGGCGGCCAGCGTGATCGCTCCGATCCAGAAGAAGGTCCGGGCCACCCGTTCCTCGGTCACCGCACGGGCCGCGGCCACATTGGCCAGCACGTCATCGATGAAAATCCCCGTGCCGAGCGCCCATTGCCAGTCCTGCAGGCCCACCACATAGGTGATCATGCGCTCTGCCTCGCCGGTCGAAGGCTTTTCCCAGTCATAGGTGTGATACCCGCCGCCCGAGCGGGCGATGCGGATCAGCTCATCGACCACCGGCACCCCGTTGCGGTCCAGACGCCCGGCCCAGTTCCGCCCGATCAGATCGGTCTGGCGCGGGCTCACCAGATTGGTGCCATCGTAATGATAGACAAAGAAAAACCCGTCCCGGTCATAGATCATCGCCGCGAGGATCTGGGTCACCCGCTCCTTGGCGACGGCGTCATCCGGGGCGGCCCTGCCATACTCGGCAAAGAACGCCGTGCGGGCGAGTTGAATATAGTTGTTGAGCTCGCGCTTCTTGGCTTCGATCAGCTGGGTTTCGAGCACCGAGATCTCGCGTTCGGCCAGTTGCCGCGCCTGATTGGCCACCACCAGCGAGATCGCTGCCACCGCAAGGACCAGCGGAATGGTCGCCAGAAAGAAGAGTTTCTGGGCATAGTTCAGCTGCGAGCGCGCGCGCAGGAAGGCGAAAAGCCGGGCCATGCCCTGTGTTAGCGCCTTCGATGGCTGCAAGCCAAGCCGGGTGGTGAAATGGGTGACGTAACGGAAACGCGGTGTCCTGTTATTATTTTCCTGAATACGTAGTGGTGGGTATTCCGCCGCGCCCGACCTGCGGCTAGGGTCCGCGCACTCTTAACGATCCGCCCGTCACGTAATGGGATGGGCAATTAGACACTCTAGGGGAGGATATTTATGGATCGTCGTTCTTTCTTGCGGAACTCGGCGCTGGGTGGGACAGCCGCCGTTGCGAGCGCGGGCCTTGCGGCCCCGGCCATCGCGCAAGGGTCCCGCACACTGACCATGGTGACATCCTGGCCGCGCGGCTTCGCGGTTCTCGATGACGCGGCAACCTATTTCAACGAAGCGGTCAACGCGATGTCCGGCGGCAGCCTGATCATCGAGAAGAAGGCCCCGGGCGAGCTTGTGGGCGCGTTCGAGGTGTTCGATGCCGTGACCTCCGGTCAGGCCGACCTCTACCATTCCGCCGACTACTATTTCGGGGGCCAGCACCCGGGCTACAACTTCTTCACGGCTGTGCCCTTTGGCGCCACCGCGCAGGAGCTGACCAACTGGTACTACCATGATGGTGGTCAGGACCTGCATAACGAGCTGGGCGAGATCTTTGGCCTGCACTCCATGCAGTGCGGCAACTCCGGCTCCCAGTCCGGTGGCTGGTTCCGCAACGAGATCACCTCGGCCGAAGACTTCAACGGCCTGCGCTTCCGCATGCCTGGCCTTGGCGGTCAGGTGCTCGGCAAGCTCGGCGCGTCGGTTCAGAACATCCCGGGCGGCGAGCTCTATCAGGCGCTGTCCTCGGGCGCGCTGGATGGTCTGGAGTGGGTTGGCCCCGCGGCGGACGAGAAGGCCGGTTTCCAGGAAGTGGCAAAGGTCTACTACACGGCGGGCTTCCACGAGCCGGGCTCGGGCCTGATCGCGGCCATGAACCTTGATGTGTGGAACGAGCTGTCCCCGGCCCACCAGGCCATCGTCAGCAACGCCGCCATCGCCACCACCCAGTATCAGCTGAGCCAGACTCTCGCCATGAACGGCGCGGCCCTGGCCCGTCTGCAGGCGCAAGGCGTGCGCGCGCTGCAATTCCCGGATGATGTCTGGGATGCGTTCGGCGCGGCCTCGAAAGAGGTGCTCGACGAGAACATGGATGACGAGCTCTACGCCCGCATCCGCAACAGCTTCGACGCCTCGCTCGCCAAGTCCTCGGACTGGCTGCTCAAGTCGGACGCCAATTTCGTCGCACAGCGCAACCGCGTTCTGGGCTGACACAACCCGATACGATCTGCAAAGGCCCCCCGGTGGGGCCTTTGCCACATAGACAGCACCGCGCAGCAGATCGGATAACCGACAGACGCGCAGCATGACGACCGGGGGACCGCCGATGGAGACCGAAGCAGATCCGAACCTTCTTGCCAGTCTTGCCGGGGGCATCTGGTGGGTGATCCAGAATATAGGCCAGGCCATCGTGAACACGGGCTGGGCCATCGCGAACCCAAGCCAGTGGCTGGGCTGGATCGGCGGGCTGGAGACGACCGAGGACAAGCAGGCGCTCATGCGTTTTGCCTATTACGGCGCCTCGGTGGAGTTCTTCTTCTTCATCTTCACGCTCTTCCTGATCGCCATCGGGATCGGCATCGCCAAGCCGCGCGCCATGTGGGGCATGGTCATCGGGCTCGAAGGGTTTGCCAATATCGTCGGGCGCTTCGCGGCCTGGGCCGGGCTTTTGATGGTGCTGCAGCAGATCCTGATCGTGCTTTTGCAGCGCTTCTTTCTGGTCAGCCAGATCTCGATCGGGCCCTTCGGCTATACCTTTACCAAGGATCTGAGCTGGTTCGGCGAAGAGCTGAAGCTTTATAACGCCATCGTCGTATGCCTGTGTTGCGCCTATACCTTCGTGCAGGGCGGGCATGTGCGCGTGGATCTGGTCTATTCCGTGGTCCGCCACCGCACCAAGAAGATCATCGACATGGTCGGCAGCGTCATCTTCATGATGCCCGCCATGGTGCTGATCTGGCTCTATTCATGGTTCTTCATGTGGCGCCACCTGATTACGCCGAAAATCTCGGCCTCCGACCCGTTCGACCGGATGCTGCTCAAGGCGCGGGCTGTGCGCTGGAATGTCGAAACCGTCGGCTTCAGCCCCCAGGGCTTCAACGGCTATTTCCTGTTCAAGATCCTGATCTGCCTCTTCGTGGCCATGGTCTTTTTGCAGGCGGTCGCGTTCTTCCTGCGTTCCTTCATGGAGCTGCGCGAGGGCGAGAAGAGCCTGGGCAAATATCACGACAAGGATGCCTTGGGTGATGAAGACGCCGAGCGCGTCGCAGAAATCCACTAGGGCACGGGACATCACATCATGATTTTTGGACTGGATGGCATCGAAGTTGGCCTGATCATCGTGTTCCTGTGCCTGTTTGGCGGGATCATGTCGGGCTTCCCCGTGGCCTTTGCAATCGGCGGGGCGGGGGTGATCTCCTTCGGGATCATCGCCGCGCTCGACAGTGCGGGCCTGCTGATACATCAGGCGATCAACACCCAGAGCCCGGAATACGCAGCCCTGATTGCCGAGGGCGTGGCGCGCGAGGCGATCAGCGTCTTCAGGTACCCCGAACTCCCACGGATCGAGGAACATCTCTTCCCGGGGGGCTGGGAACAGGCGATGGACCGCAACCTGTCCTTCATCGTGAACCGGCTGAACGAGCGGGTGATCGCGGGCCAGAGCATCGAGACCCTGCTCGCCGTGCTGATGTTCGTGATGATGGGCATCACGCTGGAACGCTCGAAAATCGCCAATGACCTGCTGACCACCATGGCGCGTGTCTTTGGCCCGCTGCCCGGCGGTCTGGCGGTGTCGATTGTAGTGGTGGGCGCGTTCCTCGCGGCCTCCACCGGGATCGTGGGCGCGACCGTGGTGACCATGGGCCTGCTGGCCCTGCCGACCATGCTGCGCAATGGCTATTCCAAGGAGCTTTCGACCGGGGTCATCGCGGCCTCGGGCACGCTGGGGCAGATCATTCCGCCCTCCATCGTGATCGTTCTGCTCGGCACGCTTGCGGGCGACATGTACGCCACGGGGCAGGAGAAACGCGCCCAGATCGCGGGCTGTACCGATGCGCTGACCTTCCTCGGGGAGCCTGCGGTGCTCTCGGTCGGCACACTCTTTCAGGCGGCGGTGCTGCCGGGGGTGATGCTGGCGCTGCTCTATGCGCTCTATGCCTTCGGCTTTGCCGCCTTCAACCCGTCCAAGGCGCCGCCGGTGATCAGTGACCGTCCGACGGGCGAGATCATCACCCGCAACGAGGCGCTGACCTGGTTCCTCTTTGCGCCCTTCGGCCTGATCGCGGCGATCCTGCTGGCGATGAATGTCGGGCTGATCGGGTCGCAATCGACCACGGTCTCGACCGTAACCGAGGTCGGCGCTTCGGCCGAGCTGCGCACCAATGTCAGCCCCATCTGTCAGGCCTCGATGATCGAGCTGCACGGACAAGAGAAATGGGATCGCGCCGTGGCCCAGGCCGAAGAGATCGCCAGCTCCGGCGGGGCGACCGAGCGGCGCGACCTGACGCCCGAGGAGCTTGAGGCCGCCAAGGCCGAGCGTCTGGCCAATATCGCGCCCATCGGCAGCGGCATGACCATCTTCTTCCTGCTCTTTGCCCTGACGCTGATCGTGGCGCGGGGTGTGGCCCCCTCGGCCAATCCGCTGCCGCTGATCATTGGCGGGGCCGGGGTGGTTCTGGCCTTTGCGGTAGATGCGGTGCTGATCCCGGCGACCATGTCCGCCGGGGGCAGTTTCATGCTGATGGCGATTCCGTTCCTGATGGTGCTCTATGGCTGTCGCACGGCGGTGGCGCGGCTCGGCAAGAACGATCTGATCCGCGTGGTCTTTCCGCCGCTCGTCCTGATCGTGGCGGTGCTGGGCTCGATCCTGGGCGGGATCACCAACCCGACCCCGGCCGCCGCGCTTGGGGCAGGGGGGGCGATCATGCTCGCGGCCTATCGCAAGCTGCGCGAGGACGAGAAATCGGCCAAGCTGATCATCGGTGCTTCTTTTGCGCTGGTCATCATGATCGTGATCGGCATCAATTTCGACCTGCGCACGGGGGTGGCGAATGTCGCCTTTGAGGACTGGGTCGCGATCATCATCGCCCAAGCCGCTTATCACGTGGCGGTGCTCGGCCTGCTCTATTCCTGCTGGGTGCTCTTCACCCGGGGCGTGCTGAGCCCGGTGGTGCGCGAGACCGCCAAGGTCACGAGCATGGTCTTCACGATCCTCATCGGTTCGCAGCTGCTGAACCTCGTGGTGATCTCCTTTGGTGGTGAGCACTACATCCAGCAATTCCTGCGCAGCTTCGACAACGAGCTCGTGGTGTTCCTGATCGTGATGCTGGTGCTGTTCATCCTCGGCTTCGTGCTCGACTTCCTCGAGATCATCTACATCGTCATCCCGATCGTGGGGCCGGTGATCTATGGCGGCACGATGGACCCGAAATGGGTGACGATCATGATCGCCGTGAACCTGCAGACCTCGTTCCTGACCCCGCCCTTCGGATTCGCGCTCTTCTACCTGCGCGGGGTGGCGCCACCCTCAGTGACCACGGGCCATATCTATCGCGGTGTTTTGCCCTTCGTGGTGATCCAGGTGGCGGCACTGGCGATGCTCTGGCTGTTCCCCGGTGTGGTGACGATTGTCCCCAACCTTCTCGGAAATTGAGGACAAAATTGTTAACGCGAACATGGGGCGGCCTTCGGGTCGCCCTCTTGCGTCTCATTGCCCGGTGGATCGCGCAAAACAATCATTGTGTTTTGGTGCCTACTGGACTTATCTAGGCGAACGGGCGCCCGCCGACAGTGTGGCGGTGCCGTCCGGTTTCAGGTTTACCTGCACCCTCGTCCAGATCGCGGCAACCAAGCCGATTTGCACAAGGCGCAGTGTTTTCAGGGGTCTGGCACATGCGCGCACCCATGCCGCAGTAGCCGGTCCCGGTTCATGCCGCATGACGTACCGTGCGGAGTTAGATTGGCCCGCAAGGGCCGGAGAAACGCGATGTACCGCGACGAGGCGAGCAGACCGGCTTTGCAATTCGATTTGCAACCACAAGCCAAGGTGAACGGGACACTCCCCGTTGCTGCCCTGCGCCGCGCGGCCCCCATTGCACAACGATCCACGAACAGCATGTCATCGGGCCTCGCGCCCCCTGGCGCGAGGCGTTCGTGCAGAAAGACACCATGGCTAAGAAGATGCTTATCGACGCCACCCACGCGGAGGAGACCCGCGTCGTGGTGGTTGACGGAACGAAGGTCGAGGAATTCGACTTTGAATCCGTAAACAAACGGCAGCTCGCCGGAAATATCTATCTCGCAAAAGTCACACGGGTGGAGCCGTCTTTGCAGGCGGCCTTCGTGGACTATGGCGGCAACCGCCACGGCTTCCTCGCCTTTTCCGAGATCCACCCGGACTACTACCAGATCCCGGTCGCGGATCGCGAGGCCCTTCTGGCCGAGGAAATGGCCTTTGCCGAGGCCGACGCGGAAGAAGAGGAAAAGCCCAAGAAGCGCCGCTCCCGCCGCCGTAAGAAATCCGACACCGCCGCCGAGGCCGCGACCGAGGAGGCCAAGGCCGACACCGCGGCAGCTGAGGACGCCGCTGAGGCCGAGACAGACACTGCTGCGGAAGACACCTCTGCAGAACCCGAGACGGCCGAGACCGAGGCCGCCCCGTCTGAGGCCGTAGCCGAGGACGCAGCCCCCGCCGAGGAGGCTGCGGCTGAGGAGGCCGTCGCGGACGAGGCCGAAGCACCTGCTGCTGAGGAGGCAGAATCTGCCCCGGCAGAGGATGCCGAAGCCGACGCCGCAGCGCCAGAAGACGAAACCGCCGAGGCCGCCGCAGAGGGCGAGACCACCGAGGGCGATGACAGCGACGAAGGTGATGACACCCCGCGTGCCCCCATGGCCCATGCCATCGAGGGCGAAGACCCGGTCGTAACCTCCGACGCCGAGGTCAAGGACCCCGACGAGGCGGAGGCTGACGCTGCATCCGACGCGCCCGCAGACGCGGCGCCGGAGGCCGTGGCCGAGGACGCACCGGTCGAAGAGACGCCGGTCGCGGAGCCCGCTGCAGAAGAGGCCGCCGCCGAAGAGGCGCCCGCCACAGACGCCGAAGCAGATGCGCCGGCCGCGCCGGTTGCCGAAGACGCCGCCGAGAACCGCTCGATCCCCGGTATGGACCTGGTGGATTCCTCTGAGGAGGATGGCCCGCTGCCCTTTCTGGGCAGTGGATCCGACGATGACGAGACCGCCGAAGACCCGGCGCCCGAGGAAAAGCCCAAGCGTCGCCGTTCGCGGCGCCGGAGCAAGTCGAAGGCCGCCGAGACCGAGAGCGATGCCGAGACCGAAACCTCGGCGGACAGCGCCGAGAGAGAGGGCGATGACGGCATCGAAGATGTCGCCGACGAGGATGTGGCCGAGGAAATCCGCCGCCCCCGTCAGCGCCGCGAACGCCGCTACAAGATCCAGGAAGTCATCAAGGTCCGTCAGGTCCTTC
This sequence comes from Dinoroseobacter sp. S375, assembly GCF_049800775.1. Taxonomy (NCBI): domain Bacteria; kingdom Pseudomonadati; phylum Pseudomonadota; class Alphaproteobacteria; order Rhodobacterales; family Roseobacteraceae; genus Dinoroseobacter; species Dinoroseobacter sp. S375. Next base: position 251,158 of record NZ_JBNAFR010000004.1, on the reverse strand, counting down.
TGGTGCAGGTCGTTAAGGAAGAGCGTGGCAACAAGGGCGCGGCCCTGACCACCTATCTGAGCCTTGCGGGCCGCTACTGCGTGCTCATGCCCAACACCGCGCGCGGGGGCGGGATCAGCCGCAAGATCACCAATGCCGCCGACCGCAAGAAGCTCAAGGAGATCGCGTCCGAGATCGAAGTGCCGCGCGGCGCGGGTCTCATCGTGCGGACAGCCGGCGCCAAGCGCACCAAGACCGAGATCAAGCGCGACTATGACTACCTCAAACGCTTGTGGGAACAGATCCGCGATCTGACCCTGAAATCCATCGCGCCCGCGCCGATCTATGAAGAGGGCAACCTCGTCAAGCGCTCGATCCGCGACCTCTACAGCCGCGATATCGACGAGGTGCTGGTCGAGGGCGAGGCGGGCTACCGCGTGGCCAAGGACTTCATGAAGATGCTCATGCCGTCCCACGCCAAGAACGTGAAGCTCTACGAGGACAACCTGCCGCTTTTCGCCCGCTACCAGGTCGAAAGCTATCTCGCGGGGATGTTCAACCCGACCGTTCAGCTCAAGTCCGGCGGCTATCTGGTGATCGGCGTGACCGAAGCGCTGGTGGCGATCGACGTGAACTCGGGACGGGCGACGAAAGAGGGCTCCATCGAAGAGACCGCGCTCAAGACCAATCTCGAGGCCGCCGAGGAAGTCGCCCGTCAGGTCCGCCTGCGCGACCTGGCCGGTCTGATCGTGATCGATTTCATCGACATGGAAGAGCGGCGCAACAACACCGCGGTCGAGAAGCGTCTCAAGGACAAGCTCAAGACCGACCGCGCCCGCATTCAGGTGGGCCGGATCTCGGGCTTTGGCCTGTTGGAGATGTCGCGTCAGCGTCTGCGCCCGGGCATGCTCGAGATCACCACGCAGCCCTGCAACCATTGCCATGGCACCGGCCTGATCCGGTCGGACAACTCGCTGGCCCTGTCGATCATCCGCGCGCTCGAAGAAGAGGGCATGCGCCGCCGGGTCCGCGAAGTGCTGGTCAAGGCGCCGATCAATGTCATCAACTACCTCTTCAACGAGAAGCGCGAGCATATCGCGCTGATCGAGGGGCGTTACGGCATGGCCGTGCGGCTCGAGGCGTCCACGGATCTTTCCGGGGCGGATTTCACCATCGACAAGTTCAAGACCGCCACCCGCAAGGTGGTCGAGATCGAAGCGCCCGTGATTTCCATCGATACCTCCGCCGCCGATGAGGTCGAAGAGGCCGAGATCGTCGAAGAGGCCGAGGTCGAGGCGGAGGCTGAAGCCGCCCCCGCACCCGAAGAGGCCTCGGAGGATGGCGCGCCGCGCAAGCGTCGTCGTCGCCGGCGTCGGCGTCGGGGCAATGGCGGTGAAGGATCGGACGGCTCGTCCACATCGGATGAGGCCGCCAATTCGGATGACGCACCGTCCGAGGCAGCCGCTGCCGAGATCGAGACCCCTGCGGATCCCGAGGCCGACACGGACAGCACCGAAGAGGCCAAGCCCAAGCGGCGGCGTCGTCGCCGTCGGAAATCCGCGAGCGCCGAGGCCGAAAACGCGACCGAGGCACCGACAGAAGAAGCCGAGGCCGCACCGGAGACCAAATCCGCCGCGCCCGAAGCGCCTGCGGAAGATGCACCGGTCCCAGTAGATGCGGCTGCCGAAGAGGCGCCTGCGGCAGAAGCAGAGCCCGAGGTTGCAGACACCGAGGTGGAGGAGGCTGTCGCCGAGCCCGCCGAGGAGACAGCCGCGCCGGTCGCAGAGGAATTGGTCGCGGAAGCGCCCGTGGCGGAGGACACTCCCGAGCCTGAGCCCGCGCCCGAACCCGAGGCCGAGCCTGAGGCGGAAACGGCATCTGATGTCGCGCCGGAACCCGAAGCCGAACCTGCACCCGTGGCAGAAGACGTTGCCGCCGCACCCGAGCCGGAACCCGCCTCGGACAAGCCGAAACGCCGGGGCTGGTGGTCCATGTCCCGCTGATCTTGAGAACGCGCCTTCGGGCGCGTTTTTCAATTGAGGGGCATGCTCGCAGGGGGGATTTGGTTCTCGGGGATCAGGACTTCCGGATCACGTAGAGCTGCGCGTCGCCCTCATCGCTCTGGCGGAGCAGGGCATGCCCGCTCTCGGCGCAGTAATGGGGCACATCCACGATGGCCGCCGGATCATCCGCCAAAAGATGCAGCTCCGTCCCGCTGGGCAGGGATTTCAGCCGCTTGCGGACCTTGAGCACGGGGAGGGGGCATAGCAGCCCCCGGGCGTCGAGTTCAATTGGATTGCTCATGGCCCTGTTCTAGCCAAGCCCGCCGGGAACCGCACGCGAAAAGCTGTGCCGCGGCTATGTGTTAATCTGCCGTTTACCTGTTCAAAGGATAGTCCGGCGGCTAGTCTCAGGACAGACGCGGAACAGGCAGAGCATGACGGACCCAAACCCCGGCCCCCCGGTGCGACGGCGCAAGGTGTTCTACCTGCCGGGCTATGACCCGTTTCCGCCCCGGCGCTACCGCGAGCTCTATCGTCGCGAAGGGGCCGCACAAGCCAGGATCAGCGGCTATGAACTCAGCCTGCAGGGGCAACCGGGCGGCACGGGCTGGACCGTGCAGTTTGCCGAAGGCGGCGCCGAGGTTCACAGCACGGTCACTGTGCTTGTCTGGTCCGATCTGGTGCAGGCCTCGATGCAGGGCGGTGTGACCGCGTCATATCTTGCACTTCTCCGCACGGCCTGGATCTATCTCGGCTCCGGTGCGCTCTGGCGACTGGCGCGATTGCGCAAGGGGCCTGTGATCGCGGCGCTCTACCCGGTGGTGGCCTTGCTTGGGCAGCTCGCTGTGGCTCTGGGGCTGGGCTTCGCCCTCTGGGGGGCGATTGGCGGTGTATTCGGCGGGCTGAGCGGGCTCGTTCTGGGGCTTGCGGTGCTGCAGGGGGGCTACCGGGCGGATCGCTGGCTCTATGCCCATTACCTGATGCGCGACTATGCCTATTCCGCACGCGATGGCGGGGCATATCCGGCACCGCTTGCCGCCCGTTTGACCGAGTTCGCCGAGACCATTGCGGCCGCAGCAGAGGAGGGGGCGGATGAGGTGCTCGTCGTGGGGCATTCCTCCGGCGCGTATCTGGCGATCAGCGTGCTGGCGGAGTTGAACCGGCAGAACCGGGTGGCGGTGACGGTGCCCCTCGGATTGCTGACCCTGGGGCAGGTGGTGCCCATGGTCTCGGCCCTGCCGCGCGCTAATCAACTGCGCGCGGATCTGGCCGAAATGGGCGCGCAGGACCGGATCTTCTGGCTGGATGTGACCGCGCCGGGGGATGGCTGCGCCTTTGCGCTCTGCGATCCCGTGGCCGTGAGCGGTGTGGCGGGGGCGGATCAACGCGCGCCCGTGGTCATCTCGGCCCGCTTCACCCAAACCCTCGCGCCCGAGACCTGGGCCCGGCTGCGCTGGCGCTTCTTTCAGCTGCATTTCCAGTATCTCTGCGCTTTCGACCGGCCCGGAGACTATGACTATTTTCGCATCACAGCAGGTCCGCTGAGCCTGCGCGACCGCTTCGCGGACCGGGCGTCCTCGCCCAGCGTATTGCGCCGCAACGTGGCGCCGCGCCCGTGACCCTGCAGGCCCCGAAACCGGCCGCACGGGCTGAGAAGGTCTCGCTCCGGCGCCACCTGCAACTCTTTCGCCGCGACATCCTCTCGGCGCAGCCCGCGCGGCTCTACCGGGCGTGGATGGCGGAGTTTCGCACACCCTTTTTCCGCTCCTACCTCGTCAATGACCCCGAGATCCTGCGCGAGGTCCTGTCGGACCGCCCGGAAGACTTCCCGAAATCGGATCGGATCGGCGAGGGGCTGCGCCCCCTTCTGGGCGACAGCGTGTTTCTGACCAACGGCGCGGACTGGGCGCGGCAACGCCGGATCATCGATCCGGCCTTCGAGCGCGGGCGGGTCAAGGACAGCTTTGCCGATATGCAAGCCGCCGCCGGGACCGCGCTCGCGCGGCTCGCCCCCCGTGCCGCCGCCGATCTGGTCGAGATCGAGGAGGTCTGCGCCCATGCCGCCGCCGACGTGATCTTTCGGACGCTCTTCTCCGTGCCGATCGAGGACGAGATCGCGGGGCAGGTCTTTGCCGCCTTTCGCGCCCATCAACGCAGCCAGCCGATCCTCAATCTCGGGGCGTTCCTGCCCCTGCCGCGCTGGCTGCCCCGGGGGCACCAGCGCGCCACGCAAGACACCGCGCGCCACCTGCGCCGCCTGATCACCGAGCTGACGGAGGCCCGCGCGGCCGAGATCGCCGCCGGGCGGGCCTCCCGGGATCTGGCGACCAAGATCATGACCACGCCGGACCCGGAAACCGGCGCGCGCTTTTCCACCGACGAGATGGTCGATCAGGTCGCGATCTTCTTTCTGGCGGGCCATGAGACGAGCGCCAGTGCGCTGGCCTGGGCGCTCTATCTGTTGGCCGCCGCGCCGGAGGTGCAGGACCGGGTGCGCGCCGAGCTGGCCGATCTCGACCCTTGCACCATGGCCTTCGCGGATCTGTCGCGGCTGCGCCTGACGCGGGATGTCTATCGCGAGGCGCTGCGGCTCTATCCGCCGGTGCCGATGATGGTGCGCGAGGCGCAAAAATCGCGGCGCTGGCGGGACCGGGCGATCCGAAAGGGGGCGCAGGTCGTGCTCAGCCCCTGGCATCTGCATCGGCATACGCGGCTCTGGTCGGATCCGGATGGGTTCGACCCCGACCGTTGGCAGCGGGACGAAACGCGTGAGAGCCAGCGTCAGGCCTATATGCCCTTTTCCGCCGGGCCGCGCGTCTGCCCGGGGGCGGGGTTCGCGATGGCGGAGGGGACGCTGCTCCTCGCGGCGCTGGTCAAGCGGTTTGCCTTCACCGCCGACCCGGCCCATGTGCCGGTGCCCGAGGCGCATCTGACCGTGCGGGCGCGCCATGGGATCTGGCTGCGGGTGGAGGACCGCGCGGCTCAGCCGGGCGCGGGGCCGGACCCGTCCCGGTAGTGGCGCAGCACGGCGAGGCGGATGGCCGAGGCGAGCCCCATGTCCGTGCCGCGCGCCGTGTCGATCTCGGCGGCCAGGGCGTTGATCGGCAGACCGCGTGCCGCGGCCATCTCGCGGAAGCCCGCCCAGAACTCATCTTCGAGCGAGACGCTGGTGCGATGCCCGCGCAGAGTCAGCGAGCGTTTGACGGGCCGCTTACTCATCCTCGGTATAGTGTTGATCCAGATGGCGTTTTTCCTGCGCGTCCCGGGTCAGGCGCAACAGGCGATCCGCCTTGGTTTCCCCGTGAACAGCGGCGGTTTGCGCGCTCGCGCTGCGCTTGTCGTCGCGGGCTTTCTGCTTGCGATGCGTGCGGAGATTCGTGATCTGGGCCATGGTGACAGGATGCGCTCTGCGCTGCAGCGAAGCAAGCGCGGATCGCGGGTTCCGCGGCCTTTACGCGGGCTGCGCGGCGGCAAAGTCCAGCGCTTCGGCGAGCCGGTCATCGCCCCAGTAAAGCTCATCGCCGACGGTGAAGCTCGGCGCCCCGAAAAGCCCGAGCTCTGCTGCCGCGTCGCTGCAGGCCTTGAGCTCGGCCTTGCGGGCGGGATCGGCGGCGGCCTCGACCATGTCCACCGGCAAGCCGACACCGCGCAGCGCCGCCTCGAGGGTCGCGCGCTCGGCGATATTCGCCCCACCGGCGAATTGCGCGGTGTAGAGCGCCTTGCAAAACGCGCGGCCCTGCGGCGTCTCAAGCGCGGCCAGCGCCACGCGCGCGGCGTGGATCGAGTTTTGCGGGAACGGGTCGGGCTTGGCAAAGGGCAGGCCGCGCGCGGTGCAGAGCCGCTCCATATCGCGCCACATATAGCGCCCCTTGGCCGGGTAGATGGTGAATGGAGACGTGTCCCAGCCCTGGCTGCCAAAGATCGGGCCGAGGGGGACCGGGCGCCAGATTACCTGCACGCCCGCCGCCTCGGCCATGGCGTCGACCCGCATGGCCGAGAGGTAGGAATAGGTGGAGGCAAGCTCGAACCAGAAGGTCAGCTTGCCCGCCATCTTACTTGGGGCCGATCATCTGCTCGGGACGAACGACCTTTTCGAAGGTCTCTTCGTCCACGAAGCCCAGCTTGATCGCCTCTTCCTTGAGGGTCGTGCCGTTCTTATGGGCGGTCTTGGCCACGGTCGTCGCGTTGTCATAGCCGATGGTCGGTGCGAGGGCGGTGACCAGCATCAGGCTCTCGCGCATCAGCTTCTCGATCCGGTCGGTGTTGGCCTGAATGCCCACGACACAATTGTCGGTGAAGGCCACGCAGGCATCGCCAATGAGCTGCATGGATTGCAGCACGTTATAGGCCATCATCGGCTTGTAGACGTTCAGCTCGAAATGCCCCTGCGTGCCGGCGAACCCGACGGCGGCGTCGTTCCCGATCACATGGGCGCAGACCTGGGTCATGGCTTCGCATTGGGTCGGGTTGACCTTGCCCGGCATGATCGACGAGCCGGGCTCGTTTTCCGGCAGCATCAGCTCACCCAGACCGCAGCGCGGGCCGGAGCCCAGCAGGCGGATATCATTGGCGATCTTGAAGAGGCTTCCCGCCACGGTCTTCAGCGCGCCGGACATCTCGACCATGGCGTCATGGGCGGCGAGCGCTTCGAACTTGTTCGGGGCGGTGACGAAGGGCAGGCCGGTGATCTCGGCCATGTTCGCCGCGACCTGTTCGCCCCAGCCCTTGGGCGTGTTGAGCCCGGTGCCCACGGCGGTGCCGCCTTGCGCCAGTTCATAGATCCGGCCAAGCGCGCCCTCGACCCGGGCGATGCCCATGGCGACCTGATGGCTGTAGCCCGAGAATTCCTGCGCGAGCGTCAGGGGCGTGGCGTCCATGGTGTGGGTGCGGCCGATCTTGATGATGCCGTCGAACTCGGCGACTTTCGCTTCCAGCGCGGCGTGCAGCTTTTTCAGGCCGGGCAGGGTGACGTCCCGGGCGGTCATCGCGGTGGCGATATGCATGGCCGTGGGGAAGGTGTCGTTGGACGACTGGCCCATGTTGCAGTGGTCGTTCGGGTGCACCGGCTCCTTGGATCCGATCACCCCGCCGAGGATCTCGATCGCGCGGTTGGCGATCACCTCGTTGGAATTCATGTTCGACTGGGTGCCGGAGCCGGTCTGCCAGACCACCAGCGGGAAGTTGTCGTCGAACTTGCCCTCGACCACTTCGCCCGCCGCCTGGATGATCGCCGGGGCAATATCATCGCCGAGCTTGCCATTGGCGTGGTTGGCCTGGGCGCAGGCCTTCTTGATCACGCCAAGCGCGCGCACAATCGCGATGGGCTGCTTTTCCCAGCCAATCGGGAAGTTCATGATCGAGCGCTGCGTCTGCGCGCCCCAATACTTGTCTGAGGGGACCTCAAGCGGGCCAAAGCTATCGGTTTCGGTGCGGGTCTCGGTCATGGGGCGCTCCCTTCCGTATACGTTCGCATGCCGTTTACCGGGCGCATGCTTGCGGGGCAATCGGTGATTGCGCAAACAGGTCAGGGCCAATTGGCGCAGGGATCACGCCGGGCCGGGTAGCGGCCCGTTACTTGCGGAAGGAATCGAGGCTGACGATCTCGGCCTCGCCGGTCTTGGCAGGCTTTTCGGCGTCTTCGGAGGCGTCGCTGGGCGGGGTGCTCCGGCTTTCGGCGGCGGGGACGAGGGTGCGGACCTCGTGGGGGCCGTCCTCAGTGGTGTCCTCCTCGGCCTCGTCATCGCTGTCCTCGTGGTTCTCAAACCGCAGGCCGAACTCGACCGAGGGGTCCACGAAAGTGCGGATCGCGTCCAGCGGCACGGTCAGCGCTTCGGGCTGGTCGCCGAAATTCAGGATCACCGAGAAATCGGCGTCGCGCACTTCGAGCCCGTCGAACCAGTGCTGCAGCACGATGGTCATCTCATCGGGATAGCGCTCGCGCAGCCAATCCGACAGCTCGACCTCCGGATGCTGGGTGTCGAAGGTGATGAAGAAGTGGTGATCCCCCGGCAATCCGCCATCCGCGACTTCGCGCAGGACGTCCTGTATCAGGGACCGCATGGCGCGGTGCATCATGTTTCCATAGTCCAGGCGGTCAGCCATCCATGGGCTCCTCATCATCTGCGGGGTCAGGGTAAGTTGAGTCGCAGACAATGGAAAGGTCCGCTCTGGAAAAAGGGTGTTTCTGCGAAGCCCGGCTCAGATCAGCGCGAGCCCCCCGGCGAGAACCGCGCAATAGCCGAGCACCCAGGGCAGGGAAAGGCGCAGCCGCAGCGAGAGATAGGCCGCAACCAGCGTCAGGGCCACCGCGCGCCCGTCGACACTGCCAAGCTCGGGCAGGATCAGCGCCAGACCGGGCAGGGGCACTTGGTAAAGCTCGGCAAAAAGCACATGGAGCGCGAACCACAGTGCCAGGTTCAGGATCACCCCGACCACCGCCGCGGTGATCCCCTGCAGCGCGCCGGTCAGACGGGGCCGCGTGGCGATCCAGTCCACGTAAGGTGCGAAGGTGAAGATCCACAGGAAGCAGGGCACGAAGGTCACCCAAAGCGTGACCAGAGCCGCCGCCAATGCAAGGCCAGGCCCGCCTTGCAGGAACCCGGCGAGAAAGCCCACGAATTGGGTCACGAGGATCAGCGGTCCGGGCGTGGTCTCGGCCAGCCCCAGCGCGTCGATCATCTGGGCCGGGTCGAGCCAGCCGCGCTCGGCGACGACCTCCTGGGTCATATAGGCGAGCACCGCATAAGCCCCACCAAAGGTCACAACCGCCAACTTGGCAAAAAAGAGCGCGATCTGGGTGAGAAAGCTCGCCCCCATGGCCCAGAGCAGGGCGATCGGCGCCAGCCATGCGGTCAGCCACAGGGCGATCCGTCCCCAGGCCGGGCGCGGTGGACGGGCGGCAGGGTCGGGCGGCTCCAGCGGCGTGACGCGGATCCGCAGCGCGCCATAGCCCGCCGCCAGCGCAATGATCAGCGGAAAGGGCAGGCCAAGAACGAAGATCGCGGCAAAGCTCAGCCCGGCCAGCGCCCAGCGATCCGGCGCGGTCAGGGTGCGTCGGGCCAGACCGAGCAGCGCCTTGAGCACGATCACCACCACTGCTGCCTGCACGCCGAGAAACACCGCCTGTACCAAGGGCACGGTGCCGAGCAGGGCATAGGCAAAGGCCAGCGCCAGGATCACGCAGGCCCCGGGCAGCACGAAAAGCGCGCCCGCGATCAGCCCGCCCGCCGTGCCGCGCAGCCGCCAGCCCGCATAGGTCGCAAGCTGCATCGCCTCGGGCCCCGGCAAAAGCATGCAAAAGGACAGCGCGTTGAGGAATTGCGGCTGGGTCAGCCAGGGGCGGGCCTCGACCAGCTCCTCCTGCATCAGGGCGATCTGGGCGGCGGGTCCGCCAAAGGACAGAAAACCGATCCGTCCGAAGACGCGGGTCAGCTCGGCGAGAGAGGGGGCAGGGGCCATGGGCCGGATCTAGCGCCGCAGGGTCACGGGCGCATGAGGGTCAGCCATGGAGCGCGACACTGTCATCCGGGGCCTCGTCCCGCTCGGTCATCCCGTAATCGCGCAGCACATGGGCCACGCGCAGGCGGTAATCGCTGAACATGGTCTCGCGCCCGGCCTTCTGGGCCTGCCGGTGCTTGGTCAGGCGGCGCCAATCGGCCAGCGCCTCTTCATCCCGAAAGAACGACACGGACAGGAGCTTGCCCGGCGTGGTCAGGCTCTCGAACCGTTCGACCGAAAGAAAGCCGTCGATCTCCTCGACGAGCGGGCGCATCTCGGCGGCCATGGCAAGATAGGCGTCGGTCTTCCCTTCGGCGGGATAGACCTCAAAAATCACTGCGATCATCGGAGCTCCTGTAAGGTGGCGGGCCTAGAACATGATCTGCGCGGTCTCGCGGCGGATCTTCTCGCGCAGGGTTCGGGCATAGTCGCGATAGCCCCGCGCGGTCATCACGAAACCGCCCCGGGTGATGACCGAGCGCTTGAAATAGGTGGTGATCGACAGGCCGAGGGATTCGATGGCCAGCCCGTTGATCTCGATGCCGGCGCGCTCGGCGGCGCGACGGGCGCCGCGCGGATCCGTGCCCGCATTGTCCGGCCCGTCGCCAGAGACATCGATCACCTTGCGCGCGCAATCGGGCACCTGCGCGAATTGGGCCATGGCGGTGCTGAGCGCCTCGCCCACGGCGGTGTTCGACATGATATAAGCGCGGGGCATCATCCGGGCCTGTTGGGCGAACCGTTCGAGATCCGACTTGGTCTGCATCCGGGTCCACGGGATCGAGATCTGCTGGGCACCGCGGCCCGACCATTGCATGACCGCCAGCGCCATCTGCCCCTGAACCAGCGCGTCGGCAATCTCGGCATCGCCAAGAGCGTCGGCCAGCCCCTCGGTCTGGAACCGGTATTCGGCGGCATCGATGGATTGCGAGACGTCGATGGCCAGCAGCAGCGCGGTCTGACAGGCGCGCACCGGAAGGGCGACGGCAAGCAGGATCGAGGCGAAGGCAAGTGGGCGCAGAAAAGCGATCATGGCCCCAGACTGCACGCCGCGCGGGCAACGTGCAATCATGCAGTGATCCGGGCTGCGCCGGGCAACGTGGGTCCCGTTGCGCGACGCGCGGCCGCAATCAGTTGCGGGACGGAAAAATACCCTGCAGCGCCACGCAGTAGCGCAGCACAAGTGTCGGCTGCATGTTGTTCACGGCTGTCCCGCTGCCCACGGTGGTCTCGGTCACACTCGCCATGTCACTGTTCATCAGCGTGTTCGGCGCCGTGCTATAGATGGGGGCGTTCGTGGACAGGGCCGGCACCCCGCCCGCAGGAGACGGCGACGAGCCCGGAGCCGCGTTGCCTTGAATGGCGACGGCGACCCCATGGTTGTGAGCCGGCATATTGTCTGTGGTCAAGGTGTTGGTTTCGATTCCGATTTTCTGACCCAGGGCACGGTAGCTCAGGCCAGGGCTTTGGCCAAGGGACACCGGCACGCGGCCCCGCAGATCCGGCAGTCCAAAGGTGGTGCGGCCATCGCCGCCATAGATCGTGCCATAGAGCGCGAACAGCGCGGAGAATCGCGAGACCTCGAGCAACTTTCCGTCGGCTTCGGTCCATCCACGGGGGCAGAAGTTGTAACCCACGAGCATGATCTCTCCGATGAACGGTTCCGCGCCGGCATTGGCCTTGCTCGCGGGCATGGGGCCGATCAGGGCTGCGGTGAGTACTGCAAGCAGCGAGGCTTTGAGTGATTTAGAAGTGGACATGGTTTCTCCCGAACAGGTTTTGAAATGCCTGTCGCGCTGTGCGACAGGCGGGTTGGTAATGGGGCGAGTTAGGGTTTCGGCGGGGCCGGATCAGGTCTTTCTGTGCCTGGCATACCCAAGCAGTCCGAGCGCGCCCAGCAAGAGCGGCAGTCCGGCCGGCAGGGGAACCGGCGGCGGGGGCGGAGCTGTTGCTTCGGTCTCGAATGTCAGGCTCACGAAGTCGATGGCGTAAGCATCTTGTCCAGAGAATCCCGGCGCGGCGAACTGAAGAAAATCCTGTTCCGGTATAATGGTCAGGGTGTTCGTTCCGTCCAGAATCAGGTCGGTGGCCACGTCGAACATCACCGTCTCGATCCGGTTCGGCCCGTTCCCATCCGGGGTAGCTGCAGAGAAATACGTGCCGACATCCGTACCATTGACCTGGAACCGGGCCCCTTCGAACGCATCGCCGAACAGGCCGCCATTTGCCGGGCTGTCTGCCTTCAGATCGAGCCCCCAGACCTTTGCAGTGAATGTCGCACTGGTGACCGTGGTTCCGGTTAGATCGATGACCGCCGAGAACGAAGCTGTCCCGATTTCGCCAAAAACATCCGTATTCAGCGGATCCAAGGCGGTGCTGTTGTCCTGCGGCAGCACTGTCGGGGCGGTCTGTACGCCTGGGCAGGCGCCGCCGAGCCCGAAGCAGTCGTCATCTCCGAATTGTATCGATGTGGTCGCGGCCAGCGCCGGGCTGGTGGTCACAGCGAGCGCCGTGACCAATCGTAAAATGAATCTGCGTCGCATTGAGAGCGCTCCCAAACTGGATAAGTTGAAAAAACAACGAGGAAAAATCCGTTAGGGGGTCATTGTTGACGATTTTGAATTATTTGGGAACGAAAATCTGCTGGCGCGTGCGTCACGCCTCGGACGGATTTGCGGATCAACGCAGTCCGGATATTGGTTCCGCACGCAACTGAGGACCCTGAGCGGGGGGCTCGTTTGGGCCGAAAAGACTGCTATGATTTGTGGGTGAAATGCAGGCTTCTGTTGCCAGGTGCCTGCGAACCCCGCCTTACGCGGCTAGGCGCAAGGGCTTAAGTTTCGGTGTCGTTACTGCTTACGCAGCAACGGCCACCGGAGCACGGTTGTCGTTTGCAACTGTACAATTTAGGCCGATAACGGTGGCACCCAGCCGAGACAAAGCTAACCCCTTTAGACGTTCGTCGATCCTGTTTCGGCCCCATCTGCCCGCAAACGACGGGGATGTTGGTGGAGCCGCCGGGTACCGCCCCCGGGTCCGATCCGCTTATTACGAGCGCGTTTATGTCCATAGTCCCGAAGGACAGATCTCAACATAAGCACAGCGGCGGGAAGTTGAAAGAGGGATCAGAGGTTGATCGCAAGGGCGAGGACCGCCACGACCGCCTCGGTCGCGAAAAAGCCCCAGGTCCGGCGCGTCGGGGCCTCGTCCCGCAAGAGCGATGTGAGGCGCCCGATGGCGGCCCCGCCCCAGGCAAAGCCCACCATGGCATAGGCGGTGGGGCTGCCAAGGATCAGCGCGCCGACCCCCAGACCGACGAAGAGTGCGCCTGCCGAGGCGCGGATCTCGGAGACACCCATGGTGGTCTCGCCGCGCTGCAGGTCGAGTGTCTCCATAGTGAATTTCGGGGCGAGCCAGCCGAAGCAGCCAAGGCCGATGCTCACGAGGGCGATGAGGATGTTGAGAATGTCGATCATTGGGCTCGGGTCTCTCTGATGTCTCTGGGGCAGCTAGGGCGCACTGAAACGAAAACACCGCGCCGAGGCGCGGTGTTCCCGAAAAATCTCGTGAGCGCCCGGATCAGAACCCGGCCTTGATCCGCTCGAAGGTTTCGGATTGCTTTTGGCGCAGCTCCATATCCATGGGCAGTTGGGCCAGCACCGGGGCATTCACCACGCCCAGACCCACCTCGGCCAGCGCATCCGCCCCGACCTCGGTCATGGCAGCGGCGTTGGAATGCCCATAGCCCGCCTCGAGCAGGGGTTGGGTCGAACTGGGGTCGAGCACCGCGTTGAGGAAATCATAGGCCTTGTCCTCGGACCCCTGACCCTCGGCCAGGTTCACATAGCCACAGAGCCACAGGGACGAGCCCTCGGTCGCCTCCTGCTGATAGCCGATGGGGAAGCCCTCTTCGGCCATGGTGGGCAGGGTCTCGTTCCACGCCCAGGCCGCCACGACCTCGCCCGTGGCCAGAAGCTGCGCCAGCTCACCGGGATCGGTCCAGTAGGTGCGCAGGTTCGGATGCACCTCGCGCAGCCAGGCAGAGGCGGCGTCGAACTCCGCGTCGGTGGCGGTGGTCCAGTTCGTGGTGCCCGTGGCCAGATAGGCCAACGCGTAGGCGTCATCCACATTGTCCGGTAGGGTCAGCATCTGGCTATAGGCCGGATTGCGAAAGATCTCGAGCGTGGCGACATCTTCGGCGGGCACCTTTTCGGTGTTATAGGCGATGGCCGTGGAGCCGAAATCGACCGGGATGAAATAGACATCGCTGATGCCCTCGGTCACGTCCTGTCCGGTGAGGTTCGCGTTCAGATCGCCGTAAGCGGGGATGCGCGAGATGTCCCAGGGCTCCAGAATGCCGCTCTCGACCCATTTGGTCACCGAGCCGGCGCAGACATGGCTGACATCGGGTTTGAAGCCCGAGACGATCTTCTGGAATGCTTCTTCCTCGTCGCCGAAGAAGGTGAATTCCGGGCTCGCCCCATGGGCAGCTGTATAGCTCGTGTGAAAGGCGGGGTCTTCGAACCCGGCATAGTCAAAGACGATCAGATCACCATCGGCGGCCCCGACCGGGGCAGCGAGCGCAACAAGCGCGGTGGTGGCGGTCAGGCGAAAGGCTGCGGTCATCAGGGTCCCAAGCTCCAAGGTCAACACTACGGGCGCGACGTTAGAAAGAACCCCGCGCAGGTGCAATACGCCGCGTTCCGGACGCGGCGGGGTGGTCAGCGCGCCGCCCGTTTCGCGCGCATCTGGCTGCCGAGATCGGCGGTATAGTCGGCAAGATCCGACAAGGCCGCTGTGACGCCCGCGCCATCGCGCGCCGCCATGGCGTCATGGATCCGCTGGTGCAGCGTGGCGATCCGTGCGCGCGAGCGTTCGGTATAGGTGATCATGTTCATCAGGGGCTGCATGCCTTCGACCGCGCCCGCCAGTTGGTAACTCAGCACCGGATTGCCCGCCGCCTCCACCAGCACCCGGTGAAAGGCCACATCGGAGGCGCAGAAATCCGTGTCGCTCAATCCCGGGTCCGCCTGTCGCGTGACCTCGGCGCTCATGGCCGCGAGATGCGCGTCTTCGCGCCGGGCCGCGGCCAGGGGGGCCACGGCCCGTTCAAGGGCAAAGCGTGCCTCGCAGGCGGTCTCGAAATCCACGGCGTTCATGCTCAGCACAAGCGTGGCGGTCGTTTCCTGCTGCGCGGCAGCCTCGGCAAAGCTCAGCCGGTTCACAAAGGCCCCGCCCGTCGCCCCGCGCTGGGTCCGGATCAGGTTCTGGGCGGCCAGCCGTTTCAGCGCCTCGCGCACCGTGGGACGCGAGACCTCGAACCGCTCGGCCAGCTCTGCCTCCGAGGGCAGGCGATCATCCACAAGAAGGTCCTCGCGCAAGATCGCATCCTTGATCGCGTCGGCGATCTGAACGGCGAGATCCCGCCCCGGGTCGAGTTGATAGTCCATGCCCGCTCCATATGTCAGACATTAATTGTTTGACATTTAGTCTGCGCCGATAAATCCTTCGCTGCAAGAGGGAGGATTCATGACATATCTGCGCGCATCCATGCGGAGCCTGTCCTGGCTCACGGTGTTCGTCATCATCCTTCTGGCGTGGTGGGTCATGTTCGACATGGCCCGGATGAGCGGCGTCGATGTCTGGGGCCGCCCGGTGGGCATGAACATGATGCCTATGGAAAGCTTCGGCACGCTCTTTGCCATGTGGGCGATCATGATGGCGGCGATGATGCTGCCCACCATGGTGCCGACCATGGGCACCTATGACGCGCTGATCAAATCCGCCGATGGCACGCGGCTCGGCTGGGTCGGGGTGCTGCTTGGGTATTTCGCGGTCTGGATCGGGATGGCCGCCGCGCTGGCGGGGCTGCAACTGGTGGCGCTGCGGGTCGGGCTTGTGGACGGGCTCGGCGCGTTCCACTCGCTCTGGGCCGCGGGCGCGCTTCTGCTGGTTGTCGGTGCCTTTCAGTTCAGCCGCCTCAAGGCGACCTGCCACGGGGTCTGTCATGCGCCGATGCAGTATTTCCTCGGCCATTGGCGCACGGGTTTTGTCGGCGGGCTGCGCATGGGGGCGGGACTGGGCGTCTTCTGTGCCGTCTGCTGCTGGGGCCTGATGGCGCTGGGCTTTGTCGGGGGCACCATGAGCCTCGTGTGGATGGGCCTCGCGACCCTGTTCATGGTGCTCGAGAAACTGCCCCAGATCGGGGATTACGTGATCCGCCCCATGGGTGCGGCACTCATCGTGGCCGGGCTGGCCGTCATCGGCCTCGCGGCTGTCGGATAAACGTCGGGTCTGAGACCCGGCAACAGGGAGGGAGAGGCATGGCAGTGAAGAAAGCGCGCAAGAGCGACCGGCTGCAGGTGATGGAGCGGATCGACGCCCGCATGAACCCGCGACGGCGCAGGATGGAGCCAACGAACTGGGCGCTCAAGGGGGAGCTGTTCATGAACTGCTCCTGTACGGTCTTCTGCCCTTGTGTTGTGAGCTTGGGCAAGCACCCGCCGACCAATGGCTATTGTCAAACCTGGTTCGGTGTTTCCATCGATAGCGGACATTTCGAAGGTGAACCTCTGGACGGCATAAACGCGGCCCTTCTCGTGGATATCCCAGGCAAAATGGCCGAGGGCGGTTGGAAGGTGGCGGTCTATATCGATGAGAGCGCGACCC
The DNA here is from genome assembly GCF_049800775.1 of Dinoroseobacter sp. S375. Lineage (NCBI taxonomy): Bacteria > Pseudomonadati > Pseudomonadota > Alphaproteobacteria > Rhodobacterales > Roseobacteraceae > Dinoroseobacter > Dinoroseobacter sp. S375. The sequence goes on along the minus strand of NZ_JBNAFR010000004.1, from coordinate 235,010 downwards.
AAAAAGCGTATAACGGTTTGCTGAAGATCTTCTCGGGCGCTGCGGGTGGGACCACGGGGGTCTTTCACTTCCTCGTCTCCGAGATCCTCGGCGCCGAGCGCGAGCGCGTGATTATCGAGAAGGATGGCGGGCGTCGGAAAATCACCGTTGGGCGCAAGATCCAGGGCGAGATCGAGTTGATCGGGGGCAAGGATACGAACCATCCGGTGATGGTCTCGAACTCAAAATACTGGATGGGTCCGGACGTTCTGGTGGCCCAAGGGCTGCGTTCGAAGGTTCGCGATTACGGTCGGGTTTGGGATTTTGACGGGAAATCGGCGGATATCACCCCGATCGACTGGAAAGGACCCAAGCCGTGATCACCCCTGAGTTCTGCCGCACCATGGCGCGTTACAACGCCTGGCAGAACGGCGCGCTGATCGCGGCGGCCGATGGTCTGAGCGAGGCGGAGCTGGTCAAGTATCGCGGCAGTTTCTTCGGCTCGATCCTGCAGACGTTTTCCCACCTGCTCTGGGGGGATACGCTCTGGATGAGCCGGTTCGACGGGTGGGACACGCCCAAGGGCGGGATCACCGAGAGTGTCCGTTTCGTCGAGGACTGGGGCAGGCTGGCCGATCTGCGCGCGGATGCGGATGCGATGATCCGCGACTGGGCGGACGGGCTGGACGAGGCCGCGCTGGGCGGCAGCCTGAGCTGGTATTCCGGCGCGCTGAAGGCGGATGTGACACGTCCGCTCGCGCTCTGTGTGGCTCATTTCTTCAACCATCAGACTCACCACCGGGGTCAAATCCACGCCATGCTGACAGCAGCCGGCGCGCGCCCCGGGGACACGGATCTCTTTGTCATGCCGGAGGGGATATGACGCATCTTCTTTCGCCGTCACGCCGGTTGCGGCGCACGCCGTTTTCCGACGGGGTCGAGGCCGCCGGGGTGCGGGCCTATACGATCTACAATCACATGCTGCTGCCCACGGTGTTCGAGAGCGTCGAGGCGGATTACCACCACCTGAAATCCAAGGTGCAGCTCTGGGATGTGTCCTGCGAGCGTCAGGTGGAGCTGCGCGGCCCGGATGCGGGCAAGCTGATGCAGCTGCTCACGCCGCGCGACCTGCGGGGCATGTTGCCGGGGCAATGCCTCTATGTGCCGATGGTCGACGAGACCGGCGGGATGCTCAACGACCCGGTGGCGCTGAAGCTGGCCGAGGACCGGTTCTGGATCTCGATTGCCGACAGCGATCTGCTGCTCTGGGTCAAGGCGCTGGCCAATGCGCGTCAGCTCGAAGTGCTGGTCGAAGAGCCCGATGTCTCGCCCCTGGCCTTACAGGGACCGCTGGCCGATACGCTGATCTCGCGGGTCTTTGGCCCCGATGCCGTGGCGCTGCGCTTCTTCCGCTTCGGATTTTTCCAGTTCGAGGGGCGCGATCTCGTGGTCGCGCGTTCGGGCTATTCCCGTCAGGGCGGGTTCGAGATCTACGTCGAAGGCAGCGATCTGGGCATGCCCCTTTGGCAGGCCTTCATGGAGGCGGGCGAGGATCTGGGCGTGCGCGCGGGCTGTCCCAACGGGATCGAGCGGATCGAGGGCGGGTTGCTGAGCTATGGCAATGACATGACCCGCGCCAACACCCCCTATGAATGCGGGCTGGAGCGGTTCTGCAACGTGCAGACGGCCATTGGCTGCCTCGGGCGTGATGCGCTCCTGCGGGTGGCCATGGATGGCCCCAACCGCCAGATCCGTCCGATCGAGATCCGCGGCGAGGCAGTGCCGCTCTGCGACCGGGCCTGGCCGATCCTCGCGCAGGGGCGGCCCGTGGGGCAGGTGACCTCGGCGGCCTGGTCCCCGGATTTCTCGACCAACGTGGCGATTGGCATGGTGCGGATGACCCATTGGGATCCGGGCACCGAGTTGATCGTTGAAACCCAGGACGGGGCCCGCGAGGCCATCGTCCATGACACATTCTGGCACTAGGCGACGCCCGCTCGGGACGCGTCGCGGAACGACTCAAGGAGAGTTCAGATGAAAGCATTGGTGGTCCGCAAGGAGGGCGACGAGAAACCCGTCGCCGCCGTCGAGGAGATCGGGATCGACGATCTGCCCGCGGGCGAGGTGACGGTGGATGTCGAGTATTCCACGGTGAACTACAAGGACGGGCTCTGCATCGGGCCGGGCGGCGGGCTGGTGCGCAAGTACCCCCATGTGCCGGGGATCGACTTTGCCGGGACCGTCTCGGCCTCTGATGATGACCGCTACAAGCCGGGCGACAAGGTCGTGCTGACAGGCTGGCGCGTGGGCGAGGCCTATTGGGGCGGCTATGCGGAAAAGGCGCGGGTCAAGGCCGATTGGCTGGTGCCGCTGCCTGAGGGGCTGAGCACCAAGCAGGCCATGGCCGTTGGCACGGCGGGCTTCACCTCGATGCTGGCGGTCATGGCGCTGGAGGATCACGGGCTCGTCCCCGGGCAGGGGCCGGTGCTGGTCACGGGCGCTGCGGGCGGTGTGGGCTCGGTCGCCACGGCGATCCTTGCAGCCAAGGGCTATGAGGTGGCGGGTGTCACGGGCCGTCCCGAGACCGCCGATTACCTCAAGAGCCTCGGCGCGACCCAGATCGTCGCCCGCGAGGATGTCGCCGAAACGGTCAATCGTCCGCTGGAATCCGAAACCTGGTCGGGCTGCGTCGATGCCGTGGGCGGGGCCATGCTTGCGCGGGTGCTCGGCCAGATGAATTACGGGGCCTCTGTGGCCGCTGTGGGTCTCGCCGGGGGCGCGGGCCTGCCGGCGACGGTCATTCCCTTCCTTCTGCGCGGGGTGAACCTGCTGGGGATCGACAGCGTCATGCAGCCCTATGACAACCGCGTCCGCGCCTGGGGCGAGATCGCGGCACATCTGCCCATGGACAAGCTCGAAGCGATGGTCAATCCGGCGACCCTGTCGGATCTGCCGCAGCTTGGGCGCGATATCCTCAAGGGGCAGGTCAAGGGTCGTGTGGTCGTGGATGTGCGTGCCTGATCCACGCGCATCAGCGTGATTTAATCCTTGCAAGCCCGGGCCTTGAGGTCCGGGCTTCATCTTTTACGCGAGCGTTGGTCTGCGCCACCGGCCCCTGGTGCGACGGCTCAGCCCCCTTCGCGCGCGGCAATGCTTGACCTCCGTTCGCGCCGCGCCATGTCACGCTCAGGGCGGATGGCGCGTGAGGGGCGATATGAGCGATACGGACAAGACGGCACCGGTTCTGTGGTGGGTGCGGCGGGATCTGCGCCTGTCGGACAATGCCGCGTTGCTGGCGGCCTGTGCCACGGGCGCGTCGGTGATCCCCGTCTTCCTCTGCGATGACCTGATCGACGGCCTGGGGGCCGCGCCGAAATGGCGGTTCGGGCTCGGCATCGCGGCCTTGCAGACGCGGCTGCGCGCGCTGGGATCGGAGCTGATCCTGCGCCGGGGTCCCGCGCTGGAGGGGCTGCGCGCGCTCTGCGCCGAGACAGGCGCGCAGGCCGTCCATTGGAGCCGCGCCTATGACCCCGCCCAGGTCGCCCGCGATACCGAGGTGAAGGCCGGTCTGAAATCCGACGGGATCGATGGTCAGAGCCATGGAGGCCACCTGTTGATCGAGCCCTGGACAGTCGAGACCGGGACGGGCGGGTTCTACAAGGTCTACACGCCCTTCTGGAAATCCGTGCGGACCCGCGAGATGCATGTGCCGCGCCCGCAGCCCAAGGCGATCCCGGCCCCGGACCAGTGGCCCGAGAGCGACAGCCTTGCGACGTGGGATCTGGGTGCCGCCATGAACCGCGGTGCCGAGGTCGTCGCGCCGCATCTGGCGGTGGGCGAAGAGGGCGCGCGCGACCGTCTGGACCGCTTCATCGAGGATCGCGTTGCCGCGTATGGCACGGCCCGGGACATTCCCGGGATCGAGGGCACCTCGCGCCTGTCCGAGAACCTGACCTATGGCGAGATCAGCCCCGCCACCTGCTGGCAGGCCGGGCAGCGCGCGCTCCATGACGGCAAGCCGGGGGCTGAGATCTTCCTCAAGGAGCTGGTCTGGCGCGAGTTCGCCTATCACCTTGTCTGGCACACGCCGCGCCTTTTGGATCGCAACTGGCGCGAGGACTGGGATGGCTTCCCCTGGCGGGACGACAACCCGGAGGCCGAGGCCTGGCGGCAGGGTCGTACGGGCATCCGCTTTGTCGATGCGGCCATGCGCGAGATGTATGTGACCGGGACCATGCACAATCGCGGACGGATGATCGTGGCTTCGTACCTGACCAAGCACCTGATGACCCATTGGCGGGTCGGGCAGCTTTGGTTCGAAGACTGTCTGGTGGACTGGGACCCGGCGTCGAACGCCATGGGCTGGCAATGGGCGGCGGGCTCGGGCCCCGATGCCGCGCCCTATTTCCGCGTCTTCAATCCCGACACGCAGCTCGACAAGTTCGACCGGGACCAGAGCTATCAGCGTCGCTTCATCGCCGAGGGGCAGGGCTCGCCGGAGCCCGATGCGCTGTCCTTCTTTGCGGCGGTGCCGCGCAGCTGGGGCCTGTCGCCCAATCACCCCTATCCCGACCCCATTGTCGCCCTGGACGCAGGGCGCAAACGCGCCCTCGATGCGTATCAGGCGCGCAAGGACGCCGCATAATTGACACCGTTGGTGTAAACCCCCTACGACAAGGGAACACGTCCTTGAATCAGGGGCGTTTTTGACTGCCCCGCTCGGGCCATAGCCGAGGACACGAATGACACTGCTTGCCGGAACCAAAGGCGCTGCCGACACGATCCTGACCAGCCCCAAGGGGCAAACCAATCTGCCGCGCTATTTCCAGGCGGCCTTCGACACGGCGTCGAAAATCGAGCATGGCAGGCTGGATTTCATCCTGTCCGACGGCCGGCGGTTTCGGGTCGAGGGGCCCCATCCCGGCCCTGTGGGCGAACTGGTGATCCATAATGACGATGTCTTCGGACGTCTGATCCGCGAGGGCGAGCTGGGCTTTTGCGACGCCTATCTCGATGGCTGGTGGAGCACGCCGGACCTGCAGGCGTTCATGGACCTGATCAGCGCCGATAATGAGGCGCTGTTTGACGGCTATACCGGCTTTGCCGTGGTGCGCGCGGTGGAAAAGCTGCGCTTCTGGCTGCAATCGAACAGCAAGAAACAGGCCAAGAAGAACATCTCGGCCCATTACGATCTGGGCAACGAGTTCTACGGGCTCTGGCTCGACGACACGATGACCTATTCCTCGGCTATGTTCGAAACCGGACAGGAAAGCACCGAGGCCGCTCAGCAGCGCAAATACGCCTCCATGGTGGATGAGATGGGCGCCCAGCCCGGCGATCATGTGCTCGAGATCGGCTGCGGCTGGGGCGGGTTCGCGGAATATGCCGCCAAGGAGCGGGGGCTCAAGGTCACGGGTCTGACCATCAGTCAGGCGCAATATGACTACGCGGTCGCCCGGATCGCCAAGGCGGGCCTGTCCGATCAGGTCGAGATCAAGCTGCAGGATTACCGCGACGAGCGCGGGCTCTATGATGGCATCGCCTCGATCGAGATGTTCGAGGCCGTGGGCGAGAAGTATTGGCCGGTCTATTTCGACACCCTGCGGGACCGTCTGCGCCCTGGCCGTCACGCGACGCTTCAGATCATCACCGTCAAGGACGCGAAGTTCGAAACCTATCGCAAGGGCGTGGATTTCATCCAGAAATACATCTTCCCTGGCGGGATGCTGCCGGGGCCGACCGTCCTGCGCGAGCAGATCCGTCGCGCGGGGCTCGAGGTCAAGCGGTCCATCGAGTTCGGCGAAAGCTACAGCCAGACCCTGCGCCGCTGGCACGAAACCTTCAACGAACGTTGGGACGATGTCGCGTCCCTGGGCTTCGATGACAGATTTCGCCGCATGTGGAACTTTTATCTGACATCTTGTGCTGCCACCTTCCATTACGGGAACTGCGATGTGACGCAGATTACCGTGACCAAACCGGGGTAAGGGCAGACAAGAGGGCGTCATGCCGACAGGCGCAAAACTGATCGGGGCAATCATTTTCGGACTGACCGGCGCGCTGGCCGCGTGGATCGGCATCCCGGGCCTGCCTGACGGACGGCAAGCCGGGGCGCTGATGCCGCTCGCGACCCTGTCGGGGATCTGGTTCGGCTGGCGATTGGCGGGCACCCATGTGGGATCGACCCTGCGGCAGGCCTTCGTGCTGTCGGTGCGGACAGTGGCGATGATGCTGGTGGCGACGCTCTTTCTGATCGCCGGCGAAGAGGCCTATCAACGCTCCATCAAGCTGCGCTATGACGGGCCCATCGAGGCGGTGACGGATGTGGCGAACCTGATGCTTTATTTCGGTCAGATGGCCATTCAGGGGCCCGTGCTGACGGTGCTGGCCCTGGGCATCGTCACCGGCGCGGTCTTTGTCCGCTGGGCGGGATACGCGTTTGAATGAGGCGTCCTTCTGAATGACCCGACTGTTCGTGTTCGGCACCCTGCGCGATCCGGCGCTGCTTGCGCTGGTTCTGGGGCGGCACCCCGTGACCCGGCCCGCCTTTCTGCCCGGCGCGGCGGTGTGGCAGGCCGCGGGACATGACTTCCCGATCTGCCTGCCTGCCGATCCCGAGGCGCGGGCCGAGGGTCTGGTGATCGAGGGGCTTTCCGAAGCGGATCTGTCGCGTCTGGATTTCTATGAACTGGGGTTCGGCTATGCCCGCGAGACCGCCGAGCTGCATCTGGCGGACGGGGGCAGGGTGGCGGCCGCGCTCTACCGTCCGAGCGGGCCAGCCCTTGCCCCGGGCGGGGCCTGGGATCTGGCGGCGTGGCAGCATGCCTATGGTGCGATCACCCGCGAGACCGCCATCGAGGCCATGAGCTATCACGGCAGCCTGTCACCGGACGAGATGGCGGCGCTCTGGCCGGTGATGGAGGCGCGCGCGCAATCCCGCATCGCCGCCCGGGACCGCCCTGCGCCTGTGCGCGGCGGCCTGCCGGACCGGGCCGGGATCCGGACCGAGCGGGTCGAGATTGGCTATAACGGCTTTTTCCGCCTCGAAGAGCATCACCTGAGCTATCCCAGCTTCAAGGGTGGGCAGAGCCCGGTGGTCAGCCGCGTGGCCTTCGTGTCGGTCGATGCGGTCACGCTGTTGCCCTATGACCCGGTGCGCGACCGCGTGTTGCTGGTCGATCAGTTCCGGGTCGGGCCTTTTGTCCGGGGCGATGCGCAGCCCTGGACGCTGGAGGCCGTGGCGGGCCGGGTCGACGGCAATGAGACCTGGGAAGAGGCCGTCCATCGCGAGGCGCGGGAGGAGGCGGGGCTGACCCTCTGGCATCTGGCTCATATCGGCTCCTACTACCCGTCGCCCGGTGCGGTGACCGAATACCTGGCCTCCTATATTGGCCTGACGGATCTGCCGGACAGTGCGGCGGGTCTCTTCGGTATGGCCGAAGAGGCCGAAGATATCCGCGCGATCCTGGTCGAATTCGAGGATCTGATGGCGATGACCCGGGATGGCCGGATCCAGAATGGCCCGCTGATGATCTCGGCGCTGCGGCTCGCGGCGGATCGCGAGGTCCTGCGCGCCATTCCGCGCCCCTGAGGGCCTTCCGAAACGGACCCGCACGGGCGCTCGGGATGCGTCCGACCGGGGGCGGTCGCCCGCAGGCGCGCGCACCCTTGAGGTCCGCCCGGCCCGGGCGTATCACTCGGGCACCGCGCGAAAGGGAGATCGCCATGCAGACCTACAAGGACCTTGCGGAGGCCATTGGCCACACACCGCTGATCCGGCTGAATGCCGCAAGCGCCGCGACCGGCTGCGAGATCTTGGGCAAGGCGGAATTCCTCAATCCGGGCCAGTCCGTCAAGGACCGGGCTGCGCTGTATATCATCCGCGATGCGGTGGCGCGGGGCGCGTTGAAGCCGGGCGGCACGATCGTCGAGGGGACGGCGGGCAATACCGGGATCGGGCTGGCACTGGTCGGGGCCTCCATGGGGTTCAAGACCGTGATCGTGATCCCCGAGACCCAGTCCGAAGAGAAAAAGGACATGCTGCGTCTGGCGGGCGCGGAGCTGGTGCAGGTGCCGGCGGCGCCGTATCGGAACCCCAATAATTACGTGCATTACTCGCGCCGTCTGGCCGAGCAGCTGGCCAAGACCGAGCCCAATGGGGCGGTTTGGGCAAACCAGTTCGACAACACGGCCAACCGGCAGGCCCATGTGGAGACTACCGGCCCCGAGATCTGGGAACAGACGGGCGGCAAGGTGGATGGCTTCATCTGCGCGGCGGGCTCTGGCGGCACGGTCGCCGGTGTCGGCATGGCGCTGCAACCCAAGGGCGTGAAGGTCGGGCTGGCCGATCCCGATGGCGCAGCGCTCTATCACTATTACGCCCATGGATCGCTCAAATCCGAAGGCTCGTCGATTTCCGAGGGGATCGGGCAGGGGCGGATCACCGCGAATCTCGAGGGGTTCACTCCGGATTACAGCTATAACATCCCCGATAGCGAGGCGCTGCCGCTGGTCTTTGACCTGCTGCGGGAGGAGGGGATCTGCCTTGGCGGATCCTCGGGCATCAACATCGCGGGCGCGATCCGGATGGCCCGGGATATGGGGCCGGGTCATACGATCGTGACAATCCTGTGCGATTACGGCACACGCTACCAGTCCAAGCTCTACAATCCCGAGTTCCTGCGGGACAAAGGCCTGCCCGTGCCCGATTGGCTCGACGCGCTGCCCCGCAGCCTGCCGGCGGTCTTCGAAGAGGTCTCCTGACGGGATCGGAGGCGGCATCGCCCAAGGACGATGCCGCGGACCCGCGCCGCCCGGGCCGCTGGAATATCGGCGCGCGGGCGGGCGTCCGGCAGCACGGGCGAGGGGAACCCCGAGGCGCGACATGCTGGCCCAAATCCCCCCATTTCTGCCCTTGCAACCGCCCCAACTTTGGCGCTAAGACGCCCCTCACGGAGAGGTGGCCGAGTGGTCGAAGGCGCACGCCTGGAAAGTGTGTAGGCGGGAAACCGTCTCCAGGGTTCGAATCCCTGTCTCTCCGCCACTCCTTCCCTATCCGCGTTACGTTGCTCTCTCTCGTAGGGCGTCGTTGCCCTTGGGGCTCCAATCAACGAACACGCGGCTTCGTTTTGGTTGACTTTGCCCCAACATCACCCCGGTCGTTTCTTTGCTTGGATCGGCGCTGTCTCAGAACACGACATGCCCTGCGTTCCGCGACCTTCAACTCACCGCGAACACGATCAGTGCAAGCGCGGCGGCGAGTGGGGCTCAGAAGTTTCCCTTTGCAGCTTCGGCCGAGATCAGTTTGTCCAGCGCCAGATCTGAAACAGCCTTTCGAAGCCGTTCGTTCTCTTTCTGGAGGCGCCTGAGCTCCTTCAATTGATCCGTGCCCGTTCCACCGTACTTCTTCTTCCAACGGTAGTAGGTCTGTTCAGTCACGCCAATCTGCCGGATCGCGTCCAGACGCGGCATAGCTTGCCCCGTCAGGACCTCAACCTGCCGTAACGTCGTGACAATCTCCTCGGGCTTTGGCCGCTTCTGTGCCATGTGTTTCCTCCGTTTTCCCAAACATAGCGGAGGATAACTTCAGTGGGGGAGGACCACATGGACGACGTCTCAAACGGTCCGGCTTGTGCGAGGAGTGGGACGCTTGTGACGAAACTGAAGTAGATAAAACTCGTGTTCCTTCACTACTATCGACGCATGGGGTTGCGCGTCTTTCTGTATGCGCTCTTGTCCGTTGGTGCGACTTTCGTAAGCCCTCTCTCAAGCGCGGCAATCGGTTCCGAGGTTGCCACGGATTTCTATCTCTTTCGGTCACACCGGTGCTCACGATTTTTGCGAGTAGCATGCTGGCCGCCTCTACGTTTTCGTTGAGCATCGTGGTTTCGGCCCACCGCACTATAGCCGAAACCGCGACACCAAGGATGCACCGAATTCCGCTTGAAGACATGACGCCCAGTCGACGCTCTCGGTATTCATTGGGGCATTTGCCTACTCTCTTGGTTCGCTGGTGCTCAACAGGGTGGGTTTCTACCCAAAGGGTGCGGCCCATCTGATGATAGGTGAAGCTGCTTTCGTTGTGGTGGCCGTGGTTTTCTCGCAGCTGGGGTGGAGCAACCACCTGACGGCCTTGGGAAGCCTTAACGACAGCCTGAGGACAGCACAGCTTCGCGCGACAGAGGCTCTGCTTGCCCATGGGCGGCACCCCCTTTTCGGCGCGTCTGAGCTGACGGAAGACAGCGTTATGCCGTTTGAAACACGGGCATTGCGTGCGTCGCTAGCTGGGTATCTGCAGTTGATGGACATGGCTCACCTGCAAACCTGTCTTGCCGGAGAATCGACACTTCATCTGACTGCGCGACCGGGAAAACACATACTCACCGGAGATATCACAGAGCACGTGTCCGGTCCCGTTGATGCTCAGTGTGCGACAAGCTTGAGAGCGCCTTCACCTCGGCCCCATAAGGACCCATGGGCATGCCGCCGAATTTGGTCTCATGGTAACTTAAGAGATCGCATCCAAGACGTTTTCCCCGGGATTGAACGATCCCGGAACGGCGGTCGAAGTGCTCATGGTGCTGAAAACGCCTCTTTGGCGACGTGCTTTTGAATAGTCGACTGACGATGTGCCCGAGGCCTAAAATGACGCCGTGCATCTTCCGGGCGCGACGGAATTCGTCGAGGCCTCCTTTGCAAAACTCTTGCGCGATTGCAGCGGCAATTTTGAGGTCTTGCGAAAGCTGGTACAGCGCTTGGCGGGCTTGTAGACCGCCGACCATCAGGAGCTGTCACAAGCCGCACGTGATCTGGCCGATCAATCCATCTTGATGGCAGGGACCTCCGGCTTGTCGGAACAGGACCTTGCACAATTGAGATCAGAGGCGGTCGCTGCGTCTGCGTCTGCGCCCGTGGATAGCGTGCCTCCTGCTCTGATGGTTCACAACAGAGGAAGGCAGGTCTGGTGCGCGGGGACCTCTTCGCTGTGCGATATGGGGAGGGGGTAGTCTCTCTCTCGCAACTGCAATAATCGTCGGAACTAGGCTCGCGGTAGCTCAATCCGTAGCGGGCGACAGCCATGGAAGCGATGCCATAGCGATGTGATCGCCCATCCAAGCCAGCGATCCTTTACACGGCCGCCGGATAGCACTTCAGTGCGAGGCTGTGTGATAGATTAAGACCTCCCACGAGTGTCTGGCCCCCTGTTTCTGGGCCATTGATTTGGGCTTTCTCTAATTTGGTTTTTGGCACAGGCAGGCGCATGCTGAGGGCTTGATGCGGGAGCGGGTGTTGTCGACCGGGATTGTCGACACCATTCGCGATGCTTTGGTGATCCTGTACCAGCGCCTCGCTGTGATTTCGGCAAGCCCTGCGTTCTTCGATACTTTTCTCGGGAAAGAGCGAGAGACCTTTGGGCGGCGTCTGGATGAATGCAGAAATGGTCGATGGGCGATCCCAGACCTTCTGGCGCTTCTTGTCCAAGGCGTTCCTAAGAATACCTCAGTTGAGGATTTCGAGGTACACCACGTCTTTCCGAAGATCGGGGAGCGGACGAACCTTCTTCACGCGCGCAAGAGGTGATCCTTCTCAACGCGCGCGAGATGTATTGGCTTAGAAACCAAACTTATACGCTTCTCCTTGCGATGCGGGGGCTCACAGGTTGGCGGCGGCCTGAGGCAGAGCGCGAACAGACTTGCATGCAAATCGCTTGCTCGAAGCTGATCTGTAATTCCTGACAATCCTGCCTCGGGCGGATGCGGCGATGAGGACGTCTCTGGGGGTCACGTGATGCGCGGGGTCACTGCGCATCCGGGCGTATGCGATTGTATACCGATTTGCCTGATTTCACCGCCGCTCAGCCAAAACGCGAAGCCATGGATATTTTCCGGGGCGAACTATGTCCTAGTTTATAGCGACACGCGGATGTTCGCCTATAGAGAGAACTACCTACCGACGGACCGACTGGAGCAATGGGGCGTCCTTCATCTGAAAATCTACGAGAGCGGCTCCGCCGGGAGACGCTCCGGTCACATATTGCGCTCGACGTGATCGTATCTGAATTCGATCTACGGAGTCGCGACGGCCTTGCCGGCTTTCTCGGTATGCAAACCGCTGCCCTGAGCGTACTCACGGGGTTTGAGAGCTCACAGGACTGCCGGCGCGTGATGGATGACATCTTGGCGCGCGCAAAATCGGACCTGCGTGTTCTCGGGGTTCGACCCAATCACATGCCGTTCGACGCGTCCCAAGCCCTGCATCCGCTCGCGCTGGATTACGTGATCGCAGGATCACGGCTCGGAACGCAGGTTTTGAAGCGGCGCTGGACTGCTGCGACCGACCCGTTGACGCAGAGCGCGAGCGCGTATTTTTCAGCACCGACCTATATCGAGTTCTGGCGCGGGTTCTGTCAGCAGACCGAGACTATCCTCGGCACGGACCCTGTTGCGAAGGTTGTCCTGAAAGATGCAGACCGTATCTTCGAATTCTACAACGCATGCGCGAGGTCCGCGCGAAAGTCGCTTGGAGTCCTTCATGTCTGACACTCAGAACGCCCGCCAAGAACCCACCTACGACCTGACGAATTGTGACCGGGAACCGATTCACATCCTCGGCAACGTTCAGAGCTATGGGTGTCTCATTGCTGTGTCGTCGGATTGGATGATCACCCATGCATCGGAGAACTGTGGCGATCTCATTGGGTATGATGCGCGCATGTTGGTGGGTGCGCGGTTCATCGATATTCTCCCGGAAGAGACGGTTCATTTTCTGCGGACGAAGATGCAGGTCCTTAGCTATCAAAACGGGGCGGCCCGAGTTTTTGCCCATGCTGCCTTCGGGGATTCTCGGCTCTTTGATATCTCAATCAGTCAGAACGACCACAATCTCATCTTTGAGTTTGAGCCCCGTTCAGAACACCCAAAGCCGCAGGATGACGGGGCGACGGTCCAGGCCTTGATTGCACGCGTGCAGCGGCACTCCACGATCGACAAGATGGCCAAAGAGGCGGTGCGGGCGATCAAGATCCTTTCCGGGTTCGATCGGGTCATGGCCTATCGGTTCAACGAAGATGACAGCGGAACCGTGATTGCCGAAGAGCGAGAGCCGCAGCAGGAACCCTTTCTGGGTTTGCGATACCCGGCGAGCGATATTCCAAAGCAGGCGCGCGCGCTCTACGTTCGCAATCCTCTTCGGATCATCTCGGATGTGAATGCGCCGGTTTACGGAATCTATCCCAGCACAGATCCGAATGGCCGTCCGCTCGATCTGTCACTGGCCGTCACCCGCGCGGTGTCGCCGATCCATCTGGAATACCTGCGCAACATGGGCGTGGCCGCGTCCATGTCGGTGTCTATCTTGCGCAACGGGAAGCTCTGGGGACTCTTTGCGTGTCATCACAGGTCCGCGCATCACGTCGGCTACGACTTGCGAAGCGCGATCGAGCTTTTTGCGCAGCTGTTCAACTATGAGCTGGCGCAAGTGGAGCTGAGCACCGAGCTTGAGGAAATTGATCGGGCGCGGTCTTTACATGACAGGCTCATGTCGCAGCTTTCGGGGGGCAAAAGCGTTTCCGAAACCTTCGAAGTTTTCTCGGAGAGCATCAATGAAGTGGTCCCGTTTGATGGCGCTGCGATTTACACCGAAGGCACCTACAAAGCGCGTGGATCCGCGCCGACCGCTGAAGAGTTCGCAGGGCTCGCGAGGTTTTTGAACACCACGCCACCCGGGCAGGTTTACCAGACCCATGCTTTGATAGAGCGCTACCCCGAGGCCGAAGGGCTTTCGGACCGGGTCGCGGGAATCCTTGTCCTGCCGATCTCCCGTACGCCGCGAGATTACCTCGTCCTGTTCCGTCGGGAGATTGCAACATCCGTCAACTGGGCGGGCAATCCGGACAAACCGGTCGAGGCGGGGCCGAACGGGATCCGGTTGACCCCGCGAAAAAGCTTCGAGGCGTGGCAACAGGTCGTGCGCGGGCAATGTGCCCCGTGGCGGGGCTCAGAGCTGCGCGCGGCGGATGCGTTGCGCGTGACGCTTCTCGAGGTTGTCCTGAAAATGGCGGATGAGCGCAACGTCATGCGCAAGCAGGCGCAGGACCAACAGGAACTGCTTATTGCCGAACTCAACCACCGGGTCAGAAACATCCTGAACCTGATCCGGGGTCTGGTCTCGCAGGGGCAGGAAGAGGCGCAGACGGTGGACGATTACCGAACCGTTCTGGATGCCCGGGTCTTTGCGCTGGCGCGGGCCCATGACCAACTCACGGAGACCGAGTGGGGGTGGGTGCCACTGCGCAATCTGGTGGACACCGAGGTGAAGGCGTTTCTGACCGGCAAGGAGCAGCGCGTCCGGATCACCGGGGACGAGATCGCATTGTCGCCGACGGCCTTTACCACCCTCGCACTGGTTCTGCACGAGATGGTGACGAATTCCGCCAAGTACGGGGCGCTCAACGACTCGTCGGGATCGGTGTCGATCGATGTCGCCCTGCAGAAAGACGGCGTCGCCAAGCTTTCATGGCGCGAGATGGATGGTCCGGCGGTTCAGGCGCCCACCCGGCGCGGGTTCGGCACGACCATCATCGAACGCTCCATTCCCTTCGAATTGAAGGGGCAGGCGGAGGTGCGATATCGGATGACCGGCCTCGAAGCGGATTTTGTTCTGCCCTCGGCTCATGTGCGCAAGGCCGAGATCACGCCGGTGTCGTCGGACGCGCCCGAGGTTGAACACGTCGCCAAGGTGCAGGTCGCCGGACATTGCCTCGTGCTCGAGGACAACATGGTGATCGCATTGGACGCGTCGGACATGCTCTCCGATCTCGGGGCGGATTACGTGCACACGAGCGGCTCCGTGGCGGGCGGGCTGGAAATCATCGAGAAGAACGCGATTGCCTTGGCCGTTCTCGACGTGAATCTCGGCGATGAAACCTCGCTGCCCGTTCTCAGGAAATGTCTGGAGCTCGAGATCCCGGTCATGCTCGCCACGGGCTATGGCGCCAATGAGGACCTGGTCAGCAAGTTCCCGAATGTCCCGATCCTGAAGAAGCCGTACAATTCGGATAGCCTCAAGCGGAAATTGGCCGAGCTGGGAGCCATCGGTTGAGCACGCGATCCCAAGGGCGGGCCCGGCGTCCTGTTTGCGATCAGGCAGGAATCATGCCGGGTTTGCCCGCCGCGCGTGGCAGGGCCGCAATCCCCCGGCACATCCGAGCCTGAGCTTCTAAGACGCGTGGAGCCCGAGCCGGGCGCGCGCCCGAGTAGTGCGTTTTCGCGCCAGCGGATGCTCGGGTAACAACAAAAGCGGAACAAATACGCGGTTTGCGCGTTCTTTCGGCATGACTTTGATTTTTCGCTGTTTGCTGCTGACTTTTATTCTAATCTCCGGCGTCGCCTCGGCGCAGGTGTCGTCGAGCGCTTGCGACAGCGAGGCGGTTTATTGCATCGACGAGCTGAACATTGGTCTCGCGCCTTCGGGGCCGGAGGTGGATCGCGCCACGCCGCGCGCCACGTTGGAGACATTTCTCTTTCATGCGCGTCAGGAAAACTGGGCAACGGCGGCGCAAACGCTGAACGTCAACGGTTTCGATACGAGTGTGCAGCCGCAGGTCGGCGCGGATCTGGCGCGCAAGCTCTATACCGTGATTTCCCGCAAGGCGGTGATCGACTGGGACCGGGTAATCGATCGCCCTGACGCGATGCAGACCGTGGGCAGCTCCTCGGAACCCATGCTCGGACAACCCCGAAAATCCATCCTGCTCTGGACCTTGGAAGTGCAGGGGCATCCGGCCTCGATACGGCTGGATCGCGTGCAGGTGCCCGGGACAGATGCGGTCTGGATCTTCTCGCGCCGGACGGTCGGCGATGTGCCGGCCCTCTATGCCGCCTATGGTCCGACGCAGCTTGAGCGCATGCTGCCCGATCCTCTCAAACAGAATGCCGGGTTCGGGTTCATGTGGTGGGAGATCCTGGGCCTTCCGATGCTTCTCGGGCTGGCGCTGGCGTGTGCAATGCTGGTCTGGCGCGGGCTAGGGCGCGTCCGGGATCGGATGGATAGCGAGCTTACCCGACGCGCCGTGTCGGCCGCGCGGGGGCCTGCGGCGACGGCCGTGGCAACCGGCGTTGCCCTGTTCTCGGGGGTCAACCTGTTGGTGTTTTCGGGTCAGATCAGTACGATCCTGACCCCGATTGCGTGGCTGGGCCTCTTGGCGTCCGGGCTGTGGCTTGTGGTGAATGTGGCGGATGTCGTCCTCGATGGCCTGACCCGGTTTGATGAGACGGACCTGACCCAACGGCAACAGATGCACATGCGTTCGATGGCGACCCGTGTCGCGGCGGCCCGGCGCGCCTTCACGGTCGCGATCGTTCTGATCGGGGGCGGTGTCTTTCTGTCGCAAACCAACCTCTTTCAGAACCTCGGACTGACCCTGCTCGGCACGGCCGGGGCGCTGACACTTGTGTTGGGTTTCGCGGCGCGCCGCGTTCTGGGCAACATCATGGCCAGCCTGCAGATTGCACTGAACCAATCCGCCCGTATCGGGGACCGGATCGTTTTCAACGAGGCGCTCTGCCACGTGGAGCGGATCAATTTCACCTATGTCCAACTGAAGGACTGGGATGGCACCCGGCTCATTGTGCCGGTCGAAGAATTCGTGTCCACGCCGTTCGAGAATTGGACCATGAAGGATCCCGAGATGCTCCGGGTCATCAAGATCAAATGTGCCCATGACGCCGATGTGGATCGACTACGCACCGTGTTCGAAAGGGTCGTTGACGAGCTGGAAGATGATGATCTCGGGTCTCTGGACAAGATGACCGTGCGTGTGGCCGAGCAGGATGTGTTCGGCAAGGAGGTCTGGTTCGGTCTGCCGTGTGCGGATCCCAACACATCTTGGGACATTGCCTGCATGGCGCGCGAGAAAATCCTCGCCGAGATCGCCCAGCTCGAGCGCGCCGAAAAGGTCGAGATCCTGCCCGTGCCGCCTGCCGCCGAGGCGGCGTGATGCGGCGCGGGGCCGGGCGCCTGCCCAAGTGAACCTTGGACCTCGCAACGCGTTTTAGCGTCACGCGCACCACAGGGCGGGCCCAGATGACCCAGTTCCAAACCAGTACGATCACCCAGAGAGACATCATCTCGCCGGAGCTCTACGCGGTCCGGGTTGCCGGGCATGTGGAGAATGATGCCGCCGAGGCGCTGGTGGAGTTCATGCGCGCAGCCTTTAACCGTCATGATGAGAAGATCGACATGCGGCTCGATCTGACCGCATTCACCGGAAACGACTGGGACAGCCTGTTTGACGGTGATGTGATCATTTCCGCTTCCGCGCCCTGACCGAGTTGAATCGCTATGTGGTCATCGCCGCGCTGGCCAAGGCCGAGAAGATCATCGACCTTATGGACAAGGTCATCCTGGTCGATGCCAGAACGGTCTCCACCGACGAGGCGGCAAAGGCATGGGCCTGTCTTGGTGAAGTGCCCCCGGCGGCCCGAACCGTCTGATACCCGAAAATCCCGAGGTGGCGTTCGCGCTGCCTTTGTTGCCGTTTGGGCGTGTCTGTTCGACTTGCGCGGCACGTCAACCGCACCTGATATGCCCGGATCTCCGCCGCTCGCAACGCGGTCGCAAACCCGGACGGGAACAGAGTCCCCCTGTCGCGCGTTGTCACGTCAGAAGTTTGTTTCTTTTTGTTGCGTGAGGCTCCCTGTGACCGCGGTGTCGGGTGATGTCGCCTTCCGCACAAGGACCCGAAATCGCCCAGAAAACGGAGAACACTGTGACCAGAGGTAGAGACGCCAGACGCCCATCAGACATTCCCGTGGCGGGGTGGTACGACATTGCAATGCGGATCAAGACCCGCGTGGCCGAAGAGCGATTGAGCCTCGTGGCCGCCGGGGTGGCCTTCTTTTCGATGCTTGCGCTCTTTCCGGCGGTCACGGCCATGCTCGCCATTGGTGGACTTCTTCTCGAGCCGGGAACGATCCTGGCACAGATGGAACAGTTGCGCGGGATCGTACCGCCAGAGGTTCTCGATATCGTCATCGGTCAGGCGACCGAAGTGTCGACATCCGACGGTCTGGGCTGGGCTCTGCTCATTTCCATCGGGCTGGCATTGTGGTCTGCATCGCGCGGGGTCAACACGCTGTTTGTCGGGTTGAACATTGCCTATGACGAGGAGGAGAAGCGCGGGTTTGCCATCAAGACCCTTCAGGTGATCGGCGTCACCGTGCTTGCGATCATCGGCGCGATCCTGGCCAGTCTGGTGCTCGCCATCCTGCCAGCGGTGCTGACCATCTTCTCGAAGGGCGGTGTTGCGTTCTGGGGCACACAGATTCTCGCGTGGATGGTCATGTTGGGGAGCCTTACCCTGGGCCTCGCCATCGTCTACAGGTTCGGTCCGTCGCGCACCAATGCTCAATGGCGCTGGCTGTCGCCGGGCTCGATCTTCGCCAGTATCGGATGGGTGCTCGCATCCATCGGGTTCACGCTCTACGTGGCCAATTTTGCCAGCTACAACGAAAGTTTCGGGGCGCTCGCCGGCGTGATCATCCTGTTGCTGTGGCTATGGTTGACCTCCTTCGTCATTCTGGTGGGCGGCCAGCTCAACGCAGAGATCGAACATCAAACGAAGGTGGACACCACTGTCGGAGATCCCAAGCCGATGGGCGAGCGGGGCGCGACCATGGCCGACACGCTTGGCGAGGCACAGGCCTCCTGACGAAAAAACCCGTGGAGACATCTGGTCTCCACGGGCTTATCACACGGGTCGAAAAAAGAGCCGGATCTTGCGATCCGGCTTTTTTGATGTGACGGATCAGGCGTCTTCGAGCCAGCGATCCACCTCTTCCTTCGCTTCTTCCTTGGTCTTGCCGTATTTGGACTGGATCGTCCCTTCGAGACGGGTGCGGTTGCCCTCGATCTGGTCGATCTCGTCATCGGTGAGCTCGCCCCATTTGTCCTGGACCTTGCCCTTGAACTGCTTCCATTCGCCTTCGATTTGATCCCAATTCATCGTGATCTCCTTCTCTGCGTTCGTTGCGTTTCGAACCGCGTTGCGGCTGAAAGGTTAACGCACAACCCGGGTCGTTGTTCCGCGTCGTGCATGGCTTCGGCGCGCATCAGCCTGTTTCAGCCCGGCACTGCGGGGCCTTCTGTCAGAAGAGCGTCCGCCACGCGCAGCTTGGCCCGCACCGCCGGGGTCACAACAAACGGGTAGAGGTCGCCGAGCCCCATGGCACGGTTCACGTGGTTCAGCGCCATGGTCAGCTCCAGAGATGCGCTCAGCGCCTCTCCGGCATCATCGGGCACCTCGGCGGGGGCAAGTCCGACTGCGCGCGCGCTTTCGGTCACGTCCCGCAGGTGCAGGGCATGCGCCGCCGTCTCGGCCCAATCCTCGTGGGGGTGGCTGGAGGCGTAGGCGGTGATATGCGCCGCGCGCCAACCGGGGTCCGCACCCGCATCATGATACTGCGCGAGCGCCGCGCCGTAATCCGTGCGCTCATCGCCGAAGGCGCTACGGAACTGGTCTGCGAACCCGGGATTCTCGGCGAGGCGCAAGAACAGAAAATGCGCAATCTCGTGACGGAAATGTCCGATCATGGTGCGATAGGGTTCATCCATCTGCTCGCGGCGGGCGATGATCTCGGCCGGATCGGCCTCCGCGACGTTGATGGTGATATGGCCGTCCAGATGTCCCATCATCGGCTGCACCGGGCCGCGTCGGGTCTGCTCGCTGAGCAGATCGAAACTTGGCCGCGCGCCGGGATCGTCCGTAGAAAACCAACCAAGCCCCATCAGTTGCGCAAACACCCAACGCTTGGCAGCTTCGGCCCGGCGCCAGAGCGCGGCGTTGCCCTCGACCGCCAGATCCGGATGGGTCCGGGTGGTTTCACATGCCGCACAGGCGGCACCTGCCTCGGAGGCCTGCCAGTTGCAGCCGATCTCGTCGCGAAAGGCGCAAGGGCGGGCGAGCCGCGTCATCGTGCCGAGGTCGGCATCAAAGCCGAGCTCGACGCCGCAGCCGCATTGCAGATTTTCGAAATAGACTTGTTCGCCGCAACTGGGGCATTGGAACACGCGCATGGTTGTCCTTTCGGGGACGGGTCATTCTTCACAAAAAGAAGGGGCGCCCCAATGGGACGCCCCCGCGTACTGAATTTGAAACTCGCACGCTTTCCGGGGGCCACACACTACACTCCCCCGAACATCGGTTTACCCGAAGACGATCTGCTCAAGACGTTCCTTGGTGAAGTTCTCTTCACTGGTGTCCAGTGCAAGGATCTCGGCTTTCTTCTCGTTGGACAGGCTGTCGGCGTCCACGGCAATGTCGTACTCGTCAAGAATACCCTGGACCACGTCGCTTTCCGGGATGTTCACTTCGAGCTCGACGTCGGGCGTCGCCACATAACCGTCAACGGCGGTGTCGGACGCACTCACACCCACGATCTGCTCCAGACGCTGCTGCGTAAAGTTCTCTTCGGTCAGGTCGAGAGCTTTGATCTCGGCCAGCTGCTCCATGCTCAGGGCGTCGGCATCAAAGGCAATGTTGTACTCATTCAGGGTCGTCTGCGCCTCGCGCACCAGGTCCATCTTGGCGTCGGCGAGAACCGGAGCGGCCAGAAGGGTCAGGGCGGTGGTGTAGGTCAGAATGCGTTTCACGGTGAAACTCCTATGGTAGTTACGTTTATGTGGCGCGGTCTCACCGTGCCACTTGCATCCACAACACGCCCCCCCGACCGATAGTTCCGAGAAAGTTCGAACCTTTTCGCAAAAGACCGGCGCCAGCGCGCCTCGCCGGCTCGGGGCATACTTCTGTTATAGGGGCACCTGAATCGCATCTGAATTTCTGCGATTTTTGTCGGAGCCAGGACTGTCGTCCCGGTTGTTTCGACGGGTCATGGAACCGGCTGGTGCGGCGCGGCGTTACCTCTCCAACTGTCAAACCGCAGGAGGATGCGATGGCGCATTGTGATACAGATACGTCCAAGACACTTTCCGAAACCGCTCGCGAGCAGGTTCGCCGGACCGCTGACGACGCAAAGGACACGGTCAAGCGTGAACTGAAGAGCCACGCGGAGGACATGCGTGACAACGCTGCGACCGAGACGCAGAAAGTGGCGAATGCAGCCGATGCGGCGGCTCAGGAGTTCGATGCGGGCACGTTGCAGGCACAGGCCGCCAGCCAGGTGGCCGACGCGCTGGAGCAGGTCGCCGC
The DNA here is from genome assembly GCF_049800775.1 of Dinoroseobacter sp. S375. Classification (NCBI taxonomy): domain Bacteria; kingdom Pseudomonadati; phylum Pseudomonadota; class Alphaproteobacteria; order Rhodobacterales; family Roseobacteraceae; genus Dinoroseobacter; species Dinoroseobacter sp. S375. The sequence continues at coordinate 213,826 of NZ_JBNAFR010000004.1, read as the reverse complement.
CCAGGTTCGCACCACTGACCTCGACCGTCTTGCTCGGACAGCCAGCGGGTTCGCCCGTGAAAACCCGGCGCTGTTTGTCGGTGGTGCTGCCTTGCTTGGTCTGGCGGCCACGCGGTTCCTCAAGGCCCGCGCGCCCCAGGCGGAGCGTCCGGTCGCCGCTGCGGCGCGCGCGTATCATGATGCGTCCACATGGCAGGATGACGATGATCCCTGGGGTGCCCACGGATCTGCGAACCTGACGGGGCGGGGTGCGGTATGAGCCATCCTGATGATATCAAGCAGGCGCCGTCGCATTTCGTGAATGCGCTTCGCCAGTTCACGACGCTGGTTCAGGACGAGATCGCCCTGATGCGCGTCGAGCTGTCCACGTCACTGTCGAAGGCGGGTACCGGCCTTGCCATGATCGGCGTGGCCGCGCTGACCGCGCTGGTTGCGCTCAACACGCTGGCCGCGGCCCTCGTCGACTACCTTGCCATGTCGGGCATGAGCATCGGCACGGCGGCCCTTATTGTAGCGGGTGTTTTGTTCACTGTGGCGATCGGGCTCGTGATGGTCGGCAAATCGCGGCTGAAGCCCGAGGCGCTGATGCCCGAGCGGACGGCAGAGAACATCAAGCGCGATGTCGCGCATATCAAGGAGGCCACCGATGTCTGAAGAACGACTTGATCATATCGAACGTCGCGTGGCGCGGGACCGGGCCGCACTGACCCAGTCGCTGGACGCCCTCGCCAACACCTTTGCGCCCGAGCGCATGTCGCAAACAGCCGAGGGCTACGCCGTGGAAATCGGTCAGCAGGTCTGGGGTGAGGCGAAGAAGAACCCGGCCGCCTTTGCACTGGTCGGGGCAGGGCTCGCTCTGCTGTTGAGTGGTGCCGGGAGCCGCGACCGCGTTGCGTCTCCGACGCCTGCGGCGGATCCGGTGGATGCCATGGACGGCTTCGATGCGCGCGTTGCCGCCGCCGATGCGCAGATCCGGCAGGATGCGACGGGCGAACGACGCCCGAAAGTCTCGTCGCGCCGGTTGCGTGCTGCGGTGAATAGCGGGCTTGAGCGTCTCAACCCCGAAACCCGGGCGCGTGTTCTGAAGCTGCGCCATCAGGCGATCGCCACCCAGATGGAGATCGAGTCCCGAGCCGAACGCACGGCGCGCAAAGCAGGGGCCGCCTATGGCCGCCAACCGCTGGCCTTCGGGGCCGCCGCGTTCGGGATTGGCGCATTGATCGCCTCGGCTCTGCCGAGCTCGCGGCGCGAAGATGAGCTGCTCGGCGCGCATCGCGACCGCCTGATGGGGGCTGCGTCCGACATGTTGCAGTCAGAGCTTGCCGCCCTCCGTGCAACTGACGCCACGGCTCCGACGGCGCCTGCAGCCACGAGCGCCGATGCGAGCCATGTGACGGGCAATGCCTATGCGCGTCACTGATCTTACGACCCGTTTTCGGTTGCACGGCCTCTGATGTTGTCCGTGCTTTTATCCGAGCGAAGTGCTCGGCTCATGCTGCTCCTCCTGACGATTATCGGAGGGGCAGCTGCCCTGTATCTGGCCAAGCCCATTCTCGCCCCCGTTGTTCTGGGGCTGGTGGTCGGGGTCGTGGTTTCCCCGATTGCCGATCGGCTGAGCCGATATGGTGTGCCCCGCGTGATCGTTGCCGTATCGGCCTTGATAACGGCCTGTCTGGGCATCACCGGTTTTTTCCTGATGCTCGAGCCATTGATCTCGGCCCTGGTGTCGAAACTTCCCAAAATTCGCGCCGAAATTCAGAACTGGGCAGAGACCATGTCGAATGCCCTGCGTGGGATCGAGGAGCTGAGCGCCGAAATCGAACGCACGGTCGGCAGCGATGCCGAGGTGGATTTGGGCGAAAGCATTCCCACGGTCATGGACGCCCTGCTGCTCGCGCCGAATTTCGGAGCGCAGATCCTGATCTTCGTGGGAACCCTGTTTTTCTTCATTCTCGCGCGCAATGACATCTACAACCAGGCCGGCGCATTTCGGAACAATCTCTTTCGCGCGGATCGGGCTGTCTCGCGGTATTTCGCGATGGTGATGCTGGTCAATGCCGGGCTGGGCTTGGCAACTGCGGTGGTTCTGACCGTAGTCGGGGTCAACAACGCCATACTCTGGGGGTTCACGGCGGCTGTCTTGAACTTCGTGATCTACCTGGGGCCGATCATTGTGATGTTCGGGTTGCTGGTTGCGGGGCTGATGCAGTTTTCCGGGGCGATGACCCTGTTGCCGGTTGTCGCGTTTCTGTGCCTCAACCTCGTGGAGGCGCAGTTCGTCACGCCGGCTTTCGTTGGCCAGCAATTGCAGATAAGCCCGCTGGTCATCTTTATCGCGATTGTCTTCGGGCTCTGGCTCTGGGGGCCGATCGGGGCGATCGTGGCGCTTCCGGCCTTGCTCTGGATGTATGCCGCGATGTCGGCGGAGCGTGAATCGCAGCTCATTACCACATAAAAAAAGCCCCATCTGGTTCAACCAAATGGGGCTTTTAATCAGACCGCCCTGCGGTCTCGGGTCGTTCCATGTCAGCTCCGTACGGCGCGCAGCACCAGAGTGGCAATCGCGAGCACAACGAAGACGATGAAGAGAACCTGAGCGATGCCGGCACTGGCAGACGCGATACCGCCAAAGCCGAAAACGGCGGCGATGATGGCGACGACGAAGAAGGTAACAGCCCAACCTAACATGATTTATTCCTTTCAGACGATTTCAGACTTGTATCCCCCCAACGCTGCGCTAGCGAAAAAGGTTCCATCCTGAACCGGCAGGGTTGTGACGGGAAAAGGGGAACAAAAACTGCGGGAGCGACGTTGATCCACGGAATGCAATCCAAAGGAGCACACGATGTCCTTCGCCGAGTACAATACAGACGCGACACCCGAATCCGCGACCCCCGAGACCAAGGCGCAGGAGATCCGGGCAGAAGCTGCAGAGCAGATTTCCGAGATGACCGAGCGCACCAAGGCGCAGGTCGATGCCGGTCTGCAGGACCTGCAACGTATGAGCGACGAGTTGAGCACCGAAGTGTCCCGTGCCGTAACCTCGGCCACCGAAGAGGGGACGCGTTTCGTGCGCGAGCATCCGGGTGCCGCACTTGCCGGCGCTGTCGGTCTCGGCGTGCTCGTCGGTCTCGCGCTGCGTCCGCGCAGCTGATCCGCCGCGCGCTTCGATCTAAGATCCCGAAAAGTTGGGAACAATTTCCGAAGCGCCGCGTTGACACCCCAGAACACAAGTAAAGGAATTCAACCATGAAAACCCCGTATATTGTCGTCGCCGCCGTGGCCGCTGTCATCCTGATCGCCGGGACCACCTATATGGTCGATGTCGAGCAGACCGAAGAAGCAGCCCTGCCTGAAGTGTCCATCGAAGGCGGCAACATGCCCGAGTTTGACGCCGAAGTGGGTGATGTCTCTGTGGGTGAAACCACTGTGACCGTGCCGACCCTCGAAATCGAGAGCCCTGAGGAAGAGCGTCGCGCGGAATCCGGTTTTGCCGACACGGATAGCAGCAATACCGTGACCGCGAACTGATCCACGCCAGGATCCTTTGCCAAGAGCCCGGACCTTGTGTCCGGGCTTTTTCATGTCCGCTCTGTCAAGGCGGAACCCGGATGCGGGGACGGGCGTTTTGACCGTATGGAAGATCTCATGCAGACACTGCCCGACGACGCCCTTGCCCCCCTCATGGACCAGCTTCAAAGCTGGGCCGAAGCCAGCCTCGCCGCGCTGCCCCGGCTGGGCATTGCCCTTCTCCTCCTCCTGTTCACGGCCCTGGCGGTCAAGATCGCCCATAGCCTTGTGCGCCGGATCGGAGGGCGCGCAAGAATGCGGCGCAATCTGATCGACGTCCTGCAGCTGCTGAGCTCGGTCACCTTCTGGCTGATCGGCGGGTTGATCGCACTGACGGTTGTCTTCCCGACGGTGACGCCCGCGCGGGCTTTGACCACGCTCGGTCTCGGGTCGGTTGCGATCGGCTTCGCCTTCAAAGACACGTTCGAGAACTTCCTCGCCGGGATCCTGATCCTTCTGCGTGAACCGTTCCAGATCGAGGATTACATTGAATGTGATGGTGTCGAAGGTCAGGTCGAGGCGATCACCATCCGCGACACCCATATCCGTCAGACCGACGGTCAACTGGTGGTCGTCCCGAATGCCGAGCTGTTTCACAACCCGGTCACCGTGCGCACGGATCGCGATGTGCGCCGCGCGACGCTCATCTGCGGGGTGGCCTATGGCGAGAATGTCGACGAGGCGCGCGAAGTGATCGAAAAGGCCGTGCGCAAGGTCGATCTGGTGCGCGATGATGTGCGGGACATCCAGGTATTTGCCCAGGCCTTTGGCGCAAGTTCGATCGACTTCGAGATCACTTGGTGGACAGGCTCTCGGCCGGTCGATATCCGCGCGAGCCGAGATCAGGTCGTGGCATCGGTGAAAGCGGCGCTGGACGAGGCCGGGATCGAAATCCCGTTCCCCTATCGCACGCTGACGGTTAACGGGCCGATCCCGGTCGAGCCCGTATCGCCCTCATCCGGATAAGCCGCCGCAAGGGAACCTTTTCCGCATGTGGGCGTTGAGCGATCATGACCCATTTCATTCCGCTCCCGTTTCCCGACCTCGCCAGTGGCAGGCCGCGCCGTTGTGGCGTCGAGATTGAATTTGCCGGCCTGACCGAAGCGCAGGTCGTGGCCCTGATCCTCAACGAGTTGGGGGGGGAGCTGGGACAACATTCGCGCCACGCGGCGACGGTCACCGGAACCGAACTGGGCGATATCCGGGTGGAGCTCGATTTCTCGCTCGCCCATGACCATCCGTCCGAATTGCTGGAGACGGGGATCGGACTGGCACGTCCCCTGATCCCCGTGGAGGTGATCACCGAGCCGCTGGATCCGGCCCAGTTGCCCATTCTCGACGCGCTTTGCGCGGCCTTGCGGCGCGAAGGGGGCGAGGGGACCGGCCAAAGCATGTTGCGCGGATTTGGCGTCCATTTGAATGTGGAGGCGCATGACCCGGACGAGGCGTTTACCCGCCGTACCATTCTCGCCTTTGCACTGCTGGAGCCCTGGCTGCGTGCGACCCTCCCGCCGGATAACACCCGTCGGGTGCTGCCCTTCGTGAACCCCTGGCCGGTTGGGCTGGTCGACGCATTGGTTGCCGACCCGGATGCGCCGTTCTCGATCCAATGCGCGCATTACGCAGCCCATGTTAAGACGCGCAACCATGGGCTCGATCTTTTGCCCCTGTTCAAGTTTCACGCGCCGCAGGCCTATGCGCGCGCCTTCCCCGATGCATTCAAAGTGGCCGCACGCCCGGCATTCCATTTCCGGCTGCCCGATTGCCGCCTGAATGATGCGGATTGGTCTCTGTCCGAGGCATGGAGCATGTGGCGCGCGGTGGAAACCCTGGCTGCAGCGCCGGACTTGCTGACGACCCTGTGTTCCGCCTGGACGCAGCATCGAAAGCAACTGTTTGGTGGGGCGCGCAAATGGGCGCGGACGGTCTCTGATCTCACGATCCCGCAATCCCGGGAAGCGTCATGACACGCCCTGTCATTGGCGTGACCACGTCCAACCGCTCCGGCTGGCGTGTCTTTCCCATCATCAATTTGAACCTCTGGGTGACCGGTGGGCGTGGCCTGCGCTGGGGCGCCGGGCGACCGGCGGATCTCGACGCGGTTGATGGCATCGTCATTGGCGGCGGGGATGACATCTCGCCGGAGCTTTACGGCATGGACATCAAGACGACCGCACGGCTCGACCCCGCGCGGGACGCTCTTGAACATGAGTTGGCGCAGGACGCCCTCTCCCGGCATATCCCGGTGCTTGGCATTTGCCGGGGCGCGCAGATGCTGAACGTCGCTGCCGGGGGATCGCTGCATCAGGATGCGTGGACAGTCTATCCGGACGCCAAGCCGATCACGACGGTGATGCCCAAACGCAAGGTTCAGATCTGCGACAAGACTCGGCTGAGTTTCATCGCCGGTACAGACACCATGCGTGTCAACGCGCTGCATAGCCAGTCGGTCGACCGCGTGGGGCAGGGGATGCGCATCGCCGCGCAAGATAGCGCCGGAATGGTGCAGGCCATCGAGGGGGTGACCGATCCGTTCACGCTCGGCGTTCAATGGCATCCGGAGTATCTCATCTATGCCAAGCGACAACGCGCCCTGTTTCGCGCGCTCGTCGTGGCGGCGCGCGCACGCGCCGCGCAGCGGTTGCAGACGCCGGAGGTGACGCAGGACGCGCTCGCGTCTTTCTGAGCCTTCCCGGGCGGAACCCGGCGGCCATCCGCGCGTTGGGCCTGTAACTACATGCAGTTTGCAAAGGAGACATCATGTCCGCGCCGAACACGAACCTCGAAACGCAGAGAAAACGCCATATCGGGCCCCTCGTCGGGATTGCCTTGGCCGTGGGCTTCGCCGCGTTTCTGTTTCTGGCGTATCTCTTCTTTCTGGCGGATGAGGGCACGCCGCCGGTGGAACCCGAAACCCAGATCGATGGACGAACGGGCGCCGTGATCGAGAACTGACGCCCCCAACAGGTGAGATCGCAAAGGCCGGAGCACAGCGCTCCGGCCTTTTTTCGTGGCGGAAAGGAACCGGTCTGAGGACGGGGCGTTAACCTTTCATCTTCCAAACACAAGGAAACGTCCCATGGATATGACCCAGCTCGTTGTCATTCTGTTTCTGGTCACCGCCTTTGCTGTGATCGCCTTCGCGCTCTCCAGCAAGTACAAGGTTGAAAAGCGCATGGAGGACCCCAATGCGCCGAAATCTAGCCTCGCCAAGGATGGTCCGGATCATCGCAACGCGGAAACGACAAACTGACGTCCGGCCAAGATCGCCGCGCAAGGAAAAACCCTCCCGCCGCAAGGCAGGAGGGTTTTTTTGTTCGTCAGAGTTCAGTTTGCTAGTCGGCAGGCTTGGCAACTTCGGCGCGGGTCTGGGCCCAGGCGAGCATCGTGAAGACGACTGTTCCGCCCACGACATTGCCGAGCAGGACCGGCAGGAAGAACCAGAACACCGCCCGCAGGACCCCGAGATCACCGCCGAGCATGGCATAGGCCATTTCGACCGAGCCCGCGATGATGTGCGTGAAGTCCCCGAGCGCGATGAGCCATGTGATCAGCAGGATCAGCCACAATTCACCACCGCGGGCCATCGGCATCATCCACACCAGAGCGGCGATCAGAACACCGGCGGGAATACCGCGGGCGAAGCCTTCGATCATGCCCATCCCAGTCGCGTGGGCGCTGAGCTCTGCCACGGCGGTCGCCACCTCGTCGCTCAGGACAGGGGCCACCTGCAGAAAACCCCCTGCGATGAACGCGCCGACCACATTCGCCAGCAGAACGATGCCCCAGAGTTCCGCCGTGCGCTTGTAAAGGTTGTCGCAAGGATTGATGAGCACCGGCACGACCGTCGTGATCGTGTTCTCGGTGAACAGCTGCATCCGTCCCAGAATAACCAGCACAAAGCCCAGCGAATAGCCGAAATTCTCGATGATATAGGCCCATTCCGCATCCGGCAGATGGGACCGGAGCAGCGCCTCCCCCAACACGGAAAACGAGATCAGGATGCCGGCGGCGATCCCGGAAAACCACAGCGCCACATTGGGGCGGCTCAACTCCTCCTCGCCGCTTTGCCGGATCGTTTCGAACAAAAGCCGCGAGGGCATCGCAGAGGCTTCTTCCACCAGCCGCTGCTCGTGCGGTGTTTCCGTCAGTGGCTCGGCCGTCGTGGTCGGGTCAACGCTTTGGGACATATACGTGGCTCCTGCATGGTGGATGTCACAAGACAAACCAACCAAAGCGCCACTTCGTTCCAAGATATAGGGAACCCGGGGTAACCGCCGCGCGTTGCAGGTGCAATGCTGAACCCCCCTTTCCCTGTTTCACCGGCCCGCGAGGCCCGGTCATGAGCACGATCACCCGCGACGGTTCCTCGGGGAGCGACACGCTCATTCAGCGCGCGCGCCCGGCGATTGTCCTCATCACGATTTCCAAGCATGCCCCGGCCTGCGCTGTCGTGTTCCTCCCACCCGCGATCTGGGCGGGGGTCGAAGGGTCATGGGACCTCGCGGCTTGGATGTTGCTGGCCGCGACCCTTTCGATGCTGGGCTGGATTGCCAGCTATGGCCGCGCGTTGCCGCGTGATCTGCGCAAGGTGGAAGCGATGGTCAGTGTCGCGCTCTTGTTCGCGCTGGTGCCGGTCTTGGCTGTCCCGTCCTTCATGACGCTTGGAATGCCCCCGGTGGACGCCCTGTTCGAAGGCATGAGCGCGATCACGACCACGGGCCTGTCCGTCGCGCGCGACCCGGACAGCTGGCCGTTTTCGGCTCATGTCCTGCGATCCTGGATGCAGTGGTGCGGGGGGCTGGCCATGGCCACGGCGGTACTGGCGCTGCTGGTCTCGCCGGGGCTTCCGGCGCGAAAACTGGGCGATGCGGGGATGGACAGCGACGATCGGATTGCCTCCACCCGGACGCAGGCGCGCCAACTCCTCGGGGTGTATTTCGGTCTGACCCTGGTCCTGAGCGCCCTGACCGCACTTGTGATCCCCGACGCCAAGGAGGCGTTGGTCCTGACCTTGTCGGCGATTTCAACCGGCGGGTTCGCCCCCCGATCCGACAGTCTGGCAAGTTACAGCCTGTTGGGGCAATCGATGGTCATTCTGTCCTGCACTGTGGGGGCGGTCTCGCTTCTGTTCTACGTCTATCTTCTGCGTGGACGTGTTGGTGAGGCGTGGCGTCTGGGCGCGGCGCAACGGATGCTGCGCGCGCTTCTCTTTCTGGGTGCCTCGGCACTCGTTCTGCAGCTGCCATGGGGCGGGGCGATATCGGCCGATGCCTTCCTCGATCTGGTGTCCGGGGCCACGACGGCGGGATTTTCGACCGGACCCATGCCTACGGGCGGGCCTTTCCTGATCTTGCTGCTCATCGCGATGGTTATGGGGGGGGACGTGGGCTCGACCGGCGGCGGGATAAAGCTGATGCGCGTCGGTCTGTTGCTGCGCGGCGTGCGCCACAGTCTGAGCACCGCACGGCTTCCGGATCGGGCGGTGGCGCCCCTGCGGCGCCGGGGGAGGCCAGTATCGGATGCTGTGCTGATCAGCCTGCTCGCGCTGCTCGTCCTCTATTTCGGGACGATGCTGGCGGTGTGGAGCCTGTTTCTCGCGCATGGTCACCCCGGCTTGCCCGCCTTGTTCGACACGATCTCGACCCTGTCCACGGTTGGCCTGTCCACCGGGATCGTCGGGGCGGATCTCAGCCCGGATCTCAAACTTGCCCTGACCCTGGCCATGTGGCTCGGGCGGCTCGAATTCATCGCGGTGCTCGTCCTCGTTCTGCCGCGCACCTGGTTCAGAAAGAGGTAGTCATCATGCGTATCGTCATCGTCGGCGGCTCCAAGTTCGGGGTCGCCACCGCCGAAAGACTGATCGAGCTCAACCACGAGGTTGTGCTGATCGACCGCGACCGGGAACGGCTCGAACGCCTGGCCGAGCGGCTCGATTGCGGGATGATCGAAGGGGACGGTACCCTGCCGACCACCCTGCGGGAGGCGTTTTCCAGCGAGAAGGACAATCTGATCGCGCTGACCAACGCCTCGGACGATAACATCCTCGCGTCACTGGTGGCACGGTCCATCGGATATGGTCGGGTCGTCCCGCAGATCGTCTCGCCCGAACTGCTCGATGTGTGCCACGAATTGCAGCTCGATGATGTGATTACCCCCCATGCGACCGTGGCGGAGAGCATCTGCCACGGGCTGGAGGAACGCGCCGAGATCGTCGAGGAGACCAGCCTGCAGGCCGAGTTGCGCTTGCGGCGGATGACCCTGCCGGACAGGACGGAGGACACGATCCTCGCGGACCTGCCCCTTCCGGAGGACGTGAGGGCCGTGGCGCGGATCCGGGAGGGACACGAAAAACTGGCATCGGCAGAAACGGCCCTGACTGCGGGCGATTGCCTCCTTCTGGCGGGTCCGCCGGTCACGCTGGATACCCTTGCGGACAGTATTTTTGCTCCCTGACCGGGAACCCTCGCGTTAATGGCGCGTTCATCTTTCAACACACCGAAGTTCCGCCCATAGCCGAAAGCTGAGACCCGATGCCCGATCATGGCAGCCAGATCAAGGATGATGACACCTACGACGCGCTCCGGCGCGAGGGTGCCTCCAAAGAGAAGGCCGCGCGGATCGCGAATGCACAGGCCGCCAGTCGGCAGGGCGACACGGAAAACCCCGCGTCCAAAGGCGGGAAGGCCCCTCCCTATGAGGAGTGGCATAAAACCGAGCTCTATGACCGGGCAAAGGCGCTCGGCATTCCAGGCCGCTCGGACATGTCCAAGGCAGAGCTGATCGACGCCCTGCGCAACCATTGAGGAGACAATGAGTTTTCAAGTCGGACAGAAAGTCGCCTGGGACTGGGGGAATGGCACTGCCGAAGGCAAGGTCACCCAGATCTTTACCCGCAAGGTCAAGCGAACGATCAAGGGCACCGAGGTTACGCGCAACGGCTCCTCGGATGACCCGGCCTTGCTTATCAAGCAATCCGACGGCGACGAGGTGCTCAAGAGCAGCGCCGAAGTGCGCGCAGCCTGAATTCAGCGAAAGGAGGCCCCCATGGGCATCGAAATTACCGGACTCGGAGGACTGATCCTCCTTGCACTCAACATCTGGGCGTTTGTCTCGATCATCGGCTCTACCGCGAGCACGGGGTCCAAGGTGCTGTGGTGCCTGCTGGTGCTGGTTCTACCGCTGCTCGGCTTCCTTATCTGGCTGTTTTTCGGCCCCCGCAACGCCCGGGGTCCTGCCTGACACCTGAGGTTCTCGCGCCAGAGCTGCCCATCGCGCGCGAGCCGGCAAGCCGACGTCCCCTTCCTGTTGCTTGCCAAATACCTGACCTCCCCTTCGGGGGAGGTTTTTTTATGCGATCTGGTTGGGAGCAGGTCGGGTCGAGGCGCACACCGTCGGAGCCTGGCCGCAGAATGGCCCGCCACGTGGTTGCGGCGGGCCGTCTCGTTCCGTGGTGTCAGATCAGCGGTCGTCGCTGGACTTCCGGCTCGTCGACCATGCCGCACGCGGCCAGCGCCTCGGCATCCTGGATCTTCAACAGACCATCGCGCCAATCAGCGAGCCCGCGTTGGCGCAGGACGGCAAGCGTCTTGTTCGTATGCACCAGAGACAGACCCAGCGCATCCGCGAGATCCTGCTGCTTGTAGGGCAGGGGGCATTCATGTTCCTTCGCGAGCCCAATCGCCTTGGCCCGCGAGAAGAAGCGGTAAAGCGCCCAGGCAATCTTCTCCAACGCACCCTTCTGGCCCACACTGGCCAGAGCTTCGCCCAGGAACCGCTCTTCGACGGCGGCGAGGAAGGTGAGATCATAGGCCCGCTCGGGATGAGATTTGAACAGGTTCCAGATCTCGGTGCGATTGAAGACGCACAGGGTCATGTCCGTGGTGCTCTCCACGGAGTGGTGCATCTGGCCCATGACGCTGGCCTGAAGACCGATAAAGTCCCCGGGCAGAACGAAACTTACGACCTGCCGGCTGCCATCGGCCAATGTCTTGTAGCGTAGCCCGTGGCCCGAGAGACATGTATAAAGCTGTGCCGCGTTCGACCCCTCGATCAGAAGTTGAGTCCCTGCGGAAACCTTCATCTCACCCGTCTTGAACTTGCGCATGAAGGCGATTTCGTCATCGTTGATCTGCGTGAACAGAGGTTTCTTGCGCAACGGGCATGCGGAGCAATCAACTGTCATTTTCGTGTTCCTGTATGTCGTAGATTAATGCGCGGTCGAGTGGGGCATGCGATGGTGTCACGTGTCGGCGATCTGGAGAGTCTATATGCAACCTGCGCCGCGCGCTTTGATTTTGTCGACCAATGCGGTCGAAGCTCAGGACCTGGCGGAGATGCTGGACACATTCTTCGGAATGACCAGTGCCGTATGCCGCTCCTTGGATGCAGCACATGACATTGCGCGGACCCATCTGGCGACGCTCGAAGTCGCCTTTGTCGCCGCGTCGCTCAGGGCCGCAGATCAGGGCAACCTGGTGGCCAAACTGAAGGCGGCGCAAAGCAAGGTGGTCCTGATCGATGCCGATCCCGGACTGGCTGACATGCTGGGCTTCAACGCGCTGTTGCGCCCCTTTCTCGCCGAGGATGTACGCGCCGCCCTGGAAGACTAGGCGCATAGGCTTGCTCGGGGCCCCGAACGGCGCGCGAACTGTTCGGCGGAGCGTCCGCGCTCTTGCGAGCGACGTCGGGATGAACGACGATCATATCTATCTCCTTTAAAGATACTACGCGTAGTCCGGATGAGAGTTCCCGGAACCTTTCCGTTTTTCGGACGTTTCGTCGTCGGAGACACGAGGGTGTGAAAGGAACTGTGATGTCAGCTTGGGCCCTTGTGTTTTTCTGTGCGGCGACTGTCTCCGCAGTTTTCGGATTTACGGAAATCGCCGAAGCCTCTACCGGGATCGCCAGGATCTTGTTCGGCGCGTTCGCGGTGCTCTGCGTGCTGTCGCTGGTCGCACATGTCCTTGTCGGGGATCAGAAAAAGCGACCGAGGGCCGGAAACCGGCTCCTTTCCAAACAGGAGAAACCATGAACCGCAGAGATGCGCTGACAGACGTGTTCATGACTGGGATCCACCGACCGACCGACGAGACATCGAATTTTCGACAGGCGGTTGAAGGCGTCGCGCGGGACGTGTTGACGATCAAGAAGAACGACGGCGCCTTCGCGTCGGCGCGGGTTCTATCGCGTCTGGCTGAGCCCGATCAGGTTCTGTCCTGTCGCGTCACCTGGGAGGGAGACACGGGCGGGACCCTTCATGCGCCCGATGGCCTGTCCGCCGAGGCGGTGGGCTGGGAACAGGCGCGCAAGGCGGCTGGCGAGGATATGGCTTCGCCGCCCCCGGGCTTTGGCGCCAGCTATCGGGAGGGAGCCTCCCCCTGGGAGATCGAAGCCGACATCGCGCTGCCGTGTGCCACGCAAAACGAGATCGATGCCGCCGAGGCGCAGACCCTTTTGGCCTCGGGCGTCGCACTGATCGCGGAGGACGCGAACATGCCCTTGACCCATGAGGCCGAGGAGGTGTTGAGCGCCAAGGGCCCTTCGGTCGCGCCCGGCAAGGCCGCAAATGCGGGAGGGGTCGCCGTCAGTGGCCTCGAGATGAGCCAGAACGCCATCCAGCGCAGCTGGACAGCAGAGCGGGTCGACCGAGACCTGCGAGACATCATGCAAAGCATTCACGATCAGATTGCCGCGGAAGGCCGCTCTGGCGCGGTGATCGATCACAGGCGCGGTGCAAGTATCGCCGGCTATTGCAGGCTGGCCAAAGCCATGTCGGCACAAGGAGTTATCTGATGGAAACAACCGCGCAACAGACCCGCCAGGGGGCCGAGCTCCTGATCGACGCGCTTGAGGCCGCGGGGATCGACACTGTGTTCGGTGTTCCGGGCGAGGAAACCACGGCGCTGATGAGCGCTGTGTCGGCCAGTGACCTGAACTTCGTGCTGTGCCGGCACGAGCAAGCCGCTGCCTTCATGGCGGGCGTCCATGGCCGCCTGACAGGGCAGCCAGCCGTCTGCCTCGCCACACTCGGGCCGGGCGCGACCAATCTCGTGACCGGCGTTGCTGATGCGACGCTCGATTTCGTGCCGATGATCGTGATCACCGGACAGGGGGCGTTGGACCGGCTGGGCCGCGAAAGCCACCAGATCATCGATCTCGAGGCCTTGTTCGCGCCCGTCACGAAGCAGAGCAAGACCCTGCTGAATGCAGAGAGTATTCCCGGCGCGGTTGCCGAGGCCGTTCGGATTGCGCGGGCGGAGAAGCCCGGCGCCGTGCATCTGTGCCTGCCCGAAGACGTCGCCAGCGCGCAGAGCTCGGCCCCCATTGTGATGACGCCGCCGCCTGGCTCCCCGTTGCCGGACGAGACCGCGCTGCAACAGGCGTGTGATCGGATCCGTCAGGCGGACCGGCCGGTACTGCTTGTCGGGGCAGGGGCGCTGCGGGCGCAGGCCGCCGCAGCCACGCGCCAGTTTGCCGAGGCGACCGGGATTGCCGTGGTCACAAGTTTCATGGCGAAAGGTATCCTGCCGCCGGATCATCCGCTTTCCCTGTTCTCTGTGGGACAGCCCGAGGGCGATTATATCGACATGGGGCTCGAGGCCGCGGATCTGATCCTGTCGGTCGGGTTTGACCCCGTCGAGTACCCCTTGTCGGACCTCACGCGAGACGGGGTGACGCCCGTGGTCCATCTGGGCGAGACCGACGCCCCGGCCGATGCAGGATGGCAGGTGACCGCGCAGGCAACCGGGTCTCTGACCGCAAGCCTGGAGGCGCTCTGTGATCTGCTGGACGGGCACCGCTGGGAGATGCCGAGCACCTTTGCGGCGGTGCGGGACGGCATGCAGAAAACCATGGCCCGCTCTCATACGGTCTCGCCGAAGGGTCCCATCGCTCCGCAGGATATCTGTGCCGAGATCACCGCACAGCTGTCGCCCGATGATACGGTTCTGTCCGGGGTCGGGTTGCACAAGCTCTGGGTGGCGCGGCACCTGCTGCCCAAACGGCCGGGTCAGGTCATCATTCCCAACGGCTTGGCCGGCATGGGGCTGGCCCTCCCCGGCGCAATGGCTGCCGCGCGCCTGCAGTCCAAGGGGCGGGTGCTGGCAATTTGTGGCGATGGCGATGTTCTGATGAATGTGCAGGACATGGAAACCGCCGCGCGTCTCGGACTCGATCTGACCGTGTTGGTCTGGGAAGATGGCGGTTACGCCCTGATCGACGAACATCAGGACAAAGAGGAGGGCGAGACACCCGAATTCCGGTTCGGCAGTCCCGATTGGGGACGGCTTGCCAAAGCGTTCGGCTGGAGCCACGGCGCGGTCACTGGATTGGCGGATCTGGCGGAGGTCTTGCGTGCGGCACAGGACTGCGCGGGACCTACGCTGATCTCGTTGCAGGTCGATTACGACGCGGGGGGTGGCCTTCCCGGGATCAGAAAGGCGGCCTGATGGGGAACTCGTTCCGGGTTCGGACGTTGGTTTTCTGAACAAATAAAGGAGACACCCATGTCCGAAGCGTTGAAAGTCATTCCCTCTAGCGATGATGTCTCGACCGGTGTGCGCGACACGCAAACCATTGCGAGTGGTCTCGCGGATGTCCTGTCGGACACCTACCGACTGATCTTCAAGACCCATGCAATCCACTGGAATGTCGAAGGCCCGCTCTTCTATTCTGTCCACAAGCTGACCGAAGAGCAGTATGAGAACATGTTCTCGGCCGCCGATGAACTGGCGGAGCGGATGCGGTCGCTGGGCGAGTTCGCCCCGATGCAATTGGATGCTTTGATGGAGCGTTCGCGCGTCAAGGACGCTCATCAGGAGATGTCGGCCCAGCAGATGGTCGAAAGCCTGGCTGCGGATCACGAGCTGATCGCGCACCGCCTGCACGCGCTGATCCAGTTGGTCGGCGAGCGCCAAGACCCGGTGACGGAAGACCTCGCCACCGAGCGGAGCGCCTTCCACGAGCAGGCCGCCTGGATGCTGCGCGCGCTCAGCAAGTAACAGAGCCAACGAAAAAAGCCCCGCTTAATGGCGGGGCTTTTAACGATCTTGGGCGAGGATCAGGCTTTCAGGGTCTCTGTCGAGGCAAAGAACATCGCCTGACTGACCGCAGAGCGCACCTGCTCTTCGGAGTATGGTTTGGAGATGAGAAATGCTGGCTCCGGGCCTTCGCCGGTCAAGAGCCGCTCAGGGAAGGCGGTGATGAAGATCACAGGCATATCGCCGTCGCGTTCAAGGATGCGGTTGACCGCGTCGATGCCACTGGATTTGTCCGCGAGTTGGATGTCGGACAGGATGAGATCGGGTTTGTCTTCGGCCGCCAGATCAAGCGCACGACTCTCGGTCCGCGCAACGCCCGTGACCTGGTGCCCCATCTCAGAGACGATCCCTTCGAGATCTGTAGAGATGATGACCTCGTCCTCGATGATCATGACCTTGCCACTGATCAGCTTGGCCATTTCGGCATAGGCGATATTGACCAGTTCACTGACTTCGCCTTCCGAGCGGCCCATGATGGAGGCAAGCTCGGGCATGTCGAACCCTTCTACCGTGTGCAACAACAGCGCTTCACGCGTGTTTGGTGTCAGATGCGTCAAATGCGCCGAAGCGGTTCCGGCTGGTCCGCTGTCCAGGGTGGGGTCTTCGATCTGAGCGCTGCTGCTCGACCAAATGGCGTGAAACACTCTGAACAGGCCCGCCTTGGCGCCATGACCGGCGTCATAGAGCGTTGGGTCCGTCAGAATTGTCTCGAGTGTCACTGCCGCATAGGTATCCCCGGAGTTTGTGCTTCCTGTCAAAGCGCGGGCATAGCGTCGCAAGTAAGGCAAGTTTGCACCGATTTGTTCTGACAGCGAAGTGTCTGCGGTTTGAGACATTGATCCCTCTTATTTTGAAAGCGCACGGTCACGTGCTATTTTTTTGACGTGAGTCGGGAACCAAACGCGTGGTCCAGCGTTTAGGTTCCACACAAACGCGCATGGGCCTAATAAAAGTGACACATCCAAATCTGATGCCAAAACGAAATTCAACACTCGACGACCAGATCGATGAGAACCTCAAAAAAGCATACAGCGATGTGCTGAATGAAGAGGTCCCTGACCGGTTGATGCAATTGCTTGAACAGCTCAAGTCGCAGGACAAGAAGACGCCCTCCGGAGACGTCTCATGAGCGGGGCGCCGGAGATGGACCCGCGCGACGAGCTCGTCGAACATCTTTCCGCCATGCGCGCCTTCGCTTACAGCCTGACGCGAAACTCGGCGACGGCGGATGACCTGGTGCAGGATACGCTCGTGAAGGCGTGGACGAATATCGAAAAATTTCAGGTCGGGACGAACATGCGCGCGTGGCTCTTCACGATCCTTCGGAATACGTTTTATTCGATGCGCCGCAAGCGCAAGCGCGAGGTCGAAGATGGCGAAGGCGAACTGGCTGGTGCACTGGCGCAAAAGCCTGACCATGACGGGCGACTGCAAATGCGCGAGTTCAACCGGGCATTTGCGAAACTTCCCGACGAGCAGCGCGAGGTTCTGATCCTCGTAGGGGCCGGGGGCTTTTCCTACGAAGAAGCCGCCGATATGTGCGGGGTCCGGGTGGGCACCGTGAAAAGCCGGGTCAACCGTGCACGCAATCGCCTCGCCGAGATGCTGGACATCTCGGAAACCGACGCAATGGAAATGACCGACAGCGTCACCCATGGCATCGTGGCGGAGAACCAAAGCGCAGCCTGAATGTCACTGTCCTCTTTTTTCGGCGCTCTGCCCACGCGTTTGATCGCGCTCATGACGCTTGCGTTGTTCCCACTCGGAATGATCTCGCTCTACCAGACACGCAGTGTGGTGGAGCGGGCCGACGACCTTGCCCGCTCGGCCCTGATCGCCGAGACCGAGCGGGCCGTCGATGCAGAGCGACGGATCCTGCTTCAGGCAGTCGGGGCGGGGGCCGGGTTGGGCGCCGCGATCGGACCTTTGTCGGAAGACCCCGCGCGGTGCAGCGAAATCCTGAGTGACTTCATCGTGCAAAACCCCCACGTGGCCTTTGTCGGCTACCTGCCGCTGGATGGTTTCATGGAGTGCTCCAGCACGGGGGATCCCTTCGACTTCTCCGAGTTTCCGGGCTTCGCGACGGCGATTTCGAGCCAGAGGCTGAATTTTGAGGTCAACGAATCCGGCGCTGTGAGCGGACAATCCGTGATGATCGCCAACGTCCCGGTCTATTGGGCTGGTGCGTTCAGTGGGTTCATTTCAATGTCGATCCCGCACAAGATCGTCGACAACGAGCCTTCCAGCGCCGCGAGCCAGGAAGATGCGCGCACCTTGGTACTCAACCGCGATGACGAGATCATTTCCGCCAGCGGTGGTCTGGATGGCGCGGAGAGGTACTTGCCCGTGGGCTACTCGTTGACGGAACTGCGGTCCAAGGCTGGAACGACATTTCGCGCGGACACGGTCGAGGGCGATCCACGAGTGTTTGCCACCTTTACGGTTCTCGAGGACGAAGTCGTCGTGCTGGGGAGCTGGCCGGAGGAGGCGCTGGGTGTTGGGCAAGGCGCGAACCAAGGGCTTTTGACCATTCTGTTCCCCATTCTGATGTGGTGCGCGGGCATCGTGGTCGCCTTCTTTGGCTTGCACCGGATGGTGATCCGAAACATTCACGCCCTGCGGGATGCGACGCGTCGGTTTGCCTTGGGCGAGCGGGGGCGGAATTTGCTCAAGATGGAAAACCCGTCTCAGGAGTTCGAAGAGGTGCAGCGCGCCTTTAACCGGATGACGCGCATTATCGGCGATGCCGAAGCGCGCCGGGAGCAAGATCTCCATGACAAGGAAGTACTGCTGCGCGAGGTGCATCATCGCGTGAAGAACAACCTGCAACTGATTGCATCCATGATGAATATGCAGACCCGTACGGTGAAGACCGCCGAGGCCAAGCGCGTGTTGCAGGGGCTGCAGCGGCGGGTGCAGGGGCTCGCAGCGATCCACCGGACCCTCTACACGACGCCCGATATGACAACGGTCGATGTGGCCAGCCTGGCAGAGGAGATGGTGACCGAGGTCACAGGGCTCGCCGGGGCAAGCAATGAGCGGCTGAAGATTACCCGCAATCTCGAACCCATGCAGCTCTACCCGGATCAGGCTGTGCCTTTGTCGATGGTGCTGTCAGAGATGCTGACCAATGCGGTGAAATATACCGGGTCCAAAGAAGGACAGCATCCGGAGATCGAAATCGGTCTGGCGCGGGATCCTGTGGGCGACGTCATCCTCTCCGTGGAAAACACCAAGGGGGACCGCTTTGACGCGGAAGATCCCAGCGAGAATACTGGTATCGGGTCCCGCCTCATGCGGGCTTTCGTGACCCAGCTTGAGGGGAAACAGGACGTCACCGAAGACGACACGCGGTACTGCATGACGGTGCGGTTCCACCCGACGGGGTTTGCTCAGGATGCCGCCTAGCCCGGAGGCGAATCCCGCCCCATTTCAGGTTCTCATTACCGCCGCGCAGGCGTGGCCGGCCTTCGAGCAGGCGATCCTGTCCGCCGAGCGCGAGATCCTGATGGGGTTTCGGATCTTCGATCTTGCTACCAAACTGCGGAGCGACGCAGCCCGGGCCATCGGCGAGGACTGGTTCGATCTGCTGGCGCATAAGCTGGGCCAAGGGGTGCGCATCCGTCTGGTCGTCAGCGATTTCGATCCGGTGATGGGGGAAGAGCTTCACCACCTGTCGATGTCCACGCTGCGGCAGGGCGCGGCCCTGCGGGAGGTGGCTGGGCCAGCGGCAGACCTGCATGTAGCGGCCGCGCTTCACCCCGCGCGTGCGGGGCAAATCTGGCGCTCGGTCCTCGGTCCTCTGGCGCGGAAGCAACGCAAGAAAACGCCTCCCTTTGCCACCGTGACCCAGCACCAGAAGCTCGCGACCATTGATCGCGAGTGGCTCTATATCGGCGGTCTCGATCTCAACGAGCGGCGCTTCGACACGCAGGCCCATGACCGACCATCCGACGAGACCTGGACGGATGTGCAGCTCTTGTTGCGGGGGCCAGAAGCCATCGAGGCGGCGGAGCATCTGGAAAGCTTCGTGGCGCAAACCCATGGAGCCCCGCCGCAGCGCGAGATGCAGTATCTCCGGCGAACGCTGTCCCGGCCCCGCGACCTGCAAACCTTTCACCTGTCGCCCAAGACGGTTCTGAGCGAGATCGAAACCGCGCATCTGGAGGGGATCCGCGACGCGCAGCATCTGATCTATATCGAGACGCAATTCCTGCGCTCGAGCCGCATCGCGCGCGCACTGGCCCGTGCGGCCATGGAAAAGCCGCTGCTGCGTTTGATTCTGGTCTTGCCGGCCATGCCCGACGATGTGGCGTTCGAGCATAATCGGGATCTGGATGCCCGCTATGGGCTCTGGCTAAGCCATCAGGCGCTCAAAAGGGTGAAGGAAGCCTTCGGCCCCCGGCTCAGCATTCTCAGCCCGGTCCGACCGCGCACAGCGCCGGGGGAGGGGCTCAACACATTGGCAGATGCCCCGATCATCTACGTGCATTCCAAGGTGTTCATCGCCGATGACAGGTTCGCCCTGGTCGGGTCGGCCAACCTCAATGGACGGTCCCTGCGTTGGGATACGGAGGCCGCGGTTGCCGTGCGGGATCCTGCCCGTGTGGACATGCTGCGCAGCGCGATTTGCGCGCATTGGTGGCGGGGGGCTGCCCCGGCGGAGGCACTGGATCTGCACGCGGCGCAGGGCTGGTGGCGGGACGCGGCGCATGACAATTTGCGCACCGCTCCGAGCCAGCGATACGGGTTTCTCGTACCCCATGATCGCGACCGCGCACCGGACCTCCGCGTACCGCTGCCCGGGATCACCGAAGACATCGTCTAGCACGGGCGACGGAACCGACCACGCTCCGCACCCGTTAACACTCTGACGCGTGCAACGAAGAGGAGCTTATGATGAATTGGGACCAGATCCAGGGCAATTGGCAAAAGATCAAGAACCGCATCAACGCCGGGACACAGGATGCAACGGGCCAGACGCCTGATCGCAACCAGTTGCAAACCCTGCTTGAGCCGGAGTACGGCGCGGGAAAGCCCGCAGCGGAAGCCACGCTGCAGGCGTGGAAAGACAAGGCCTGAGCCATGTCAGAGAGTTATGAAACATCCCATGAAGCCATGACCGAGCTTTGGTCCGAGCTGGACGCCTGTCGCATCGGTATGCTCTGGATGCCCGATAGCGGGCAGCATCCTCAACCCATGACCCATTTCGCGGATCCCGAGGCCCAGGCGCTCTGGTTCATCACGTCGGCAGACACGGATCTGGTGGCCGCGGTCAGTCACGGCGGACAGGCGCGCTATACGATGCAATCCGGCAAGGGCAATTACCACGCGAGCCTCACAGGCAGCCTCGTCGTCTATGACAGCGACGAGAAGATCGATGCGCTGTGGTCCATCGCCATGGCCGCGCGCTTTGAGCAGGGGCGCGAGGATCCGAAGGTCACGCTGCTGAAGTTCAGCCCGCGCGAAGCCGCAATCTGGGCGAGCGACGCCAACCCGGTCGTGGTCGGTGCCAGAATGGTGCAGGCGGCATTTTCGACCGATTGCGCCAGCCCGGAGATCGGACATCACCGTGTTCTGGATCTAGTCGTCCCGGCCTGATCCCGTCGCGATCGCTTGCACGCAGACAACGGCTTGGGCGGGCAGGAGGCCTCTGCTCACCACAAAGCAGCCCTCTTGCAAGCGTGGAAACACTGCCCGGTCACGGCGCGCTGCGGTGGAACGTTTTAACGGTTCCGGACGTTGAGCTTTCAACGAAACCAATCACCGAAGGAGTTACCATGGACATCATCCGCATCATCCTCGCCCTGCTCTTGCCGCCTCTGGGCGTGTTCATGCAGGTGGGACTGGGTAAGCACTTCTGGTTGAATATCCTGCTGACGCTGCTGGGCTACATCCCCGGCATCGTGCATGCCGTCTGGATCATCGCCCGAACCGGTGAGCGTGGCCGTGCCTGATCTTACCGCAGACCAGATCGCCCGCCTCGACCGGCTGGCCCATGGGCTGGATGCCCGGTTCCGGCTTCCGGTGCTGGGCTGGCGGTTCGGCTGGGACAGTGTGGTCGGGCTCATCCCCGGCCTCGGCGATATCGTGACCTTCGGCCCGGCGCTGTACCTCATCTATCAGGGGCACAAGCTGGGCGCGCAGAAGTCGACACTTGTCCGTATGGGGGTCAACAGCGGTCTCGATTTCGTCGTAGGGGGCGTGCCGATTTTCGGCGACATTTTCGATGCGAGCTTCAAGGCCAATATGCGGAATGTCAGGCTCCTGAAAGAAGACCTGTCGGAGCAATTGCAAGCGCAGGAACGACGCGAGGCCCTGTACCCGTCCTCGGTCCGGGCCTGAGAAATCTGGCGACGCGCGCCCCGACTGGACGCGAAGGCCTCGACGGCGCGGGAGCTTCGCCAAGCGGCCCTTGGTTGTCGCAGCGCGCTACTCGCGTTCGCATAGGGCGGCTCGCGCCTGTCCTTGCGTCCCGGGCTTACCGTATGTGGTCCCGTGCGACGCGCATCTCGGCAAGGCAGCTGGACTGCCAGCCGCCGCGACCGACCTTCAAAAAAATTTTCTTGTCTCGGGAACCATCCCCGGCACCTTGAGCGTTGTCTTTTCACAACAATCGGAGGCGCGGTCGGTGTCATCCGGTGGATCACGGGAGCCAGTTTCATGCCTAGCCTGACCAACATGCGTGATAGATCATGAGCGACGGAATGCGCACCGAGCGCCGGGGCGCTCACGCGGACGTCGCGCACGTTCTAAGTGCCGCCGTCGGCCGTTCAGTTGCGACGCTTCGAGATCATCGGTCCCCGACACTACCCCACCTCCCATCAGTTTCAGGTTCTAGCGGCGGAGCATAATCATGCGCGATCTTCATCTCGAACTGGAGGAGTATGGCGCCTCCGACATGCGGCCCATCGGCTTTTTTGTTCAAGACGGTCTGTCCGACCATGCCTTGCGTGTCACGCGCATCATCGACGCGCTTCCCCCGAGCCGCCCCGTGACCGTCTTCTGCCCCGACCCGGCGCTGATGGCCGAGGTTGAGGGGCGCGCAGAGGTGATAGCCCTTCCATCGTTTTCAATCAGCACTGGCAAGCACGTCGGTCATGCCGTTATGCCGGGGGTCGATGCGGGGTTCTCACTGGGGCAGGGGCCGATGATGGCATCGCTCATTCGCGCCGACTTGAATGCCCTGACCCGCTGGTTCGACCGGGCAAATCCTGCCCTTTTGATGATCGATGAGAGCGCCGAGATCGCCCGGCTTGCCCGCCGATGCGACGTCCCGCATGTGGTGGCTTTAAAGCACGGGATGCGGCAGGATGAGGCCCATGACGAGATGTTCTCGGGGGCCGAAGGACTGCTGGCGCCGTTCCACAAGACCCTTGCGCAACCGGATTGGTCCCATGACTGGACCGGCAAGACCCATTTCGCGGCAGGTCTGGAGCGTCTGCAACGCGTGCCAGAGCGGCAAGCCGCTCGGCGCAGCCTGAACCTGCCGCAGGATGCAACGGTCATTCTCGCCCTGACAGACCCGACCACGCAGCCGATGCAGTACGCAGCGGTGATTGCGGGTGCAAGGGCAGTGTCCGACTGTGTGTGGCTGCTGGCCGGTGGTGGGGCTGCGGCGGGCGATCCGTCCAATCTGCGCCGGATGTCCGGAGATGTGACGCATGAGACGCAGATCGCTGCGGCAGATCTGGTTATCTCCAATGCTGGTGATGTGATTTCGGCAGAGATCCTGTCGGCGCGGAGGCCATGGATCGTGGTCCCGGAATGGAGCCTTTGTGATGTGCAGATCGAAAAGGCGCGCGCCCTGTCGAAGGTCGGCGCGGCGCATATGCGGCATCAACTCCCAGGCTATGAGGCCGGCTGGCGGCAGACGCTCGACATCGCCACGCAGCTCCACGATCCCGCACGGCAAGCCGCATTGGACCATGCCGGTGCCGCGGCGGGCGTCGCCGCCTGGCTGGAGGGGCGGGCCGCCGAGCGAAATGCACCAGTGCATCCCATGCTGCCCGCGATCGATCACATGATCCCGGTGCGGCAGGTCGCGGACGCGCTTGCCTGAGACCGACAGCGCGCCCCTTGGCGCCCCGTGGCAGCTTATCCCCGCACGGCGGGGCTGCCCATAGAATGAAAGTTTACCCATGATCCGCGTTGTCTTTGGCGCACTGCTCGCCCTGCTTGTCGCCACGTTCGCCCATACGGCCGCAGCCCAGGCCGTGCCCGAGACCGAACAGACCGGCAGCACAATCGAGGTCGGGGAAACCGCACCAAGCGACGGCGAGATCCGGACACGGATCATCAACCTGCTCGCGCAGATCGACGCGTTCGAGAATGTGCGCGTGAATGTGACCGAAGGGGTCGTACGCCTGAACGGTGACGTCATCGACAACGCAGCACAGGACCAGCTGACATCGCTGGTCAATCGCGTGTCCGGTGTTGTTGCCATCGAGAACCGGGTGACCGTCAGCGGCTCGCTGGAAGAGCGGCTGGCGCCGGCTGCGGAACGGATCATCGAGCGTAGCCAGAACCTGTTGGCATCGGCACCGATCTTTCTCGTCGCGGTAACGGCCTTTCTGGTCGTGGCTGCGGGCGGTTGGCTGCTGACAACGCGCATTCCGATCTGGACCTGGCTTGCGCCGAACCGCTTCATCGCAGATGTGTACCGGGCCGTTGCGCGGATCGGCTTCATCCTGTTGGGGGTGGTGCTGGCGCTCGACATTTTGAATGCCACGGCGCTGATCGGGGCGGTGCTCGGCGCGGCGGGTGTGGTTGGGCTCGCGCTGGGTTTTGCCGTGCGCGACACGGTGGAGAACTTCATCGCTTCGATCCTGCTGAGCCTGCGCCAGCCGTTTCGCCCGAACGATTTTGTGGATATTCAGGGGGATATGGGCACTGTCGCGCGGCTTACCTCCCGGGCGACGATCCTGATCTCGCCGGAGGGCAACCATATCCGCATTCCCAACGCGACCGTGTTCAAGGGGCGGATCGTGAACTTCACGCGTGATCCGCAACGGCGGTTCAGCTTCGATCTCGGGGTGGATGCGGATGCAGATCAGGCCGGCGCGCTTGCAACCGCCGTCGGGGCGCTCCAGGGGCTACCCTTCATCCTGCGCGATCCGGAGGTCAGCGCCTGGGTGAGCGAAGTGGGCGACTCAAACGTGATCCTCACCTTCACCGGCTGGGTCGATCAGAACGCCGTCAGCTTCGCCAAAGCGCGCGGCGAGGCGATCCGCACGGCCAAGTCCGCCCTGGAATCCGCGGGCTTCGGTCTGCCGGAGCCGATCTACCGCGTGCGTCTTGACGGTGCCGGACAGCTTGGCGGCGCGCTTGCCGAAGAGTCGCGCGAGGTTGGCACCCCAGCGCCCGCAACAGACAGAGGTTCGCCCGCCCGAGCCACACCAGCCACAACGCCAGCGCAGCTTCCGCAAGCGGCAGATCCCACACGCAAGGAGGATGCCAGCACCGAGGCGGCAGAGCGCGAACGGGCTGGCCAGAAGACCGAAGACAACCTTCTGGATGCATCGCGGCAAGCCGAATAGCGGTCCCTGGCCTTGCTCCCTTCGAAGGAAATGTGACGCAACAACTGAGTTTGCCCCTGCTTCGGGGCTGACCCGTGGGGACCATCTGGGCAGCGACAGGCCATTGTTGCGAGTGAACCAACAGAAGTCTTCCTCGGCAGTGGCTGACATCCGGTACAATCGGAAGATACTTATTTGTAATCGTCGAGAGTCAGAGTCTGTGCATGGATATGAAGGCCGGCTGTCTCTCCGCCATCCACCCCTCCATCCCCCAGCTTCATTTTTTGTTACCGCCCTGTTGCGGGGCAGGCTTCCGCGCGCGCGGGCTCTTGCGCTGGTTCTGTCGCTCGGCGCACCATGACCGCTCCGGAGCAGGAGCGTGCCGCGTGGGCCGACTGAAGTTTTTCAAGGCGTATGATATTCGGGGGCAGGTCGGAGAGGATCTGACCGAGGCGTTTGCCTATGGGCTGGGCCGGGCCGCGGCGGCGGAGCTGTCGGCGGCGCAGGTTGTGATCGGACGCGACGTGCGCGCCTCTTCGCCCGCCTTGTCCGAGGCGCTGGCCCGGGGTCTGCAAAGTGCGGGATGCAGTGTGCTCGATCTCGGGCTCTGCGGCACGGAAGAGGTCTATTTCGCCACGGACCACTACCGGGCCCAGGGCGGGATCATGGTCACGGCGTCCCATAATCCGATTGGTGATAACGGGTTCAAGCTGGTCGGGGCGGGTGCCGCCCCGCTGCCCGAGGCGCAGTTCCGCGCCATCGAGGCCAAGCTTGGCGAGGGGAGGGGCCGGGCTGCGAGCGCGCCCGGGTCCTACCGCGCCGTGGACTGCCGCGCGGCCTATGTCGCCCGTATTCTGTCCTTTGTCGAGCCTGCGACGCTTGCCCCGCTGCACCTCTTTGCCAATGGCGGGCATGGGGCGGCGGGCCCGACCTTTGACGCGGTGGTGGCGGGGCTGGAGGTGCAGGGCGCGCCCTTGCGTGTCACGCGCGGCCATCACGCGCCTGACCCGGCCTTTCCGGCGGGGATTCCGAACCCGATGCTGCCGGAGAACCAGCCGCTGACCGGGGCACCGACCCGCGCCGCCGGGGCGGATCTGGGCGTGTCCTGGGACGGAGATTTCGACCGGTGCTTCTTCTTTGACCACACCGGGGCCTTCGTGCCCGGGGAGTATGTCGTGGCCGTGCTTGCCCAAGCCATGCTGGCCCGGACGCCCGGGGCGCGGATCGTCCATGATGCGCGGGTCGCGTGGAACACCCAGCGCGTCGTGCGGACCGCCGGGGGGGTGCCCGTGATGGGGCAGACGGGTCATGCCCTGATGAAGGCATTGATGCGGGCGGAGGGGGCGGTCTATGGCGGGGAGCTGTCGGCGCATCACTATTTCCGCGACTTCATGTATTGCGACAGCGGCATGATCCCCTGGCTTTTGATGCTGGCGCAGATCTCGGCCTCGGGTCAGAGCCTGCAACAGAGCTGCGCCGAGATGCGCGCGCGGCACCCGTCCTCGGGCGAGCTCAATTTTCGCGTCGCCGATGCGGATCGGGCGATGGCAGAGGTGCTGGCGCGGCTCGGCCCGGACGCGGTCGGGATCGACCATACGGACGGGCTGAGCCTGAGCTTTGCAGAGTGGCGCGCCAATCTGCGCCGGTCAAACACCGAGGCGCTGTTGCGGCTGAACGTCGAGGCGCGGGATGACGCGGATCTCGTGGCCGCGCAGGTGGCCCGGATCACCGAGATCCTGCGCCCCTTTGCGGCGCAAGATGCGGCTCAGTAGACCGGCGGCGAGACGATCCAGATCACCGTGGCCGGGGCGTCATAGGGGTTGCGCCAGAGATAGGCGTCATCGGAGAACTGAAAGCTGTCGCCCGTCGCGAGGGTGAACCACGCGCCCCCCAGTTGCAGGTCGAGCTGACCGTCGATCACCACGCCGCCATCCTCGCGGCCCTTGGTGCTGATCAGGGTTTCGCAGGCGGAATGGGCCGAGAAGGTTGAGTGGATCATCTCGAAATTGCCATTCAGGTTCGGCGAGAGCAGCCGTTCGCGCAGCCCGCTTTCCTCGGATCCGATGGGCTCGGCCATGTCGCCCCGCACGATCAGGCCGCGCTCTTCCTCGGATTGCGAGGCCGAGCGGAAGAAGAAGCTGATCGGAACCTCAAACTCTGCCGCCAGTGCCGAGAGATCCTGAATCGACGGGGCGGTCTGTCCGCGTTCCACCTGGCTGAGCCAACCGACGGAGCGCCCGACCGCATTGCACAGCGCCTGAAGGGTCCAGTTCCGGGATTTCCGCAGGGCGCGGATGTCTTCTCCGATATGCAGTGTCATGCTGAGGACCGGTTCCGTGTCTGGATGAAATTTGGGCTTTAGAGGGTCTCTAGCGCAGGCGCAGTGAAGGAATCCAGAATTTTCCACGCCGATGTGAAAAAATGATTTGAAATTTCATTTCGGTCTGTGGCAACGAATGCGCAAGCAACGGGCATTTGCACCGCAGAGCGCAGTGCAGGACCCGGCACACCGATTGGGAGATCGCCTCGTGCACAGAGCACCGCATCTGACAGCCTCGCCGCCCGGCGCCGCGCCAGCCCCGGCCCAGCCTCAGGGCAGGGCGGCGCACGCCGGGGCGATCTCCCGCTTCCGGACTTTCCATCGGCCCAAGACCCCAGCCTGCGCGGCGGGGCTTCTGAAAACAGGATTGCTGCTGTCATGACCCAATTACCTACGTCCGCGCGCGTCGTCATTATCGGTGGGGGTGTCTCCGGGTGTTCGGTCGCCTACCACCTCGCAAAGCTTGGCTGGACCGATATCGTCCTGCTGGAGCGCAAGCAGCTGACCTGCGGCACCACATGGCATGCCGCGGGCCTGATCGGTCAGCTCCGTCCGAGCCAGAACCTGACCCGTCTGGCGAAATACTCCACCGAGCTCTATGGCCAGCTCGAGGCTGAGACCGGCGTGTCCACCGGCTTTCGCGAAACGGGCTCGATCACCGTGGCACTGACCGAGCACCGCAAGGAAGAGATCCTGCGTCAGGCCGGTCTGGCGCGGGTCTTTGGGGTCGAGGTCGAGGAGCTGTCCCCGACCGAAGTGCTCCAGAGGTATCCGCATCTGAACATCGATGGCGTGACCGCCGGCGTGTATCTGCCCCATGATGGCCAGTCCGACCCGAGCAACGTGGCCCTGTCCCTGGCCAAGGGCGCGCGGAACCGCGGCGCCAGGATCGTCGAGGGCGTCAAGGTCACCGAAGTCACCCAGGCGGGCGGCCGCGTCACGGGCGTCAGCTGGCAGCAGGGCGAAGAGCAGGGCCATATCGCCGCCGATATGGTGGTGAACTGCGCGGGCATGTGGGCGCGCGAGCTCGGCAAGATGTCCGGGGTGAACGTGCCGCTCCATGCCTGCGAGCATTTCTACATCGTCACCGAGGGCATTGACGGGCTCAAGCCGCAGCCGGTGCTGCGCGTGCCGGATGAATGCGCCTATTACAAGGAAGACGCGGGCAAGATCCTGCTCGGCGCGTTCGAGCCCAAGGCCAAGCCCTGGGGCATGAACGGGATCTCCGAGGATTTCTGTTTTGACCAGTTGCCCGAGGATTTCGACCATTTCGAGCCGATCCTCGAGGCGGCGGTGAACCGTCTGCCGATGCTGGCCGAGGCGGGGATCCATACCTTCTTCAACGGCCCCGAGAGCTTCACCCCCGACGACCGCTACTATCTCGGTGAGGCACCGGAGCTGGGCGGGTACTGGGTCGCGGCGGGGTATAACTCCATCGGGATCGTGTCGTCCGGGGGCGCAGGCATGGCGCTGGCCCAGTGGATGAATGATGGCGAGCCGCCCTTTGATCTCTGGGATGTGGATATTCGCCGGACCCAGCCCTTCCAGGGCAATCGCCACTACCTGCAGGAGCGGGTCTCGGAAAGCCTCGGCTGGCTCTTTGCCGACCATTACCCGTTCCGCCAGCCGGTAACCGCGCGCGGCATCCGGCGCTCGCCCCTGCATGAACACCTCAAGGCCAAGGGCGCTGTCTTCGGCGAGACCGCCGGCTGGGAGCGCGCGAACTGGTTCGCCAATGAGGGGCAGGAGCGCGACTACAAATACGACTGGGCCGGTCAGAACTGGTTCGAGAACCGCGCAGCCGAGCATATGGCGATCCGCGAGGGGGTGGGCATGCTCGACATGTCCTCCTTCGGCAAGATCCGGGTCGAGGGGCGCGATGCCTGTGCCTTCCTGCAGAAGATGTGCGGCGCGCAGATGGACGTGCCCGCAGGCAAGATCGTCTATACCCAGATGCTCAACCAGCGCGGCGGGATCGAGTGCGACCTGACCGTGACGCGCCTGTCCGAGACGGCCTATTTCCTCGTGGTGCCCGCCGCTACGGTGCAGCGCGATCTGGCCTGGCTGCGCCGTCATGTGGGCGACCAATTCGTGATCATCACCGATGTCACCACCTCCGAAGCGGTGCTGCCGCTCATGGGGCCGAAGGCCCGCGATGTGCTCATGGCCTGCTCGCCCAATGACTTCTCGAACGCGCACCACCCGTTCGGCATGGCGCGCGAGATCGAGATCGGAATGGGCATCGCAAGGGCGCACCGGGTGACCTATGTGGGCGAGCTCGGCTGGGAAATCTACATCTCCACCGATATGGCCGCCCATGTCTGGGAAACCCTCGTGGAGGCCGGGGCCGAGCACGGACTGAAGCTCTGCGGGCTTCATGCGATGGACACGTTGCGACTCGAAAAGGCGTTCCGCCATTACGGCCATGACATCACCGATGAGGATCACGTACTGGAGGCCGGGCTCGGCTTTGCGGTCAAGACCGACCTGCCGGGCAAGGAGGACTTCCTTGGGCGCGAGGCCGTGCTCCGCAAGCGCGAGACCGGACTCGAACGCCGCCTTATGCAGTTCAAGCTGGAGGATCCCAGCGCCCATCTGCACCACAACGAACCGCTGGTGCGGGACGGCAAGATCGTCGGCTTCCTGACCTCGGGCGGCTATGGCCATGCTCTGGGCGGGGCGATGGGGCTGGGCTATGTGCCCTGCGCCTATGAGCGCGAGCCTGCGGCCGAGATGAAAGCGGCGCGGTACGAGATCGAGATCGCCGGGCGGCGTTACGCGGCGCAGGCCAGCCTCGCGCCCATGTACGACCCGAAATCCGAGCGCACCAAGGCGTAAGCCGGGGCAGGGCCTTGCGCCCGCCATTGCACGGAACGAGGCCGGGTCGCCACCAGCGCCCGGCCTTTTTCTTGCGCTGCCTGAAGATCGCGAATACGCATTCACGATAATCCTTGAATACGCATTCAGCCTCGCCTAGGGTGACGCCACACGTTGCCATTGACCTGGGAGGAGTACATGCGCAAACGGACTTTCCTGAAAGCCGGGGTCGCTGCGTCGAGCCTGATGCTGGCCCCGCTGACCGCTGCGGCAGAGGACATGCCCTATAACCTGCTGGAGGGGAAACCCTTTGACGGCACCAAGCTGAACATCCTCAGCGTCGTGACCCCGCAATTCGACGGGCTGCGCCTGCGCGACGGGGAATTCACCGAGCTGACGGGCATCGAAACCGAGTGGACTTTCATTCCCTTCGGCTCGCTGCAAGAGAAGATCAACGCCGAGGGGATCGCCGCAAATGGCACCTTCGACGTGGTCAACTACCTCGACAGCTGGGGCCCGCCCAACGCCCATTGGCTGATGGCGATTGACGAGATGATGGCGCGCGACGGGATCTCGATGGATCGCTACCCGGCGGCCTTTGCCCGTTCGGCCCAGTTCGAGGGCCAGACCCTGGGCTTCCCGCTGCGGGCCCATCCGCAGCTGATGTTCTATCGCAAGGACCTGATCCCCGAGCCGCCCGAGAGCTGGGAAGACGTGGTGCGCATCGGCAAGGAGCTGAAAGAGAGCAACCCGGACATCGCGCCGCTTGCGCTTTACTACAACAATGACGGCAACCGTCAGAACCTGTTCATCTGGATCAACTTCCTCTGGGCGGCCGGGGCCGACATCTTCAACGAGGATGGCACGGCGGCCTGGGCGTCCGAAGCCGGTATCCAGGCGACGAAGGATTACATCGCGCTCCATACCGAGCACGAGGTGACCAATCCGAACTCGCTGGCCTTTGTCGAGCAGGATGCGCGCCAGTCCTTCATGCAGGGCAATTCCGCGATGATCCCGGTCTGGTGGTGGGCCTATTCGGGCTTCTACAACCCCGACAGCTCGACCCTGACCAAGGATCAGGTGGGGTTTGTCGGCATGCCCTCCTATCAGGGGCAAACCAAGACCTACGCGATCTCCATGCCCTTCTCGATCTCGCAATATTCCGAGAATCAGGGCGCGGCCTGGGAGTTCCTGAAATGGCTGTCGAACCCGGAGATGGACAAGGCCAACGCCACCGAGCGTGAGGTGGGTGGCAAGCCCATTGTCAACAATGTGGTGACCCATATCGCCTCGTTGCAGGACCCGGATGTGAATGCCGCGAATGACGGGATCCAGGCGGCGGCCTGGGAAAGCCTGAAGCAGTCCGACATCATGCCGCAAATCCCGGAATGGCCGGAAGTGGGCGATATTCTCTCGGCCGCGATTGCCGAAGCGGCCGCAGGCGGCGATGTCGCCGAACTAATGACCGCCGCGGCGGAGCGGTCCGACAAGGTGCTGCGCCGCGCAGGCCGCATCCAGTAACGCGCGACATGGATCGGGGCGCGCTGCGTGCCGCGCCCCGATCCAGACCCCATGTGACCCTGCTGCCCGAGGGCTCCGGATCTGACTGATGCGAGATAACACACTCAAATACCTGCTCGTTCTGCCGGCCATCATCGTGGTGTTCGCCACGGCGATCTGGCCGCTGCTCGAGAGCTTTCGGCTGTCCTTCACCGTGGGCCGCCTGAACCGCCCGGGCTCGCTGGAGCAATATCTGGGCTGGGAGAATTACAGCTGGGCCTTCCTCGAAGAGCCTGCCTTCTGGAACTCGGTGCAGGTCACCGCGATCTACACGGTGCTGACCGTGGCGCTGACCACGGTCCTTGCGCTCGGGCTCGCGATGTTGCTCGCGCCGGGGGGGCGGTTGCGCTCGGGGGTGCAGACCCTGCTGATCCTGCCCTTTGCCATGTCGCCCGCGCTGATCGGGGTGTCGTTCCGGTTCATGTTCAACCCGGAATTTGGCCTGTTCGATGCGTTTTTCGGGGTGATGATCCCGCCGCTGGCGGATGTCTCCTGGCTGGCCGATCCGGTACTGGCCTTTGCGGTCTGCGTGATGGCCGATGTCTGGGGCTGGATCCCGTTCCTGACGCTGGTTCTGATCGGCGGTCTGGCCAGCGTGCCGCAAGATACGATCGAGGCGGCGCAGGTGGACGGCGCCTCGGGCTGGCGGGTGTTTCGCGACGTGACCCTGCCGCAGCTCGCGCCGGTGCTCGCCGTGGTGGTGATCCTGAAATCGATCTTCAGCCTCAAGACCTTCGACCAGATCTTCATGCTGACCAATGGCGGGCCGGGCACGGCGACCCAGACCCTGTCCCATTACATCTACTTCAACGGCATGAAATACGGGCAGATCGGCTACGCCGCCTCGGTCGCCTGGCTGATGGTGATCCCGATGATCTTCCTCACCTATGCCTATGCCAAATACGTGTTCCAGAAGCGGTGAGCGCGATGACCGGGAAACAAAGAAAACAGATCGTCAACGGCATTCAGATCATCCTGATCCTGATGGCGACCTTCGTGATGCTGGTCCCGATCCTCTGGATCTTTCTGGCCGCCTTCAAAACCCATCTCGACGTGTTCCAGCTCAAGCTGTTCTTCACGCCTACGCTGGAGAATTTCGCCACAGTCTTCGAGCCGCCCTATGATCTGGGCGAGAAGCTCGTGAACTCGACGCTGGTGGCCTTTGTCACGGTCCTGTTCGCGATCCCGATTGCGACCATGGCGGCCTATTCGTTCAGCCGGTTCAGCCTGCGGGGCGAGACCACCATGCTGGTGATCATTCTGGCCACGCAATTTGTGCCGGCGGTGGTGATCATCCTGCCGTTTTTCGTGATGTTCCGGGATGTGGGGCTGCTGGACACGCGGGTCGGGCTGATCCTCGTGAACCTCGCCATCGTGATGCCCTTCGCGATCTGGATGATCAAAGGCTTCATCGACGGGATCCCCATGGACACCGAAGAGGCCGCCATGGTCGATGGCTCGTCCCGGGTGCAGGTGATGCGCAATATCGTGCTGCCCATGGCGGCGCCGGGGCTTCTGACGGCGGGGATCTTCTGTTTCATCATCGCGTGGAACGAGTTCCTGTTCGCGCTGATCCTGACCAACAAGGATGCGGTGACGCTGCCCATCGGGCTCGCGCTCTTCAAGGCGGAGGAGGGGGATCTGTGGAACCTCCTGAGCGCCGCCGGGATCATCATCATGCTGCCGATGTTCGTGCTGGCGCTGCTGATCCGGAAGTATTTCGTACAAGGCATGACCATGGGAGCGGTACGCTGATGGCTGAGGTGGTTCTCAAGGATTTGACCAAGCGCTGGGGCGACTTCATCGGGGTCGACAACCAGTCCCTGACCGTGGCCGACAAGGAGTTCCTCGTGTTGCTGGGGCCCTCGGGCTGCGGCAAGACCACGACCATGCGGATGATCGCG
Source organism: Dinoroseobacter sp. S375 (assembly GCF_049800775.1). Classification (NCBI taxonomy): domain Bacteria; kingdom Pseudomonadati; phylum Pseudomonadota; class Alphaproteobacteria; order Rhodobacterales; family Roseobacteraceae; genus Dinoroseobacter; species Dinoroseobacter sp. S375. Next base: position 180,096 of record NZ_JBNAFR010000004.1, on the reverse strand, counting down.
GGGCTTGAGGATCCGACCGATGGCGAGATCTGGATCGGCGACCGGATGGTCAATGACGACCTGCCCAAGGATCGCGACGTGGCCATGGTGTTCCAGAATTACGGCCTCTACCCGCATATGACGATCCACGACAATATCGCCTATCCGCTGAAGGTCCGGGGCACGCCCAAGGACGAGATCGGTCCCAAGGTCCGCCGCGCCGCCGAGCAGGTGGAGCTGACCGAGTTTCTCGACCGCAAGCCCAAGGCGCTCTCGGGCGGCCAAAGGCAGCGCGTGGCGCTCGCGCGGGCCATCGTGCGCACGCCCAAGGTCTTTTTGATGGATGAGCCGCTGTCGAATCTCGACGCCAAGCTGCGCGTGACCATGCGCGCCGAGCTCAAGCATCTGAGCCGCGAGCTCAAGATCACGACGGTCTATGTCACCCATGACCAGATCGAGGCGATGACGCTGGCGGACCGGGTGGCGGTGATGAAGCATGGCGTGATCCAGCAGCTCGGCACCCCGGACGAGATCTATAACGATCCGGCGAATATCTTTGTGGCGGGCTTCATCGGCTCGCCGGCGATGAACCTGATCAACGGCTCGATCTCGGACGGCATGTTTGTCACCACGGGCGGCACGCGCCTCGTTGCGGTCCCCGCCGCTGATCGGGCCAGCGTGATCCTTGGGGTGCGGGCCGATGACATGGCCGTGGCCGAGGAAGGGCAGGGCGAGATCGATGTGCGCATCTACGCCTTCGAGAATACGGGCGAGGCGACGCTTCTGACCGTGCAATGGGGCCAGCAACGGGTCATCGCCAAGGGCGACCGGCACCTGCGTAAGGAACAGGACGACATGGTCAGCATCTCGCTCAACCCCGACCACCTCTATCTTTTTGACCCCGAAACCGGAAACCGGATCAGGACTTAGACCCATGACCATCGAGTATCTCAAGCGCTCCAAGCCCGAGGCGGAGCGTGCCGAAGACGACGCCAAGGTCCGCAAGGTCGTCGAGACGACGCTGGCCGATATTCAGACCCGCGGTGACGCGGCCATTCGTGATCTCAGCCAGAAATTCGACGGCTATGCGCCCGAACGCTTTCGCTTGAACACCTCCGAGATCGAGGCCGCCATGCAAAAGGTCTCAACCCGGGATATGGAGGATATCCGTTTCGCGCAGGACCAGATCCGCGCCTTTGCCGAGGCGCAGCGGGCGTCGATGACGGATATCGAGGTCGAGACCCGGCCCGGGGTCATCCTCGGGCATCGCAACATCCCGGTGCAATCCGTGGGCTGCTATGTGCCCGGCGGCAAGTTTCCCATGGTCGCCTCGGCCCATATGTCCGTGCTGACGGCTGCGGTGGCGGGCGTGCCGCGGATCGTGGCCTCGGCCCCGCCGGTGGATGGCGCACCCCATCCGGCGATTGTCGCGGCGATGCATCTGGGCGGTGCCCATGAGATCTATGTGCTCGGCGGCATCCAGGCCGTGGGCGCCATGGCCATCGGGACCGAAACCATCGAGCCGGTGCATATGCTGGTGGGCCCGGGCAACGCCTTTGTCGCCGAGGCCAAGCGGCAGCTTTACGGCCGGGTGGGGATCGACCTCTTTGCCGGGCCGACCGAGACAATGGTCATTGCCGATGACACGGTGGATGCCGAGATGTGCGCCACGGATCTGCTGGGACAGGCCGAACATGGCTATAACTCACCCGCCTGCCTGATCACCAATTCGCGCAAGCTCGCCGAGGACACCCTGACCGAGATCGACCGGATCCTCGCGATCCTGCCCACCGCCGAGACCGCCGCCACAAGCTGGCGTGATTATGGCGATGTGATCCTCTGCGAGAGTTATGACGAGATGCTGCAGGTCGCCAATGACATGGCCTATGAGCATGTGCAGGTGATGACCGACCGGGATGACTGGTTCCTGGCCGAGATGCATTCCTATGGCGCGCTCTTCCTCGGGCCGCGCACCAATGTGGCCAATGGCGACAAGGTGATCGGCACGAACCACACCCTGCCCACCAAGAAGGCCGGGCGGTATACGGGCGGGCTCTGGGTCGGCAAGTTCCTCAAGACCCATTCCTACCAGAAGATCACCAGCGACGCGGCGGCAGCCGAGATCGGCGCCTATGGCTCGCGGCTCTGCATGCTCGAGGGCTTTGTCGGCCATGCCGAGCAGTGCAACGTTCGGGTCCGCCGCTATGGCGGGCGCAACGTGCCCTACGGGGAAGCGGCGGAGTAGGCCCCATGCCCGAGGCGCGGATCACGGCGGCGGATGTGGCACGGCGGGCGGGCGTAAGCCAGCCCACGGTCAGCCGTGTCTTTACGCCGGGCTCCCGCGTCTCGCCCGACAAGATCCAGCGCGTGCAGGAGGCCGCCCGCGAGCTGGGCTACCGGCCCAATACGCTCGCGCGCTCGCTCAATACCGGGCGCAGCTACACGATCGGAATCGTGCTCGCCTATCTCACCAATCCCTTCTACCCCGAAGCGCTGCAGATCCTGTCGGAACGCTTCAGCGCACGCGGCTACCACATGATGGTGATCTTCGCCCAGAACCTCGAGGAGGAGGTGGACGGTGTGGTCGAGAACCTGATGGCCCATCAGGTGGACGGCATCATCCTCGCCTCGGTCAGCATGTCGAACTCTCTGACCGAGCGGTTGCGCGACCTGAACATGCCCTTCGTGCTGTTCAACCGCGGGCAGGAGGATCGCACCCTGCCATCGGTGACGGCGGCGAATTACGCGGGCGGCTATCTGGCCGGGCAGTTCCTGGTGGCCGGCGGGCACAGGCGCATCGCCCACGTGGCGGGCTGGCGCAAATCACTGAACGGGCGGGACCGGCAGGCGGGCTTCGTGGCAGCCCTGGCCGAGGCCGGGCAGGCGCCCGTGGCCACCATCGACAGCCATTTCCGCCGCGAGGTGGCGGCGGAGGCAACGCGGAGCCTCTTTGCGCGGCCCGACCCGCCCGACGCGATTTTCGTGGGCAATGACCATATGGCCTTTGCCGTGCTCGAAACCCTGCGGACCGAGCTGGGCCGCGCGGTCCCCGAGGATGTCTCGGTGGTGGGCTATGACGATGTCGCCATGGCCGCCTGGCCGACCTATGACCTCACCACCATGCGCCAGCCCGCGCGGCGTATGGCGGACGAGACGGTCACGATGCTGCTCGGCATGATCGAGGATGGCGTGACCCCCATGGGGCGGCTCGAGATCGAGAGCCCGCTGATCCTGCGCGGCTCGGCCCGCATTCCCGAAAGCTGGCCCCGGACAGACCCGCCTTCGGACCAGAGCCCCGACATAGTCCCGACCCCAACCCCAGACCCGACCCGCGGTCAGACCTAAGGAGACCCCCCATGACATCGCCCGATCTGGAGCCCCGCATCGTGCGCTATGGCGAGCTTGTGCCCTGCAAGACCGCCTTTATCGACGCCCATACGCCGGGGTCCGACCAGAAGGAAAACTTCACCATCATCGGCGGCGGCGTGTCGGAAAGCCCGGACCAGCATGTTCATCTGCGCGACGCGATCGGCTTCAATATCGGGGCTGCGGGGCAGCCGCCGAAATGCCGCAACTCGCTGCATGACCACAACACCGCCGAGGTCTTCTTCGTGCTCAAGGGGCGCTGGCGGTTCTTCTGGGGGCGACATGGCGATGCGGGTGAGGTCGTGCTGGAGGAGGGGGATATCTTCAACATCCCCACGGGGATCTTTCGCGGGTTCGAGAATATCGGGCTCGATTACGGGATGATCATGGCCGTGCTCGGGGGCGATGATGCAGGGGGCGGCGTGCATTGGGCCCCGCAGGTCGTCGAGGATGCCGGCTCCCACGGGCTGGTTCTGGGCGACAATGGCAAGCTCTATGACAGCGCCAAGGGCGAGCGTCTGCCCGAGGGGGTCACGCCAATGCCGCTTATGCCCGCCGACGAGCTCGCCAAGCGCGGCGAGCCCAGCACGGCGGATGTGGTGCCCCATTACGTGGCCCGCTACTGGGATCTGATGGCGCTCGCGGACAGGGCGCCGGTGAGCGTGATTGGTGCCGAGGCAGTGATCCGGGACCGGCCCGGTTTCGAGGTCGAGTTCCTGACCCGGGGCTCTGCCACATCGGATGAGCACGCCAGCGACATGCCCGAGGTTCTGATGCCCGTGCGCGGGCATTGGCGGCTCGGCTGGGCCGGTGGAGAGACCGTGCTCAACCCGGGTGATACCTGTCTGATCCCGGCCGGACTGTCCCATACGCTGTCCCCGGCCATGACGGGTGAGGTCAGCCTCTACCGCGTGCGCCGCACCAGTGATCCGGCGGGCAAGACCCTGCCGCTGGCCGGATGAGGGAGCCTCTCGTCCTTCTGCCGGGGATGATGTGCGATGCGCGGCTCTTTGCGCCGCAGATCGCGGATCTGTCCCATGCGCGACCCATTCTCGTAGCCCCCCTGATCGGGGCCGACAGCATGGCGGCGCTAGCGGCGTCGGTGCTGAAGATCGCGCCACCGCGGTTTGCGCTGGCCGGGCTCTCCATGGGGGGGATCGTCGCGATGGAGGTGATCCGGCAGGCCCCCGAGCGGGTCACGCGGCTCGCACTGCTCGACACGAACCCCAAGGCGGATCCGCCCGGCAAGGCACCCGATCGCGCGGCGCAGGTCGCGCGCGTGCTGGATGGCGGGCTCGCGCAGGTGATGCGCGAGGAGGTGATGCCCTATTACATCGCCTCCGACGATCCGGCGAATCCGATCCTCGATCTGTGCCAGGTCATGGCCGAGGATCTCGGCCCGCAGGTCTTTGCCGCGCAGTCGCATGCGGTCCAGACCCGGCCCGACCAGCAAGAGAGCCTTGGCCGCGTGCAAGTGCCGACGCTCGTGCTCTGCGGGGCCGAGGACCGGATGTGCCCGCCCGCGCGCCACGAGTTGATGCGGGATCTGATCCCCGGCGCGCGGCTGGCGCAGATCCCGAGGGCCGGGCATCTGCCGACGCTGGAGACCCCAGAGGCCGTAACCAGGGAGCTTGCCCAATGGCTGAACGTATGATCGATCCGTCCCTTCTGGCGCTGTTGCGCACCGTGGACACGCCGACCGTCTGCAACGCGATCGAGGTCGCCCAGGGACAGCGCGGGTTCGACCGCTATACCCGCGGCACGATGCAGCATTCGCGTCCCGGGGATCCGGCGATTGTCGGGTTTGCGCGCACGGCCAGGATCTCGGGACTGGCACCGCCGACCGAGCCGCCCGAGGTTATTCGGGCGCGGCGGATGGAGTACTTCCGCTCCATGGCTGCGGGGCCGTCGCCCAGTGCCGCGGTGATCGAGGATGTGGATGCGCCCGATTGCGTGGCCGGCTGGTGGGGCGAGGTTCATGTGGCGGTCCATAAGGGGCTCGGGCTCGCAGGGGCGGTCACCAATGGGGTGATGCGCGATCTCGATGTGATGGATGAGGGGTTTCCCGTGCTCGCCGGCAGCATCGGGGTCAGCCATGCCTTCGTGCGTGTGACCGAGATCGGGACCCCGGTGACGGTGCATGGCCTCCGCGTGGCCCAAGGCGAGTTGATCCATGCAGATCGCCACGGGGCGCTGGTCATCCCGACCGAGGTGTTCGACACGCTCGAGGCCGCGATCCAGACCGTGATGGCGAGCGAGGCGATCGTGTTGGGTCCCGCACGCGCGCCGGGGTTTGACATCGCCAAGCTGGAAGAGGTCTGGGCGGCTTTCGAAGCCGCACGTACCTGAGCCCGGGCACCCGCGATCCGTGGCTCTGTCCGGTCCCCGGACAGAGCGGACCCGCGTCGCCCCGGCCGGGGGCGGAGAAGAGAGAGCCGGCCCTGACGCCGACACGCAGCGACCGCCTTGGCGGGCGCTGCCACGCCTCGCCCTAGCTGAACAAGACGGTCTTGCCCGACAGGCCCACAGACAGGGTCAGCGACCCTTCATTGATCAGCCATTTGCGCAGCACGTAGCTGCGCGCGCCGCATTTATGCATCGGATCGGCCTCGGCCAGGGCATGCGCCTCTTCAAAGGATGCGGCACGATAGACGATCATGCCGATCCCCTCCATCAACGCCCCGGTTTCATCCGACATCGGTCCGGCAAAGGCGAGCGCGCCGCGCGCCTCCAGCTCGGCCTGGTAGGCCAGATGGTCGGGCAGGGCGGCCTTCACCGCCTCGGGGGCACCGCTGGGTGTGGACTGGGCCACGTACAACTCCAGCGCGAGCGCACCCCGTGCCTTGGCCTCGGCCTTGTAGCTCTCCCATGGCGGCATCAGACCCCTCCCTCTTTCCGTGATTTAAAAATATCGATTTTATTTGACTTGAGGTTTTTTTATCGCCAAAAATGCCCGCAAGCAAGAGGGAGGCTCGGATGCGATTTCTAGTTGGGCGCGTCGAAGGCGCACAAAGCGTATTTGCCGTCAGCGGCGATCAGGCGATCAATCTGAGCGCGGCCGTGCCGGGCATCGGGACGGACCTGTCCGCCTTGATTGAGGACGCGGATCTGCGCGCGGCGGCCGAGGCAGCCCTGGCCGCGGCCGGGCCCTCGGTGCCGGTGTCCGACATCGCGCCGGCACTGCCCGTCACAGCACCGCCGACGATCATCTGCCTTGGCCTGAACTACGTGGAGCATATCAAGGAGGGCGGCTACGACATCCCCGATTATCCCGCGCTCTTCATGCGGGGACGCAAGTCGATCATGGCCGCAGGCGCGCCCATGGTGCGGCCCAGCTGTTCGGAGCAGCTTGACTACGAGGCCGAGCTGATGGTGGTGATCGGCAAGGAGGGGCGTCACATTTCCGAGGCCGACGCCCTGTCGCATGTCTTTGGCTATACGGTCTTCAATGACGGGTCGGTGCGGGATTATCAGCGCAAGACCCATCAATGGACGCCGGGCAAGAATTTTGACGCGACCGGCGCGATCGGTCCTGTCGTGGTCACGCCCGACGAGCTCCCCGAGGGGGCCACGGGGCTCAAGATCGAGAGCCGTGTGGGCGACGAGATCCTGCAATCCTCGAACACCTCCAACATGCTCTGGGGGGCGGCCAAGGCGATCTCGATTATCTCGGGCTACACGACCCTGATGCCCGGCGATCACATCGCCCTCGGCACCCCGCCCGGTGTGGGCCACGCCAAGAAGCCCAACCCGCGCTGGCTGCGCCCGGGTGAAACCGTCGAAATCGAGATCGAAGGCATCGGCATCTGCGCCAGCCCGATCCTCGATGAGGCGGATCTGTCCCAGAAGACGGCGGCCGAATGATGGGGGAGGGCGATCAATCCCTCGACGCGCTGCGGGCGCAGGCGCAGGAGGCCGTGCGGTCCCTGCGCGCGCGCAAACCACGGCTCGATGATGACGCGATCGACCTGATTCTGCGCGACGCGCGCTCGCATTACGCCTGGACCGACAAGCCGGTCAGCGAAGAGATGCTGCGTACGCTCTACGAGATCACGATCAACGGCCCGACCAGCATGAACACCTGCCCGGCACGGTTCATTTTCGTGACGACCGATGCGGCGAAGACCCGGCTGGCCAAGTCGCTCAAGCCCAAGAATGTCGAGAAGATGCGCGCGGCTCCGGTCACGGCGATCATCGCCTGGGATCCGGATTACTGGCGCAAGCTCGACTTTCTGTTCCCTCACGAAGATCGCAAGCCGCTCTTTGATGGCAAGCCGGACTATGCCCATGACACGGCCTATCGCAATTCCACCCTGCAGGGCGCGTATTTCATGATCGCGGCCCGGGCCATGGGGCTGGATGTGGGGGCGATGTCGGGCTTCTCGAATGCCATCGTGGATGAGGAGTTCTTTGCCGAGAACGGTTGGAAGTCCAATTTCCTGTGCAATATCGGCTATGCGGATGAAACCGCCCTGTTCCAGAAACTGCCGCGCTTTGGCTTTGACGATATCTGCGAGATCATCTGAGCGATGGCGCTGCGTCCGAAACCCACGGTCACGCTCAAGGCCGATGCGCAGTGCCCCAGCCACTCACGGGCGGATGTCACCATCCGCGATCTGGCCTTCGCGATCGACGAGCCGACCGAGCGGGGCGGGACCAATGCAGGGCCCACGCCCACGGACACGGCCCTTGGCGCGCTGATCGGCTGTACCAATGTGATCGGGCACAAATGCGCGACACGGCTCGGGGTGGATATCGGCCATCTGGCCATCAGCGTCACCTGCCGCTTTGACCGCCGGGGCGTGACGCTCGCCGAAGAGATCGATGTGCCTTTCGAGGCCATCACCCAGACCGTCCTCAGCGATGGCACTGCAACGGACCAAGAATTGCAGACCGTCGCCCGCGAGGTCGAGAAATTTTGTCCCCTCGCCAAGCTGTTTGCCGGGGCGGGAACAGAACTGACAACGATTTGGAGGAAGGCCTGACCAAAGGGCCATCAAGGGAGGATACCATGTTCAGCAAACTGACACGCCGCGCCACGTTGGCGGCACTTCTGATCGGGGCCACCGCGCTTCCGACCATGGCACAGGAAAAGATCCGCGTGAGCGTGATCGACGGCTACCCGGCCCGTGCGCTCTGGGTGAAGGAGTTCACCAACTTCTTCATCCCCGAGGTCGACAAGCGCCTCGCCATGTCCGGCAATTACGAGATGGACTGGATGGAGAGCTATGGCGGCACCATCGTCAAGCCGAAGGGCGTGCTCGAAGGCGTGAAGCTGGGCCTGGGCGATATCGGCATCGTCACCACCATCTTCCACAGCTCGAAACTGCCGAGCCAGGGGCTCGCGGCGGTCACGCCCTTCGTGTCCTCCGATGCGCGTGCCGTGGCCAAGGCGGTGGATGAGATCGCCAAGGAATATCCGGCGATGCAGGCCGAGTTCGACGCGCAGAACCAGGTCTATCTGGCCACGGGCGTGGTGCTCGACACCTATCAGGTCTTCTCGCGCGAGCCGGTGAATGCGCTGTCGGATCTCGAAGGGACCAAGGTCGCCGGCGCGGGGATGAACCTGCGCTATCTGGAGGGGATCGAGAATGCCGCCGGCGTGCGGGGCGGTCTGACCGATTTCTACAACATGGTGCAGACCGGTCTGGCCGACAGCGCGATGCTCTGGCCCGAGGCCGCCGCGACCTTCAAGATCGCCGAGGTGGCGCCCTATATGCTCAAGGCCGATCTGGGCGCGGTGAACTCCAAGACGATCACCGTGAACAAGGATTACTGGGAGAAGCTCCCGGATGAGGTCAAGGAGGTCCTGCAGGAGGTCGCCGTGGCCTATCGCGACCATGTGGCAGGCATCGCCATGGACCGCGCGCAGGCCAGCCGCGACGCCTATGTCGCCGCAGGGGGCACCATCGTCGAGATGGACCCGGAGCAGCGCGCCGCCTGGGCCAACGCCATGCCGAATATCGCGGCCGAATGGGCGGCGAGCCTCGACGCGGCCGGGCAGCCGGGCACGCAGATGCTCAACACCTACATGGGCAAGTTGCAGGCGGCGGGCTTCACCCCGGTGCGCGACTGGTCCGATGACGACGCCGTCAACTGAGCTCTGACGGCCCCGGATGAGCTTGTTCGCCAAAATCGCCAGCGGCGTGGCCATGGCCGCCAATGCCGCTGGCACCTTCGTGGTCATCGCCCTGATCGCCGTGGTCAATTACGACATCATCGCGCGCGGGGTCTTCTCGCAGCCCTTTCTGGGCGCGGTGGAGGTCGTGCAGTTCTCCATGGTGCTGATCGTGTTCCTGCAATTGCCGGACGTGATCCGCGTGGGGCGGCTGACCCGGTCGGACGGGTTCCTGATGCTCATGCGGCGGCGCAAGCCCCGGGTGGGCCGGGCCCTGAGCCGGGTGATCGATGGGATCAGCGCGCTTTTCATGGTGCTGGTCGCCATCGCGATCTGGCCCGAATTCCTCGAGATGTGGAACACCAAGGACTTCTTTGGCGTGCCCGGCGTGTTCACCGCGCCCTGGTGGCCGGTGAAGCTGGTGATCTTCCTGAGCGCCTGCCTCTGCACGGTGCATTTCATCCTGCACATCTTCACGCAGACCGGGGATAACGCCCCGCATCAGGAAAGCGGCTCATGACCCCCGTCGATATCGGTCTCATCTCGATCGGCGCGATCATCGTGCTGATCTATCTGGGGATGTATATTCCCATCGCGCTCGGCCTCGTGAGCTTCCTTGCGATCTGGATCATGCGCGACAATATGGATTTGTCCTTCGCGCTGCTGAAGATCGCCATCGGCGACAGCGCGATGGAATACACCTTTGCCACGATCCCGCTCTTCACCTTCATGGGGTTGATCGTATCCAAGGCCGGGCTGGGCGCAGATATCTACTCGGTCATGAACCAGGGCTTCCGGCGCATCACCGGCGGGATCGGCATGGCCACTGTCGGTGCCAACGCGGTCTTTGCCGCTGTGACGGGGTCGTCCATCGCCTCGGCCTCGGTCTTTTCCAAGATGTCCGTCCCCGAGATGCTGCGCCACAAGTACAACCCGCGCTTTGCCGTGGGGGTCGTCGCGGGCAGCTCGGTTCTCGGCATGATCATTCCGCCCTCGGCGATGCTGATCATCTACTCCTTCGTGGCCGAGCAATCGGTGGGCGAGATGTTCCTCGCCGGTGTGATCCCGGGTCTCTTGCTGGCCGTGGCCTATGTGGCGGCGATCTGGTTCATGGGGCGCTTTACCCCCGGCTTTGTCGGCGGCGAGATGGTGGAGGAAGGCGACCTGATGCCCTGGTCCGAGATCGCCGTGAAGACCCTGCCGATCCTCGGCCTGATCATCGTGGTGCTGGGTGGGATCTATACGGGCTGGACCACGCCGGTGGAGGCGGGGGCGGCGGGCTCGCTTTTGGGGATCATCATTGCGGCTGTCCGAGGCCGGATCAATCTGCGCAGTTTCTGGGAGACGGTGATCGAGACCGGGCATATCACGGCGGCGATCCTCTTCCTGATCACCGCGGCCTCGATGTATGCCCGGATGCTGGGGCTCGCGGGGCTGCCCAACGAGCTGCAGAATATCCTGGCGGCCAACGACTTCTCGTTCTTCTGGATCATGGTTCTGTTGGTGGTGCTGATGCTGTTTCTCGGCACCATTCTTGACACGGCCTCGATCATCCTGATCGTCGTACCGCTTTTCCTGCCGCTGATCGACGACATGGGGCTGAGCCTTGTGTGGTTCGGGATCGTGGCCGTGGTCGCCGCCGAGATCGGGCTGCTGACGCCGCCATTGGGGCTCAGTTGCTTTGTCATCAAGGCCACGCTCGATGATGACCGGATCAAGCTCAAGGATGTGTTCCTGGGTGCGCTGCCCTTTGCCTTCGTGATGCTGCTGGTGCTGATCCTGCTGATCCGCTTCCCCGGCCTCAGCCTCGCCCTTCTCTGACGACAGGAGACCGCCCCATGCGGAATGTGACCAAAGACAATATCACCGATGTGTTCATGGGCTATCTGGGCGCCGACACGGATCCGCGCCTGCGCGAGGTGATGGGCAGCCTTGTCCGGCACCTGCATGCCTTTGCCCGCGAGACGAACCTGACCCATGCGGAGTGGAACACGGGCATCCAGTTCCTCGAGCGCGCGGGCGAGATCTCGGACAAGGAGCGGCATGAGTTCGTGTTGCTCTCGGATGTGCTGGGGCTCTCATCGCTGGTGGATATGCTGCACAACTCCTCGGAGGGGACATCGTCCTCGGTGCTGGGGCCGTTCCACATCACCGGATCGCCGCCGCTCGCCGTGGGTGGGGATATGCGCAAGGATTTCGATGCGCCGGTCCTCTTGGCCGAGGGCGTTGTGCGCGCGCCCGATGGCACGCCCATCCCGGGGGCCACGCTCGACATCTGGCAGACCGCGCCCAACGGGCTCTATTCCAGCCAGGATCCGGATCAGGACACTTATTCCTTCCACGGGTTGCAGACCGTGGGCGAAGACGGCCGCTATGCCTTCACCACCGTGCGGCCCGTTGAATACACCGTGCCGTCGGACGGGCCGGTGGGGGATATCCTGCGCGCCTGCGGGCGTCACCCGTGGCGGCCCTCGCACCTGCATTACATCGTCGAGGCCGAGGGCTACAAACCGCTCGTGACCGAGGTCTTCCCCGAGGATGACCCCTATCTCGATCAGGATACGGTGTTCGGGGTGCGCGAGGATCTCGTCATGCGCTACGAGACCCGGCCCGCGGGCAGCTTCCCGCGCGAGGGGTTCGCCTTGTCCGGCAAGGTGGCCGATGCGTATCTGGCCGTCACCTTCGACCTGACCCTCGTGCCGCTGGCCTGAGGGGCTACTCGGCGACCTTGGGGGCGGCACTGTCCCCAAGGCTCTCGGCGAGAAATGCGCCGGTATTGCGATAGTGATCCAGAAGCCGCGTGCTCGCCGCCTCCACATCCCGCGCGACCACGGCGGCCAGAATGCCCGCATGTTCGTCGCCCACATCGCGCCGCCCGTAGCTGAGCGCGCTGCCCGCCAGATAGCGGTAGCGAATGTTCAGGTCGTAGAGCTGAGAACAGAATTTCAGTAGGATCGGCGAGCGCGCATTGGACAGCAGCGCCATGTGAAACCCCTTGTGGAAGGATTCGTAATCCGGGTCCTGCGCCGCCTTGGCGCGCTTCATCCGGTGATGGGCCAGAACCACCTCTTCCTCCCAGGCCTCGCTGGCCTCGGCGAGGCTTTCGCGCAGAGCCAGATCCTCCAGCGTGCAGCGCAGGGTCAGGATCTCGTCGAAATTCTCGGCGCTGACATCGGCGGTGCGAAAGCCGCGCTGGTCGATCCGCTCCACGAGGTAGTCCGAGGTCAGCAGGCTGAGGGCCTCGCGGATCGGCGAGGCGCCGGTATCAAGCCGCTTGCGCAGCCCGTCGATCTTGAGCTTCTCGCCCGGCTGCAAAGCGCCGGTCACGATCATCTTGCGCAAGGTGTGATAGGCGCGCTGCGTGGCCGAGCCATCGCCCGGAGACGGAACCGAAGCCGAAAGAGGATCTTGCGCGTGCATCTGGTGGTCTCCGCAAACATGCATAGGTGAGTCAGCTTAACCGTCCGGCCAGCGTGCCCCAAGGGAAACCGCCCGCCAGGGCCCCGCATCACGAAGATGGTGGCCCGATAGCGGCATTTTTGCCGATATAGGCCAGATATTCAACATAAAATCGACAAAATGGCCCGGGGGACGTTCGGATGCGAAGGGCGCGCGCGGCGCGCCCCCGCCTGAGCGTCTACGCCGTGAGCCGGATCGGCGCGCCGGAGGCCATGGCGCGGGCCGCGCTGTCGGCGAGCCTTTGGGCCGCCACCCCATCTTCGATCGTGGCACTGAGGGGCGCGCCCGAGCTCACCGCCTCGACGAAATGGGTCATCTCGGCGAGATAGGCGGCCTCATACCGTTCGAGGAAGAAATCCATGGTTGGTGCGCCTGTGAACCCATCGCCCCCGGCGCGGGTCACGAGATGGCTCGGCTGGTTCGCGGCCTGCAGCATACCCTCCGCGCCATGGACCTCGATCCGCTGGTCATAGCCATAGGTCGCCCGGCGCGAATTGGTGATCTGACAGATCTTGCCACTCGCCGTGGTCAGGGTCACGGCGGCGGTGTCCACATCGCCCGCCGCGCCGATCTCGGGATCCACAAGGCAAGAGCCCACGGCATAGAGCTCCACCGGCTCTTCGCCCAGAAGAAAGCGCGCCATGTCGAGGTCATGGACCATCATGTCTCGAAACAGCCCGCCCGAGCTCTCGATATACGAGATCGGGGGCGGGGCGGGGTCGCGCGAGGTGATGATCACCTGCTCGATAGTGCCGATGGCCCCGGCGCGGAGCTGGGCCTGCAGATGGGCAAAGCTCGGATCGAACCGCCGGTTGAACGCGGTCAGAAACGGCACGCCTGCGGCGGCCACGGCCTCGCGGCACTCGGCGGCGCGCTCCGCGCTCAGATCGATGGGCTTCTCGCAAAAGATCGCCTTGCCCGCCGCGGCACAGGCGTGGATCTGATCGTAATGCAAGGTCGTGGGCGTGGCGATGATCACCGCGTCGATATCCGCGCCGGCGATGATGGCCTCTGGCGCACGAATCTCGGCCCCGCTGGACGCGGCCAGCGCCTCGGCGGCGGCGGGCATCGCGTCGGCCACGGCCACAAGATCCGCCCCGGCCATACGTGACAGGCTGCGGGCATGGACCTGTCCGATCCGGCCACATCCCAAAAGTCCCAGTTTCATGCGATTTCCTTTTCTGGCGCGAGGGCGCGAAGGGCGCTCCGCGCGGCGGCCTCAAGAGGGGCTTCGACCTCGCGCAGGATCTGCACCCGGTCGAACCGGTCCGGGTCGGCGGCCACGGCGCTGCGCAGGGCGCTGCCGAAGGCCATGCGCAGCTCGGTTCCGATATTGAACTTGCAGATGGACGTCCCGCGCGCGAGCCGGGCGCGCTGCTCAATCGGCACGCCGGAGCCGCCATGGATCACCAGGGGCACTTCGGTCCGGGCGTCGATCTCGGCGATCCGCGCTTCGTCCAGCCCGCCCTCGCGGTTCTGCTGCAAGTGGACATTGCCCACGGAGATCGCCATGGCATCCACCCCGGTCTCAAAGGCAAAGCGTTCAGCCTCGGCCGGGTGCGTGCCCTGGCTGGCGGCGCCGTCGGAATAGCCGACAAAGCCGATCTCGCCCTCGCAAGAGACCCCGGCCCGATGCGCCATCTCGGCGATCAGCGCGGTCTGGGCGATATTCTCGCTCAGCGGCAGTTTCGAGCCATCGAACATCAGCGAGGTAAAACCGCTATCGAGCGCCTCGCGGCATTCGTCAAAGCTGTAACCGTGGTCGAGATGGGCCACCACGGGGACCGAAACGCTCTCGGCGAGGTGGCGGAACATGCGGCCCAGAACGGGCAGGGGCGTATGGGCCCGGCAGGAGGGCCCAGCCTGCAGGATCACCGGCAGGCGCTCGGCCTCGGCGGCGGCCACATAGGCGCGCATATCCTCCCAGCCGAGACAGACGAGCCCGCCCACCGCATAGCCGCCCTTGAGCGCGGGTTGCAGAACATCGGAAAGCGTCGCGAGGGTCATTTGAACTTCGCCACCATGTCCATGATGCCCGGGATCGTGTGCAGCTGTTCTGCGTGGGTCGGCTGGAAATACTGCTTCAGGCTGCGCTGGCTGAGCCCGCCGAGGATGGTGAAGTAATACATCTCGTAGCCCGGCAGGGCGGCACAGGGGTGATAGCCCTTGTCGATGCAGATCGTGGAGCCATCCATGATGTGATAGGCGTCGCCGGGCTTGTTGTCCTCGCGCTGGAGCATCTGCAGCCCCGAGCCGTAATTCGGCTTGAACCGGAAATTGTAGGTCTCGTCATGGCGGGTCTCGTCCGGCAGACGATCCGTGTCATGCTTGTGGCTCGGAAAGCCTGACCAACCGCCCGCACCCACGGTGAAGAGCTCGGACACCAGCAACCGCCCGACGCGCTCATGCTGGTTGGCCCCGAGGATATGTTTGATCTTGCGGTGGGTCTTGGTGTCATCCGAGCCGTATTGCACCAGATCGAGCTCGTCGGCGCGCACGGCAAAGGGCTCGAGCACCTTGTCGAACTTGGCCCCGGCGATGAAGACCTCGGCGCTGTCCGAGAGGCAGGTGAAGCGCGCCTCCATCCCGGTGGGGACATAGACGCCCTCGGGCTCACCATCCCAGACATCGACGCCGCGCCCGCCGAGCTTGGCGGCGGAAAACCCGCCCGCGCTCACATCGATCAGGCCGGTGGCCGGGACGATGCAGGTCTCGTAGCCCGGGACCGCATAGCCGAAGCTTTCGCTCTTCTTGAGCTTGACGATGTTGAAGTAGTTCAGCGGAACCAATGCATCATCTACGTCGACGATCGGTTTGTTTTCATTGTCAAATGGTGCGATATGCATAGCTTATCCTTCCGCGCGGCTCTGGGGCGCGCTTGGTCCGGGATGGCGTGCGAGAAACGCCTCCAATTCGTCCGTATCGGGCATGGCGGGGGCGCAGCCGGGCTTGGCCACGACGATGGCTGCACAGGCCGAGCCGCGCAGGACGGCCTCATCCATGGGGCGGCCCTCGGCGAGACTGGCGAGGAACCCCGCCATGAAGCTGTCGCCTGCGCCCGTGGGTTTCAGCGCCTCGACCTCGTAGATGCCGGTGCGGGTCTCGGTGCCGTTTGCGAAGGTGATCGCGCCCAGATGGCCCATCTTGTAGACGACGATGCTGGCGCTGGTTTCGGCGAGCGCGCGGGCCTTGGCGAGGCCCTTGTCGATGCCGCCCGCCATGAAGCCGAACTCCTCGTCATTGGCGACGATGACATCCGAGAGCGCACCGGCCCGGGACAGGACGTCCTCGGCGACGGCGGGGCTGGGCCAGCTATAGGGGCGGTAGTCCACGTCGAAGATCACCGGCAGCCCGGCGGCGCGGGCCAGCTCGAACGCTCGAAAGGCCGCGCTGCGCGAGGGTTCGGCGGCAAAGACCGTCCCCGCGGTGATCAGCGCGCCGTATTGGCTGTAGTCCACGGCCTCCACATCGGCGATGGACATCTGAAAATCCGCGGCCCCGTTGCGATAGATCACCGAGTTATGATCTTCGACCCGGGTCTCATAGAGCGCGAGCGAATTGCGATACTCCCCCGCGATGGGGTGCACATGGCGGGCATCGACGCCATAAGCGCCAAGCTGCGCGACGCAGTAGCGCCCGACCGCATCATCCGAGACCCGCGTGACCAGCGCCGCCTCGGCGCCGAATTTCACCAGACCGGCGGCGATATTGGCCGAGGAGCCGCCCATGGCGACCATCATGCTGGTCGATTGCTCGATCCCGGTGCCCGGTGGTTCGGGCGACAGGTCCATGCCCACACGCCCGATCACGAGGAACCGCTTTTGCGCGATGCCGCTGAGAACGTCCATCAGACGCCCTTCCGCTGGCGGGCGCGGGCCGCTTCGATTTCTTCATGGGCGGCGCGGACCTTGGGGTTGTCGGTGATATGGGGCGTGCCCACCTCCCACCAGGTGTGACCCTCGGTGGTCCAGCCCTCATAGGCGTCCACGTTCATCACGATCACGCTGGTCTTGTCCGAGGCTTTGGCGGCCTTGAAGGCCTCGGCCAGATCCTCGGCATTCTCCGCATAGACCGCATTCGCCCCCATGGAGGCCGCATGGGCCACGAAGTCGACGCCAAAGGCCTCGGGCACGGTGGGGGTGTCGGCGATCAGGTTGTTGAAGCTCTCGTTCCCGGTGTTGTTCTGCAGCTTGTTGATGACTGCGAAGCCGCCATTGTCGAGCACCAGAACGATCATCTTCTTGTGGGTCAGGACCGAGGAATAGATGTCGGAATTCAGCAGCAGATAGCTGCCATCCCCGGCGAAAACGATAGTGTCGGCCTCGGGCTCGACCTCGGCCTGCGCGATGCGCGCGCCCCAGCCACCGGCGATCTCGTAGCCCATGCAGGAAAAGCCGAATTCAACATCAACCGTGCCGATATCTAGCGTGCGCCAATTCGCGGTCACCTCCGCCGGAAGGCCGCCCGCTGCGGCCACAACCCGGTCGCGCGGATCGCAGAGCGCGTTCACCACGCCGATCGCCTGCGCGTAGGAGTTCGGGCGGTTCCCCGGGCGCACATTCTCGGCCACATAGCCCATCCAGTTGCGGCGTTCTTCCTGGGCATAGGCGGTCCATTGGTCCGGGCAGCGATAGTTGGTCATCTCGGCGGCCAGCGCCTCCAGCCCGAGCTTGGCATCGCCGACAATCGGCAGGGCGCGGTGCTTGCCCGCATCGTGCCGCGCGGCGTTGAGCGAGATGAACTGCGCCTCCTTGGCGAAGGCCGTCCAGGAGCCGGTGGTGAAATCCTGCAACCGGCAGCCCACCGACAGGATCACATCCGCCTGTTCGGCCACCGCATTGGCGCTGTCCGAGCCGGTCACGCCCACGGGGCCGATATTCAGCGCGTGGTCGTTGAGCAGGTTGGCCCGCCCAGCGATGGTCTCGATCACCGGGATGTTGTGGTCCTCGGCAAAGGCCGTCAGCTCGGCCACCGCGTCGGAATATTGCACACCGCCCCCGGCAATGATCACGGGCCGCTCGGCGTCGCGCAGCAGGGCGGCGGCATCGGCGACCTCGCGGGCATCGGGCGTGATCCGGCGAATGCGGTGGGTCTTTTCCTCAAACATCTCAATCGGATAGTCAAAGGTCCAGCCCTGCACATCCTGCGGCAGCGCGATGAAGGCCGGGCCGCAATCGGCCGGATCCAGCATGGTCGCGAGGGCTGCGGGCAGGGATTGGATGATCTGGGCGGGATGGGTGATCCGGTCCCAATAGCGCGTGACCGCCTGAAACGCATCGTTCAGCCCGAGCGCGGGATTGCCGTAATGCTCCAGCTGCTGCAGCACCGGATCGGGCAGGCGGGTCAGGAAGGCATCCCCGCAGAGCATCAGCATAGGCAGGCGGTTCGCATGGGCCAGTGCCGCCGCCGTCAGCAGGTTCGCCGTGCCGGGGCCCGCACTCGCCGTGCAGAACATGAACCGGCGGCGCAGGTGATACTTGGCATAGGCCGCGGCGGCGAATCCCATGCTCTGCTCGTTCTGCCCACGATAGAGCGGCAGCGTCTCGCGGTGATCATAGAGCGCTTCGCCGAGACAGGTCACATTGCCATGCCCGAAGATCCCGAAACCGCCGCCGCAGACCCTCTGTCGTGTGCCGTCAATCTCGATGAATTGTGCGTTCAGATAGCGAATAATCGCCTGAGCCGTCGTCAGACGGACCGTGTCCCCAGCCATCTCTCGTGTCTCCTCCCAGAGCGCGCGACTGTCGCGCAGATCTGCGATCAGGTTCGGACTTGACCGCGTTCTGAGTTAGACGATACTCACGTTGCAACCGGTTGCAAGGGTTTTTGGGAGGGCTCATGTCGGAGATCGGAATCGGCATCATCGGCGGTGGCTATATGGGCAAGGCCCATGCGGTCGCCTATGCCTGCGTGGGGGCCTTGTTTGACACCCGCCTGAAACCGCGACTCGAAATGGTGGCGGCCTCGTCGCCCGCCTCTGCCGAGCGGTATCGCAAGGCGTTCGGCTTTGCCCGGGCGGCGCAGGACTGGACTGAGCTTGTGGCGGATCCAAAGGTCGAGGCGGTGGTGATCGCCTCGCCGCAGGAGACCCACCGCGCCATCGTCGAGGCGGCGGCGGCCTTGGGCAAACCCGTCTTCTGCGAGAAGCCTCTGGGCGCTTCGCTGGCAGAGGCGCAGGCGATCACGGCGGCAGCCGAATCGGCGGGTATCGTCAACATGATCGGCTTCAACTACATCCGCACGCCGGCCTCGCAATATGCCCGGCGGCTGGTGGAGGAGGGTGAGATCGGCGATGTCACCTGGTTCCGCGGCGAGCATACGGAGGATTTCTATGCGGATCCCGAGATGCCTGCGAGCTGGCGGACCGAAGGCGAGGCGAATGGCACCATGGGGGATCTGGCGCCCCATATGATCAACGCGGCACTCGCGCTGATCGGGCCGATCACGTCGCTGATGGCCGAGATCGAGACCGTGCATCCTGACCGGGGCGGGGTAGCCGTGACCAATGATGACCACGCCCAGATGATGTGTCGCTTTGCGGGCGGGGCCATGGGGCATCTCTATTTCAGCCGCATCGCGACTGGTCGCAAGATGGGCTATATCTATGAAATCACGGGGACAAAGGGCGCGATCCGCTTCAACCAGGAAGACCAGAACAGCCTCTGGCTCTACCGGGCCGAGGGGCCCGAGGCCGAGCGCGGGTTCCGGCAGATCCTGACGGGGCCGGCCCATCCTGACTATCTGCCCTTTTGCCAGGGTCCGGGCCACGGGACCGGCTACCAGGATCAGATCGCGATCGAGGCGCGGGATTTCCTCGAGGCCATCGCCGATGGCGCGCCGCGCTGGCCCACCTTCCGTGACGGGCTCTCCGTCAGCCTGGTGGTGGCTGCCGCGCAGAAATCTCAGGCCACGCGACAGTGGCAGGATGTGGTTCAAGTGAAGGACATGCCCCAATGACCATCCGTATCGGCAATGCCCCCTGTTCCTGGGGGGTGGAATTCGCAGGTGATCCCCGCAACCCGGGCTGGCGCGACGTGCTGCGCGAGAACGCAGAGGCGGGCTATACGGGGATCGAGCTGGGGCCCGTGGGCTTCATGCCCGAGGACCCGCCGCAGGTGGCCGAGGCGCTGGACGAGCATGGGCTCGAGCTGATCGGGGGCGTTGTCTTTCGTCCGTTCCATGATGCGGGCGCATGGGATGAGGTGCTGGATGCCTCGGTGCGCACCTGCCAGGCGCTGACCGCCCATGGGGCGCAGCACCTTGTGCTGATCGACTCGATCTCGCCCCGTCGGGCCCCCACCGCCGGACGCGCCGATGCCGCCGAGCAGATGGATGCCGCCGAGTGGACTGCCTATCGCGACCGCATCGCCCATGTGGCCAAGATGGGGGCCGAGGAGTACGGGCTGACGGTCGGGATCCACGCCCATGCGGCGGGTTTCATGGATTTCGAGCCCGAGCTTGAGCGGTTGCTGAGCGAGGTCGATGAGAGCATCCTCAAGATCTGTTTCGACACCGGGCATCATTCCTATGCCGGGTTCGACCCGGTGGCCTTCATGGAACGCCATCTGCCGCGCATCAGCTACATGCATTTCAAGGATATCGATCCAGTGGTGAAGGCCGATGTCATCGCCAAGCGCACCGGCTTCTATGATGCTTGCGGGCAGGGGATCTTCTGCAATCTCGGCGATGGCGACGTGGATTTCCCGCGCGTGCGCCAATTGCTCGAAGAGGGCGGCTTTACCGGCTGGTGCACGGTGGAGCAGGATTGTGACCCGACCTTGCCGGACACGGACCCGCTGGGCGATGCCAAGCTGAACCGCGCCTATCTGCGCTCCATCGGATTTGAGTGAGGATCCCGCGATGAACAGACTGACCTGGGGGATGATCGGGGGCGGCGAAGGCAGCCAGATCGGACCGGCCCACCGTCTCGGCGCCATGGCCGATGGCAATTTCACCCTGACCGCCGGGGCGCTCGACGTGGATGCTGCCAAGGGCAAGGCCTATGCCGAGCGGCTCGGCGTGGCACCAGACCGGGCCTATGGCAACTGGCAGGAGATGCTGGAGGGCGAGAAGGGCCGCGCCGACAAGCTCGATCTCGTGACAGTGGCCACGCCGAACAACACCCATTTCGAGATCACCAAGGCGTTTCTCGAGGCCGGGTTCCATGTGCTCTGCGAAAAGCCCATGACCATGACCGTGGAGGAGGGCGAGGAAATCGTCCGCATCGCCGAGGCGACGGGCAAGATCTGTGCGGTGAATTACTGCTATTCGGCCTATCCCATGGTCCGCGAGATGCGCGAGATGGTCCGGCGCGGGGATCTGGGCAAGATCCGCACGGTGGTCACCAATTTCTCCCACGGGCATCACGCTACGGGGGATGACGCGGACAATCCCCGGGTGCGGTGGCGGTATGATCCCAAGATGGCCGGAGTGTCGGGCCAGATGGCCGATTGCGGCATCCATGCCCTGCATCTGGCCTCGTTCATCACCGGCGACGAGGTCCGGACACTCTCGGCGGACTTCGCCTCCACGGTCTCGGCGCGGGTGCTCGAAGACGACGCCATGGTGAACTTCAGGATGGAAGGCGGCACGGTCGGGCGGCTCTGGTCCTCGACCATCGCGATCGGGCGGATGCACGGGCTCGACATTCAGGTCTTCGGCGAGCTGGGTGGAATGCGGTGGGCCTCGGAACAGCCGAACCAGATCCACTACACGCGCCTGAATGGCCGGACGGAGATCATCGAAAAGGGCGAGGCGGGTCTCTCGGATGAGGCCGGTCGGCTGAGCCGCGTGGCCATTGCCCATCCCGAGGGCTTTCCGCTGGCGGTGGCGAATATCTACGTGGATCTGGCGGCACGCATTCGCGGCGCGGCGGCCGGGGACCTGCCCCTCGCGGTGGACGGGCTGCGCTCCATGGCGGCGGTTTACGCGGCGGTGGATTCGGCGTCGAAGGACGGCGCCTGGGTCGATGCGCGCCCGCCCTCACTGCGAGGCTGAGCGCGCGCCGAGATCCATGGAGTGCCATCTGACGGGCCGTCCCTTTCGGGGGGCGGCCCGTGTCGCGTTTGGCGCAGACCCAACAGGCCCTGCACATGCTCCTCTGGCGCATCAAAGGTGGCCGCGGGGCAAGATTATTGACGTAAGGATAACGGCTGGGGAATAGTTCTGGTCGAACCAACCGTGGCCCTGGGTTGCTCTTTTTACCGTCACTGGCGGCCCAAGGCATTTTCAGCCGAGGCATGACCCTTGGGTAAAGGATTAAAATCATGAGAGATTCTTCCTATCTCCGCCTGCTGGGCGGCGACCGTTCCGTAGATATCGAGATTGAAGCCGCCGGGAAGCCGGGGGATCTGGGCACCGTCAAAATCATTGGCGATCTGGTGAAGTTCGAAGCCGGGAGCGGCCTTACGAGCAAACCGTTCGGCCAGGTCACGGAGTTTGTGCTGCCCATTCGTGCGGTGATCGACGAGACGCAAACCGTGGCGTTCCGGGTGCCGATCTCGGCGGTCAACACGCCGGACGGTGTGGAACTGACCCTGCCTGGCGGGCGCACTGTCACGGACACCGCCTATGTTTCGCCGATCTCGGTTGCCGATCAGCTCGACACTCCGCTGAGCTTTTCCAGCCCGGGTTTCGCGCCGATCACCGTGGACGACTCGATCATCGTCGACATCTTCAACACGCAGAATCCGCAGTTTCTTGCCGCGATCAGTCAGGCCGAGGGGCGGGTGAACGCCGCGCAATCGAATGTGGAGGACGCCCAGGACCGGCTCTTTGAGCTGGAGGATGCGGCCTTTGTCCTCGGCGAGGCGTTTCTGGCTCGCGAGGGGGCAACGGCGCTGCGCCAGCTTGCCAATATCGCCGAGGATGCGGTCGTCGGCGCGGCCTCGGCCGTGAACGCGGCAACATCCGCGTTCAACGCGGCGCTGTTCGACCTCAACATCGCCCAGACCGCGGTGTCCGTCGCACAATCCACGGCCAATTCAGCCTCGGCGGTCGTCAACAGTCTCAACAGCGCGCTTTCAAGCGCCTTGAGCGATCTGAATGGCTTTCTGAATGACGCCTTCGGCTTCCTTGCGGATTTCGGGTTCGCTGCGAGCCGCGCCGTTCTTGAGACCGTGCTGAATGTGCCGATCCTCGGGGGGCTGGTGCGTCCGCTCTACGATGAAATCGTTGATCTGGAGGATGAGGTCGACGACCTCCGGATCGACCTTTCTGCAGCGGATGCCGCGCTGAGCAATGCCCTGAATGCGCTCAGCACCGAGCTGGCGCAACTCGGACAGGCGCAGGTGGATTTTGCAGCGGCGGAGCAGGCACTCAACGATGCGCTCTCCATCGATATCGACGCCTTGGAAGACGCGTTTGACGAGGCCGATGTCCTCGCGCGTCAGGCAGAGGCCGACGCCGAGCGACTGGAAAAACAGGTTGAGGAGCTGGGCTATTCCACGCCGGTGAAACTGGGCGATCTCGATGATGTGGCCTTTGATGTGGCCGAGGCGCTGGCCGCGCTTGGCCTGGCCGAAGGGGCGAAGCTGCTGGCCGAGGGCGAGCTGCTGGCCGCGAACCTGGCCTATGAGGCACAGCTTGCCCTGCTGCCGGATGCGGATTTCGAATTCACCCTCTCCGATCTGGGCTTCGATGTGGATTTGCAGGCGGGTTTGGAGTTCAACTGGAACCGGGCCACGGATGATGCGCCGCGCGAGAGCCTTCTGTCGCTGGTCTATGAGGTTGAGATCGCCTTGGCGGTCGACGCCACCAGCGAGGTCAATGGCGAGGTCACTACCATCGATATCGACCGCGGCTTCGAGCTGTCTGGCCGTGTGCCCTTCGAAGGGGGCGGGCGGGATCGGGCCGACCGCTTCGAACCCGGAGAACGCTGGGCCGAGTTCACGGACAGTTTCGACTTCGTCTGAACCGCCACCTCCTGACTGCGGCGTCACCCGCACCACCACCACGCCGCCCCCATGTTGGGCGGCGTTTTAGGTAAATAAGTCAGGTATTTAAGGTATCTCGCGCACCGGCGAGCCGTGCGGCACAGCTTGACCAAACGTAAACAACTGCTTAAAATTTGGCGTCATTATGTGTGTCCTTGGAAGGGCAGGCGTGGAGACAGGCCTTCGGAGACGCATGAACATATTGGTCATGACGGACCTGTTTCCCGGAGGATCCCAATATGCGCAACTCATTGTACTTTCCGCTGCTCGGCGGTGATCGCGCGCTGGAATACGAGATCGAGGCGCTTGGCAATGCCAGCGGTCTCGGGTCCGTCAAGCTGGTGGGCAATCTGGTCAAGTTCGAAGCCGGCAACGGCCTGAAGACCAAGCCGTTTGGTGAGACGACCGAGTTTCTGATCCCCGTTCGCGCGATCGTGGATGGCGAGACAACCGTCGCGGCTCGTATACCGATCAGTGCTGTGAACACGCCGGACGGGGTTGAGCTGACCTTGCCGGGTGGGCGGGTCGTGACCGACACGGCTTATATCTCGCCGGTCTCTGTCGCCGATCAACTCGATGATCCGCTAAGCTTTTCCTCTCCGGACATCACACCGGTCTCGGTGGACGAGTCCATCCTTGTAGACCGGTTCAATGAAGAGAACCCGGAGTTTCTGGCAGCGGTCACTGCGGCTCAATCCGATGTGGATGCCGCGCAGCAGTCCTTTGCAGCAGCACAAGAGGCTCTGGAGGACGCCGAGGCGCTGGTCGCTCTGGTCTACGAGACCGCTCCCGCGCGCGCTGCTGCCGATGCGGCCAACGAGGCTGCACTCTTGTTGGAAGCCGCGGCGCGCGGGGCCGTCGCCGCGGTGAATGCAGCATCTGAGCTCGTTCAGGGGACAGCCGCGGCCATTGCGACCGCGCAAGACCTGGTGAACAGTACGCAGGCTGCGGCTGCATCTGCCTCCAGCGCGGTCACGGCGGCCTCCAATGCTGTGGCAGTCGCCGCAAATGCGGCGGAGGATTTTCTCAACGACGCGTTCAAGATCCTGCGGGATGGCGGGTTTGACGCCACGCGGTCGGTTCTGGAATTTGCCCTGGACATCCCTGGCATCGGCGCGCTGTTGCAGCCGGTTTATGACGACCTTGTGGATGCCGAGGATGATCTCGCCGATGCAAGGGTCGATCTGAGCGGGGCGCAAGCGGCGCTGACCTCGGCGCTCAACGCTGTTTCGGACGCATTGGACGATCTCAGCCAGGCTGAGATCGATTTCTCCGACGCGGAAGAGGCGCTCAGCAATGCACAATTCGAATTGCCCTTCGCGCTGGAGGCTGCAAGCGAGGCGCGGCAGGTGGCAGACGCGGCCGAAGCAGCAGCGCGCGCTCTGGAGGCAGAGGTGTCGCAAAACGGGTTGACGGTGCCGGTAGACCTGCTGAGTTTTGAGGTTTTAGCGCTTGAAATCGGCGTCACTGCGGCAGCGGGCGGAGTGGGCTTGGCAGCGACCGAGTTGGGCGCGGCAGAGGCGGCGCTTCTGGCCGCAACCACAGCTTACGAGGCGCAGCTTGCGTTCTTGCCGGATGTGGAGTTCGAATTCGAGCTGTCCGATATCAGCCTCGATCTGGATCTGCAGGCCGGGTTGGAGTTCAACTGGAACCGCGCAACTGACGACGCCCCGCGTGAGAGCCTGTTGTCGCTGGTCTATGAGGTCGAGCTCGCCCTGGCGGTGGATGCGTCCAGCGAGGTCAATGGCGAGGTCAACGTCATCGATATTGACCGTGGCGTCGAGCTTTCGGGCCGTGTGCCCTTCGAGGGGGGCGGTCGGGATCGGGCCGAACGGTTCGAGCCGGGCGAGCGATGGGCGGAGTTTGCCGACGGTTTCGACTTCCTCTGACCGGCTGCGGCGCGGGGGGCGGACCTCGCCCCTTGCGTGAGCAATCGCTGCATCTTTCATCACCGTACCACCTGAGCGGTTTTCTGTAAGCGAAACAATCGCTTGCGAAGTCTGGAATCCTCCCTGCGCAGCTCAGCAAAGAGTTGACCAAAGGTAAACACCCTCCCTAGAGTAACCTTGTTGTGCAAAAATGAATTTTCGAGCCGAGGGACGGGAACACCCCTGCGGTACCGCACATCAGGAACACCACATAGGCCACAGCATTTCTGCGGAGGATCCCCCCATGCGCAACTCTTTTTATCTGCCTCTCCTGGGCGGGCCTCGCCGTGAGGATATCGAGATCATCGATGTCTCGGTGCCCGATGGGCAGGGGAGTGTCGAGATCATCGGCGATGTGTTCCGCTTCACGGCCGGGCCGGAGCTGCAGCAGTTTCCAATCGGTGTCCCGCTGCCTGTTATCGTCTCTGCGCGCTATCTGGATGGCGATGGCAAGGACGTCACGACGGCAATTCCAGTCATTGCGATCAACACCCCTGTGGGCGTGTCCCTGCAGCTGCCCGGTGGGCAGCAGGTGCTCGACTCGGGCCTTATGTCTCCGATCGCGCCGAACCAGATGTTCGACGCGCCCTTTACCACCGGAACTCCCAACATCAGCACGACCCTGGACGAGTCCATTTTTGTCGACATCTTCAACGCGGCCAATCCCCAGTTTCTGGAGGCCTTTCTCGCGGCACAGGACGGAGTGGTTGCCAAGACGACCGCCTTTACCGAAGCTGTCGCCGCGTTCGAAGAGGCGGAAAATGCGCTGGAGCTGGTTCAAGGCGCACGGGACAGCCGTTTGGCGACGGACGCGCTCCAGCTGCAGGCCGATACCTTCGCGCAAGTCCTTCAGGATGCTCTGGACGAGTTCGCGGCAGCACAGATGGCCTTCACCAATGCCGCCCTTGCCGTGGCACAGGCGGACGCCGAAATTAATTCCCTTGCCGATCAGGTCAATGCGCTGAACGCACAAGTTGAGATCTTCTCGGTCCAGTTCGCTTCGTTCAACACAAGTTTCGTACAAAAGACGGCCGAAATCTCAATTCTTCTGGCGCAATTGGGGCTGCCCGCCCCGGTGGAACAGCACCTGGACACGCCCGTCGGGGCCGTCCTGCAGCCGTTGGTCGATCAGCGCGACGCGTTCAAAAACCTGTCCGATACGGCGCTCGCCTCTTTCGAACAGGCAGAGCAGCAGCTTGAGCAGGTGGCCGCGGCGTTTACCGAGGCGCAAAACGACTTTGTCGAGGCAACGCTCGCGCAGGCTCAGGCGCAGGCCCGTCTGGAGGAGGCCGGTGAGGTCGACTTTCAGGCGCTGGAGGATGCCGTCGATCAGCTCGAAGCGCAGGTCCTGGCCAATGACTCGGTTGCCACGCAGCTTGAGACCGTTGTGAAGAACGAGTTTGGTGTCGAGGTCCCGGTCAGCCAGAACACGGTCCAAGAGTTCGAAGCCGCGTTCGTCGAAGCGGTGAACGGCAAGGTCTCTGCGGAGCTTGAGCTGGCACAGGCCCAAGCGACCTTTCAGGTCGCGGCCGCGAGCTACCAAGCGCAGCTGGATGAGTTGCCGGATGTGGAATTCACCTGGGATATCTTCTCGGCCAAGCTGTCGCTCGGGGCCAATCTGGGCTTCGAGTTCAGCTTCAACCGGGCAACCGATGACGACCCGTTCGAGGCCGCTCTCGCGCTGGTCTATGATGTCGAGATCGGACTGGCGCTCGACAGCCGGCTTACGATCAAGGACTTGTTCCTCGGGATCGATGAGGATGTCGATGTGGACGTGAATGACAGCATCACCATCGCCGGGCGCTATGAGTTCGACGGTGCCAACCGGCCTTCGGGCGAACGGTTCGCGGATCTGGGGGATCGGTTCTCGGAGAGAGGCGAGCGTCTGGCCGACTGGTCCGACAGCTTCGACTTCCTCTGAACGTGACCAGAGTCGGGATCAGGACCGAATTCAGGACTGGGGCAGGGCGCGCAAGGTGCCCCGCTCGACAATCTCGCAGTCGAACAGGCGCGCCTCGGGCGCGCGGGTCGGGTCCTCGAGCATGGCCACGACCAGCTCGATCGAGCTGCGGATGATCGCATCGATGGGCTGACGGATGGTGGTCAGGTCGATCGTGTCCCAACCTGCCATCTGCATGTCGTTCAACCCGATCAGGCCGACATCGCCGGGCACGGTGCGGCCAGCCCGGTGCAAGGCTGCCAGCGCCCCGATGGACAGCACGTCATCGCCGCAGAAATACGCCTCGGCCATGTCGCCCTCCTGCAGAAGCCGGACCATCTCGGCCTTGCCTGCGGCAAAGGAATAGGCGTCGGCAAAGCTCTCGGTGAGGGTGATCCCCTGACGACGGGCCATGACCTGCAGGAAACCGGCGCGCCGGTCGATGGTCGAGGTGGCTTCGCGCGGTCCTCCGAGGAACCCGATTTTCGTATAGCCCCGCGCCAGCAGAGTGCGCGCCGCCATGCGCCCGCATTCGATATTGTCGATCCCGACCACGTCCACATCCGGCGCGCTGGCAAAGCGCCCGAAGGAGTGGACCACCGGGATATGGGCCTGCCGAAACGCTTTGGAAAACTCCGGCGGCAGGGTCGAGGAGGCCACGATCACCCCATCCACTGAGTATTGCCGGAGCATCTGCAACGAGCTCTCGGGATCGTCCTCATCGCTGAGATTGACCAGCAGCGGACGCAGCCCCCGATCCTGCAGAGAGCGGGTGAAGAGGTCAAAGACCTCGAGAAAGAGAGGGTTGTGAAAGTTGTTGGAAATCAGCCCGATAAGCTTGGTTCTTCCGGTAGTGAGCGAAGAAGCGAGCGCATTCGGGCGATAGCCCAGTTCGCTCGCAGCCGCCTCGACCTTCTGGCGGGTTTTGGGCGAGACCGACGCGCCTTCGGTGAAGGTGCGCGAGACCGCAGACCGGGACACCCCGGCGCGCTCAGCAACTTCTCGTAGCGTTATCGGCATTCTCTCTCCTGACGGGCAGACATGTAGGACATGACGCTCAAAAAGTGAACATGGCAACCGGAAATCGCGCAGGGGACGCCGGGGCAGTCCGGTGCGATATCCCGATGCGCCGCGCCCGCCAGAGCGGGATGCGCGGGGCGCGGGGCAAAAACCGCATCCGGGTTTTGCAACCGGTTGCATTGTGGGTTGGCATATGCTTCTCTGAGTCGCGAGACGGGACAACCGTCTGACATGATCTGCGCGCTCGAGACGCGCTGTGACATAGTCTGGGAGGACGACATGAAAACCATCCTACAGTCGGTGGCGCTCGGTGCGGCACTGGTAACTTCCCCGTTCGCGGCCCAAGCAGACGGCCACGGTCAGGATCTGAGCTATGTTCTGGTCAGCCACGCACCGGACAGCGACACGTGGTGGAACACGATCAAGAACGGCATCGCGCTCGCCGGCGAGCAGATGGGCGTCAACGTCGAGTATCGCAACCCGCCCACCGGTGACATCGCCGACATGGCGCGCATCATCGAGCAGGCCGCGGCCTCCAGCCCCGATGGCATCATCACCACGCTGGCGGACTTCGACGTGCTCAAGGGCCCGATCTCCAACGCGGTGGATCAGGGCATCGACGTCATCATCATGAACACCGGCACCCCGGATCAGGCCCGCGAGATCGGCGCCCTGATGTATGTGGGCCAGCCCGAGTATGACGCAGGCTTTGCAGCCGGTGTCCGCGCCAAGGGCGAGGGGGTCACGAACTTCCTCTGCGTGAACCACGCGATCCAGCAGCCCACCGTGGGCGAGCGCTGCCGTGGCTACGCGGATGGTCTGGGCATCGAGCTTGGCGACGCGATGTTGGACAGCGGCACCGACCCGGCCGAAGTCAAGAACAAGGTCATGGCCTTCCTGTCCGCCAATGAGGACGTGGACGGCATCCTGACCCTCGGCCCGGTCTCCGCCGATCCGACCATCGCGGCCCTCAACGAGATGGGTCTGGCTGGTGAGCTGCATTTCGGCACCTTCGATCTTGGCGAAGAGATCGTGAAGGGCATCAAGGACGGCACCATCAACTGGGGGATCGACCAGCAGCCCTTCCTGCAGGCCTATATGCCGGTCGTCATCCTGACCAACTGGGACCGTTACGGCGTGCTTCCGGGCAACAACATCAACTCCGGCCCGGGCTTCGTGACCGCCTCCGGACTTGAGAAGGTCGAGGCCTTCGCGGGCGAGTTCCGCTAATCCACATCTAGGGCGGTAAGGAAACTTGCCGCCCTTTTTGTCTCTAGAGCAGACCATGGGGGGGAAATCATGTCTGAGGCAACGTCATCACCGCCACCCGCAGCGGACGAGCGGATCAAGGAAACGTCGAAACTCCGACAGGCCCTGATCCGACCCGAACTGGGCGGGATTTGCGGCACCATTATCGTCTTTGTCTTCTTTTTACTTTTTGCATTCGACAGCGGCATGTTCGCCCCGCAGGGGATCATGAACTGGACCGTCGTGTCGGCGCAATTCATGATCATCGCCGTGGGCGCCTGCCTTCTGATGATCGCCGGAGAGTTCGACCTGAGCGTCGGCTCGATGATCGGCTTCGCGGGCATGATGATCGCCGTATTCGGCGTCGTGCTGGGCTGGCCCATGTGGATCGCCATCATCGTGACCTTTGCCATCTGCATCGCGATTGGCGCCCTGAACGGCATCATCGTGATCCGCACGGGCCTGCCGAGCTTCATCGTGACACTCGCTTTCCTCTTCATCCTGCGCGGCTTCACGATCTTCATTCCGCAGACACTGGAGAGCAAGACCATCATCGGCGGGATCCGCGACGCGGCCGAAGGCGATTGGCTTGCGCCGATCTTCGGCAGCAAGATCGGGGCTCCGGTCTTTCAGATGCTTGCGGATATCGGCCTGATCGAGACCTTCTCGCGCGGCAACCGTGCCGGTCAGCCGGTGGTTGACGGTCTGCCAATGCTGGTGGTCTGGGCCATCGTGATCATCATCTTCGGCCATGTCCTGCTGACGCGCACACGGTTCGGCAACTGGATCTTCGCCTCTGGTGGCGACGCCGAGGCTGCGCGCAACTCCGGTGTGCCCGTGAACAAGGTCAAGATCCTGATGTTCATGTTCACCGCCTTCTGCGCGACGGTCTTCGCGCTGTGTCAGGTGATGGAGTTCGGCTCGGCGGGCGCGGATCGCGGCCTTCTGAAAGAGTTCGAGGCCATCATCGCCGTGGTGATCGGCGGCGCGCTTCTGACCGGGGGCTATGGCTCGGTGATCGGGGCTGCGCTGGGGGCACTGATCTTCGGGGTGGTCCAGCAGGGCCTCTTCTTTGCTGGTGTGGAAAGCTCGCTCTTCCGGGTCTTCCTCGGTCTGATCCTGCTCGGGGCTGTGATCCTGAACACCTATATTCGCCGCATGATCACGGGGGAACGTTGAGATGACCACGCAAACCAACCAGACCCCGATCATTCAGATGAAGAATATCGAGAAGCATTTCGGCGCGGTCATCGCGCTGGCCGGGGTGTCCATCGATGTCTTCCCGGGGGAATGCCACTGCCTTCTGGGCGATAACGGTGCGGGCAAGTCGACCTTCATCAAGACCATGTCCGGGGTGCATAAACCCACCAAGGGCGAGATCGTCTTCGAGGGTCAGCCGATGAATTTCGAGGACCCGCGCGACGCCATGGAGGCGGGCATCGCCACCGTTCACCAGCATCTCGCGATGATCCCGATGATGTCGGTCGCGCGCAACTTCTTCATGGGCAACGAGCCGGTGAAGAAGGTCGCGGGCATCAACTTTCTGGATCGCGGTTTTGCAGACCGCGTCACCATGGAGGAGATGCGCAAGATGGGCATCAACCTGCGCGGCCCGGATCAGGCCGTGGGCACCCTGTCGGGCGGGGAGCGTCAGACCGTTGCGATTTCCCGGGCCGTCTATTTCGGGGCGAAGGTCCTGATCCTCGACGAGCCGACTTCGGCGCTCGGCGTGCGCCAGACCTCCAACGTGCTGGCCACCATCGACAAGGTGCGCAAGCAGGGGGTCGCGGTGGTCTTCATCACCCATAATGTGCGCCATGCGCTGGCGGTCGGGGACCGGTTCACGGTGCTCAACCGGGGCCGGACGCTGGGCACGGCTGTGCGCGGCGAAATCACGCCTGACGAGTTGCAGGACATGATGGCTGGCGGGCAAGAGCTTGCCACCCTCGACGGTGCGCTTGGTGGCACCGTCTGATCCCAAACCCGCACGGGGACGGCGCAAGGCCGTCCTCGAGCTGCGGGTGCCGTTCTTCCGGCCCATGTGGCGACGGGTGGCCACGGTGATCGTGATCGCGCTCTGGACCGGGGTCGAAATCGCCATGGGCAACCCCTATTGGGCGCTGCTTGCGGGCGGGATCGGGGTCTACTCGGCCTATGTCTTCTTCTTTGCCTTCGATCTGCCTGAGCCCGCCGGGACCTCTGAGGCCCCCGAGGCCCCCGCTGCCAAGGATCCGGAGGCCGGGGCATGACACGGCCGGGCGTCTATCTCGATCGCAGCGATTGTGATCTGGCGGCCTTCGAGGCGCTGATCGCACAGCCGCTCCTGCCAGGGGCGGTGCCGCGCGCGGCGGAGGTTCTGGGCAAGGTGCCGGTCTATGACATGGCGGTGTGCGGAGCGGATCTCGAGGATCCGGTTGCGCGCCGGGGGCTGCTCGCGGAATGGGCCTGGGTGCTGGGCGATGGGCCCGGTGTCTTCGTCCAACGCGCTGCGGTGCCGGAGCCCGAGGTCATCGACGCGGTCACCGCGCTCTACCTGCGCGTCATCGAACAGGAGCGCGCGGCAGGGGCGGGTGGTGCGGATCATTTCGCGGCCTCCGGGGCCAATGACCGGATCTGGAATTCCCTGCAGAAGCTTTGCCTC
This sequence comes from Dinoroseobacter sp. S375, assembly GCF_049800775.1. Classification (NCBI taxonomy): domain Bacteria; kingdom Pseudomonadati; phylum Pseudomonadota; class Alphaproteobacteria; order Rhodobacterales; family Roseobacteraceae; genus Dinoroseobacter; species Dinoroseobacter sp. S375. Next base: position 147,464 of record NZ_JBNAFR010000004.1, on the reverse strand, counting down.
GCGGAGCCTGCGCTCTTTGTTCGGTACTTTGGCGCGCCGGCCATCGCCGGCGCGGCAGAGGCCTGGCTCGGCCCGGGCTTTCAGATGACCGCGCAGGTCAATCTGGTGCGGCCCGGTGGTGCTGCGCAGGAGGCCCATCGCGACTACCATCTCGGCTTCCAGACCGAAGAGAGCGCGCTGCGCTACCCGGTCCATGTTCACACCCTCTCGCCCTATCTCACGCTGCAGGGCGGGATCGCCCATGGGCCCACCCCGGTGGAGAGCGGGCCGACCCAGCTTTTGCCCTGGTCCCAGCAGTTTGCAGCGGGCTATCTCGCCTATCGCGATCCGGCCTTCCGCGCGGTGTTCGAGGCGTCCTGTGTGCAAATCCCGCTGGAAAAGGGCGACGCGCTCTTTTTCAATCCGGCTCTGTTTCACGCCGCCGGGGCCAATCGCTGCGCGGATATCCAGCGGCTCGTGAACCTGATGCAGGTCTCCTCGGCGTTTGGCCGCGCGATGGAGGCGCTGGACCGGGACGCCATGGCCCGCGCGGTCTATCCGCATCTGCAGCGCATGGCGGCCGAGGGCCAGCTGCGCCCGGCGCAGGTCGCCGCCGCAATTGCGTGCACGGCCGAAGGCTATCCCTTTCCGAGCAATCTCGACACCGATCCGCCTCTGGGTGGGCTGGCCCCGGAGAGCCAGGCGGCCCTGATGACCCGCGCGCTGGCCGAAGGGCAGTCGCTCGAGGCCTTTGCCGCCGCCCTTGATGCCCATGGCGCGCGCCGCGCCCCCTGAAGGAGAGCCAATGCCCGATCTTCTGCGCCGTCCCACCGCCCGACAGGGCAAGGTTCACGCGATCACCCCCGAGAGCGCGGGATGGTCCTATGTGGGGTTCGATCTCTACCATCTGGCTCCGGGTGAGGCGGCGACCGAAACCACCGGGGACCGCGAGGCGATCCTCGTGCTGGTGGAGGGCAAGGCCGAGGTGACGGCGGCCGGGCAGGGCTTTGGCGAGATGGGCGACCGGATGAACGTGTTCGACAAACGCCCGCCCCATTGCCTCTATGTGCCGGGAGGGGCCGATTGGGCGGCGGTGGCAACGACGGCGTGTACGCTTGCGGTCTGTACGGCACCAGCCATGGGGACCTACCCGGTGCAGCGGCTCGGGCCCGAGGGCATCCGGATGGTGCCGCGCGGGCAAGGGAGCAATCTGCGCCATATTCACAACATCGCCATGGAAGCGCGGGACGTGGCAGGCTCGCTTCTGGTGACCGAGGTCTATACCCCCGCGGGGAACTGGTCGTCCTATCCCAGCCACCGGCATGACGAGGATGACTTTCCGCGCATCACCTATCTGGAAGAGACCTATTATCACCGGCTCAACCCGGCCAATGGGTTCGGGATGCAGCGGGTCTATACCGATGACCTGTCACTGGATGCGCCCATGGCGGTGCAGGATGGCGATGTGGTGCTGGTGCCGCGGGGCCACCATCCTTGTGCCGCGCCCTACGGGGTGGAGATGTATTACCTCAACGTGATGGCGGGGCCGCGCCGGAACTGGCGGTTCGAGATGGATCCCAATCTCGCCTGGATCGCCGAGCGCGACGCCTGAGGTGCGGACCGGTGGCGCTGAGGACATGTCCTCAGCGCGCGACGCGCCCTGTTGAACCGCCGGGAAAGACTTGCAACGCATGAGTTTTCAGAGCGTCCGCGCGGTGCACATGTGCACCGCGCCCGGTGCCCTGCCGCAGGCAGGGCATGTCCTCCGAGCCCATGGCGCGGCGCTTCTAGATGCACGCACCCAAAGCCGAGAGGAACTGCGCCACCTCCGCATGCGTGTTGTAGTGACATAGCGATACCCGCACGCTGGTCGTGATCCCCAACGGGTCGAGGACCGTCCCGGAATAGTGGTCCGCCTTGCGCAGATGCGTCCGGATCCCGGCTGCGTTGAGCGCGGCCACGATCTCGGCGTTGTCACGCCCGGCCTGGGCAAAGGTCACGAGCCCCTCGCGATGGGCATTCGCCTCGCCACCGACGACTGTGATCCCGGGCATCTCGGCCACACCCCGTAGCCCGTCCACCCCCTGCAACATCGCTTTGCACAAGGCCGCTTCATGGGATCGGATCGCCTCTGCCGCGGCGCTGATCCGCGCCCGTCGCGCGGTCTCGGCGCTGACCTGCGCCCCGAGCCAGTCCAGATAGGCCACCACATCCGAGAAGGTCGCGTAGGCCGCCGTGTCCCGCGTGCCCATCTCCCAGGGTGCGCCGGGCGCGCCGCGCAGATGCTCATGGGGCAGGGTGGCCAGCCTGTCCGACAGCCAGGCCACGCCATAGCCATGGCGGGCAAACATCTTGTAGGCCGAGACCACATAGCCATCGACCCGCGCCGCCGCCACATCCACGCCCCCATGGGCTGCGTGCTGGATTCCGTCGACGATGATCAGACAGTCCGGCGCCACTTCGCGGATCGCGGCGGCAATCCCGGGCAGGTCCATGCCGATCCCGCTGACCGGTGAGGTATGGACCACGGTCGCCACCCGTGTCGTCGCCGTCACCGCCTCACCATAAGCGCGGGCCTCGATGCGTCCGGTATCGGGATCATGGGGGATCAGCACGTGATCCATTCCGGCCATTTCAGCCCAATGGGCCGCTGCACTCCGGCTCGCGGGATGCTCCAGCGTGCTGCCCAGCACCACGCCCGTCCCCGTCCCGAGACAGGCAGCCCGGATCAGCCGGAAGAGGAGCTCGGTCCCGCTCTCTCCGACGATCACCTCTCCCTCTGCTGCGTTGAAGAACACGCGCATATCCGCACGGCCTTGGGCGATCATCGCCACCAGCGCTTCGGATGCGCCATTGGCGCGCCCCTGATTGTCGGGGATCGCCGCCAGCCGCGCCGAGGTCTCGACCACCGAATTCAGGGTCAGTGCACCGCCGGCATTCTCGAAAAACACCCTCGGTCCGGTGAAAGGGCAGCTGTCCACATGGGCAAACCGCGCGCGGATCGCCTCCATCAGGCCCGGGATATCCTCCAGCATCACGCGGCCCCCGTGGGCATCTTCCAGGTCGCGCTGGCCTGAGCGACCAGCCGCTCCCGCGCGTCAAAGACCCGGCTCTCCATGAAGGACAGGGACCGCCCGCGCTTGGTGAAGGATCCGATGCAGCGCGCGGGCCCGTCGGTCAGGGGGCGCATATACTGCACCTTCATCTCGATGGTCGCCGCGGGCCCGGCGACCTTGGCCACCAGATGCCCCATGGAGATGTCCATCACCGTCGCGAGGACCCCGCCATGGACGACGCCCTGCGGGTTCATGATCCGGTCGGTGACGGGAAAGCGGATCTCGCAGCCGGTCTTGTCCGCCGCGCCTGCCGTCTCGGGCAGGTAGGTGAAGCCGAGGTCGAGAAACCGGGCAAGGAAGAAGCGCTCGAACGCCTGTTCATGGTCGTCAAAGACCTGCTCCAGATGGGCGCGGGCCTCGGCGATATCGATCTTGGGAGGTTTGGGGTCTGTCATCGCGTCCTGAGCTGTCGGGCGAAAGGTGTCCCGCGATTAGAGGGGGCTTTCGGAGCGAAGACAAGCCGCGCGCTGCGACGGGAAACCCGGGCGCGGGCCCGTGGGTGAGTCGCCGCGCAGGGGCGCGCAATTGGGCTCAGTCCCTCCGCGCAGAGCCGCCCAAGCCAGAGGACCGATACCTAAGTATCGGCGCGGGTTTCCTTTCGGCAACCTGCGAACATCTTTGGCGTGCTGCCGCCCGTTCGAAGTTTGCGCAGTGTTCGGAATACGACGTAGAGTGACGATTATGGCGTTGCAAACGGTTTCAAAAAGCGGACCCTGCGCCATAACGGAGGCATGTGCACATGGCGCTTGATGACAAAACCGATCACGACAAAGGCGTATGGAAATCCGCCAAGGGCAAGGGGCGCAAGACGCCCAAGGGCCGTCAGGTCGAGGACCAGCCCTGGGCCGAGATACGCGCATTGCTGGGCGAGCGCCCGCGGGACCGGGACCTGCTGATCGAGTTTCTGCACCTCATTCAGGACGCCCATGGTCATCTCTCGGCGGCCCATTTGCGGGCCCTGGCCGAGGAGATGCGCCTGTCCCAGGCCGAGGTGTATGAGGTGGCAAGCTTCTATGCGCATTTCGACATCGTGAAGGAAGGCGAGACGCCGCCGCCCGCGTTGACGATCCGGGTCTGTGACAGCCTGTCTTGCGAGATGGCCGGGGCGCAGGCGCTCAAATCCGCGCTGGAGGACGGGCTCGATCCGGCAGAGGTCCGCGTGCTGCGCGCGCCCTGCATGGGCCGCTGCGCCACGGCGCCGGTGCTGGAGCTGGGCCATAACCATATCGACCATGCGACGCCGGAAAAGGTCCACGCGGCCATCGCGGCGGATCACACCCATCCCACCATTCCCGTTTACGAGGATCTGGCGGCCTACCGGGCCGAGGGCGGTTATTGCGCCCTGAACGATCTGCGCGAGAGCGGCGATTGGGAAGAGGTGCAGGGAAAGATCAAGGAGAGCGGTCTGCGCGGTCTGGGCGGTGCGGGCTTTCCGTCGGGCACCAAATGGGGCTTCGTGCGGGGCAATCCCGGTCCGCGCTATCTGGCCGTGAACGGCGATGAGGGCGAGCCCGGGACCTTCAAGGACCGCTACTATCTGGAGCGGACGCCCCATCTCTTTCTCGAGGGGATGCTGATCGCCGCCTGGGCGGTCGAGGCGGATCGCTGCTACATCTATATGCGCGACGAATACCCCGCCGTGCTCGAAATCCTGCGCCGCGAGATCGCCGCGCTTGAGGATGCCAAGCTGGTCGCGCCGGGCTATATCGATCTGCGCCGCGGGGCGGGGGCCTATATCTGCGGCGAAGAAAGCGCGATGATCGAGAGCATCGAGGGCAAGCGCGGCATGCCCCGGCACCGCCCGCCTTACGTGGCGCAGGTGGGGATCTTTGGTCAGCCGACCCTCGTCCATAACGTCGAGACCCTGCACTGGATCGCCAAGATCTGTCGCGAGGGGCCCGAAGTGCTCAACACCACGACCCATAACGGCCGCACTGGCCTGCGCAGCTACTCGGTCTCGGGCCGTGTGGCGGAACCGGGCGTCTACCTGCTGCCGGCCGGCTCGACCATTCTCGACATCATCGAGGCGGCGGGCGGTATGGCCGAGGGCCATGTGTTCAAGGCCTACCAGCCGGGCGGTCCGTCCTCGGGCCTGCTGCCGGCTTCGACGGCAGATGTGCCGCTCGATTTCGACACGTTGCAGCCGCTGGGGACCTTCATCGGCTCGGCGGCGGTGGTGATCCTGTCCGATCAGGACCGCGCCCGGGATGCCGCGCTCAACATGCTGCGGTTCTTTGAAGATGAGAGCTGCGGGCAATGCACGCCTTGCCGGGTCGGCTGCGAGAAAGCGGTCAAGCTGATGCAGGACGAGAGCTGGGATGCGGATCTTCTGACCGAGCTTTGCACCGCCATGGCCGATGCCTCGATCTGTGGGCTGGGGCAGGCGGCTCCGAACCCGATCCTGTCAACGCTCAAGCATTTCCCGGAGGAGATATGAGCAGCGACCTTGGCGCCTTCTCCATCAGCCTCGCGGTCAAGGACCTCGACGCCTCGATCGCCTTCTATGAAAAGCTCGGCTTTGAGGCGATGGGCGGCGGCGAGGGCTGGCGGATGATGAAGATGGGCGACAAAGTGATCGGCCTCTTTCAGGGCATGTTCGAAAAGAACATGCTGACCTTCAATCCCGGCTGGACCCAGGACGCCGCGCCCCTTGAGCAGTTCACCGATATCCGCGCGCTGCAAGCCGCCCTGAAGGTACGCGGGCTGACACCCAAGACCGAGATCGACCCCGAGAGCACTGGCCCGGCCTCGATCATGCTGGAGGATCCGGATGGCAATCCCATCCTGATCGACCAACACCGATGACCACCCCTTTCGCAACGCCCCCACGCATCTGCAAGGATCTGACCCATGGCTGACGGCACCCAACTTCAGACCGTGACGTTTACGCTTGATGGCGAAACCGTCACGGCCGAGGCAGGCACCACCATCTGGGAGGTCGCCCATGGGCGCGGCCTCAAGATCCCGCATCTGTGCCACAAGCCTGCGCCGGGCTACCGGCCCGATGGCAATTGCCGGGCCTGCATGGTCGAGATCGAGGGCGAGCGCGTGCTGGCAGCCTCCTGCATCCGCGAACCCTCGGACGGGATGGTTGTGACGACCAACTCGGCGCGGGCCGAGAACGCGCGCAAGATGGTGGTCGAGATGCTGGTCACGGACCAGCCCGCCCGGGACGCGGCCCATGACAAGTCCTCGCATCTTTGGGACATGGCCGATGCAACCGGCGTTGCCGACAGCCGCTTTCCCAAGCTGGAAACCCCGCGCATTCCCCTGCTGGATGACAGCCATGTGGCGATGTCGGTCAATCTGGATGCCTGTATCCAATGCGGTCTCTGCGTGCGCGCCTGCCGCGAGGTGCAGGTCAATGACGTGATCGGCATGGCCGGGCGCGGACATGACGCCTATCCGGTCTTCGATCTGAACGATCCCATGGGCGGAAGTTCCTGCGTGGCTTGCGGCGAATGCGTGCAGGCCTGCCCCACGGGCGCGCTGATGGAATCCAAGCTGCTCGATGACGCGCAGCAAGGCGACAGCAAGGCCCATGATGACGAGGTCACCTCGGTCTGCCCGTTCTGTGGTGTGGGCTGCCAGGTCTCGCTCAAGGTCAAGGATGGCAAGATCATCAAGGCCGACGGGATCAACGGTCCGGCCAATGAAGGGCGGCTCTGCGTCAAGGGACGGTTCGGCTTCGACTATATCCACCACCCGCACCGGCTGACCAAGCCGCTGATCCGCCGGGACGATGCGCCGGAAAAGGGGCTGAACGTGGATCCGGCCAACCCCTGGACCCATTTCCGCGAAGCCACCTGGGAAGAGGCGCTGGACAAGGCCGCCCATGGCCTCGTGGATCTGCGCAGCTTCTATGGCGGCAAGTCCATCGCCGGGTTCGGTTCGGCAAAATGCACCAATGAAGAGGCCTATCTTTTTCAGAAGCTGATCCGTCAGGGCTTTGGCCACAACAACGTGGATCACTGCACGCGGCTTTGCCACGCATCCTCGGTCGCGGCACTGATGGAGAATGTGGGCTCCGGCGCCGTGACAGCGACCTTCAACGAGATCGAGAATGCGGATCTGGCGATCGTCATCGGCTCGAACCCGACCGAGAACCATCCGGTCGCCGCGACCTTCTTCAAGCAATTTGCCAAGCGCGGCGGCGAGCTGATCGTGATGGACCCGCGTGGTCAGGCGCTCAAGCGGCATGCCTCGCATATGATGCAATTCCGCCCGGGCACAGATGTGGCGCTGCTCAACGGGATCATGAATGTGATTGTCGAAGAGAAGCTTTATGACCGGCAGTATATCGAGGGCTTCACCGAGGGGTTCTTTGAATTCCGCGAGCATATCCGGGCCTTTACGCCCGAGCGTATGGCCGAGCTTTGTGGCATCGAGGCCGAGACGATCCGCACCGTGGCGCGCAAGTTTGCCGATGCCAAGGCGGCGATGATTTTCTGGGGAATGGGCGTCAGCCAGCATATCCACGGCACCGACAATGCACGCTGTCTGATCTCGCTGGCGCTGCTTTGCGGTCAGGTGGGGCGCCCGGGCTCGGGGCTGCATCCGCTGCGCGGTCAGAACAATGTGCAGGGGGCCTCGGATGCTGGGCTCATCCCGCAGGTCCTGCCGGATTACCAGAGCGTGACCGACCCGGAGGTGCGCGAGCTTTTCCGGCATATCTGGAAAGGCACCCAGATCGAGGAGGCGCCCGGCCTCACGGTGGTCGAGATCATGGACCGCGTCTATCGTGGTGAGATCCGGGGGATGTATATCCTCGGCGAGAACCCGGCCATGTCCGACCCGGATGTGGAACACGCGCGCAAGGCGCTGGCCCATCTCGACCATCTGGTCGTGCAGGACATCTTCCTGACCGAGACCGCGAATTATGCGGATGTGATCCTGCCCGCCAGTGCCTTTCCGGAAAAGGACGGCACCGTCACCAACACCAACCGTCAGGTGCAGATGGGCCGCAAGGCCGTGGACGCGCCGGGCGAGGCGCGCGAGGACTGGAAGGTCATCGTGGATCTGGCCAACCGCATCGGGCTCGACTGGGATTACGACACGCCGCGCATGGTCTTCAACGAGATGAAGATGTCCATGCGGTCGCTCCACCACATCACCTGGTCGCGGCTGGAGGATGAGGGGGCGGTGACCTATCCGTCGCTGTCCAACACCGATCCGGGGCAGTCCATCGTCTTCGGTGACGGATTCCCACGCCGGGCCGGGCGCGCCATGTTCACGCCAGCGCGGGTGACCCCGCCCGCCGAAGTACCGGACGAGCGCTATCCGATGATCCTGACCACGGGCCGACAGCTCGAACATTGGCATACGGGCTCCATGACCCGGCGCGCCACGGTGCTCGACGCGGTGGAGCCGGAGGCGAACTGTTCCCTGCACCCCAAGACCCTGCGCAAGCTGGGGGTGGAGCCGGGAGGGCATGTCCGCCTGACCACGCGGCGCGGCTCGATCGAGGTGATGGCCCGCGCGGATCGCGCGGTGGCCGAGGACATGGTGTTCCTGCCCTTCGCCTATGTGGAGGCGGCGGCGAACATCCTGACCAACGCGGCACTCGATCCTTATGGCAAGATCCCGGAGTTCAAATTCTCCGCCGTGCGGGTCGAAAACCCCGCGCAGGTCGTCGCCGCGGAATAGGGCCAGCGGCGGGGGACACCCCGCGCTTTTGCCCCCGCGCAGAGACACAGCCGCCCCGGGGCAGACCCTGGGGCGGCTGCGCTGTTTTTGACGGATTTGCCAAGTATTGAGACGTGTGGTCTCACTTTTCCGGCCAAAATGCTGCACTGCCGCAAAATGCGACTCACTGTTTTCGCCCAGACACCCCAATCCGGTCTCGGCCATCACCCAACAGGTCGCGCTGACGCGGATCGGAAACGCAGGTGCGCAAGCGGTCCGTTTCCGCCGTAGAAGAGAGAGAAAATGTCGGCCTGAGAACATTGCGGGAAGCGTATCCAAGGTGCATTCAGGACAGAGACCTTTTGTTGAGAAAGACCGCCGACCATGTCCGACATCGAGATCGCCCGCGCCGCCACCAAGAAGCCGATCCAGGAGATCGGCGCCACGCTTGGCATCAGCAGCGATGACCTGCTGCCCTATGGCCATGACAAGGCCAAGGTCAGCCAGAGCTTTATCAACTCGGTGCAGGACCGCCCCGATGGCAAGCTGATCCTCGTGACCGCGATCAACCCGACCCCGGCGGGTGAGGGCAAGACCACCACCACCGTGGGCCTTGGCGACGGTCTGAACCGGATCGGCAAGAAGGCTTGCGTCTGTATCCGAGAAGCCTCCCTCGGGCCGAATTTCGGGATGAAGGGTGGCGCCGCCGGAGGTGGCTACGCGCAGGTTGTGCCGATGGAGGACATGAACCTCCATTTCACCGGCGACTTCCATGCGATCACCTCGGCGCACTCGCTGCTCTCGGCGATGATCGACAACCACATCTATTGGGGCAACGCGCTGGAGATCGACATCCGCCGCGTCACCTGGCGCCGCGTCGTCGACATGAATGACCGCGCCCTGCGCCAGATCACGGCCTCGCTTGGCGGGGTGGCCAATGGCTTCCCGCGTGAAGCCGGGTTTGACATCACCGTGGCCTCCGAGGTCATGGCGATCCTGTGTCTCGCCAAGGATCTGCAGGATCTTGAGAAGCGTCTGGGCGATATGATCGTCGCCTATCGCCGCGACCGCTCGCCGGTCTTCTGCCGCGATATCAAGGCCGAGGGCGCGATGACGGTCCTCTTGAAGGACGCGATGCAGCCGAACCTCGTGCAGACGCTCGAGAACAACCCGGCCTTCGTCCATGGCGGGCCCTTCGCGAATATTGCCCATGGCTGCAACTCGGTGATTGCGACCACCACCGCGCTCAAGGTCGCCGATTACGTGGTGACCGAGGCGGGCTTCGGCGCGGATTTGGGCGCCGAGAAGTTCATGAACATCAAGTGCCGCAAGGCGGGCCTTGCCCCCGATTGCGTGGTGCTGGTGGCGACCGTGCGCGCCATGAAGATGAATGGCGGTGTGGCCAAGGCCGATCTTGGGGCCGAGAATGTCGCGGCGGTCGAGGCGGGCTGCGCGAACCTCGGACGCCATATCGGCAACCTCAAGAGCTTTGGCGTGCCTGTGGTCGTGGCGATCAACCATTTCGTCACCGATACCGAGGCCGAGATCCAGGCGGTCAAGGATTACGTGGCCGGGCAGGGCGCCGAGGCGATCCTGTCGCGCCACTGGGAGCTGGGCTCCGAAGGCTCCGCCGAGCTGGCCACCCGCGTGGCCGAAATCGCCGAGAGCGGCAGCTCGCAATTCTCGCCGATCTACCGGGATGAGATGCCGCTGCTGGAGAAGATCGAGACCATCTCCAAGCGGATCTACCGGGCCGACAAGGTCATCGCCGACAAGAAGATCGTCGATCAGCTCAAGCTCTGGGAAGAGCAGGGCTATGGCCATCTGCCGGTCTGCATGGCCAAGACCCAGTATTCCTTCTCGACCGATCCGAACGAGCGCGGCGCACCCGTGGGCCATTCGATCCCGGTGCGCGAAGTGCGGTTGTCGGCGGGGGCGGGCTTCATCGTCGTGGTCTGCGGCGAGATCATGACCATGCCCGGTCTGCCGCGCGTCCCCTCGGCCGAGCATATCCGGCTGAATGACGCAGGGGAGGTCGAAGGCCTGTTCTAGGACTGGCCGCAGCCCCGCCGCCGCGCTAGGCAGGCGGGGCAACAGCCCGGGAAAGGAAGAGATGATGCGCGCGCCCCAAGAGTGTCAGAGCATGCAGGAGCTTCGCGTCGAGATTGACGCGCTGGATACCGAACTGGTCACCCTGCTGGCCCGGCGCGCGGGCTATATCGACCGGGCGATCACCCTCAAGCAGCGCGAGAACCTGCCCGCCCGCACCAAGGATCGGGTGGCCGAGGTGCTCGACAATGTGCGCGCGCTGGCCGCGTCCCGCGATCTCGACCCGGAGCTGGCGGCGGGTCTCTGGCATCAGCTTATCGAGTGGTCCATTGCCCGCGAGGAGGTCGTGCTCGGCGATGCCGAGACCCTGCGCGGAGCCGAGGCGCGCCCATGAGCCGGGCGCGGGCCCTGACCCTCGCACTCGCGACGGGGCTCGCGGTGGTGCCGTTTGCCCCGGCGCTGGCCGATCTCGACTGGTTTCAGCATCCGTTCGGCGAACGCCGGGCCTATGTGCAGGACTGGCTCGCGGTCTGCGCGGATAGTGGCGCGGGGCCGTGCCGGCTTGTGCGGTCGAACCAGGACTCCCGGGGGCCGGCCTTTGACAGCCGTGTCTCGCTGCATCTCGCGCCCGGTGGCTGGACAATGGAGGTCATGGATCGCGGCATGCCCTCCGAGACCCTGAGCGAATTGCGCTTTTTCTTCGACGAGACCTTGCTGATCGTCGCAACCCGGCAGGATTTTATCCCCGGCGAGCGCGATTTTCCGAATATCCTTGAAACCGTGACGCTCACCAATCCCGACCTGACCGACCGCTTGCTGTCGGCCATGCGGGCAGGGGGGGAGCTCGTCATTACCTATCGCCCCGAGGGCTCGGGCGATGCCACGGTGATCATTCCCCTGCGGGGCGTGACCGCGGGGCTCGATGCCCTGACCCAGATCGAAACGGAAAGACAACCATGACCGCCACCCGTATCGACGGCAAAGCCTTTGCCGCCACTGTTCGTGCCAAAGTTGCCACCCATGTCTCGCACCTGAGGGAGACCCATGACCTGACCCCGGGACTGGCCGTGGTGCTGGTTGGCGAGGATCCTGCGAGCCAGGTCTATGTCCGCTCCAAGGGCAAGCAGACGGTCGAGGTTGGCATGCATAGCGTCGAGCACAAGCTCGACGCGGACACGCCCGAAGCCGATTTGCTCGCCCTGGTCGAGACGATGAACCAGGACCCCGCGATCCATGGGATCCTCGTGCAGCTGCCGCTGCCCGACCATGTGAATGCGGATAAGGTCATCAATGCCATCGATCCCGCCAAGGACGTGGACGGCTTCCATATCTCGAATGTGGGCCTTCTGGGGACCGGGCAGAAATCCATGGTGCCCTGCACGCCGCTCGGCTGTCTGATGATGCTGCGCGACCACCATGGCAGCCTCTCCGGGCTGAACGCCGTTGTGCTCGGGCGGTCGAACATCGTCGGTAAGCCCATGGCGCAGCTGCTGCTCGGGGATAGCTGCACCGTCACCATCGCCCATTCCCGCACCAAGGACCTGCCGGAGGTCGTGCGCGGCGCGGATATCGTCGTCGCCGCCGTGGGCCGCCCGCAGATGGTGCCCGGAGACTGGATCAAGCCCGGTGCCACGGTGATCGATGTGGGCATCAACCGCATCGAGAAACCCGAGGGCGGCACGCGGCTGGTGGGCGATTGCGATTTCGACAGTTGCGCCAAGGTGGCTGGCGCCATCACGCCCGTGCCCGGCGGGGTCGGGCCGATGACCATCGCATGTCTTCTGGCCAACACCCTGACCGCCTGTTGCCGGGCCCATGGCCTGCCGGAGCCCGAGGGGCTCACGGCCTGATCCGTCCGGGCCGGCGTCTCTCCCGACAGTCTTTGTCAGGAGGGCGGTGTTACGACCAGGCTCCATGTCGTAACAGGAAAGATGACCCATGACGGACACCCCGACCTCCCGCACCGTTGAAACCGTGCTCTTCAAGCTCGTGCCCGGCGCCGATCCGCAGGCGTTTCGCGACGCCTCCGCAGGTGTGACCCGCTTTGTCCAGCAGCGCCCGGGCTTCATCGCCCGGCGCCTGTCCCATACCGAGGATGGCACCTGGATCGAGCATATTGAATGGGCCGGCCTCGCCGAGGCGCAGGCCGCCGCGGCGGAGATCGGCAAGGACCCATCCCTTGCGGAGTTCATGAAGGCGATTGACGGGCCCAGTGTTCAGCTCTTTCACAGCACGCTCGCCATCTCGGTGAACTAGCCCATGCGGCGCAGCGAACGTCTGGCCGAAATCATCGAGATCCTGCGCGACGGGCGGCTGCACCGGGCGCAGGACATGGCCGAGAGGTTGGAGGTGTCGCTGCGCACCATCTACCGCGATCTGGAGACCCTGATCGCCACGGGGATCCCGGTCGAAGGGGCGCGGGGGCTGGGCTACATGCTGCGCGAGCCGGTGCTGTTCTCGGCCCTGAACCTGTCCCTGACCGAGCTCGAAGCGCAGCATCTGGGGATGGCGATCGTCGCCGAGGGCGCGGATCCCGAACTGCAGGAGGCCGCCCAGAGCCTTGCGCGCAAGGTCGCGCAGGCCGCCCCCATCGCGCGGGAGGCGCCGCCACGTTGGGGCCACGGGGTCTATCCCTTCTCCCGCGCGCGGGCGGGCTTTGCCCATATGCCGCTGTTGCGGCGGGCGATCCGGGGGCGCGAGCTGGTCGAGATCACCTATCATGCGCTGGAGGGCAGCGTCACCACGCGCGAGGTCCAGCCCTTGCAGATGGAATACTGGGGCGCGGTCTGGACCCTGACCGCATGGTGCACGCTGCGCACCGGATTTCGCGTCTTTCGCACCGACCGGATTGTGGCCTGCCGGGGCACGGGCCAGCACTTTGAGGTCGTGGCCGGGCAAAGCCTTGCCGATTACCTCGCGAGGCATCCCGAAGAGTCCCCTTAGGGTTTTCCCTGAAAACAAGGCCCTGCTGCGCTCTGCACTCAGCTGCGTGGTGGGTGGCGCATATCGCCTCCGCTCGCGATCCCGCTGTGACGCCCCGCGTGGCCATGGCGTTTTCCGCCGTGCCGGGGGTGTACCTGCGCGGCTCCATCCAGCTTCTCCATCACAAAACCGTCGCCGGATTGCTGGATTTGGTATACAAAAAACATAGATACAGCGTAACGCCCGACCATTCAGGACACCGCCATGAACGACGCCTCGCCGCGGATCAATGCCGCCGAACACGCCTATCGCACGATCCGCGCGAATATCGTGTCCGGGCTGTTGCAGGAGGGCGAGCGTCTGACGGAAAAGCGCCTGAGCGAGGATCTCGGCCTCAGCCGCACGCCCGTGCGTGAGGCGATCGGGCGTCTCATCCTCGAGGGCTTCGTCGAGCGGCAATCGGGCTACACCACGCGGGTCGCGAAATTCCCCGAGGACGAGATCGAACAGATCTTTCAGATCCGCAAACTGCTGGAGACCTATTCCGCCCAGCGGGCCGCGCGCCATGCCAGCGACGAGGATATCGCCGCCCTCAAGGAGATCCTGACGGATATGCGCGCGCATACGCCGCCGCGCACGGATGAGGATTACCATATCCTGACCGAGGCGAATGAACGCTTCCACAGGCGGATCGTCATGGCCGCGCGCTCGCCCCGGCTGACGGCGTTGATGACCATGGCCTTCGATGTGGGCATGGTGACCCGGACCTACCGGATCTATTCGGACGCGGACCTCATCCGCAGCCTGCATCACCATGCGGAGCTGATCGATGCCATCGAGGCGCGCGCCCCGGAATGGGCCGAGAGCCTGATGGCGACCCATCTGCTGGCCGGGGCGTCGAAGGTGTTCGAGATGACCAAGGCCTTGGGGCGCAAAGCCGATGAGTGATCCGGCGCGGCCTGTCCGGCGCGCCTTGCTCTTCACCCCGGCCACCCGGATCTCTGCGGTGCCCAAGGGGCTGGCCAGCGGTGTCGATTGCCTCTGCCTCGATCTTGAGGATGCCGTGCCCCCGGATCAGAAGGCTGCGGCGCGCCCCGATGCGATCGGGTTTCTCGATGGCGATCCGCGCAAGGCGCTACGGATCAACGGTTTGCGCACCCGCGCGGGGCTGGAGGATCTTGTGGCGCTGGCCCGGGCCGCGCCCCAAGGGGGGATGCTTTTGTTGCCCAAGGTGGAATCTGCGGCCGAGATTGCGCAGGCCGATGCCGTGCTAGGCGAGGCCGGCGCACGGATGGCGCTTGGCGCGCTGATCGAAAGCGCGGCAGGGCTCGAAGAGGTTTTCGCCATTGCCCGCGCCACGCCCCGGCTTGAGATGCTGCTCTTCGGCGCGGTAGATCTTGCGGCGGATCTGGGGCTGGGTTCCGGCGAAGCGCCGCTGGCCTATGCGCGCGCCCGGGTGGTCCATGCGGGCAAGGGGGCGGGGCTGCAGGTGCTCGACGTGCCGGAACTGGCCTTTCGCGATCTCGATCATGTGGCCGCGCGCGCCCGAACGGCCCGAGACCTCGGGTTCACGGGCAAGGCCGCGATCCATCCGTCGAATGTCGCGCCCATTCAATCGGCCTTCACGCCCAGTGCCGCCGAGATCGCCGAGGCGCGCGCGGTGATGGCCGCCCATGCGGCGGCGCCTTCGGGCCTTGTGGTGATCGATGGACGGCTGATCGAAGCGCCGGTGATCCGCGCCATGCAGGCCCGGCTGGAGGTGGCCGCGGCTGCGGGCGTGCTGTGACGGATTCGTGGGACCAGATCGCCCGCGCGGATGCGACGTACCGCTTTCTCGAGGCCGGGGCGCGGTCGCTGCCGCGCGACCGGGAGCAGGCGGGCGGGGCGGGCCTCCTGGCGGGCCAGATTATCGGAGTCAAATCGAACATCGCCGTGGCGGGGCAGGCCTGGACGGCCGGAATTGCCGCCCGCAGGGATCGCCTCGCGCCGCAGGACGCGCCGGTCGTGGCACAGTTGCGGGCCGCCGGGGCGCAGATCCTGTCGCGGCTGATCATGGACGAGGCGGCCCTTGGGGCGGCCAGTGACAACCCCTATTTCGGCCGGGTCGAGAACCCCGCGCAACCGGGCCAAAGCGCGGGGGGCAGCTCCGGTGGTTCTGCGGCGGCAGTGGCGAGCGGTGCGCTCCGCCTGGCCTTGGGCAGTGATACGCTGGGATCTGTGCGGATCCCGGCCGCCTATTGCGGCATCGTTGGGCTGAAGCCCGCGCCGGGGGCCATGCCGCTGGACGGTGTTCTTCCGCTGGCGCCGGGTTTCGATGCGCTCGGCCTTCTGGGGGCAACGCTGCCGGAGGTCTCGGCGCTCTATGCCCTGTTCGACCAGACCCCGGCAAAGGGGGGATTGCGGGTGATGATCCCGGATCAGCTGGCCGGGATCCCCTGCGCGCCCGGGGCGCTGTCGGCAGTGACCCGGGTCGCGGCGGCGGCCGACCGTCTCGGTCTGCGCGCGCACGCAGGTCTGGTGCGCGGCTGGCAGCCGGAAGAGACCCGTCGGGCCGCGTTTTCCGAGCTCTGCGCCCGGGCATCCGAGACCTTGGCGGCAGAGCCGGGGCTAAGCCAATCCGTGCGGCGCAGTCTCGATTTCGGCGCACAGCTCCCGCCGGATCAAAGGGCCGCGGGCGCGCGACATCTGACGGACCTGAGGGATGGCTTGGGGGCGTGTTTCGATGCGGGGCTTGTCCTGCTGACGCCGACCACGCCTTCGGGATCTTTCCCCCATGGCACGCGCCCGCCCCGGGATCAGGCGAGCTTCACCGCGCTGGCCAATATCGCCGGGGGGGCGTCTTTGTCGGTGCCGTTGCCCGATGATCGGCTCAGCTCGGTGATGCTGACGGGGGCTGCGGGGACAGAGACCGCGTTGCTCGCTCTGGCGCGGGACCTGATGGACGCGCTGATGGCCCCCGAGACGAGCCCCTAGTCGCCCAGAAACAGGGTCACCTTCATCGCACAGCCCCCGGCCCCGGTCCGGGCCCAGAGCGACAGGGTCTCCCCCTCGGCCCGGCCTTCGAGCCAGAAGGGCGCGGGGGCAAAGAGGGGGCTCATGGCGCGGATCTCGTATCGGCGCAGGACGCGCCCGCCGGCCTGTTCCATCCCGAAGGCGATCAGGAGTGTGGCCGTCAGCGGCCCGTGCACGATCAGACCGGGATACCCCTCAACCTCGCGCGTATACTCCGCGTCGTAATGGATCCGGTGCCCGTAGAAGATCAGCGCCGAGTATCGAAAGAGCAGCACCGGGTCGGGCGTGATCTTGCGCGAGAACGTCGCGCCATCGGGGGCGGGCGGCGGCGCGGACGGGGTGCTCCCCGGGGCTGGGGGCGCGCGGTAGACGATGTTCTGCACCTCGGTCAGGCAATGCTGTCCGCCATGGGAAAAGTCATGGGCCACGGTGACAAAGCCGAGCGCGCCCGATCGACCGTTCTTGCGGCTCACGTCGCGGATCGTGGTGGTCTTGGTGACCTCCGCCCCGAGGGGGAGCGGCGCGTGGAGCGTCACGCTGCCCCCGGCCCACATGCGCCGGGGCAGGCCGAGATCGGGCAGGAAGCGGCCCAGACGCTCATGCCCGTCGGGCGCGAGGTCCGAGGCTTTGATCTGCGGGTTGAAATAGAGGTAGTGCCAGAAGGGCGGCAGCGGGTCACCGGGGCCGAGGGTCGGGTCCTGATCCAGCGTGAGCTGCATGTGCCGGGCCTGTCGCAGGTCGAGCGTGTCGGTCACGGTCTCGCTGCGGCCAATGGCGGGGTGAAGGGCGGTCATCGTCATGTCCCTGTAAACACCGGTGCGCGCTTTTCGGCAAAGGCGGCCTGACCTTCGGCGTAATCTGCGCTGGCAAAGCAGGCGGCGACCTGGGCCTCCACAGCGGCGCGGGTCGCCATGTCCGGGTCGGGACCCGCCCTCAGCGCGGCCTTCACCGCGCGCAGGGTGAGGGGGGCATTGCGGGCGATCTGGGTGGCGAGCTCGTCGGTGGCTGCCTCCAGCGACGCGCCGGGGACCAGCCGCGCGATCAGGCCCCAGCGCAGGGCCTCCTCCGCCGGAACCTGCCGCGCGGTAAAGAGCAAGTCTGCCGTGGCCGCAGGGCCAATCAGGCGCGCCAGCGCGTTGACCTCATCCGCCGCCACCGCAAGGCCCAGCTTGGCCGGGGTGAAGGCAAACCGCGCGTCGTCTGAGGCGAGGCGCAGATCGCAGCGCGTCGCGATTTCCAGCCCGCCCCCGATGCAATAGCCACGGATCTGCGCGATCACCGGCATGGGCAGATCCGCCACCGCGCTCAGCGCCCTGTGCACCGTGGCGTTGTAGGCTGCGACCTGCTTCGGCGTGCGGCGGAGGGTCGGAAACTCCGAGATATCCGCGCCCGAGACGAAGGCTTTGTCGCCCGTTCCAGTCAGCACCACGACCCGCGTGTGCGCGGGCAGATCGCGCGCCACATCGCCGAGCGCCTGCC
The DNA here is from genome assembly GCF_049800775.1 of Dinoroseobacter sp. S375. NCBI lineage: Bacteria > Pseudomonadati > Pseudomonadota > Alphaproteobacteria > Rhodobacterales > Roseobacteraceae > Dinoroseobacter > Dinoroseobacter sp. S375. Next base: position 129,282 of record NZ_JBNAFR010000004.1, on the reverse strand, counting down.
ACATGGCTAGCGTCATCGCGTTGCGCCGCGCGGGGTTGTTGAACCGGATCCTGGCGATCCCGTCATCCTGGCTCAGGACAAGCTGGCCGTCCGCAAGCGGGGTCTCGGTCATGACCTGCCGCTCCACTGGCCGCCGCCATCCATGTCGACCACGGTGCCGTTGAGATAGGCAATGCGGGGCGAGGCCATCATGACCGCGAGATCGGCCACTTCCTCCGGCGCGGCCGGGCGGCCGAACGGGAAGGCATCCGGTGCGATCAGCTCCTGCCAGCGGCTTTCATCGCCGAATTCCGCCTGCGCCTTGCCCTTGAAGAAGGTGGTCATGCGGTCGGTCAAAGTGGGTGAGGGGTTGATGCCGAGCACGCGCACGCCCGCGCTCTGGGCTTCGGCCCCCAGCGCCTGAGTGAAGCCGATCAGGGCCGCATTCCCCGCCGCGCCGCAGATATAGGCGGGCCGGACCGCGCGTCCGCCCATGCCGATAATGTTGAGGATCACACCGCTGCCGCGCGCGGCCATCTCGAGGTAGAGCCTCTGGCAGAGATGGATATAGCCGAAGACCTTGAGCTCCCAGCCGCTGCGCCAGTCCTCCATGCTCAGGTCGCGCAGGCCCCCGGCCTTGATCGCCCCGGCATTGTTCACGAGGATATCGGGTGTCTCGATCTGGTCGCACAGGGCGGCGCGCCCGGCATCGGAGCCGAGATCGGCCGCGATCACCGCAGGGCGTGCCCCGGTGGCTTCGGCCACGGCGCTTTGGGCCTCGGTCAGGGCGGCTTCGTCCCGCGCCACGAGCGTGACCGCGACCCCCTGGGCGGCGAGCGCCGTTCCGATCGCAAGGCCGATCCCCTTGGAGCCGCCCGTGACCAGCGCCGTTTTTCCGTTCAGTTTCATGTCCATCTGCGGGGATCCTCTGGTCTGTGCTCAGACATAGTATTGTATTTCGAAAAACACACAGCCCTCGGGCGCGGCGAAGGGGCCATGGACGGTGCCGGGCGGGCGGCAGGCATAGGCGGGCGCGGCTTGCGCGCTGCCGCCCGCGCCGCTGGGATCGCAGCCCGAGATCAGGGTGCCGGAGAGAAGATAGACCTCCTCCCAATAGTCATGGACGAACTCCATGGGCGCGACCGTCCCCGGCTCGAACCGGATCAGGCGGGTGCGCACGCCGATTTTGGCCTCTTCGTCCAGCGCGCCGGACAGAAGTTTCTGGCACACACCGGGGGCCCCGCCAGGCACCTGGGTCCAGCCGGTGGTGAGGTCGACGCCGTCAAAGGGAAGGGCGGGTTTCATGTCAGCAAAGGGGGGCATCGGCAGCTCCGTGGGTGAGGGCGCGGGTCAGCGCCCGGCGCAGGGGTGTCAGGTCGCGCGCCTCGGGCAGCGCGTGACAGGCCTCGATCAGACCCGTCGCCGCTTCGGGCGACGCGCCGCCATGGCAGAGGTTGCGATGGGCCTTGGCATTGATCGCCGCAGTGGACAACGGATCTTCCGGGTCGCCCGGCGCGGTGGCCCGGCTGCGACTGCGCGCGGCGCCATCGGGGGACCAGAGGGTCAGCCGGGCGCCCATCTGGCGGGGAAAGGCTGCGGTCATGCCCGCGTCTTCGCACAAGGTGATCCGCGCGCGCAGATCGGCGAGGACCGGATCGGCACGGGCCGCTGCCTCGAAATCCGCAAGCCCGGGCGCGCCGCGGGTCAGGGCGACGGCCAGACAATGCTGCAGGCTGAACCGCGCCTCATGGGCGGTCTCGGGGGCCGGGTTGTCGCAAAAGGTCAGGGCCGCGCCATAGGTCGCGACCTCAACCCGCGCGGGCGGCGGTCCGGCGAGATCCAGTGCGGCGGCGATGGCCGCATGGGTGTGGCGGCAGGCGGGATAGGGCTTGAAACTCACCTCATGGATCGCGAAATCCGCGTCAGGTTGCGCGGTCACCACGTGGGGATCTGCGTCCGGGTAATAGGTCGCGAAGAACCCAAGCTCCCCCTCGAGAATGCGGTTTGGGCCGGTGAACCCGGCCTCCACGAGCTGGGCTGCGACGAGGCCGCTGCGGGCGGCCTGAGCCGTGGCGAGCTGCTTGCCGGTGCCGGGATCCAGCCGGCATTGCCAGATCCCGCTGGCGCCCATCCCGGCTTGGGCGAGTGCGTCGGCCGGGTGGGCGAGCCCCGCGATCTCGGCACTGGCCATGGCCGCGCCGAACACGCCGCATGTGGCCGAGTTGTACCAGGGCGCATAGCCCTGCGCCGCCGCAGCAGAGCCGATCCGGATCGCAACCTCATAGCCCGAGACCAGCGCCGAGAGCAGTGCAGGGCCCGAGACGCCCCGCGCCAGCGCGGCCGCCAGCGTGGCGGCACAGACAACATCGCCCACATGCAGGAGCGATGCGCGATGCAGATCATCCATCTCCAGCACATTGCCCAGAGCGCCCATGACAAAGGCAGTTTCTTCGGCGCGTGCATCGGGTGAAACGCCCTCTGCAAGCTGCGACAAGCCTGCAAATCGCAGCGCAGATTGCCCCGCCGGACTGCCCTGTGCGGCGGCGATACAGCCTAGCCAATCCAGCAGATGCAGCGCCGCGCGCGCCAGATCCGCCTCGGATTTGGGGCGTTGCGCGATCTCTACAAGCTGCTCTGCGAGGGTCAAACCCGCTCTCCTCCGGTCGTTTCGTATACATTTATATCGGTTTTTGGCGCGCAAAGACGACCGGAAAAGCGCGAATACTCTGAGAATTTCATGGCCGGAGCGGACTTTTGTCTAAGAGCTGTGTGTTTAATGGTATTAAAAACAATGGTCTAGCCGTACCGTGCGTCAGTCAGTCCGCTCGAACCTCGGGAATCTCGATTTTGTCGACGAAAATCACCTTTTCTTTTTGGAATGCAAATCTACCTCGTGTCAGGTGGGAATGGGATGTGAGGAGACGTGCGCGCGGGCGCACCGGGGTCACGCAGAATTTTCACGAAAAAAAACGACGCCGCCGCGATGTGGCTTCAACAGGAGAGTGTTCTGCAATGCGACAGACGGAATTCAATCGCCGCCAGATGATGGCACTGATGGGGGCGGGGGCTGCCGCCTCGGCCATGGGCACGCGCGCCACGGCCATGGAGGCCCTGAAGCTTTGGGCGCCGGGTATCGCCAAGGTGGGCGGAAGCGACTGGACGGCCATGGAATCGCAATCGGGGATCGCGATTGCCAATATCGCCAAGAGCGCCCGGGCCGATGAAGCCATCCAGAAGATGGTCGTGGGCGATGGCAATGCGCTTTATGATGCGATGACCGACAATGGCGGCGGCATGGAAGATGCGCTAGCCTCCCAGGGCGCGATTGTCGAGCTCGACCCGAGCCGCATCCCGAACTGGTCCAACATGCTCGCTACCTATCAGGACGGCGGCGACAACGCCTCGACGATCCGCCATGACGGCAAGGTCGTGGCGGTGCCCTACATTTCGAACGCCGACAGCCTCGCGTTCAACCATGGTGTGATCGGCGAAGAGCTGACCTCGTGGGAGGCGCTGTTTGACAGCCAGTTCCGCGGCCGCGCGGCCATGCAGAACGACTATGGCCCGACCCTGACCAACACGGCGATCTACCTCAAGCAATCCGGCAAGGGCAGCATCGACAACCCGTCGGACATGTCCGAGGACGAGGTGCGTCAGGTCGCCGAGTTCCTGATCGACCTCAAGAAGAAGGGCCATTTCCGCACCTTCTGGGACGGGGTTCAGAACGGCTCGGACCTGCTGAGTTCCGAAGAAGTGCTGGTCTCCTCCTGCTGGGAGGTCATCCAGATCTTCGCCGCGCGCAAGAATGGCGATGACATCCGCTATGGCTCCATGAAAGAGGGGCACCAGTCCTGGAACAACGTGGTGATGCTGACCAAGGGCGGTCAGGATCGCGGCATGGAGGATGCGTTCTACAAGCTTGCGAACCTCTATCTCGACCCGTGGTTCGGATCGCGCACCTTGGCCGGGCTCGGCTTCACGCCGCAGATGAACGGTGTGGGCGAGTATATCGAAGCCAATCCCGGCGATTTCGACGATGACACCAAGGCGGTGCTGGCCGAGCGACTGATGCGCAAGGAAGAGCGTCTGGCGAACCCGGGCAATGCTTGGCAGAACGTCTTCCCGACCAATATTCGCGCCTACCAGGACTGGTGGGCCCGGGTTCAGGCCGCCTGAGGCGCGCCATGAGCGTGATGTCCCCGCAGGGCTTTGACGGGGTCGCCCCCGTCAAGGCCACATCCCCCCCGCTGCGCGAGCGTCTCGCGCGCGGGGTGTTTTACCTGCCCATTGTCTTCATGGTTCTGTTTTTCGCCTTGCCCATGGCCCTGACGGTCGTGTTCTCGGTGTTCGAGCGGACCATGTTCTGGATGGAGCCGGGCTTCACGCTCTTTTCCTACGAGAACTTTTTCTTCTCGGCGCGGCTGACGAATTTCCTCGATTCGATGAAGTACTCTGCCATCGCCGTGGCGATCTGTTTCGTGCTGGGCTTTCCGATCGCGGTGTTCATCCGCAAATCCCTGCCGCAGGTGGCGCAGCACCGGGTGATCCTGCTGTTCATCCTGCCCTTCATGGTGTCCGAGATCATCCGGGTCTTTGCCCTGCGCCCCGTGCTGCAGCGGAACGGTTTGATCAACACCACCTTGCAGGATTGGGGGATCATCAACGAGCCCATCACGGCGCTTCTCTATACTCATACCGGCGTCGTCATTGGCGAGGTCCTCAGCTTCCTGCCCTTCATCGTCTTCTCGGGCTTCCTCGCGATGGAGGCCGTGCCCAAGCACATCTTCGAGATCTGCGATGATCTGGGCGTCGGGACTTGGCGCAAGTTCCGCGATGTCATCCTGCCGCTGGCGGCCCCGGGGATCTTTGCCGGCAGCGTGTTCATCTTCGTCAACGGGCTGGGCGTGGCACTCTTGCCGAACATCCTTGGCGGGGCGGGGGCGGTGAATGCCGGGCTGATCGCGACCCAGGCGATCACGGCGCTCGACTTCCCGCTCGCCATGGCGGTGAGCGCGATCATGATGGCGACACTGATGGGGCTGCTCTATCTCGGGCACCGGCTCTTCGACCTCACCAAGATCCTAACACCGCTGAATTGAGGGCGCGCCATGACCGATGATTTCGCCAATCCGTGGCTCTATCGCCTGAAATGGGCCTACATGTTGCTGATCGTTCTGACGCTGATGGCGCCGGTGATGTATGTCATGTATATCTCGTTCAATGCCAATGGCTTCGGCGCGAATGAGTATGTCTTTACGTGGGAGTGGTATGGCCTGATCTTTCAGGATCAGCTCCTGCTGGGGGCCCTGCGCTGGACCCTGTCGCTGGCCCTGGTGGTGACGCTGATTGCGGTGCCGATGGCGCTGATCTCGGCCAAGCTCTACAAGCAGAGCACCAACAAGCTGCCCATCGTGTTCCTGATGCTGGCCCCTTTGTTCGTACCGCCGGATATTCTCGGCTCGGCCCTGCTAGTGTTTTTCAAGAACCTCAACCTGACCTTTGTCTGGCTCGGCGATCTGATCGGTGTCAGCTTCATGGATGGCTGGGGCCAGCTTGGCTTTTCCACCGCCGTGATCGGACTGATCATCTATACGATTCCCTATTCCTTCATCGTGATCCTGATCACCATGGGGCGCTACCGATCCGAACAGACCGAGGCGGCGCGGGCCTGCGGCGCCGATGGCTGGCGCGCGTTTTGGGATATCGAGTTTCCGCAGATCCGCGCGGGCGTGTTCAGTGCGTGTTCCTTTACGGTGATCCTGTGCTTCAACGAATACACCCGCACCAGCCTGCTCAAGGGCGGGTTCGACACCTTCACCACCGTTCTGATCAGTCAGATGCTCAACACCGGCATGTCCCCGCAAAGCTATGCCATGTCGAGCATGGTGAGCTTCATCGCCATCGCCGTGATCGGCTCCATCATCGTTTTCACCATGATCCGCTCCGACAGCCTATCGCGTACCGCGCGCGCCAAGGCCGCGCCGGTCATGTCCACTTAAAGCCACGGGAGCTTGACCATGACGTCTCAGCCCAAACCGCCCGCCGTCGAAGTCCGGAACCTGTGCAAGAATTACGGCTCCGTGCAGGCGTTGAAGAATGTGGATCTGACCATCGAGGCCGGGGAGTATTTCGTGCTGCTCGGGCCGTCTGGCGGGGGTAAGACCACGCTCCTGCGGACCATCGGGGGCTTTCACAAGGCGACCTCGGGCGATGTCCTGCTCAATGGGCGCGATGTGGGGCATCTGCCCCCGGATCAGCGGTCCACGACCATGGTGTTTCAGGCCTATGCGCTGTTTCCGCATATGACCGTGCTGGCCAATGTGGGTTACGGGTTGACGGTGGCCGGGTTGCCCAAGGCGCAGGTGGCCGAGAAATCGGCCGCAATGCTCGATATGGTCGGGCTGACCGGGTTCGCGGACCGCAAACCCCATGAGCTGAGCGGTGGGCAGCAGCAGCGGGTGCAGCTGGCGCGCGCCATGGTGCTCGACCGGGATATCCTGCTCCTGGATGAGCCTCTGGCCGCGCTCGACGCGCAGTTGCGTAAGGATATGTGCCTTGAGCTCAAGCACCTTCAGGAAAAGGTGGGCATCACCTTCATCCACGTCACCCACAACCAGGAAGAGGCCATGACCGTCGCTGACCGCATCGCGCTGGTCGCCGAGGGGGAGCTGGTCGAGCATGGCCGCGCGCGCGACATTTACCGCGCGCCCGAGCGGCGCTTCACCGCGAGCTTTGTAGGGGAAAACAACCTGCTGACCGGGCATGTGTCCGATGTGAACGGGGTCAGCTGCACCGTTGATGTGGCGGGCGCGCAATTGCAGGTGCCCAAGCGCGGCAAGGAGGTTAGCGGCGGCCAATGCGTGGATCTGTCGATCCGCTCCGAGCTGGTCGGGCTCAGCCGCGCCAGCGATGCCAATGCGGGCATGGACGGGCATTCGATCCTCGGCAGCTATGACGAGAGCGTTTATCTTGGCCTGACCACATCGCATCTGGTGCGCCTGCCGAACGGGATCGAGATGATCTCGCGTTCGATCTCGGATCAGCTCGACGATCTGCCCGAGCCCGGCGAGCCCGTGCGCCTGCACTGGCAGCCCGAGGCGATCCGCCTGCATGTGAACTGAGCGCTCCCATGCTGCCCAACTGGTCCAACCCCCGGATCCCCTATCAGATGGCCTCGGCGCGCAAGCCGCTTTCCCCGCTGCGGGGCAAGCCGCTGATCGTGCATGTTGTCATGAATATCGAATATTGGCCCTTTGACCGGCCCATGCCGCGCGGGATCATTCCGGCGCCCCACGGGGCCACGCCTGCGCCGCCTGATGTGCCGAATTACGCCTGGGTCGAGTATGGCATGCGCTGCGGCATGCCCCGGATCATGGATATGCTGGCCCAGCGGAACCTGCCGGCCTCGGCCTTTCTCAATGCCCAGGTGGGCGAGATCTATCCCGACCTGACCGATGCGGTGATCGCCGCCGGGTGGGAGCTGGTGGGCCATGGCTGGTTCCAGCAGAGCCTCAAGGCGGTCGAGGATGAGCGCGCGGTGATCCGTCAGAGCCTCGCCAAGCTCGAAGAGCTTGGTGGCCGACGCGCCCGGGCCTGGCTGGGTTGCGGGCTGGGCGAGACCTATCAGACGCCGGATATCCTCGCCGAGGAGGGGGTCGAGTTCCTCCATGACTGGGCGCTGGATGACCTGCCGTGCTGGATGCGCACCAGTGCCGGGCCCATGGTGGCGCTGCCCTATACCTTCGAGCTCAACGATGTGCCGGTCTACGCGATCCAGTCCGGCAGTTCGGACGAATACCTCAAGCGGGTGGAGGCAACGCTGGCGGTCTATGAGCGCGAGATGGACCGCACCGGTCAGCCGCGCATCGTGACCCTTGCCCTGCATCCCCATATCATCGGCGTGCCACATATCGCCTATCACTTTGAAAAGGCGCTCGATCTGCTGGCTGCGCGGGAGGACACGGTGTTCGTCACCTCCAGCGAGATGGGCGATTGGTTCGTCGCCGCGGATGGCACGGGCGGGCGCGATCTGGAACCTTTCATCGGAGGAACCCCGCGATGACGGCCCTGTCCCATCTCAAGGTGCTGGACCTGACCCGGGTGCGCGCCGGTCCGACCTGCTGCCGGGTGCTGGCGGATTTCGGTGCGGATGTCATCAAGATCGAAGCGCCCCAGGGGGTCGATCCCAATGCCGGGATCAGCGGCGCGCGCCACGGCTATGACATGCTGAACCTGCACCGGAACAAGCGCTCACTGACCCTGAACCTGAAAAAGCCCGAGGGGCTCGCCGTGTTCCGCAAGATGGTCGAGACGGCGGATGTGGTGGTCGAGAATTTCCGGCCCGATGTGAAAGACCGGCTCGGCATCGGCTATGCGGCGCTGGCGGAGATCAATCCGCGGATCATCCTCGCCTCGATCTCGGGGTTTGGACAGGACGGACCCTATGCGCGCCGCGCCGGGTTCGACCAGATCGCCCAGGGCATGGGCGGGATGATGGGCGTCACCGGCATGCCCGGCGAAGGTCCCATGCGCGCCGGGGCCGCCGTGGCCGACAGCACCTCCGGCATCTATGCCGCGACCGGTATCCTCGTGGCGCTGGCCGAGCGTGAACGCTCGGGGCGCGGGCAATGGGTGGCGACCTCGCTGCTGGAGGCGCAGATCGCGCTGATGGATTTTCAGGCCGCCCGCTATCTGGTGGAGGGCGAAGTGCCGCCGCAATCGGGCAATGACCACCCTTATGTGACGCCCATGGGGGTGATCGCCACGGCCGATGGGTACCTCAATCTCGGGGTGGGCGGCGACAGCCAGTGGCGCGCCTTTTGCACGGCGATCGGGTGCCCGGACTGGGCGGACCATCCAGACTACGCGACATCCGAGGCGCGGTTCGACCACCGTCCGCAGCTTTGGGCGGCGCTGAAGCCGATCTTTGCGGAAAGGGCCACGACCGAGTGGGTTGACTTGTTGGAGGGGGCCGGGGTGCCCGCCGGGCCGATCTATACGATGGACGAGGTCTTTGCCGACCCGCAGGTGCAGCATCTGGGCATGGCCGCCCCGGTCGATCACCCGGTGCGCGGCGAGACCAGGCTGGTGGCGCAACCCGTGACCCTGTCACGAACCCCGGCTGCGGTGACCAGCAGCGCACCTGATGCGGGCGCCCATACGGATGAAATTCTCGGTGAATACGGGCTGAGCGCGGCGGAGATTTCCGACCTGCGCGCCTGCAACGCCGTCTAGGAGGACGAGATGAACCAGATCGACACCGACGCCATTGCCATGCCCGTGGGCCCGCAATGGGGCGATATCCGCGAAGCGGTCGCCCGGCTCTGCGAGGATTTCCCGGACGCCTATTGGAATGATCTCGACGCGCGGGACGCGTACCCGAAAGACTTCGTGCGCACCCTGACCGAGAGCGGGTTTCTCGGCGCGCTGATCCCCGAAAGCTTTGGCGGGTCCGGCCTGCCGCTGGCGGCGGCGGGGGCGGTGCTCGAGACGATCCACGAGCGGGGCGCGAATGCCGCGGCCTGCCATGCGCAGATGTATACCATGGGCACGCTGCTCAAGCATGGCTCGGACGCGCAAAAGGCCCGCTACCTGCCGGGGATCGCCAGCGGTGAGCTGCGCTTGCAGGCCTTTGGCGTGACCGAGCCGACGACGGGCTCGGACACGACGCAGCTCAAGACACGCGCCGAGAAGACCGACCGGGGCACCTACGTGATCAACGGTCAGAAGGTCTGGACCTCCCGCGCGATGGAAAGCGACCTGATGCTTCTGCTCGCGCGCACCACGCCTGCGGATCAATGCGCCAAGCGCAGCGACGGGATGTCGGTGTTTCTGGTGGATATGCGCGCGGCCTTGGGCAATGGCCTGAGCCTCAGCAAGATCGACGCGATGATCAATCACAACACCTGCGAGGTGTTCTTCGACAATCTGGAGATCCCCGCCGACACCCTGATCGGCGAGGAGGGACGGGGGTTCAAATACATCGTTGACAGCATGAATGCCGAGCGGATCCTGATCGCCTATGAGTGTATCGGGGATGCCAAGTATTTCATCCGCCGCGCCACCGAATACGCCAATGACCGCGTGGTCTTCGGCAAGCCCATCGGAACCAATCAGGGCATCCAGTTTCCCATCGCCCAGGCCTATGCCCAGGCGCAGGCGGCAGAGCTGATGGTGAACAAGGCCGCGACCCTCTTCGACAGTGGCGCGAAGGCCGCCGAAGAGGCGAATATGGCCAAGCTTCTCGCGGCGGATGCCAGCTGGGCGGCGGCGGAAACCTGCATGCAGGTCTTCGGCGGCTTTGCCTTTGCCAAAGAGTACGGGATCGAGCGGAAATGGCGCGAGGCGCGGCTCTATCAGACGGCGCCGATCTCGAAGAACATGATTTTTGCCTATTTGGGTCAACATGTTCTGGGACTTCCGCGCAGCTACTAGCACCCGACATACGGGTTTCCGATGGGCGGCACCGCATACACAGGTGTACCGCTAAACCGTTCAACGCAGGGGTTTTTCCCTTTTCTCTGCGCTGCAGCGGCCCTATCTTGCGGGCAAAGAAGGAATGCCCGCATGACCGCCATCCAAGATCACCCGCTGCGCTATGCGCTGGCCAACGAGCTGCATGCGCGCCCGTTTCCCGAGCTTTCCGCGCCCTGCCATGCGGTGTTTCTGGCCATCAAGCAGCCCAAGGAGGCCGCCGCCCGCGACCGGGGGCTGGACCGCGCGCATCTGCTGGAACTTCTGGATCGCTACGGCGCGCCCCACCCGTCGCCCGGGGCCACGCATTTCTTCGGCAAGATCGGCAAGCACACCCTGAAATGGGAAAGCCATACGGAGTTCGTGACTTTCACGATCTTTGCCGAGGGCGTGGCCGAGAAACCCTTTGATCCCGACAGCTTCGATGTCTTCCCCGAGGACTGGCTCAAGCGCGCGCCGGGCGTGCGGATGGTCTCGTCCCTGATCCGGGTCGAGGCGCGTCCCAGCGTTGAGGAGATCCAGACCAAGCTTGAGGACTGGTTTGTTCCCGAAAGTCTGGCGGTCAGCTCGGTTCTGGACGATTCCGCCGTGGTGGCCGGGGATTTCCGGATCGACGCGGCGGGGCATACGCGCTTTGCGCTGTTCATTTCCGACGGGATCGGCAAGCGTCGGGTGGGCCGTGTTCTGCAACGCGTGACCGAGATCGAAACCTACAAGACCATCTCGATGCTGGGCCTCGCCCGGGTGCGCGGGCTCAGCAAGGAGCTGGGCGAGATCGACGGCAAGCTTTCCAGCATGGTCGGCGACATGGGCGGTGATGGCACCGAGGCCGAAGAGACGCTGAAGGCGCTGCTCGAAGTGTCGGCGGATCTCGAGAACCTCATGGCGCAAAGCTCCTTCCGCTTTGGCGCGACCGGGGCCTATGAGGCGCTGGTGAACCAGCGGATCGAGGTGCTGCGCGAGGAACGGTTTGACGGGCGTCAGACCTTCGCCGAGTTCATGATGCGCCGCTTCGACCCGGCCATGCGCACGGTCAAGGCCACGGAACGTCGGCTACAGCAGTTGGCGGGGCGGGCAACGCGGGCCGCGGAATTGCTCCGGACCCGCGTGGATGTGGAACGCCAGACCCAGAACCAGGCCCTCTTGGAAAGCATGGACCGGCGCGCGGATCTGCAGCTACGTCTCCAGAAGACGGTCGAGGGGCTCTCGGTCGTCGCGATCAGCTATTATGCCGTGAACCTGGCGATCTATCTGATCGGACCGCTGGCCTATACCTCGGGGATCTCCAAGACCGTGCTGACGGCTGCGGCTACTCCGCTGGTAGTGCTTGGGGTTTGGATGCTTGTGCACCGGATCCGCCAAGGGATGGAGAAGTAGCGCCGCCCTCGGGCAAGAGCCGCCCGGTCAGCGCACCGCCCACCGCGATCGACACCAGCGCCAGCGTTGCCGCGAAGCTCAGCGTCGGGATGCCTGCAAGACCTGCACCCACGGTGCAGCCCCCGGCCAGCACGCCGCCCACGCCCATCATCGCCGCACCGGCCATGTACCGCCCGGTTTGGGTTGGGCTGTCAAAGCTAGCCCATTTGAACTCGCGCGAGATCAGGGACGCCACCAGCGCCCCCAGCAACGTGCCGCCCACAAGCCCCGTGCCAAAGCCCGCCGGGATGGCCGAGGAGGCGATCACGAAGAACAGGCTTTCGGATGCGGGGGAGGTGAAAGACAGGCTTTCGAGTGCGATCGGGTCGAAATCGTCATACAGCACATAGCCCGTCCCGGCCCAGCCGAGCGGCACCAGCGCGCCGAGCAAAGCGGCGAGCGCCAGCGTGCCGGGCGTGTTGCCCGAGCGGATGACCACGGCACCGGCCACGATCACCAGAACCGCCGTCCAGCCCCAGGCCCCGCCGGGCAGAGCGGCAAAGCCGGTTAGATCACCCAGATTGACGGTCGCACTCCCGAGAGAGGTGCGCAGAGGCGCCAGCACGCCCTTGAGCGTCGCATGGGCCACCACGGCAAAGACCAGAAGGACTGTCAGGGCGCGCAGGTTGCCCGACGCCCCCAGCACGGTCAGCCGCGAGACACAGCCGCGCGTCAGCACCATGCCCGCGCCGAACAGAAGCCCGCCCGCGACGATCGCCAACACCGGCAGATCCGCCACGAAGAAGCGATGCTCCGAGAAATCCACGTAGCCAAGCGCAATCACCGTCTGGGTGCCGAGAACGGCCACGGCCAGCGCGGTCAGCCAGACCCCGGCAGCACTGCGCCGTTCCTCGGGCGCACCCGCCACCGACCGGCGCAGACAGAACCGCGTGCGCTGCGCGAGCACGCCGAAGAGCACGCCAAGCGCCAGGCCAAACAGGGCCGAGGCCAGCCGCACATCGAGAAAGTCCAATCCAAGGTCAGCGTACATGTCGCCCTCCGGGGTCACGGTTAACCCGTCGCAAATAGGGGAGGGGGCAGGCCGAAATCAAGGGAATGTGAGGTGGCCGCACGCCCCGTGGGCGAAACGTAAATCCAGCATCCACCCACCGTTTGGACCAGAACTGTGGGTTTTGGTCTGAGACGGGTCTCTGTTCTGCGAATATCGGGTCTGGCAGTCATTTCTTCCCTTTCTGCAGGTCTGCGCGCTCAGTCGCGAAACGTGCGTTCCTGTGGCGCCATGGGCGCGCTTGGTGAAAAAACAGCCCGGACTTGACCCCTTGCCCCTTTCGGCGCACCTAACAGGGCAAAGCCGGACCCCGTCGGGAGAGAGACATGCCGATCAAGAACCGTTTTGCCGAATTGCTGCCCGAGATCACCGCCTGGCGCCGGGATCTGCACGAGAACCCCGAGCTGTTGTTCGACACCCATCGGACCGCTGCCATGGTGGCGGAGAAACTGCGCGCCTTCGGCTGTGACGAGGTGGTCGAGGGGCTCGGGCGCACGGGCGTGGTCGGCGTGATCAAGGGGCGGGGCACGGGATCGGGCCGGGTGATCGGGTTGCGGGCTGATATGGATGCGTTGCCCATCGCCGAGGCGACCGGGCTGCCCTATGCCTCCCGGACACCGGGCAAGATGCATGCCTGCGGCCATGACGGGCATACGGCCATGCTGCTCGGCGCAGCGCGCTACCTGACCGAGACCCGCAATTTCGACGGCACCTGCGTGGTAATCTTCCAACCCGCCGAAGAGGGCGGCGGCGGCGGGCGCGAGATGGTCGAGGACGGTTTGATGGAGCGGTTCGGGATCGAAGAGGTCTACGGCATGCATAACTGGCCCGGCGTGCCCACCGGCACCTTCGCGATCCGCCCGGGCGCGTTCTTTGCCGCCACGGATCAGTTCGAGATCACCGTGGCCGGGCGCGGTGGCCACGCGGCCAAACCCCACGAGACCATCGACCCGACCGTGATCGCCAGTCAGATCGTCCTCGCCCTGCAGACCATCGCCAGCCGCAATGCTAACCCGGTGGAGCAGATCGTCGTCTCCGTCACCTCGTTCCAGACCGCGAGCACGGCCTTCAACGTCATCCCGCCCGAGGTGACGCTTAAGGGCACGATCCGCACGCTGGACGAGGATATCCGCGCTCTGGCCGAAACGCGCCTGACCGAGATCGCGTCGGGTGTGGCCACGGCCATGGGGGCCGCGGCGCAGGTCAATTACTACAAGGGCTATCCGGTCATGGTGAATTCCGAGGCGGAGACCGCCTTTGCTGCCGATGTGGCCCGCTCGGTGGCGGGGGATTGCGCCGATGCGCCCCTGGTCATGGGGGGCGAGGATTTCGCCTATCTGCTCAACGCGCGCCCCGGGGCCTATATCCTTGTGGGCAATGGCGACACCGCCGACGTTCACCACCCGGAATACGACTTCAATGATGAGGCGATCCCCGCAGGCTGCTCCTGGTGGGCCGAGATCGTGGAACAGCGCCTGCCGCTGGCCTCCTGAGACGGCGCGCTGTCTTGCGCGACGGCGCGGCCTTCGCTAACCCGCCCCCATGAAACCGTTCCTGATCCTGCAGCTGCGTCCCGAACGGGACGTCTCCGATGATGAATACGCGGCGATCCTCGCGAAATCCGGGCTCGCCGAGGGCGACGCAATCCGGGTATGCCTCGATCATCAGGACCTGCCCGAGGGGCTCGATCTCAGCCAGCTTTCCGGCGTGATTGTCGGTGGCGGACCGGGCTGTTTCAGCGACGCGCCCGAGACGAAATCCCCGGTCGAGGCGCGGATCGAGGCGTCCATCCTCGCGCTGATGCCCGAGGTGACAGCGCGCGACATCCCCTTCATGGGCTGCTGCTATGGCATGGGTGCGCTGGGACAGCATCTGGGCGCCGAGGTCTCGAAACGCCGCTATGGCGAAAGCGTCGCCGCCGTGCCCTGCACCAAGACCGAGGCCGGGCGCGCGGACCCGCTGCTTGCGGACCTGCCGGAGAGGTTCGACGCCTTTGTGGGCCACAAGGAAGCGCTGCAGGCACTGCCCGAGGGCGCGGTGCACCTGATGTCCGGCGAGGCCTGCCCGTTTCAGATGATCCGCTACGGTGCCAATGTCTACGCGACCCAGTTCCACCCCGAGGCCGATGGCGATGGCGTCGCCGTGCGCATCCGCGCCTATCGCGAAAAGGGCTACTTCCCGCCCGAGGAAGCCGACAGCCTGATCGCCGAGGTCGCGAAGGCCGATGTGGATGACAGCGCCCGGATCCTCGCCAATTTCGTGCGGCATTACGCGCGGGACTGATCCAGCCTCATTGTTCGCGAAATACTCCGGGGGGCGGCCCCGCAGGGCCGCGGGGGCAGCGCCCCCTCCGACCTATCCGCCCGTATGGCTCATATGCCGGGGCATCTGCCCGTCGAGCTTCTGCCGGGAATAGTCGAAATCATGGCCCTTGGGCTTGAGCGCGATCGCCGCCCGGATCGCGTTCTCCAGCGCCCGGTCATCCTCGGGGTAATCGCGCAGAGGCTTGCGCAGATCGGCCATATCCTCCTGCCCGAGGCACATATAGAGCTCTCCGGTGCAGGTCAGGCGCACCCGGTTGCAGCTTTCGCAGAAATTATGGGTCAGCGGCGTGATGAAGCCGAGCTTCTGGCCCGTCTCCTCCAGCCGCACATAGCGCGCGGGCCCGCCCGTGCGCTCGGCCAGATCCGTCAGCGTGAACCGTTCGCGCAAGCTATCGCGCAGATCCGAGAGCGCCCAATACTGGCCCAGCCGGTTTTCATTGCCGATATCGCCCATGGGCATGACCTCGATGAAGGTCAGGTCCATATCACGCTCGGCGCACCAGTCGACCATGGTAAAGAGCTCATCTTCGTTGAACCCCTTCAGGGCGACCGCATTGATCTTGATCCGCAGCCCGGCCTTCTGTGCCGCATCGATCCCGCGCATCACTTGGGGCAGGCGGCCCCAGCGGGTGATGTCGGCGAACTTCTGGTCATCCAGCGTATCCAGCGACACGTTGATCCGCCGGACCCCCGCCGCATAAAGGTCGTCGGCATATTTCTCAAGCTGGGAGCCATTGGTCGTCAGCGTCAGCTCGCGCAGCGCACCGCTGTCCAGATGGCGGGACATGCGCTGGAAAAACGTCATGATATCGCGCCGCACCAGAGGCTCGCCGCCCGTGATCCGCAGCTTCTTCACGCCGAGCCCGACAAAGGTCGAGCACATGCGGTCCAGCTCCTCCAGCGTCAGCAACTCTTTCTTCGGCAGAAAGGTCATGTTCTCGGACATGCAATAGACGCAGCGGAAATCGCAGCGGTCGGTGACCGACACACGCAGATAGTCGATGGTGCGCTGGAACGGGTCGATGAGTGGCGTGGCTGTCATGGCTTCTCCCCCAATGGGAGGAGGGTATCGGCGGCGCGGCAGAGGCGCAAGGGCAGGGCTGCCACGCTAAGCTCATGATCTCGTGATGTTTTCCCGCTATGCTTCACTTTGCCGAAGCGCGGGGCGCCGCTCAAAGGTGATTCTGCGCTGCGGGTTATCCCGCGGCATCCTCCGACGGCAGAAGCCGCGCGGCCTCTTTCCGGGCAAAGGGTTTCATCCCGGCCCCGTGTTCCGCCAGAAAGGCGCGCACCCGGTCCGGGTCACGCCGGGACAGGTCCCGCAGCCACCAGGCGATGGCCTTCTGGATGAACCAACCCCGATCGGGGACATAGCCTGCGGCCCAGCCCAGCACCCGGTCGCGGATCGCAAGTTCATCGGGTTTCGGATCCCGCTGCTTGGTCCAGGGCAGGGTGATCACCAGCGCCGCGCGCCGGGTCCAGAGGTGATCGCTCCGGGTCCAGTTCTCGACCGTGTCGATGCGCGACGGATCCGCGATCAGCCGTTTCTGCCCCGCGATACAGGCATGATCCGCGATGGCCCAGGCGTCGAATTCTGGCACCCAGCTCTGGATCCGGTCCCATGTGGCCGCGTCGTCCTTCTGGCGCGCTTGGGTCAGCAGCTTGGCGGCCGCGATCCGCGCCTCGTGGATATTGCTGTCCCACAGCGCCCCGGCCAGATCCGCGCGCGCCGGAGCCTCCAGCGCGCGCCGCCAGTCTCGCGCCAGCGCGTCCAGATCCCCGTTCGCGACCCCGAGATAAGGCCGATCAACCTTGTGATAGGCGGCCATCTGAGCGGCCTTCCCGGCGGTCCCGAGGGCGCGCAAAGCCTCCAGCGCGGCCTCGGCAGTCAGGCTGTCGGTCACCTTGGACGCTCCAACTGCCAGTCGAGATGGGCGCGGATCGCGGGCCATTCCGGCGCGGTGATCGAGTAAACCGCCGTATCCCGGATCGTGCCATTGGGCATGATGCGATGGGCCCGGCGTATCCCGTCGAGCTTGGCGCCCAGCCGTTCGATCGCCCGGCGGCTCGGCGTGTTCAGCACATGGGTGCAGAACTCTACCGCGATGCAGTCCAGCGTCTCGAAGGCGTGACCGAGCAGCATCCGCTTGCAGGCGGTGTTGACCGCACTGCGCTGCACCCGCTTGGCGTACCAGGTATAGCCGATCTCGACCCGGCGGTTCTCGGCATCCGGGCTGCAATAGGTCGTGCTACCGGCGGGGCGTCCCTCGGCATCCAGCACGCAGAACGGGGTCATCTCGCCCTGCGCCTGCTTGGCCAGATGGCTCTCGATGCCGGCGACCATTTCCTCGGGGGCGGGCACATAGGTGAACCACAGCTTGCTGAGCCCGCCCACCGCGCTCTCGGCGGCCAGGGCTCCGGCATGGTCGCGGCTCAGGGGCACGAGCGCGGCCTCCTCACGGTGCAGCGAGATCGGGGCGGGCCAGCTCATAGGTTGTCTTCGATCCCCGTGGGCGCGCCGTCGATGGTCGTGCGGTTGCGCTCGGACCAATAGGCGCGGATCCCGTCCTCGCCCTTGTCCGCGGCCCAGTCCTTGAGCACCGGACGCTCGGTCATGCCGTCGGCGGTGGGCACCGCATAGCCGCAGGAGGTCTGGACCATCTCGACGCTCAGATCATAGACCTGCCGTTTCTCGGGCCCACCGGGAAAGAGGTCGGCCAGCTCTGCCCAATCAGCGCTGTCGCGCTGCACGGTCCGTGCGGTGCCATAGGCGCGCAGGATCATGGGCGTCGCATCGAAGCTGCACCACATGAGCGTCATGCGCGGCGATTGCTTCAGATGCCCTGCGGTTTCATTGCCCGACCCGGTGACATTGAGCCAGGCGATCCGGTTGGGGCCGAGCACGCGCAGGCTGTCCATCCCCTTGGGGCTGAGATTGACGCGGCCTTCCGGGGCGGCGGTCGCGACGAAGAAGATCTGCTGCGCTTCGATGAAATTCTGATGGCCGAGGCCGATCCGGGGGAATTGCTTGGCCATGTCTCACTCCACGGTGACGGATTTCGCAAGGTTGCGCGGCTGGTCCACATCCGTGCCCTTGGCCACCGCCGTATGGTACGCCAAAAGCTGCGCGGGCACAGCGTAAAGGATGGGCGCGAAGGCGGGCGCGATCTTGGGCATCTGGACCTGCGCCCAGGTGCCCTCGGCCGCCGTGGCCAGACCGGCGCTGTCACTGACCAGAAGGACCTTGCCCTGGCGTGCCATGACCTCCTGCATGTTCGATACGGTCTTGTCGAAGAGCCGGTCATTGGGGGCAAAGACGATCACCGGAACCGCCGGATCCACCAGGGCGATGGGGCCGTGTTTCAGCTCGCCCGACGCGTAACCTTCGGCGTGTATGTAGCTGATTTCCTTGAGCTTCAGAGCGCCCTCCAGGGCGATCGGGTACATTGGGCCGCGCCCCAGGAACAGAATATCGCGCGCCTCGGCCAGCTCGCGCGAGACCGCTTCGATCTCGGGCTCCCGGCTCAGGGCGAGGTTCATGACGCTGGGCAGGCTGCGCAGCTCGTCGATCAGGGTCTGGTGTTCGCCATCGGTTTGCGCGCCGCGCTGCCGGGCCGCGTGCAGGGCCAGCACCGCCAGCACCGCAAGCTGGCAGGTAAACGCCTTGGTCGAGGCCACGCCGATCTCGACTCCGGCCAGCGTCGGCAGCGCCACCGCACTTTCCCGCGCGATGGAGCTTTCGGGCACGTTGCAGATCGACAGGATATGCTCGGCCTTGCCCGCGCAATAACGCAGCGCCGCCAGCGTATCGGCGGTCTCGCCCGACTGGCTGACAAAGAGCGCGGCGGTGCGCGGCCCGATGGGCGGCTCGCGATAGCGGAATTCCGAGGCGATATCGATCTCGACCGGCAGGCCCGCGATCTGCTCAAACCAGTATTTCGCGGTCTGGCAGGCATAGAAGGCCGTGCCGCAGGCCACGAGGATCAGCCGGTCGATCTGTGCGAAATCGGGCAGGGCCCCGGGCATCCGGATCTCGCCCGAGCTGCCGATGTAATGGGCGAGGCAATCGGCCAGCACCGTGGGCTGCTCGGCGATTTCCTTAGCCATGAAATGCCGGTGCCCGCCCTTGCCGACCTGCGCCCCGTCGATCCGGGCGCGGGTTTCGGGGCGCTGCACCGGATGTCCCATGGCATCCGTGATCTCCAGCGATGTCCGGGTCACCACCGCCATATCACCCTCTTCGAGATAGGTAATCCGGTCGGTCATGGGATGCAGAGCAATGGCGTCGGAGCCGACGAACATCTCGCCATCCCCATGCCCGATGGCCAGCGGCGAGCCCTTGCGGGCGGCCACGATCAGATCATCCTCGCCCTCGAAGAGAAAGCAGAGCGCGAAAGCCCCTTCGAGCTGGGCGATGGTCTGGCGCGCGGCTTCGGCGGGGCCAGCGCCCTTGGCCAATGCCTGCGCGCAGAGCTGTGCGACGGTCTCGGTATCGGTCTCGGATTCGAACTCGGCCCCGTGCGATTGCAGGGCGGCGCGCAGCTCGCGGAAATTCTCGATGATCCCGTTATGGACCACGGCCACAGCCCCCGTGCGATGGGGGTGGGCATTGGCCACCGAGGGCACGCCATGGGTGGCCCAGCGGGTATGGCCGATGCCGGATTTGCCCGCGAGCGGCTGTTCCACCAGCAGATCGCTCAGGTTCACCAGCTTGCCGAGCGCGCGGCGGCGGTCCAGCGCGCCGTCCTGCACCGTGGCAATGCCCGCGCTGTCATAGCCGCGATATTCCAGCCGCTTCAGGGCCTCGACCATCAGGGGGGCGGCCTGGTTCCGCCCCAAGACACCTACGATCCCGCACATCTATTTCGCCCCCTGTTTGGTATCGCCCGCATCGCCCGCCAGCACCGCCTTGCGGGTGCGCAGCATATCCATGAAGCGGCGGGCAAAGCCCGGCTTGTTGGTCTGGCGCGAGCGCGCCACGGCCAGCGCGCCCTCGGGCACATCGCTGGTCACAATGGTGCCCGTCGCGGTCATCGCCTCGTCGCCGACCTTCACCGGGGCCACGAGACAGGTGTTCGAGCCAACAAAGACCCGCGCGCCAATCTCCGTGTGATGCTTGAAGACCCCGTCGTAATTGCAGGTGATCGTGCCCGCGCCGATATTGCTCGCCGCGCCAATGCTGGCATCACCGATATAGCTGAGATGGTTGACCTTCGCGCCCTCATCGAGCGTGGCGTTCTTGATCTCGACGAAATTGCCCACATGGGTGTGTTCGGCGAGTTCTGCGCCCGGGCGTAGCCGGGCAAAGGGCCCGACCAGGGCGCCGCGGCTCACATGACAGCCCTCCAGATGGCAGAAGGCCCGGATCTCGGCGCCGGATTCCACGGTCACGCCGGGGCCAAAGACGACCTGCGGCCCGATCAGCGCATCGCGCCCAATCACCGTGTCGAGCGCGAAATAGGTGGTGTCCGGATCGGCCAGCGACACGCCTTCTTCCAGTGCGGTGGCGCGGGCGCGGGCCTGGAAGGCCTGTTCGGCGGCGGCGAGTTCCGCACGGGTGTTGATGCCCAGCGTTTCCGCCTCCGGGCAGGTCACGACCCGGGCCGACAGCCCCTCAGCCGCCCCGAGCGCCACCACATCCGTCAGGTAGTACTCGCCCGCCGCGTTGTCGTTGCCAAGCCCGGCGACCAGGCGCAACAGGGTGCTGGCATCGGCCATCATTACCCCGGAATTGCAGAGTTTGACCGCGAGCTCTTCGGCACTGGCATCCTTGGCCTCGACGATCCGGGTCAGCCGGTCATCCGCCGTCAGCAAACGTCCATAGCGTCCGGGATCTGCGGCCTCAAAGCCCAGCACCACCAGATCCGCCCCCGCGGCGCGCTTGTCCTGCATGGCCTCGAGCGTTTCGGGCGAGATGAACGGCGTGTCGCCATAGAGCACCACCGCATCGCCCTCAAACCCCTTCAGCGCCGCGCCGGCGTGGGCCACCGCATGGCCCGTGCCAAGCTGTTCGGTCTGGCGCGCGCAGACAGCCTCGGGGTCGAGACCGGCCAGCGCCGCCTCGACCGCGTCGGCCCCATGCCCGGTCACCACCACCGTGCGGTCCGGGTCGAGACGCGCGCCCGCGCGCAGGGCATGGGCCAGCAGCGGCGCACCCGCCAGCCGGTGCAGCACCTTGGGCAGGTCCGAGTTCATCCGCGAGCCCTGGCCCGCCGCCAATACGATCAACGCAACCGACATGCATCATCCCTTCACCTTGCGCCCTCGTTCTATTACGCATCGGCGCAGGCCCCGCAACCGGGCCCGCTGTCACTTGGTGTTTCGGCCCTTTTCACCCCCTCACGCCCATTGGCGGAAAGATGCGCAATGACGGTTACGGTGATCTTCGATCTCGACGGCACGCTTGCCGATACCAGCGCCGACCTGATCGCGGCCGCCAATGCCTGTTTCGAGGCGCGCGGGCAGGGCGCGCCGCTCGACCCGGTGGCCGATGCCGCCACGGCCTTTGCGGGCGGGCGCGCCATGCTGCGGCTGGGCATGACCCGGCGTGGTCTCGACTGGACCGAGGCGGAGGTGGATCGCGACTATCCCGTGCTGCTCGCGGCCTATGCCGAGAAGATCGATGTGCATACCCGGCTCTATCCCGGTGCGCTGGCGGCGGTCGAACGGCTGCGCGCGCGCGGCTGCCCGGTGGGTATCTGCACCAACAAGCCCGAGGGGCTGGCCGAGACCCTGATGACCCGGCTGGGCGTGCGCGACCGGTTCGGTGCGCTGATCGGGGCCGATACGCTGCCCGTGCGAAAGCCCGATCCCGCGCCGCTTCTGGAAACCATCGCCCGGGTCGGCGGCGACCCGGCGCGCGCGGTGCTGGTGGGCGACACGGTGACCGATCGCGAAACCGCGCGGGCTGCGGGGATCCCCGCCATGCTGGTGACCTTTGGCCCCGAAGGCGAGGGCGTCTCGCGCCTCGCCCCCGAGGCGCTGCTGCCCCATTACGACCAGTTCGACGCGGTTCTGCGGAGCCTCTTTCCCGACCATTGACCTGCGCCTTGCAAGGCGGCACATCTATCGCAGGAGGCGCTCATGACTGACGAGATCTTCACCGGAACATTCACCCAGCAGGAGCCGATCCCCGAGGCCGCCATCGCCGCCGCGGTCGAGGTCATGCGCTCGGGCCGTCTGCATCGCTACAATCTCGATCCGGGTGAGCTGGGCGAGGTCGGCGCGCTGGAACAGGAATTCGCGGCCCAAACCGGGGCGCGGTACTGCGTGGCCGTGGCCTCGGGCGGCTATGCCATGGGCACGGCGATGCGGGCTCTGGGGATCGGCGCCGGTGACAAGGTGCTGAGCAATGCCTTCACGCTCGCGCCCGTGCCCGGGGCCATCGCCGCCGTCGGGGCCGAGCCGGTGCTGGTCGAGGTGACCGAAGATCTGACCCTTGATCTCGATGACTTGGCCGCCAAGGCCGAGACCAGCGGCGCGCGGGTGCTGCTGCTCAGCCATATGCGCGGGCATATCTGCGACATGGATGCGCTCAGCGCGATCTGCGATGCCCATGACCTGACCCTGATCGAGGATTGTGCCCATACGATGGGCGCGTCCTGGGGGGATACGCCCACGGGCCGGTTCGGGGCCTTCGGCTGCTTCTCGACCCAGACCTACAAGCATATCAATTCCGGCGAGGGCGGGTTGCTGATCTCTGACGATGCAGAGCTCATGGCCCGTGCGATCCTGCTCTCGGGCAGCTACATGCTCTATGCCCGGCACGGAGCCGCCCCGGAGGCCGAGGTGTTCGAGCGCGTGAAATACGACACGCCCAATGTCTCGGGCCGGATGGACCATCTGCGCGCCGCGATCCTGCGCCCGCAACTGGCCGATCTTCCGCGTCAAGCGGCCCGCTGGAACGCGCTCTACCGGGTGCTTGAGGCCGGGCTCGCCGGCGCGCCGGGCATCGCCCTGACCCACCGCCCGGAGCAGGAGCATTTCGTCGCCTCCTCTTTCCAGCTGCGCCTGCCCGAGGCTGATCCCGGGGCGGTCGCGGCCTATGTGGCGCGCTGCGCGGCCCGCGGGGTCGAGCTGAAATGGTTTGGTGCGCCCGAACCCCATGGCTTCACCTCGCGCTATGACAGCTGGCGCTATGCCCCGACGCCAGTGCTGCCGCAAACCGACCGCGTGCTTGCGACGCTGCTCGATCTGCGCCTGCCGCTCACCTTCTCCGAGGTCGATTGCGCCCAGATCGCCCGCATCCTGCGCGCCGAGGCCGAGGCGCTTCCCCAGTCGATGGCCGCCGAATAGCCCCTCCCTTAAGTCCCGAAATATCCCGGGGGAGGCGGCCGCAGGGCCGCCGGGGGCAGCGCCCCCACTCCGCGCGCGAAATCTCTGGACAGGGACGACGCGCGCGCCTATAAATGAACAAGCGTTCAATTTTTGGGAGGAGGGAGCGCCCATGTTCACCGCATCCATGCGGTTCGATCTCGGCGAAGAGGTCGAAGCCCTGCGCGAGATGGTCCATCGCTGGGCGCAGGAACGGGTCAAGCCGCTGGCGGCGGCGACCGATTCCGACAATCTCTTTCCGGCCGAGCTCTGGAGCGAGATGGGGGAGCTGGGCCTTCTTGGCATCACCGTGGACGAGGAAGATGGCGGTGCGGGCATGGGCTATCTCGCCCATACGGTCGCGGTCGAGGAAATCTCCCGCGTGTCGGCCTCCATCGGGCTCAGCTACGGCGCGCATTCCAATCTTTGCGTCAACCAGATCAAGCTCAACGGCACGCCGGAGCAAAAGGCTCGCTACCTGCCGGGCCTGATCGACGGCACCCATGTGGGCGCGCTGGCCATGTCCGAAGCCTCCGCCGGGTCCGACGTGGTGGGCATGAAACTGCGCGCGGAAAAGCGCAACGATCACTACCGCCTGAACGGCACGAAATACTGGATCACCAACGGCCCGGACGCCGAAACCCTTGTTGTCTATGCCAAGACCGACCCGGAGGCAGGCTCCAAGGGCATCACCGCCTTCATCATCGAGAAATCCATGACCGGATTCTCGACCTCGCCCCATTTCGACAAGCTCGGCATGCGCGGCTCGAACACCGCGGAGCTGATCTTCGAGGATGTCGAAGTGCCCTTCGAGAACGTGCTCGGAGAAGAGGGGCGCGGGGTTGCGGTCCTGATGAGCGGTCTCGATTACGAGCGTGTCGTCCTCTCGGGCGTCAATATCGGCATCATGGCGGGCTGCCTCGACGAGATCATGCCGTATATGGTCGAGCGCAAGCAATTCGGCCAAAGCATCGGAAACTTCCAGCTCATGCAGGGCAAGATCGCTGATATGTATGCGGGGCTGAACACGTCGCGCGCCTATGCTTATGAGGTCGCCAAGGCCTGCGATCGCGGCGAGGTCACGCGGCAGGATGCAGCGGCCTGTGTGCTTTACGCCTCGGAAGAGGGCATGAAAGTCGCCCATCAGGCGGTGCAGGCCATGGGTGGCGCGGGCTTTCTGAACGATGCGCCCGTGGCCCGGATGTTCCGCGATGCCAAGCTGATGGAGATTGGCGCGGGCACCTCCGAGATCCGGCGCATGCTGGTCGGGCGCGAGCTGATGGCGGCCATGGCATGACCCGGCCCGCTGTCACCGAGCGCTCTGTCGCCTCTCTGGGCAAAGGGGGATGAGCCCATGGCCTGGCCGCGCTGGCTCTGGTTTTTGCCCTTGGGCATCATCGTGCTGATCCTCGCAGCCAATGGCGTGCGGCTGGGCTCGCAACGGGCGGCGCTGGATGAGAGCGCGGTGATCGACCATTACGCGGCGCAATATCTCAAGGATCATGCGGCCCTCGATGGCACGGGCTCGGCGGCCCTGACCGATTGCGCGGCGGTGCCCGGGACGGATCCCGGCATCTGGGTCGTGGTGCGCTGCCGACCCGAAGGGGCGGCGCAGGGCTGGGACTACTATGTGCGGCGCGATGGCGGGCTGGCCTTCACCGGGCGCGACCGGGATCAGAGGCCCGAGACATGAGCGCGGCCCTGCATAGGCAAAAGGCGCGCCACTCGGGCGCGCCTCGCTTGGCTGCGATGGATCGCGGTTCAGAAGGTCATCACGTACGCGATGCCCAGAACCACCGGATCGATCTCGGCTGTGCCGATCTTGTCGCCGTTCAGCTTCACGTCGGTATCGATGTCGATATAGCGCGCATTCAGGCGCAGCGCCCCGGTCTCGGTGACCGGAATGTCCACGCCGATTTGGGCGGCAAGGCCGAAGCTGTCCTCCAGCTCCAACTTGCCGAGCGGCGAGCTCTCCTGGAAGAAGTTGGTGTAGTTCAGGCCGACCCCGATATAGGGCTTGAAGCCCTCGAAATTGGTGAAGTGGTAGTTCACCGAGATGGTGGGCGGCAGGTGCTTGGTGTCACCGGCATCCCCAACCCCGTCAATCGAGATGTCATGGCTGAAGGGCGTCGCGGCGAGGATTTCGAGACCGATATTCGGCGTGAAGAAATACTCGGCGGTGAAGGACAGCTGCGTGTCCGAGTCGACGTCGATGCCGGCGCCCGGGACGATGGCATCCAGTTCGCCATTGCCGGATTTCGGGTTCACATTGGCGATCCCGATGCCGATGGTCCAGTCTCCTGCCTCCTGGGCGAAAGCCGGGGCCGCGGCCGTGGCCGCCAGAACAGCGAGTGCGGACAGGGTGATATGTTTCATGGGTCGTTCCCTCGTTTGGTCTCCGCCGCTGTCATCGCGCAGACCGATTGTACCAGCTTTGATACAGGTCAACCGGAGGCTGCGCTGCCCTGCGGCATAACGGCCCTTGGCCCGGCAGGGGCATGTCCATCAGGCAGGAGGCAGGCCGCGTGAAGCTGATATCTCAATGGGATAGCGGATCGGAGGCGGCGAAGGCCAATCGCGCCGCGCATCTGGCCGCGCTCGAACACGTTGCGGATGCAGCATCGCAGGCCGCTGCAGGGGGCGGCGACGCCGCACGGGACCGCCATCTGAGTCGCGGCAAGATGCTGCCGCGGGACCGTGTGGCCAATCTGCTCGACCCCGGCAGTCCGTTTCTCGAGGTCGGGGCGACGGCGGGCCATGGCCTCTATGGGGGGGCGGCACCCTGTGGCGGAGCGATTGCGGGCGTGGGCCAGATCCACGGGCAGGACGTGATGGTCATCTGCAATGATGCCACCGTGAAGGGCGGCACCTATTACCCGATCACCGTCAAGAAACACCTGCGCGCGCAAGAGATTGCCGCGGAATGTCATTTGCCCTGCATCTACCTTGTGGATAGCGGCGGGGCGAACCTGCCCAATCAGGACGAGGTCTTTCCCGACCGGGATCATTTCGGGCGGATCTTTTACAATCAGGCGCAGATGTCGGCGGCGGGTATCCCGCAGATCGCCGTGGTCATGGGCTCCTGCACGGCAGGGGGGGCCTATGTGCCCGCCATGTCCGATGTGACGATCATCGTGAAGGAGCAGGGCACGATCTTTCTCGCGGGCCCGCCGCTGGTCAAGGCTGCCACGGGCGAAGTGGTCAGCGCCGAGGATCTCGGCGGGGGCGATGTGCACACACGCCTCTCGGGCGTGGCGGATTATCTGGCCGAGGACGATGCCCATGCGCTGGCGCTCGCGCGCCGCGCGGTGGCGGGGCTGAACCGGCGCGTGTCGGTCTCGGTGGCGATGCAGGCCCCTGAGCCGCCCGCCTATGACCCCGAAGAGCTGCTGGATCTGGTTCCGGCGAGCCTTTCGGTGCCCTACGACATCACCGAAGTCATTGCCCGGATCGTCGACGGCTCGCGCTTTGACGCGTTCAAGCCGCGCTTTGGCGAGACGCTGGTGACGGGGTTCGCTCATATCGAGGGCTGTCCGGTGGGGATCATCGCCAATAATGGCGTCCTGTTCTCCGAGGCGGCCCAGAAGGGCGCCCATTTCGTCGAGCTTTGCAGCCAGCGCAAGATCCCGCTTGTGTTTCTGCAGAACATCACGGGCTTCATGGTGGGCCGGAAATACGAGAATGAGGGGATCGCGCGGCACGGGGCCAAAATGGTGACGGCGGTGGCGACGACCTCGGTGCCCAAGGTGACCATGGTGATGGGCGGATCCTTCGGGGCGGGGAATTACGGCATGGCCGGGCGGGCCTATCAGCCGCGCTTCATGTGGTCCTGGCCCAATTCCCGGATCTCGGTCATGGGCGGCGCGCAAGCCGCCGGGGTGCTCGCCACGGTCAAGCGCGACGCGATTGAGCGCAAGGGCGGCAGCTGGTCGCCCGAAGAGGAGGCCGCCTTCAAACAGCCAACGATCGACATGTTCGAGGAACAGTCCCACCCGCTTTATGCCTCGGCCCGGCTCTGGGATGACGGGATCATCGACCCGCGTAAAAGCCGCGCTGTGCTCAGCCTCTCCCTGCGCGCCGCCCTGAACGCCCCCATAGAGGAGACACGCTTCGGCGTGTTCCGGATGTGATTTGAGCGCTTACTGCTCCTTTTGGGTTGCCTGGTCACGATGGGAGGCAAGGTTATGACGTCTGACTGGATGGATCCACGCGTGGCCAGATACCTGCTAGACGCATTTCCAAAGGTCATGCAAATCGCGCGCGACCATGGACTTCCTAACGAATTCGAGAAGGGTCATCGGCCACGCCACTTCGCTGGCGCGTTAGATCGACCTGACAGCGTTGAAGTTCTGCTGTTGTTGGCCGAGCCCGGTAGCAACCCGGGTCATTGGGAAATTGGTCGAAAGATTGAAGATTGGCTTTACGAAGTGTGCTCGGACGGACTCGGTAAGAAAGGTGGCCATCCCTTTATCTATGATCCGATACATCCATACACGCCCGATTGCCCAGATCGCTTTGCGCGATGGCCAGCGGAGTTTTTCGAGAAGGTTTTTCCAGATCTCTCTGTAGAGGATCGTATGGGGCGCGTGGTTATCGCCAACTCGTTTTGGGTACAGGCGAAAGCTTCCGGAGGAAGGATCGGAAGACGCGCAGAGCGGGATTTTGCACCCATCTTGGGTGGATTCGTGCGTTTGTTCCCCTCTGCGATTGTTGTTGCAGCCGGTGGCAAAGCACGCGCGCGCCTCGACCTGGCTGGCGTTCGCGACCGCGTTGAGATGCGTGCTCTGACCCTTCCTGAGGCCAACAAACCCGAAGCTCGTCAGAGCAGGGAGGCCGCCGCAAAGACGCTTCGAGAAAGACTGTTGGCCAACACTGGCGACGGGGGAAAAGGCACGAAATGTTCAACAGGATCCTGATTGCCAATCGCGGCGAGATTGCCTGCCGGGTAATCGAGACGTGCCGTCGCCTCGGGGTGCAGACCGTGGCGGTCTATTCCGAGGTCGATGCCGGCGCGCGCCATGTCGCCATGGCCGATGCCGCATGCGCCATCGGCGGACCCGCGCCGCGGGACAGTTATCTGCGCGGCGATGCGATCATCGAAGCAGCGCTCGCCACGGGGGCGCAGGCCATTCACCCGGGCTATGGCTTTCTGTCGGAGAACCCGGATTTCGTCGAAGCGGTCGAGGCCGCCGGTCTGGTCTTCATCGGTCCCTCGGCCGAGGCGATCCGCGCCATGGGGCTCAAAGATGCGGCCAAGACCCTTATGTCCGAGGCCGGTGTCCCCGTGGTGCCCGGCTATCAGGGCGCGGATCAGGATCCCGCCCATCTGGCCGCGCAAGCCGGGACCATCGGATACCCGGTCCTGATCAAGGCCGTGGCCGGGGGCGGCGGCAAGGGAATGCGCCGGGTCGATGCGCCCGAGGCCTTCCTGCCTGCGCTCGAGGCGGCCAAGGCCGAGGCGCTTGGGGCGTTCGGAAACGACGCCGTTCTGATCGAGAAATACGTGGCCACGCCGCGGCATATCGAGGTTCAGGTCTTTGGCGACGGCACCCGCGCGGTGCATCTGTTCGAGCGGGATTGTTCCCTCCAGCGTCGCCATCAGAAGGTGATTGAAGAGGCCCCGGCACCGGGCATGACGCCCGAGATGCGCGCCGCCATGGGGGCCGCCGCCGTGCGCGCCGCCGAGGCGATCGGCTATGCGGGCGCAGGCACCGTGGAATTCATCGTCGATGCCAGTGACGGTTTGCGCGCGGACGGGTTCTGGTTCATGGAAATGAACACCCGCCTGCAGGTCGAACATCCGGTGACCGAGGCCGTCACCGGCTTCGATCTGGTGGAATGGCAGCTGCGCGTCGCCGCGGGGGAGGACCTGCCCGCTGCACAGCAGGACCTGTCGATCACGGGCCATGCCTTCGAAGCGCGGCTCTATGCCGAGGACGTGCCCAAGGGCTTCCTGCCCGCCACCGGGACCCTGACCCATCTGGCCTTCCCCGATGGCGCGCGGATCGAGACCGGCGTGCGCGCGGGCGACACGATCAGCCCCTGGTACGATCCGATGATCGCCAAGCTGGTGGTCGCCGGGCCCACGCGGCAGGCGGCCCTGCGCAAGCTCGACCGGGTGCTCGCGACCACGCAGGTGGCGGGCAGCGTCACCAACCTTGCCTTTCTGCGAGCTTTGGCGCGCCATGAGGGCTTTTTCGCCGGAGAGGTGGATACCGGCCTGATCGACCGGGAGGTCGCGACGCTCTCGCCCGCGCCCGTCCCCTGTACGCGGGCGCGCTCGCTGGCAGGGCTCGGTGCGGCGGGGCTGCATTTGGGGGCGCCGGATCACGCGGGGCTCACGCTCTGGGCGCCGCTGGCACAAAGCCAGATGCTGCTCTTTGGCGAGGAGGAGGTCGCCACCCGGATCGAAACGCTTGGCGCGGACCGGTTCCGCGTCCGGATCGGCGAGGCGACCCATGAGATCGCGCGCCATGACGGCGTCTGGTGGGTGGATGGCGCGCCGACCCCGGCCGAGATCGTCGCCCACGCGGCGGGTGTCAGCGTGTTCTGGTCGAACAATTACCATTTCACAGTGCCCGATCCGCTGCAGCGAGGAGCCGCGGCGGGCCCGGGGGCAGGACATGTCGAGGCGCCCATGCCGGGGCTCGTCAAGGCGGTCTTTGTGTCTACCGGGGAGCGGGTGCGCCAGGGCGCGCGGCTCGCCATCCTCGAGGCGATGAAGATGGAGCATACCCTGACCGCCGGGCGGGATGGGACCGTGTCCGAGATCCGCGTGCAAACCGGGGATCAGGTCACGGCAGGGGCACCGCTCATCCTGCTGGAGCCGGATGAAGAGGCACCGACATGAACGCACCGGCACCCGCCCGCACACCGGCGATCCGTCTGCATCACTGTCCGCAGACCCGGTCCATGCGCACACTCTGGCTGATCCGCGAGCTGGGGCTCGAGGCTGAGGTGATCACGCACCCGTTCGACCGCGCCCTGCGCGATCCGGCCTATCTGGCTCTGTCTCCGGCGGGGCGGGTGCCCGCGCTGGAGCTTGACGGGGAGACCCTGTTCGAGACGGGCGCGATCACGGAACTGCTCTGCGAGCGGTTCTCGCCCGACGGACTGGGGCGGGGGCCGGGCCATCCGGAGCGCGGGGCCTTCCTCGTCTGGATCCATTTCGCCGAGACCCTGAGCCAGCATGTGGCGGCGCTCACCCAGCAGCATGTGATGCTCTACGAGGATGCCATGCGCTCGCCGGTCGTGATGCGGCTCGAGGCGAAGCGGCTCGCCAAGTGCTACGAGGCGATCGAGGCGCGGCTGCGCGAAACCGGCTGCGACAGCCTGCTGGCGGGTGGCTTCTCGGCGGCGGATATCAGTGTCGGGCAGGCGGTCTATATGGGGCAGTATTTCGTGACGCTGGACGGGTATCCACGTAGCGCGGCCTGGTATGCCGCCATCTCCGCGCGCCCGGGCTTTCAGGCGGCACTGCCCGCGCCGGGCGAGGGGATCTACGACCGGGCGTTCTATCCCCCCTGGGAGGCCACGCCATGAGCCAGACGGTCGAGATCGTCGAGGTCGGCCCCCGCGACGGGCTGCAGAATGAAAAGCGGCAGATCCCAACGGCCCAGAAGATCGCCCTGATCTCGGCGCTGGCCGAGGTCGGCTTCGCCCGGATCGAAGTCGCCAGCTTCGTCAGCCCGAAATGGGTGCCGCAAATGGCCGATGGGGCCGAGGTGCTGGCGGGGATCCCGCGCCGGGACGGGCTGCGCTATGCCGCGCTGACCCCGAACATGCGCGGGTTCCAAGGGGCGCTGGCGGCGCGCGCCGACGAGATCGCGATTTTCGGGGCGGCCAGCGAGGGGTTCAGCAAAGCCAATCTCAATTGCACCATCGAAGAAAGCTTCGACCGCTTCGCACCGATCTGCGCGGCGGCGGCAGAGGCGGGGCTGCCCGTGCGGGGCTATGTCTCCTGCGTGACCGATTGCCCGTTTGATGGCGCCACCCCGCCCGAGGCCGTGGCGCGTGTCGCCGCGCGTCTGGCCGATCTGGGCTGCTACGAGATTTCCCTGGGCGAGACCTTGGGGCGGGGCGAGCCCGTCCGCGTGGCGCGGATGCTGGAGGCCGTGCGCGCCGAGGTCCCGGTGACGCAGCTCGCCGGGCATTTCCACGATACGGGCGGGCGGGCGCTCAACAATATCGATGTGGCGCTGGATCAGGGGCTGCGGGTGTTCGATGCCTCCGCCGGAGGGCTGGGGGGCTGTCCCTATGCCCCGGGTGCTGCGGGCAATGTGGCCACCGAGGCCGTGGCCGATCATCTCGCCGCTCTGGGCTATGAGACCGGGCTTGATCGCGCGGCGCTGGCCGTGGCGGCCTCCATGGCCCGGGGCCTGCGCTAGTCCGGTGCCCTGGCGCGTTTGTCTGAGCGGGGTGTCCGGCATCGGCAAACGCACGAGCCCCTGCGTTTTGGCGACAGAGACCGGGGCGCTTTGGCTGCGCGAAAGCCTTGTGGAGACAGGCGACCCCGCCGATGGGGGCTATGAGGTGTCGGCCATGGCGCGGGAACAGGGGTTTGACATGGCCGCCAACAGTGCGAACCCGATCCCGCGCTCTCGCTGGGCGTGGCATCCCGCGAGCGCTAAGGGGGGACTGCACTTGGATGTAGAGTTGAGCTGCGCGGACCGTGCGGCCCACTGTCACCCGGTCTGGACCCGCGCGCCGAGGGCTACGTGGCTCGTGCTGCCGGATTGGGAGGCCCTCTGCGCCCGGCGCTCCGAGGCCTTCCCCGAGGCAGACCTGGATCTGGATACGGGCGCGCTGTCGGTCCCCGAAGCCGTTGGTGCGATCCCTGACACCCTGGGGGCGCGGCCCCATGGCTGATCTCTTTGACCGGGCCGAGCGCCTCATGGGGATGGATGACCGGGTCTGGCGACGCCATGCCAACCCGCTCTCGGTGGCGACCCGGTTTTCGGTGCTGCCGCTTCTGGCGCTCGCGATCTGGAGCCGGGTCTGGCTCGGCTGGGGCGCGCTGATCCCGGTGGCGCTCGTGCTGGTCTGGACATGGGCCAACCCGCGCGCCTTTGCCGAGCCGCGCAGCTTTGCCGCCTGGGGCAGTCGCGCCGTGCTGGGGGAGCGGATCTTTCTGACCCACCGCGCCGAGCTCCCGGCCCATCACCGTCGGGTTGCCCTGTGTCTCGGGTATGCCGCGGCACCCGGGGCGCTGGTGCTGGGGCTGGGCCTGTGGATGCTTTGGGCCGATTGGGTGGTGTTCGGGATTGTCCTGACGGCGCTGCCGAAGACGTGGTTTTGCGACCGGATGGTCTGGATACATGATGATTGGGTGCGCGCGGGCAAGGCCGTGCCCGGGCTGACAGCGAAGGAGATCGCCCATGACCGCCTATGACACGCTCGATCTGGCGCAGGATACGCGCGGCGTGGTGACCGTGACCCTGAACCGGCCGGACAAGCACAACGCCATGGACGCCGCAATGATCGGTGAACTCAAGGCCTGCGCCGAGACACTCGGCGCGGATCCAAAGGTGCGCGCGGTGATCCTGACCGGTCAGGGGCGGAGCTTCTGCGCCGGGGGGGATCTGGGCTGGATGCGGGCGCAAATGACCGCCGATGCGGCGACCCGCGCCCGGGAGGCACGCGCGCTGGCCGAGATGCTCGGGGTCTGGAACCAGCTGCCCAAGCCGGTGATCGGGCGCATCCAGGGGCAGGCCCTCGGCGGCGGTGTCGGTCTGATGTCGGTCTGCGACGTGGCCATCGCAAGCGCGTCCGCGCGGTTCGGCTTGACCGAAACGCGCCTGGGCCTGATCCCGGCGACCATCGGCCCCTACGTGATCGCCCGCATGGGCGCGGCCTGCGCGCGCCGGGTTTTCATGTCCGCGCGGATCTTCGGGGCCGAGGAGGCCGTCGCGCTTGGCCTTGCGGCGCGCACCGTGGCCCCGGAGGATCTGGATGCCGCCGTCGAGGCCGAGGTGGTGCCCTATCTCGCCACGGCCCCGGGCGCTGTGGCCGAAGCCAAGGCCCTCGCGCTGCGCCTCGGCGGAGCCGTCAGCGAGGCCGAGATCGACAGCACGATCGACGCGCTCATTGCCCGCTGGGAAAGCGACGAGGCCGCAGAAGGGATCGACGCGTTCTTCGCCAAGCGACCCGCCCCCTGGGTTTCCGAGACCTGACCACCTGAATCGCATAGGGCGGGGTCGGGGCGCGGGACGCCGGCCATCCCGACACGCCCGCGCGAAACCGGCACCGGAGTTCCGGGACAGGCGCGGCGCGCAGTGATACGCGTGCTCCCACGCGCTATACCTGCCCACCGCGCCTGTGACATGCGTCCCCCAAAAGCGTGTCGACTATGGGGCTCCGAGCCCGGCATCGGTTTTGTCCGGGTGGCTCGGCATGCCACGGCCTCCCTGACATGGAGGGCCGCTGTCCAGCGACGGTCACGCGAGAGGGTCGCCGAGCCGAGTGTTGCCGCGCTGGACCTGCCTAAAGGCCGTTCTGCGCCCTCGGCCTGGAGCGCTCTGCGTCACAGGCGGCCGACCCGGCCTTGGCCGAGGGCCCCATGAAATTCGGGCGCGGGGTGCAAAACCTGCTCAGGAGTTAAACCTGTATTCAATATGTGGTTAGATGCTATGCTGGTTATGCGGGAAAACCGGGGGCGGATCATGCCCTGCGTCACACCGCCTCTGGCAGAGCCCCGGGACACGCGTACACTGCGCGCGTTGGGGCGTGTTTGCCGCAGGCGGCTCGGTTGACCACCTTGGTATGCAAAGGTAGACCCGCCACGACCGGACCGACACTATCGGGACCGCGCTGAGCTGGTCCCCGGTACCACGCAGGAAGGAGCCCCACGTGGAAGATTTGCTTCGAGAATACCTTCCGATCCTAGTATTTTTGGCAATTGCCATTGGCCTTGGCCTGGTGCTCATCCTGGCTGCGGTGATCCTGGCGGTGCGCAATCCGGATCCGGAAAAAGTCTCGGCCTATGAGTGTGGCTTCAACGCCTTCGACGATGCCCGGATGAAGTTCGATGTGCGCTTCTACCTGGTATCGATTCTCTTCATCATCTTCGATCTCGAGGTCGCGTTCCTCTTCCCCTGGGCGGTTGCCTTCAAGGATGTGGGGATCGTGGGCTTCTGGAGCATGATGATCTTCCTTGCGATCCTGACCATCGGGTTCGCCTATGAGTGGAAAAAAGGAGCCCTCGAATGGGAGTGAGCACCGCCGCCTATGACGCGGGTCCCGACAAGGAACACGCGACACAGCTCCTCAATGCCGAGTTGCAGGACAAGGGCTTTCTGCTGACCTCGACCGAGGACATCATCAACTGGGCCCGCACCGGCTCGCTGCACTGGATGACCTTTGGTCTGGCCTGCTGCGCGGTCGAGATGATGCACACCTCCATGCCGCGCTACGATGCCGAACGGTTCGGGATCGCGCCGCGCGCGTCTCCGCGCCAGTCCGATGTGATGATCGTGGCCGGCACGCTGACCAACAAGATGGCGCCCGCCCTGCGCAAGGTCTATGACCAGATGCCCGAGCCGCGCTACGTGATCTCGATGGGGTCATGCGCCAATGGCGGCGGGTACTACCATTACAGCTATTCCGTTGTGCGCGGTTGCGACCGCGTGGTGCCCGTGGACATCTATGTCCCCGGCTGCCCGCCCACGGCCGAGGCGCTGCTCTATGGCCTGTTGCAGCTGCAACGCAAGATCCGCCGGACGGGAACGATTGTGCGCTAAGGCGCAGGAGACACACCAATGACCGCAGCCCTTCAGGAACTGGCCGCCCATATCGAGCTCAAGCGCCCGGATTGCGTGATTTCGACCGAGATCGCCCATGACGAGCTGACCGTTGTGGCCACGCCGCAATCGATCGTCGGCCTCGTGGCCTTCCTCAAGACCGACGCGACCTGCAAGTTCTCGACCCTGATCGACATCACGGCCGTGGACTACCCCGAGCGGGCGCAGCGGTTCGACGTGGTCTATCACTTCCTGTCCATGTACCAGAACCACCGGATCCGCCTGCGGGTTCCGGTGCGGGCCGATGACATCGTGCCCTCGATCATCTCGGAACACCCCTCGGCCAACTGGTTCGAGCGTGAGGTGTTCGACATGTTCGGCATCCTGTTCTCGGGCCACCCGGATCTGCGCCGGATCCTCACGGATTACGGCTTCCGGGGCTATCCGCTGCGCAAGGACTTCCCGACCACGGGCTATACCGAGGTGCGCTATGACGACGAGAAGAAGCGCGTCGTTTATGAGCCGGTGAAGCTCGTGCAGGAATACCGGCAGTTCGACTTCATGTCCCCTTGGGAAGGTGCCGAGTACATCCTGCCCGGCGACGAGAAAGAAGAGGCCAAGGGCTGAGCCATGGCCGACGTCACGCTCCTTTTCGGGATCGGTGCCACGAAGGCGGGCACGAGCTGGCTCCAGTACTACCTGGATCGCCACCCGGAGGTGCATCTCTGGACCCACAAGGAGCTGCATTACTTCGACGCGCTGGATCGCGGGCAGGTGATGGAGCAGATCGACGGGCTCTGCGAGAAACGCATGGGGCTGCGCGCGAAGATGCGCGAGGCCGAGGGCGCGGCGCGCGAGAAACTGCGCTTCGAGGTAGCCGAGATCGACCGCTATCTGGGGCTGCTGGGGCAAGGGGTCGAACGGCCCGGCGCCTATGTCAGCTTCCTCAAGAAGGGCCGCAAGGGCGCGCGCGTCGTGGGCGATATCACCCCGGCCTATGCGCTGCTCAGCGAGGACCGTCTGCGCAAGATGGCCGGGCTCGGTCCCGTGACCAAGTTCATCTACCTGCTGCGCGACCCGATTGACCGGCTCTGGTCCAATATCCGCATGATGGCGGGCTGGAAGGGTGGCTCCGACAAGGACATCGCCGACCGCGCCAACTGGATCTTCGACCGCTGGACCCGGGGCGAAGAGGGTGCTCTGGCCGAGCGCTGCGATTACGAGGGCCCGCTCAGCCGGATCCGCGCTGCGATCCCCGAAGGGGACAGGTTTCTGGGCTTCTACGAAGAGCTGTTCCGGGCCGAGACCGTCTCGCGCCTCTGCGCCTTTCTCGGCATCAAGGACCATGCAGCCCCGCTGGATACCCGCGTCCACCAGAGCGCGCCTATCGAGATGGAACCGGGCCGCCGCGCCCAGGCCGCCAAAGCGCTGGCCCCGCAATATGACCATGTACACCGCCTGATGGGCCGCATTCCTGCGGGCTGGCACGCGGCAGAAGTTGGAGTTTGAGACCATGATGGACGGCACGAATTTCGACGACGCCCTCACCGGCGAACAGAAGATCCGCAATTTCAACATCAATTTCGGGCCCCAGCATCCGGCCGCCCACGGCGTGCTGCGACTGGTGCTGGAACTGGATGGCGAGATTGTCGAGCGCTGCGATCCCCATATCGGCCTGCTGCATCGCGGGACGGAAAAGCTCATGGAGAGCCGGACCTACCTGCAGAACCTGCCTTATTTCGACCGGCTCGACTACGTGGCCCCGATGAACCAGGAACATGCCTGGTGCCTCGCGATCGAGAAGCTGACCGGGACCGAAGTGCCCCGGCGCGGGTCCCTGATCCGGGTGCTCTATTCCGAGATCGGGCGGA
This sequence comes from Dinoroseobacter sp. S375, assembly GCF_049800775.1. Classification (NCBI taxonomy): domain Bacteria; kingdom Pseudomonadati; phylum Pseudomonadota; class Alphaproteobacteria; order Rhodobacterales; family Roseobacteraceae; genus Dinoroseobacter; species Dinoroseobacter sp. S375. Next base: position 92,159 of record NZ_JBNAFR010000004.1, on the reverse strand, counting down.
TCCTGAACCACCTGTTGAACGTCACGACCCAGGCCATGGATGTGGGCGCGCTGACGCCGCCGCTCTGGGGCTTTGAAGAGCGTGAAAAGCTCATGGTCTTCTACGAGCGGGCTTGCGGGGCGCGTCTCCACGCGGCCTATTTCCGACCCGGAGGCGTGCATCAGGATCTGCCGCCCGAGCTGCTCGATGATATCGAGACCTGGACCCACGAATTCCCCGCCGTGCTCGACGATATTGACGGGCTGCTGACCGAGAACCGGATCTTCAAGCAGCGCAATTGCGATATCGGCGTGGTCACCGAAGAAGAGATCCTCGAATGGGGCTATTCCGGCGTGATGGTGCGGGGCTCGGGCCTGGCATGGGATCTGCGCCGCGCGCAGCCCTATGAATGCTACGATGAGTTCGATTTCCAGATCCCCATTGGCAAGAATGGCGACTGCTATGACCGCTATCTCTGCCGGATGCAGGAGATGCGCGAGAGCCTCGGGATCATCCAGCAGGCCATCGTCAAACTGCGCGAATGCCCCGGCGATGTCCTCGCGCGCGGCAAGCTGACCCCGCCCAAGCGCGGCGACATGAAAACCTCGATGGAGAGCCTGATCCACCACTTCAAGCTCTATACCGAAGGCTTCCACGTGCCCGAGGGCGAGGTCTATGCCGCGGTCGAGGCGCCCAAGGGCGAGTTTGGCGTCTTCCTGAAATCGGATGGCACGAACAAGCCTTACCGCTCCAAGATCCGCGCACCGGGCTATCTGCACCTGCAGAGCATGGATCACGTGGCCAAGGGTCACCAGCTGGCCGATGTGGCCGCGATCATTGGGACCATGGACGTGGTGTTCGGAGAGATTGACCGCTGATGCTGTGGGTTGCGATCGGGTTCGGGGCGGTCTTCGTGCTGTCCTTCTGGCTGAGCGCCGGGATGGGGAAGGCCTCGCGGTCCTCCCTTGTCGGGCTGTTCGCCGGGCTGATCGCCTTTGCCGGTCTGATGGCCGCTTATCTGGCCGGACTGGCCATCTGGCTGCGCGCCACGCTGCGCAGCTTTGTCGAGACGTATTTGCCGCAACTGCTGGAGCAGCTTCTGCTGATCCTTGAACAGGTTGCGCCACTGAGGGAAACGATCTGATGCTGCGTCGTCTTCACGCTGACCAACCCGCAAGCTTTGCCTTCACGCCCGAGAACGAGGCCTGGGCGCTGACGCAGATGACCAAGTATCCTGAGGGTCGTCAGGCGTCCGCGATCATTCCGATCCTGTGGCGCGCGCAGGAACAAGAGGGCTGGCTGACCCGCCCGGCCATCGAATACGTGGCCGAGATGCTGGATATGGCCTATATCCGGGCACTCGAAGTCGCGACGTTCTACTTCATGTTTCAACTGCAACCTGTTGGTTCCGTTGCGCATATCCAGATTTGCGGGACGACATCCTGCATGATCTGCGGGGCCGAGGATCTGGTCGCGGTTTGCAAGGACAAGATCGCGCCCAAGGCCCATCAGCTCAGCGCCGACGGCAAGTTCAGCTGGGAAGAGGTCGAATGCCTCGGCTCCTGCGCGAACGCGCCCATGGCCCAGATCGGCAAGGATTACTACGAGGACCTGACGGTTGAGGGCTTCTCGGCGCTGCTGGACAAGATGGCGGCGGGTGAGGTGCCCGTGCCCGGTCCGCAGAACGGGCGCTACACGTCGGAGCCTGCAGGCGGGTTGACCAGCCTCACCGAATACGAAGCGGGCAAGGATGCCTATAACGCCTCAGCGCGGCTCGCGGTGGATCTTGGCGACACGATCAAGCGTATCGACGGGACCGAAGTCCCCCTGACGGCGCCGTGGCTCGGCAAGGATGCCGAACTGCCCAAGCCTGCAAACACCGCGAAAGCTCCGACACCCGAGGCACCGGCAACGACGGCGGAGCTTGCGCCGGAGCCGGTCGTCGCGCCTGCGCCCACCGAGACAACGAAGGTCAAGCCAAGTGCCGCACTGCCCGGACAGGCGGAATTGGCCTCGCGGAAGGGCACGTGGAAATACGGAGCGGCTTCGACGCAAACAGGGTCCAAGCCCGCCATGCTGAGTGCGGCGCGCGATGAGGGCGCCGATGATCTCAAGAAGATCAAGGGCGTCGGGCCCAAGCTCGAGACCATGCTGAACGGCATGGGCATCTACCATTTCGACCAGATCGCCGGCTGGTCCGAGGCCGAGTTGGCTTGGGTGGATGACAATCTCGAAGGCTTCAAGGGACGTGCTTCCCGCGATGAATGGGTGGCCCAGGCCAAGACCCTCGCATCAGGAGGCGAGACAGAATTTTCTTCCCGCGTTACAAAAGGGGACGTTTACTAACGAACGGCTCTGAAAAAGGGGGAGAACTGGAATGACGACACAAAACAAAGACATGACCTGCACCATCATCTGCTGGGCGATCGGCATACTACTGGGCGCGCTGACGGCGGCTGGGCTGATGGTTGTAGGCTGGTCATTCCTGCAAGGCGCATTCATGGGCGCGATTGCCTGGCTCATTGTCGGCGGCGCGCTGAGCATCATGGTCTGCGGCCAGGGCGGACGCCCGCAAGGTCGGGTCGAGGCGCTGCAAGCCGAGATGGACGCGGCGCGCGCCCGTGTTCAGGGCGGTGCGCCGACCCCGAGCGCGGAGCCCGCGCCGACCGTGCCCGCCATGGCAACCGGCGTCGTGAAACCGTCGACCCCGCTGGCGGGGGAGGCTGAACTGGCCAGCCGCAAGGGCTCCTGGACCTATTCCAATGGGGCCACCGAGACTGCGTCGGCCGAGGCGGAGGGCAAGCCTGCAACCCTATCGGCAGCCCGAGACGGCAAGGCGGATGACCTCAAGAAGATCAAGGGCGTCGGACCCAAGCTTGAAGGCGTGCTGAATTCCATGGGCTTCTACCATTTTGACCAGATCGCCGGCTGGTCCGAGGCCGAGCTGGCCTGGGTGGATGAGAACCTCGAAGGCTTCAAGGGGCGCGCCTCGCGTGATGAATGGGTGGCGCAGGCCAAACTGCTCGCCGGTGGCGGCGAGACGGAGTTTTCCAAACGGGTCGATGAGGGCGACGTGTACGACACATGACCCAACGCCCGGATCCCGAAGAGCAGGCCCGCGTCATGCAGGCCCGCACCGCCGCCATCGTGGTCGCTGCCACGATGGTGCTGTGGATCGGGGCGAACTTTGCGGGAAGGGAATTGGGCCTGCCGGTCCGGTTTGTCTTCCTATTCGATTTTGCCGCACTGGCAGCGTTCTTCTGGGCGCTGGTGGTGGGGTTCAGGCTCTGGCGATCGCGCCAGGCGAAGGAGTGACAGATGCTGCAAGATCAGGACCGGATCTTCACCAATATCTACGGAATGCATGACCGCACTCTGGCCGGTGCCCGCAAGCGCGGGCATTGGGACGGCACGGACAAGCTGGTTCAGATGGGTCGCGATGACATCATCAAGATCATGAAGGATAGCGGGCTGCGCGGTCGCGGCGGCGCGGGCTTTCCGACGGGTCTGAAATGGTCCTTCATGCCCAAGGGCAGTGACGGGCGGCCCCATTACCTTGTGGTAAACGCCGACGAATCCGAGCCGGGCACCTGCAAGGACCGGGAGATCATGCGCCATGATCCCCACACCCTGATCGAGGGCTGCCTGATCGCGAGCTTCGCGATGGGCGCCCATGCCTCCTATATCTATATCCGCGGTGAGTATATCCGCGAGCGCGAGGCGCTGCAGGCGGCGATCGACGAGGCCTATGACGCGGGCCTTCTGGGCAAGAATGCCGCCGGGTCCGGCTGGGATTTCGACCTCTATCTCGCCCATGGGGCGGGGGCCTACATCTGTGGCGAGGAAACCGCGCTGATCGAGAGCCTCGAAGGCAAGAAGGGCATGCCCCGGATGAAGCCGCCCTTCCCGGCGGGCGCGGGTCTCTATGGCTGCCCGACCACGGTGAATAACGTGGAATCCATCGCCGTTGTGCCGACCATCCTGCGCCGTGGCGCGGACTGGTTCGCGCAGTTCGGCCGTCCGAACAATGCGGGCACCAAGCTCTTTGCGATCTCGGGCCATGTGAACAACCCCTGTGTGGTCGAGGAGGCCATGTCGATTTCCTTTGAGGAGCTGATCGACAAGCATTGCGGCGGGATCCGTGGCGGCTGGGACAACCTCAAGGCGGTGATCCCGGGCGGATCCTCGGTGCCCTGCGTGCGTGGTGAGAACATGCGCGACGCGATCATGGATTTCGACTACCTGCGCGGCGAGCTGGGCTCCGGCCTCGGCACGGCGGCGGTGATCGTGATGGACAAGGATACCGACATCATCAAGGCGATCTGGCGCCTGTCGAAGTTCTACAAGCACGAGAGCTGCGGCCAGTGCACGCCCTGCCGCGAGGGCACGGGCTGGATGATGCGCGTGATGGACCGTCTGGTGCGCGGCGAGGCGGAGGTCGAAGAGATCGACATGCTGTTCGACGTCACCAAGCAGGTCGAGGGCCACACCATCTGCGCGCTTGGCGATGCTGCGGCCTGGCCGATCCAGGGTCTCATCCGCAACTTCCGCGACGAGATCGAAGACCGCATCAAGGCCCAGAAATCCGGGCGCGTCTCTGCAGCAATGGCGGCGGAGTAAGGTCGCGGATGTGTTCCGTCATTCAACATGTATGGGCTCGGTGGCCTCGACCCGAATGGCGGGCTTTGCCATCTGTGCGGCGCGCGGAACACACCCGGGTTCGGCGTGATGACCTGCGCGCAATGCGGAACGGAACTGGCTCCGGACCGGCAGCGGGACCTGAAACACCCGAAACCGTGGCACTGGAAGGTGTTCTGGGGGCTCTCCGCTCTGATCCTCTGCGCGGCCATGGTCTCCAACCCGGCGGTTCGACAGGCCGTCAAGGAGTTCCGCATTCCTCTGTCGAAAAGCTCCGGACCGTGATCCGTGTCGGTCTGATATCGGCTTTGATGGCGGGCCCTGCAGTCGCGGAAACGCTGCGTCCGGCGCCGAGCTATTACACCAATACGGTCTTTGCCGTGACCATGGCCGAGGCTCTGGCCCAGGGGTGTGGCGCGTTGGGCCTGAACTTCTTTGCCGTTCAAAGCCAGCTCGAAATTCTCGAGGCGCGGCTGGGCGAGGATGGGTTCGACACGGATGAACCCTTTGACCAGATGATCGATCCGACCCCGATCTTTACCAGCATGCAGCAGGATTTCCTGACCCAGTATCCGATCGAAGGGGCCTCGCAGGCGGAGGTCTGTGCAGCGGGTCGGACCGAGATCGGCGAAGACACCCTGATCGGGATGCTTCTGATCGATGAAAAGGCGCTGTCCGAATGACCGCGCCCGCCGGATATCACCTGGCGCAGGTCAATGTCGGTCGGCTCAGGACCGACACGGATGATCCGCGTGTGGCCGAGTTCATGGCCAATCTCGACCGGGTGAACGGGTTGGGCAAGCGGATGCCGGGCTTTGTCTGGATGATGGAAGGCTCGGGCGAGCCGGGCACGGGCAACACCGAAGCCAAGATCGATGGCGATCCGCGTTTCGTGTCCAACCTGACCGTCTGGGAGGATGTGGAAAGCCTCGAACGCTTTGTCTGGGGCACGATCCACAAGCAATTCTACGAAAAGCGCGCCGAGTGGTTCGAAACCCTCGGTGAGATGCATTTCGCAATGTGGTGGGTCCCAGAAGGTCACCGCCCGAGCCTGGATGAGGCTCTGGCGCGGCTCGACCATCTCAAGACCCATGGAGACAGCGACCACGCCTTTGGCTGGTCTTATCTGAAAGAGGCGCGCATGTGGCAGACCCATGCTTGCGCGCCCGTAGCGGCGGAGTAACCCATGTCTGACCTGCGCAAGATCGAGATCGACGGGATTGAGATTGAAGTGGACGGGGCGATGACCCTGATCCAGGCCTGCGAGGAAGCGGGGATCGAGATCCCGCGCTTTTGCTATCACGAGCGCCTGACCATCGCCGGCAACTGCCGGATGTGCCTTGTCGAAGTTGTCGGCGGCCCGCCCAAACCCGCGGCCTCCTGTGCGATGCAGGTCAAGGACCTGCGCCCGGGGCCCGAGGGTCAGCCGCCGGTGGTCAAGACGAACTCCCCCATGGTCAAGAAGGCCCGCGAGGGGGTGATGGAGTTCCTGCTCATCAACCACCCGCTGGATTGCCCGATCTGCGATCAGGGCGGCGAATGCGACCTGCAGGATCAGGCGATGGCTTACGGTGTGGATTTCAGCCGCTTCCGCGAGGCCAAGCGCGCGGTCGATGATCTGGATCTCGGCCCGCTCGTGGGCACCGCGATGACGCGCTGCATCTCCTGCACGCGCTGCGTGCGTTTCACGACCGAGGTCGCGGGCATCACCCAGATGGGCCAGATCGGCCGGGGCGAAGATGCCGAGATTACCAGCTATCTCAACCAGACGCTCGACAGCAATTTGCAGGGCAATATCATCGACTTGTGCCCGGTGGGCGCGCTGACTTCCAAGCCCTATGCCTTCACCGCCCGCCCGTGGGAGCTGACCAAGACCGAGACCATCGACGTGATGGACGCGCTTGGCTCGAACATCCGCGTGGACACCAAGGGCCGCGAAGTGATGCGGATCATGCCGCGCAACCATGACGGCGTGAATGAGGAGTGGATCTCCGACAAGACGCGTTTCATCTGGGATGGCCTGCGTCGGCAGCGGCTTGATACGCCCTATATCCGCGAGAATGGCAAGCTGCGCCGGGCGAGCTGGCCCGAGGCGCTCTCGGCGGCAGCGGCGGCCATGAAGGGCAAAAAGGTTGCGGGGATCGTCGGCGATCTCGTCTCGGTTGAGGCGGCCTACGCGCTCAAGCAACTGGTCGAGGGGCAGGGCGGCGTGGTCGAGTGCCGGACCGATGGCGCCAAGCTGCCGGCGGATAATCGTGCGGCCTATGCCGGGACCGCCACCATCGAAGATATCGACACGGCAGAGATGATCCTGCTCGTGGGCACCAATCCGCGGCTCGAAGCGCCGGTGCTAAACGCACGGATCCGCAAGGCCTGGGCAGCCGGGGCCGATGTGGGCCTGATCGGCGAAGCCGTTGATCTGACGTATGATTACGTCCATATGGGCACGGATCGCGCGACGCTTTCCGCCGCTCTGGAGAAGGGGGTTTCCGAGGACACCCGCGAGAAGGACTCCATCGTCATCATCGGGCAAGGCGCCCTGAACGAGGCCGATGGGGCCGCAGTTCTCGGTCACGCCATGGCCTTCGCCGAGGCATCAAATTCCAAGCTGCTCGTTCTGCACACGGCGGCCGGTCGGGTGGGCGCGCTGGATGCGGGCTGCGCCAATGACCGGGGTATGGAGGCCGTGTCCGAGGCCGAGGTGATCTACAATCTCGGGGCCGATGAGGTGGAAATCGCACCGGGTGCTTTCGTGATCTATCAGGGCAGCCATGGCGATCGGGGCGCGCATCGCGCGGATCTCATTCTGCCCGGCGCCGCCTATACCGAGGAGCAGGGGCTCTTCGTGAACACAGAGGGCCGTCCGCAACTGGCCCTGCGCGCGAATTTCGCACCGGGTGACGCGAAAGAGAACTGGGCGATCCTGCGCGCACTGTCGGCGGAGCTGGGCGCGACCTTGCCCTTCGACAGCCTGGCGCAACTGCGCAAGGCACTGATCGCTGATGTGCCCCACTTGGCGCAGATCGACGAAGTGCCGGAAAACACCTGGCAGGCTCTGCCCACGGGCACGCTCGGCAAGGCCGAGTTCCGCAACGTGATCCGCGATTTCTATCTGACGAACCCGATTGCGCGCGCCAGCGCCCTGATGGGCGAATTGACGGCCATGGCCAAGGCCCGCGCCGAGGCCCCGATGGCCGCAGAATAAGGGCGTTGGCCGGGCTCGGACCCGGCCACGCAGGCCCCCGGGATCCTTTGTGATCACAGGGCAAACCATCTCGGCGGAAAAGTGCGCGACAAGTCCGCACAACCCGGGTCTGAGGGATGGTCAAGGCAGGCGGGATACGGTTTACACCCGTATACCGACGCTGCACCGCAACGAGGGATTTTGGCCGGTTCGACCGTCCTGATCCGACGCAATGAAGGGGATCAGGCGGGGCCCCGAACCCCGTCCGGACCAAAAGGGCGATGTGAGGAAACATGGCTGATTTCTTTTCCACTGGACCGGGCATTGCCGTGCTCATAATTGCACAATGCCTTGCTGTGCTGGGCTTTGTGATGGTCTCGCTGCTGTTCCTCGTCTATGGCGACCGCAAGATCTGGGCGGCTGTCCAGATGCGCAAGGGCCCGAACGTGGTCGGCGCTTTCGGCCTGTTGCAGACCGTGGCGGATGCGCTGAAATACGTGGTCAAGGAAGTGGTCGTGCCCGCGGGGGCCGACAAGCCGGTCTTCATGCTGGCGCCGATGACCTCCTTCGTGCTGGCGATGATCGCATGGGCGGTGATCCCGTTCAACGACGGTTGGGTGCTGGCGGATATCAACGTCGCGATCCTCTATGTCTTCGCCGTCTCCTCGCTTGAGGTGTACGGCGTGATCATGGGCGGCTGGGCGTCGAACTCGAAATACCCGTTCCTCGGCTCCCTGCGCTCGGCGGCGCAGATGATCTCGTACGAGGTGTCGATCGGCCTGATCATCATCGGCGTGATCCTCTCGACCGGGTCGCTGAATTTCGGCGATATCGTCGCGGCGCAGGATGGCTCCTTCGGGTTCTTCAGCTGGTACTGGCTGCCGCATCTGCCGATGGTCTTCCTGTTCTTCATCTCGGCGCTGGCCGAAACCAACCGCCCGCCCTTTGACCTTCCCGAAGCGGAATCCGAGCTCGTGGCCGGCTATCAGGTGGAATATTCCTCGACGCCCTTCCTGCTCTTCATGGCGGGCGAGTACATTGCGATCTTCCTGATGTGCGCGCTGATGACGCTGCTCTTCTTCGGCGGCTGGCTGTCCCCGATCCCGTTCCTGCCGGACGGTCCGATCTGGATGGTGGGCAAGATGGCGATCTTCTTCTTCCTCTTCGCGATGGTGAAGGCCATCGTCCCGCGCTACCGCTACGACCAGCTGATGCGGCTGGGCTGGAAGGTCTTCCTGCCTTTCTCCCTCGCATGGGTCGTGTTCGTGGCCTTCGCGGCACAGTTTGAACTCTTCGGCGGGGCCTATGCCCGCTGGGCAATCGGAGGCTGACCATGGCGCAGATGGACTACACCCGCGCGGCCAAGTACTTCCTGCTGATGGACATTTTCGCGGGCTTCAAGCTCGGGTTTAAGTACTTCTTCAAACCCAAGGCGACGCTTGCCTATCCGCATGAAAAAGGCCCGCTCAGCCCGCGGTTCCGCGGCGAGCATGCCCTGCGCCGCTATCCGAACGGGGAAGAGCGCTGCATTGCCTGCAAACTGTGCGAGGCGATCTGCCCGGCCCAGGCGATCACCATCGATGCCGAGCCACGCGATGACGGATCCCGCCGCACGACCCGCTACGACATCGACATGACCAAGTGCATCTATTGCGGCTTCTGTCAGGAAGCCTGCCCGGTGGATGCGATTGTCGAGGGCCCGAATTTCGAATTCGCCACCGAGACCCGCGAAGAGCTGTTCTACGACAAGGACAAGCTGCTGGAGAACGGCGCCCGGTGGGAAGCCGAGATCGCCCGTAACCTAGAAATGGATGCGCCCTACCGATGACCGATAGTTCAAATCCATTCGCGGCGCTCATGGAACAGTCCCAGGCCTGGGCCAAGGCCATGAACCCGGCCCTCGAAAGCTTCACCCCCAAAGGGTTCGAAAAGCTCTGGCCGACCGTGCCGGCCGAGGTCATGGAAGCCATGATGGGCCAGACCTTCAATCCTGGTGGGCTCGACAGCAAGACCCGTCTGCTGCTGACCCTGGGCGGGCTGACCGTCCATGGCGCGCAGGCCGAGGCACAGATCCGCATGACCGTGCGCCATGCCGTCGAGGCGGGCGCCACCAAGCAGGAGATCGCCGAGACCATTGGCCAGATGGCCATGTTCAGCGGCATTCCCGCCATGACCAAGGCCATGGAGCTTGCGACCGAGGTTCTGGACGAGACCAGCGAGGAGGAGCAGGAATGACCATCGCGGATATCACCTTTTATCTCTTTGCGCTGACCGTTGTGACCGCCGGGCTTCTTGTGACGCTCGCGCGCAACCCGGTGCATTCGGTGCTCTGGCTGATCCTCGCCTTCCTGTCTTCCGCAGGGCTGTTCGTGCTTCTGGGCGCGGAATTTGTCGCGATGCTGTTGATCATTGTCTATGTGGGCGCAGTCGCGGTGCTGTTCCTCTTTGTCGTGATGATGCTCGACGTGGACTTCGCCGAGCTCAAGGCCGAGATGGCCAATTACATTCCCATGGCGGCCTTGATCGGGATCATCCTGCTCATGCAGTTGGTCATGGTCTTCGGAAACTGGACCTTCTCGCCCGAGGCGCTGGCCCAGCGGGGCGCTGTGGCGCCGGACCTCAACGAGGTGCAGAATACCGCCGCCCTCGGTCAGCTGATCTATGACGATTACATCCTTCTCTTTCAGGCTTCGGGTCTGATCCTGCTGGTGGCGATGGTGGGGGCGATCGTGCTGACCCTGCGCCACCGGGTGGACGTCAAGCGCCAGAACGTGATTGCCCAGATGCACCGCGATCCGGCCAAGGCGATGGAGCTCAAGGATGTGAAGCCGGGGCAGGGGCTCTAACCCGCCCAAAGGACTTGCGCTGATCCCGGCCAACCGGGGCGGCGCGCGAGACGAACGGGGCCGAACCGGCCCAGAGAGCAACGACCGAGGGACAGAATGGTCGAAGGACACCAGATGCTGCGCCAAGCCGGGGCCGCCATGGCCCTGTTCGGAGCCAGCGTTCCCATGGCGAACGCGCTCGATCTGGCCGCGTGCACCCGGACAACGCATATCTCCCATGGGGGCGAGGACGGGCACCGGGATCTGGGCGCGGGCCGGGTGATGTACCGGATCTGGTGGTCCCAGGAAGGGACCTTCTCGGATTACGTCGTCGCCGAATGCGACACCGGCCGGTCCCTGGTGACCCGCGCAGCCGAGGAAAGCATGAGCGCCCGCGCGCCCTTTGACCGGACCCCGGCCGTGACCCGCGTGCTCGACACCCATACACGCCGCGACCCGATCTTCTTCGATCTGGACCGGCTCGCAGGCGCGCTGCGCCACACCGGACGAGATACCCGGATCGAGACCCTGAGCGACGAGCCCTGCGCCTGCGCAGCGGCCTACCCGCAGGCCCGGTCCGGCTGGGCGCCGTTTTCGGAGGGCGCGCAATGAGCGACAGAATTTGGATGCAAACGGCGCGCCCGGCGCGCCATCGGACCGGGGCACCGCATGTCCGCGGGACGGGAGAGAAGATATGATCGGACTTGAGCATTACCTGACGGTGGCCGCAGCGCTGTTCGTCATCGGCATTTTCGGCATTTTCCTGAACCGCAAGAACGTCATCGTCATCCTGATGTCGATCGAACTCATGCTTCTGGCGGTGAACATCAACCTCGTGGCCTTCTCGGCCTTTCTCGGGGATCTGGTGGGGCAGGTCTTCACCCTGTTCGTGCTGACCGTTGCCGCTGCGGAGGCCGCGATCGGCCTCGCCATCCTCGTCTGCTTCTTCCGCAACCGCGGAACGATCGCGGTCGAAGACGTTTCGAACATGAAGGGCTGAGCACATGGAAACGATTATCCTCTTTGCCCCTCTGGTCGGCGCGCTGATCTGCGGGTTCGGCTGGAAGTTCATCGGCGAGAAACCGGCGATGATGGTCTCGACCGGCTTCGTCTTTCTCTCGGCGCTGCTGAGCTGGGTCGTCTTTCTCACCTTTGACGGCACGACCGAACAGGTGCAGATCCTGCGCTGGATCGACAGTGGCTCGTTGGCTGCGGATTGGTCCATCCGGCTCGACCGGCTGACGGCGATCATGCTGATTGTGGTCAACACGGTCTCAGCGCTCGTGCATCTCTATTCCTTCGGCTACATGGATCACGACCCGCAATGGCGCGAGGGCGAGACCTATAAGCCGCGTTTCTTCGCCTATCTGAGCTTCTTCACCTTCGCGATGCTGATGCTCGTGACCTCCGACAACCTGGTGCAGATGTTCTTCGGATGGGAGGGCGTGGGCGTCGCCTCTTACCTCCTGATCGGGTTCTACTGGCGCAAGCCTTCGGCCGGGGCCGCGGCGATGAAGGCCTTCATCGTCAACCGGGTCGGGGATTTTGGCTTCGCGCTTGGCATCTTCGGGTTGTTCTACCTGACCGACAGCGTGAACTTCTCGGATATCTTTGCCGCCGCGCCGGAACTGGCCGAGACGCAGATCCACTTCCTGTGGACCGAGTGGAACGCGGCGAACCTGCTGGCCTTCCTGCTGTTTGTCGGGGCCATGGGGAAATCGGCTCAGCTCTTCCTGCACACCTGGCTGCCGGACGCGATGGAAGGCCCGACGCCCGTGTCGGCTCTGATCCACGCGGCGACAATGGTGACCGCGGGCGTCTTCCTGGTCTGCCGCATGTCGCCGGTGATGGAATTCGCGCCCCAGGCCATGACCTTCGTCACCTTCATCGGCGCCACCACCGCCTTTTTCGCGGCGACCGTGGGCCTCGTGCAGAACGACATCAAGCGCGTGATCGCCTATTCGACCTGTTCGCAGCTGGGCTACATGTTCGTGGCGGCCGGTGTGGGGGCCTATTCGGTGGCGATGTTCCACCTGTTCACCCACGCGTTCTTCAAGGCGATGCTCTTCCTCGGCGCGGGCTCGGTGATCCATGCCATGCACCACGAGCAGGACATGCGGAACTATGGCGGTCTGCGTAAGAAGATCCCCTATACCTTCGCGGCGATGATGATCGGCACGCTGGCGATCACCGGCGTCGGCATTCCGCTCACGGGCTGGATCGGGTTCGCGGGCTTTGCCTCCAAAGATGCCGTGATCGAGAGCGCGTTTGCGGGCACCAACCCAGCGCATATGTACGCCTTCTGGATGCTGGTGATCGCGGCCCTCATGACCAGTTTCTACAGCTGGCGTCTGATCTTCCTGACCTTCTACGGCACGCCGCGCGGGGACAAGCACACCCACGAGCATGCCCATGAGAGCCCCAAGGTCATGCTGATCCCGCTGGGCGTTCTGGCCCTCGGGGCGGTGTTTGCCGGGGCGATCTGGTATGGCAGCTTCTTTGGCCACACGGATCAGGTCGGCAAGTTCTACGGCGTGCCTTACGCCGAGGAGCAGAGCGAAGAGGGTCATGGGGACAGCCACGGCGAAGACCATGCCGAGGACCACGGCCATGGCGAGCATCACTATGTGTTTGCGGGCCAGCCGGGTGAGGGCGCGCTCTATATGGGCCCCGAGAACACGGTCATGGCCGATGCCCATGAGGTGCCGAAATGGGTCAAGCTGAGCCCCTTCGTGGCCATGCTGATCGGTCTCGGGTTGAGCTTCCTGTTCTACATCCACAAGCCGAGCCTGCCCAAGACCTTCGCGGAGGCGCTCTGGCCGGTCTACAACTTCATCTACAACAAGTGGTATTTCGACGAGATCTATGACGCGGTCTTCGTGAAACCCGCCAAGGCCATCGGCCGGTTCCTTTGGACCAAGGGCGATGGGGCCACCATCGATGGTGGGATCAACGGGCTGGCGATGGGGATCATTCCCTTCATCACGCGGCTCGCGGGCCGGGCGCAGTCGGGCTACCTCTTTCACTATGCCTTCGCCATGGTGCTGGGCATCACGATCCTGGTCACCTGGATGATGATCGGGGGCGGAGCAGAGTAATGGACAACCTCCTTTCCATCATCACCTTCATTCCGGCGGTCGCGGCCCTGATCCTTGCGGTCTTCCTGCGCGGCAATGACGCCGCCGCACAGCGCAACGCCAAGTGGCTCGCGCTGATCGCGACCTCGGCGACCTTCGTGCTGTCGCTCTTCCTGCTGGCCGGGTTCGATCCCCAGAACACCGGTTTCCAATTCGTCGAAGAGCGTCCCTGGGTGCTCGGCCTGACCTACAAGATGGGCGTCGACGGGATCTCGATCCTTTTCGTGATGCTCACCACCTTCCTGATGCCGATCACCATCGCGTCCTGCTGGACCGTCGAGACGCGGGTGAAGGAATACATGATCGCCTTCCTCGTGCTCGAGACGCTGATGATCGGCGTGTTCTGCGCGCTGGACATGGTGCTCTTTTACCTCTTCTTCGAGGCGGGCCTGATCCCGATGTTCCTGATCATCGGCATCTGGGGCGGGGCGAACCGGATCTATGCCAGCTTCAAGTTCTTCCTCTACACGCTGCTCGGCTCGGTGCTGATGCTGGTCGCGATGATTGCGATGTATGTGGATGCCGGTACGACGGATATTCCCACCCTGCTGAACCACCAGTTCTCGACCGGGACGATCGACGTGCTGGGCGTCCATGTCATCGGCGGGATGCAGGTGCTGCTCTGGCTGGCCTTCTTTGCGAGCTTCGCGGTGAAGATGCCCATGTGGCCGGTCCATACCTGGCTGCCGGATGCCCACGTGCAGGCCCCGACCGCGGGCTCCGTGGTGCTGGCGGCGATCCTGCTGAAGATGGGGGGCTACGGCTTCCTGCGCTTCTCGCTGCCGATGTTCCCGGTCGGCTCGGACATCATGGGGCCGCTGGTGCTTTGGATGTCGGCCATCGCGATTGTCTACACCTCGCTCGTGGCGCTGGTGCAGTCGGACATGAAAAAGCTGATCGCCTATTCCTCGGTCGCCCATATGGGTTTCGTGACTATGGGGATCTTCGCGGCGAACCAGCAGGGCGTGGATGGCGCGATCTTCCAGATGATCAGCCACGGCTTTATCTCCGGCGCGCTCTTTCTCTGTGTCGGCGTGATCTATGACCGGATGCACACCCGCGAGATCGACGCCTATGGCGGCCTCGTGAACCGGATGCCCGCCTATGCGCTGGTCTTCATGCTCTTCACCATGGCCAATGTGGGCCTTCCGGGCACCTCGGGCTTCGTGGGTGAATTCCTGACCCTGGTTGGCGTGTTCCAGGTCAACACCTGGGTGGCCTTCGTGGCGACCTCGGGCGTGATCCTGTCGGCGGGCTATGCCCTGTGGCTCTACCGTCGGGTGGTCTTTGGCGACCTGATCAAGGAGAGCCTCAAAACGATCTCCGACATGACCCTGCGGGAGCGGGCGATCTTTGCTCCGCTGATCGTGATGACGATCCTGCTGGGGGTCTATCCGAGCCTGGTCACCGACATCATCGGCCCCTCCGTCGAGGGGATGCTGACCCAATACACCGCGCAGGTGGAGGCGTTCGAGCCGGCCACCATGGTCGCGGGCAGTGCTGCACATTGAGGATCTGAGCCATGATTTCCCAAGATATCTCGGTCGTCATGCCGGAAATTGCCCTGGCGATCTTCGCCATGGGGGCGCTGATGTTCGGCGTCTACACGGGCAAGGACCGCACGGCACCCTTCCTGACCTGGCTCACCTCGGCGGTCTTCGTCGCACTTGCCTTCTGGATCGCGCTCTCGGGGGCGGGGGACCGGACGGCCTTTGGCGGCATGTTCGTGGATGACAGCTTTGCGCGCTTTGCCAAGGTGACGATCCTGCTCTCGGCCGCGGCCATTCTGCTCATGAGCCAGGACCACATGACCAAGCTCGGAATCCTCAAGTTCGAGTATCCGATCCTGATTGCCCTGTCGGTCATCGGGATGATGATGATGGTCTCGGCGGGCGATCTGATGGCGCTCTATATGGGGCTCGAGCTGCAATCGCTCTCGCTCTATGTGGTGGCCTCGCTGCATCGCGACGACACGCGCTCCACCGAGGCGGGTCTGAAGTACTTCGTGCTGGGCGCGCTCAGCTCGGGGATGCTGCTCTATGGGGCGAGCCTGACTTACGGCTATGCGGGCACGACGCTCTTCTCTGGCATCATCGCCACGGCGGGCGAGGACGGGATCTCTCTCGGGCTGCTCTTTGGCCTCGTCTTCCTGACGGCGGGTCTCGCCTTCAAGGTCTCTGCCGCGCCGTTCCACATGTGGACCCCAGACGTCTATGAGGGCTCGCCCACACCGATCACCGCGCTCTTTGCCACTGCGCCCAAAGTTGCGGCCATGGCGCTCTTTGCGCGAGTCGTGCATGACGCCTTTGGCGGCTATGTGGGCGACTGGCAGCAGATCGTGGCCTTCCTCGCGGTGATCTCCATGTTCCTCGGCGCGATTGCCGCGATCGGACAAACGGATATCAAGCGCCTGATGGCCTATTCCTCGATCGCCCATATGGGCTTTGCGCTGATGGGGCTCGCGGCGGGTACCGTCGAGGGCGTGCAGGCGATGCTGATCTACATGGCGATCTACGTGACCATGAATATCGGCACCTTCGCCTTCATCCTGTCCATGGAGAAAGACGGCGTCGCGGTCACTTCCATTGCCTCTCTAAACCAGTTCGCCAGCCAGGAGCCGACCAAGGCGATGGCGCTCCTGCTGCTGATGTTCAGCCTCGCGGGGATCCCGCCGTTGCTGGGCTTTTTCGGCAAGTATACCGTGCTGCTCGCGGCTGTGGATGGGGGCCTGACATGGCTGGCCATTGCCGGTGTGATCGCCTCGGTGATCGGGGCGTTCTACTACCTGCGGATCGTCTACTTCATGTATTTCGGCAAGGAGACCGACGCGCTGGAGGGCGGGATGCCCATGGTGCAATACGGGTTCCTGATGGCCTCGGCGATCATCATGCTTGCGGGCATCGTGAACTTCTTCGGGGTCGAAGGCATGGCGCTGGCGGCAGCGGAATCGCTTGTCCGCTGACCTGAGCTGGCCGCACGGGGTCGCCAAGCGCGTCCTCGAGGAGGTCGACAGCACAAACGCCGAAGCGATGCGGATCGCTTCGGAGATCACTGGTCCGACCTGGATCCTCGCCAAGCGTCAGACAGCGGCACGCGGGCGGCGCGGCCGGGCCTGGGCCAATCCCGAAGGCAATTTTGCCGGCACGCTGGTGATGCGCCCGATCGAGAGCCCCGATCAGGTCGCCCTGCGGTCCTTCGTGACGGCGCTGGCCCTGCGCGACGCGCTGGTGCTGGCCACCGGACGGCCCGAGGCCTTTGCCCTGAAATGGCCCAATGACGTGCTGCTGAATGGTGGCAAACTCGCCGGTATCCTGCTCGAGACGACGGGGCAGGTCGGGGCGCTGACCCTCGTCATCGGGATCGGCGTCAACCTGGCCGAAGCCCCGCCGCCCGGGGATGTGGAGCCGGGCGCGCTCGCCCCGGTTTCGGTCGCCGGCGAAACCGGTGTCCGCATCGCCCCCGAAGAGTTCCTCGACCTGCTCGCCGCCTGTTACGCCACGCGCGAGGCAAGCTTCACCACCCATGGTTTCGCACCCATCCGCACCGCCTGGCTTGCCTCGGCGGCCCATCTCGGCGCGCCGATCCGCGCGCGCACGCTGACGGATGAGTATCACGGCACATTCGAAGGGATCGGCCCCGATGGCGCCTTGATCCTGACCACAGGCTCCGGCCCGCTGCACCTGCCAGCGGCGGATGTCTATTTCTGAGACAAGGGGGCAGCCCATGCTTCTGGCAATCGATTGCGGCAATACCAACACGGTGTTTGCCATCCATGACGGCACCGAGTTCATCGCGGTCTGGCGGACGGCCACTGAACACCAGCGCACCGCCGATCAGTATTACGTCTGGCTCTCCAGCCTGATGCAGATGCAAAAGCTTGAGGTGGAGATCACCGAGGTGATCATCTCGTCAACCGTGCCACGGGTGGTGTTCAACCTGCGGGTCCTGTGTGATCGCTATTTCAACTGCCGCCCGCTGGTGGTGGGCAAGGCCGGCTGCACCTTGCCGGTGGATGTGCGCGTCGATGAGGGCACGCAGGTGGGGCCGGACCGGCTGGTCAACACCGTGGCGGGCTACACGCAGTTCGGCGGCGACCTGATCGTGGTGGATTTCGGCACGGCCACGACCTTTGACGTGGTGGCCAAAGATGGCGCCTATATCGGCGGGGTGATCGCGCCCGGGGTCAATCTGAGCCTCGAAGCGCTGCATAATGCGGCGGCGGCGCTGCCCCATGTGGATGTCTCCAAGCCCGAGAGCGTGATTGGCACGAATACGGTTGCATGTATGCAATCGGGTGTGTTCTGGGGCTATGTGGGGTTGGTTCGCGAGATCTGTGCGCAGATCCGGGCCGAGCGGGATCGTCCGATGCGGGTCATCTCGACCGGCGGGCTCGCCCCGCTCTTTGCGCAGGGCGCAGATTTGTTTGATGCGTGGGTGGATGATCTGACGATGCAAGGGCTCGTCACGATCAACGCCCACAATAGAGAGGCGTAATGGCAGAGCGATTGATCTATCTCCCCCTCGGTGGCGCGGGTGAGATCGGGATGAATGCCTATGTGTATGGGTATGGTGAAGCGGGGCGCGAGCGGCTGATCCTGGTGGATATTGGCGTCGCGTTCCCGGATATGGACAGCACGCCCGGCGTGGATCTGATCACGGCGGATGTGTCCTGGCTGGCCGAGCGGGCCGATCAGCTCGAAGCGATCTTCATCACCCACGCCCATGAAGACCATGTGGGCGGCCTTGGCCTGTTGCATCCCAAGCTCAAGGCGCCGGTCTATGCGCGTCCCTTCACCGGCGCGATTGCGCAGCGCAAGATGGACGAGAAAGGGCTCGACCCCGAGCTCGTCAAGATCGTCGGCGCCTATCCGGAGGTGGTCGAGGCCGGACCCTTCAAGGTGTCCTATCTGCCCGTGTCGCACTCGATCCCCGAGGCGGCGGGCCTCGTGATCGACAGCCCGGCGGGCCGCGTGATCCATACGGGCGATTTCAAGCTCGACCCGACGCCGATTGTCGGCGAGGCCTTTGACCCGGAGCTCTGGGGCGATGTCTCCAAGGATGGGGTGCTGGCGCTGATCTGCGACAGCACGAATGTCTTCTCGCCCAAGCCGGGCCGCTCCGAAGCGGATGTGGCGCCCGAGCTCAAGCCGCTTGTCGCCGAGGCCGGGGGCATGGTCGTGGCAACGACTTTCGCGTCCAATATCGCGCGTCTGCAATCCCTGGCCGAGGCCGGGCGCGATGCGGGCCGCTCGGTGGTTCTGCTGGGCCGGGCCATGAAGCGCATGGTCACCGCCGGGGTCGAGAGCGGTGTGCTCACCGATTTCCCGCCCACAGTCGCGCCCGAGGCGGCCTCCGAGATCCCGCGCGAGAACCTGATGCTGATCGTCACCGGCAGCCAGGGGGAGCGGCGTGCGGCCTCGGCCCAGCTGGCGCGTGGCAAGTATCTGGGCTTTGAGCTGGCCGAGGGGGATCTCTTCGTATTCTCGTCCAAGACGATCCCGGGCAATGAAAAGGGCGTGGCGCGGATCATGAACGCGCTCAGCGAGAAGGGTGTGGATCTTGTCGATGACGAGGGCGGGCGCTACCACGTCTCGGGCCATGCGAACCGGCCCGACCTGTTGGAGCTGCACCGCATCGTGAACCCGAAACTGGTCGTGCCCATGCATGGCGAGCATCGGCACCTGCGCGCCCATGCGCGTCTGGCCGAGGGCAATGGCCGCACGGGGATCCTAGCGCCCAACGGCTCGATGGTCGTGCTGAGCGGCAACAAGCCCGGCGTGACGGAGTATGTCGATACGGGCCGGACCTATCTCGACGGGTCGGTGCTGGTCGGGGCGTTTGACGGCGTGGTGCGCGACCGGATCAAGCTCGCGCTCAACGGGCATGTGGTCGTGGCGATCATCATCGATGAGGGCGATGACCCGATCGAGGATGCCTGGGCCGAACTGCGCGGCTTGCCCGAGGTCGGGGCGAGTAAGGCGGATATGCAGGAGCTTGTCGAATACGAGGTCGGGCAAACCCTGATCCGCGCCAACCGCAAGACCCTCGATGATGACGGCAAACTCGAAGAGGCGGTCACCCGTGCGGTCCGGCAGATTTGCCAGACCGAGCTGGGCCGTCGGCCAGAGGTGAGCGTTCTCATCTCGCGCCTGATGGCGGAGTAATCCGGTTGCGTGGCGCAGGTGACGGGGATCTCCCGGCGCCTGCGCGCGCCCCGCGCCAGACCAAGCCGACACTGGCATGAAACTCCGCGTGACTGGCGCAGCGTAACCCAACCAACATGAAGAAAAACCGCGCGCCGCGATCCGCGCGCGCACCGGTCATGCGGGATCAAAAAAGGGCTCCCGAAGGAGCCCTTTGATCAACTGCCGCTGCGTTCGCTGAAACTGCGGAGCAGGAAATCCGGAACGTGATCGCCCATGCCCACCTGGCCCGGGCCTGTGTCGCGCCCACGGCCCTTGCGGCCACGGCGGGGCGCGTCGGCGGGTTTGGCCGCCGGCAGAACCGCGTCCGGGATGGGCGGTTCGATGATTTCGACTTCCTCTGCGACGGCGGTCTCGACCACCTCCGGCGCGGGCTTGGCCCGGCTGCGCGAGCGGCGGGGACGCTTGGGCGCCTCGTCGGTATTCGCGCTTTCGCTGTCACTCGAGCGGCGACGGCTCGTCGGTTCGCGGCGCTCGATCTCGGGGGCTTCAACCCGCGGGATTTCCAGCTTCACCAGATCCTCGATCGCCGTCAGCAACTTGTCATCCGCCGGCACTGCCAGCATCAGGGCCGTGCCCTTGCGGCCCGCGCGGCCCGTGCGCCCGATCCGGTGCACGTAATCTTCGGAATGGCTGGGCACGTCGAAGTTGAACACGTGGCTCACATTGGGAATGTCGAGCCCGCGTGCGGCCACATCCGAGGCCACCAGGAAACGCAGGGAGCCATCGCGGAACCCGTCCAGGGTCCGCATCCGCTGGCTCTGTTCCAGATCGCCATGGATCGGCGCGGCGTTATAGCCATGCTTGATCAGCGACTTGGCGACCACATCCACATCCATCTTGCGATTGCAGAAGATGATCGCGTTCCGGCACTCTTCGCCCTCGCGCTCGATCAGCGCCCGCAGCATGTCGCGCTTTTCCTTGAAGGCCGTGGCCCGGTCGCGGCGCGACGGTTTGAACTGCACGAGCCCCTGGGTGATCGTGTCCGAGGTCGTGGATTGCCGCGCCACCTCGACCCGGGCCGGGTTGCTGAGGAAGGTGTTGGTGATCCGCTCGATCTCGGGCGCCATGGTGGCGGAGAAGAACAGGGTCTGCCGGGTGAACGGGGTGAGCTGAAAGATTTTCTCGATATCGGGGATAAAGCCCATGTCGAGCATCCGGTCCGCCTCATCGACAACCATGACCTTCACATCCGTGAGGATCAGCTTGCCGCGCTCGAAATGGTCGAGCAGCCGCCCGGGCGTCGCGATCAGGACGTCCACGCCCTTGTCGATCAGCAGGTCCTGCTCCTTGAAGGAGACCCCCCCGATCAGCAGCGCCTTGGTCAGCTTGGTATGCTTGGCATAGATGTCGAAATTCTCGGCCACCTGCGCGGCCAGCTCCCGGGTCGGGGCCAGCACGAGGCTGCGCGGCATGCGCGCCCGGGCCCGGCCCTTACGCAGCATGGTGATCATCGGCAGCGTGAAGCTCGCCGTCTTGCCGGTCCCGGTCTGGGCAATTCCCAGAACGTCACGGCCCACCAGCGCGGGCGGGATCGCCTCGGCCTGGATCGGGGTCGGGGTGTCGTACCCGGCTTCGGATATGGCTTTGAGTACCTTAGGATCGAGGTCCAGGTCAGAAAATTTCGTCATGTGCGTCCATGGTTTACGGCATCGGACCGTAGGGGGTGAGGACGCAATCTCTGAGCGTCCGCGGGCGGTTATCCACAAGGATGACGGGGACATAGCTCAATTCGGCGGGGGGGTCAAATGCTGCGCTGCCGCAGGGTGTCGTGCAAGTGTTACCGGAACGACAAGGGAGTGTCGCAGAGCGCCGGCAGGGTGCCGTCATCTCGCCATAGGGAGACACGAGAATGACACGCTTCACGACCTCAGCCGCCTTTGCCGCCCTGATCGCGGCCACGCCTGCCGTTGCGCAGGACATGGTGGGCGCAACCCTTGCCGGACATGCGGTTCTGCCGGCCTTCACCTTTTCCGCGCCACCTGCGGATGCCCCGGCCGAGACTTGGATCTCGGGGCGCTATACGGCCGGTGCCACGCCGGTGCGCGCGCCGCAAAGCCTCGCGCCGCGCAACGGGCTGGCACGGCCCTTTTTCGGCCAGCCGGTGCAGGGATTCTCGGGCTATGCCCAGACCCGCGCCGAGGATGGCAGCCTCTATGCGCTGATCGACAATGGCTATGGGTCCAAGGCCAACAGCGCGGACATCCTGCTGTCCTTTACCCGCATCGCCCCGGATTTCGAAAGCGGCGAGATCGCCCTGTTGGAGCGCGTCTGGCTGCGCGACCCTGAGGGCCGCGTGCCGGTCCGGATCATCCATGAGGCGACCGAGGAACGCTATCTGACCGGCGCGGATTTCGACCTCGAAGGGATGCAGGTCGTCGGCGACCGGGTCTATATCGGCGAGGAGTTCGGGCCCTATCTGCTCGAGGCGACCCTGGACGGCGTCGTGACCGGCGTGTTCCCGACGATGCTGGAGGGGCAGGAGGTCCGCTCTCCGGATCATCCGGCTCTGCGCATTCCGGCGCAGGCGGGGGTCGATTGGACCCTGCCGCGCTCGGGCGGTTACGAAGGGCTGGCGCTTGCGCCCGACGGCACGCTCTGGGGCATGCTGGAGAAGCCGCTTCTGGCCGAGACCGGCGAGAGCGAGGGGGATTTCCTCCGGGTGCTGGCCTTCGATCCCGAGGCCCGCGACTGGACCGGGCGGAGCTTCAAGTTTGCCCTGACCGAAGGGGCCGTCGCGATTGGGGATTTCAACTTCATCGACGAGACCCGCGCGCTGGTGATCGAGCGCGATGGCGGGCAGGGGCATCCGAGCTTGGCTTGCGCCGAGGGGCAGAGCGAGGGCTGTTTCGCCCGCCCGGCCGGGGTCAAGCGCATCACGCTGATCGACACGTCCGAGATTGGCGATGACGGCTTCGTCGCCCGGATTGCCCAGATCGACCTGATGGACATCGCGGATCCGGATGAGTTGGCGCGGCTCGAGACCGATGGCGACATCCCAGAGG
This sequence comes from Dinoroseobacter sp. S375, assembly GCF_049800775.1. Taxonomy (NCBI): domain Bacteria; kingdom Pseudomonadati; phylum Pseudomonadota; class Alphaproteobacteria; order Rhodobacterales; family Roseobacteraceae; genus Dinoroseobacter; species Dinoroseobacter sp. S375. The sequence goes on along the minus strand of NZ_JBNAFR010000004.1, from coordinate 69,188 downwards.
GCCGGTTTGCCTTCCCCTTCGTGACCATCGAGAGCGTGATCCGCGACGGCGACGAGCACATCCTTGTCTCCAACGACAACAACTTGCCCTTCTCGGCGGGGCGCAAGCTCGGCGTGGCCGACAGCAACGAGATCATCCGCCTGCACGTGCCTGAACTGCTCTCGGCGCGCTAGGTCCCGCTACCAGATCACGCTGGCCGCGGTCCCAAGGATCGCGGCCACCGCAAGGGCCGTGACCCAGCCATCCCCGGCGGTCATCCCCAGCCCGAGCAACAGAACGGGCAGGCAGAGCACGAACGGCAGCCCCGGGATCGCGCCAAAGACGATGATGACCCCGCCGACCAGCGCCAGACAGAGCGCGATGGCAAATTCCACTAACCAAATCTCGAGGATCCACAGCCCCCGGGGCCGGATGATCCGGGACAGACGGTCAGCCGCGCGCCGCAGGGCGGGCAGGGCCTTGAGGACAGGACCAGGAGGCAGGCGCACCCGTCGCAACCAGCCGGGCAGAGAGACGCGCGCGTCCCCGATGGCCAGCGCAAAGCCCGACAGGGCCAGCGCGACCCCGGCGACGGCAGGCAAGAACGGGATCATCCCCAAGGGCAGGATCATGAGTGTCGCAAGTAGCGCGATGATCGGTCCGTGACCGCGCACGCCTAGGACATCGACGATGGTCCCGACCGTCGGAGCCTCCTGCCCGAGCGCATGTTCAAGCGCGTCGAGCAGGCTCAGGAAGGGCGCGTCCTGCGCCGGGCGGTCGCTCATCTCGGCGGCCCGCCCGCCGGGATCACACCATCATTTCCTTGGTCGCCGTCAGGGTCAGGTCCGGGTAGTCGCGTTCGATCCGGTCGATATCCCATTGCAAACGCGTCAGAAAGACCGGGTCGCCGTCATGGTCGAAGGCGATATGCTGGGTGTTGGCGGCCTGCACCTTGTCCACCGCATCCTTGTCGCCATTGATCCAGCGGGCCGAGGTGAATTGCGACGGCTCGAACCGCACGGGCAGGCCGTATTCCAGCTCGATCCGGCTGGCGAGGACTTCGAACTGCAACTGTCCCACCACGCCCACGATGAAGCCCGAGCCGATGGCGGGCTTGAACACCTTGGCAGCACCTTCCTCGGCAAACTGCATGAGCGCCTTTTCCAGATGCTTGGCCTTGAGCGGATCGCCCGCGCGCGCGGTCTGCAACAGCTCTGGCGCGAAGGAGGGGATGCCGGTGATCCGGATCGCCTCGCCCTCGGTCAGGGCATCGCCGATCCGCAACTGGCCGTGGTTCGGGATGCCGATGATATCGCCCGCCCAGGCCTCTTCGGCGAGCTCGCGGTCCGAGGCGAGAAACAGCACCGGGTTCGAGATCGCCATGGGCTTTTTCGAGCGCACATGGGTCAGCTTCATGCCCCGCTTGAAATGCCCCGAGACCATGCGGACGAAGGCCACCCGGTCCCGGTGCTTGGGATCCATATTTGCCTGCACCTTGAAGACAAAGCCCGTGACTTTCTTTTCGTCCGGGCTGACCTGCCGGGGCTCGGCGGGCTGGATCTGCGGCTCGGGACCGTACTCGCCGATCCCGTCCATCAGCTCCTTGACGCCGAAAGAGTTAATCGCCGAGCCGAACCAGATCGGCGTCAGCGTCCCGTCGCGCAGCGCCTGCGCATCCAGCGGCGGCAGCAGCTCGCGCGCCATCTCGACCTCTTCGAGGAACTTCTCGAGCAGTTCGGGCGGCACGTTTTCGGCGAGTTTCGGGTCGTCCAGCCCGTTGATCTCGATGCTTTCGGCGACCTTGTTGCGGTCGGCCCGGTCCATCAGCTCCAACCGGTCATTGATAAGGTCATAACAGCCGAGAAACTCGCGGCCCATCCCGATGGGCCAGCTGGCCGGGGTGACGTCAATCGCGAGGTTTTCTTGAATCTCGTCGATGATGTCGAACACGTCCCGGCTCTCCCGGTCCATCTTGTTACAGAAGGTCAGGATCGGCAGGTCCCGCAACCGGCAGACCTCGAACAGCTTCTGGGTCTGGCTCTCGACGCCCTTGGCGCCATCGATCACCATCACGGCGGCGTCCACCGCCGTCAGGGTGCGATAGGTGTCTTCGGAGAAATCCGAGTGGCCCGGCGTGTCCACCAGATTGAACCGGAAGTCCTTGTAATCAAAAGACATCGCCGAGGCCGAGACCGAGATGCCCCGGTCTTTTTCCATGGCGAGGAAGTCCGAGCGCGTGCGCCGGGCCTCGCCCTTGGCGCGGACCTGTCCGGCCATCTGGATCGCGCCCCCATAAAGGAGGAACTTCTCCGTCAGCGTGGTCTTGCCCGCATCCGGGTGCGAGATGATCGCAAAGGTGCGGCGGCGCCCGATCTCGGGCGGCAGGTCGGGGGCGTTATGGGTGCGGTCGAGCATGGGGCGGATATAGCGAGCCGCCCGCATGAAGGGAAGACGCGCCTAGCAGGAGTTGCCAGTATTGCGCCAGCGCCCGTCCAGACACTGGTAGACCCGGCCATTGCGGCAGGTCTTGTACCATTCGGGATAGGTCTGGCCATTCCATGTGCAGCTTGAGGTGACGACCTCGTCCACGATCGGGCTGGTGGTGGCGGGGTCGGGCGCATCGGCCTGCGGCAGTGTATCATCCGTCATTTCAGTCCTCCTCCAGATCAGCCTAGCGCAGGACCGCTGATCCGAGAAGAAGGTTAATGGCGACCTTGACCGGGCACGGCGACTCGGGTCATGTTGAGAACATTAATAGAACATGAGGGGTTTTCAAATGGACCTGAAAGAGATTGCCATGGCCGTCAAAACGGCCAACGAAACGAATGAGACGGGTGCATTGCTGGACAACCACTACGCCGAGGATTGCGTCTCGGTTGAGGCGGCTACGATGCCCGGTACGGACAGCCCCGAGACCGTGGGGCTCGACGGGATCCGCGCCAAGCACGCCTGGTGGGAATCGGAGATGGAGTTCATTTCCGGCACGATCGAGGGGCCGCATCTGCATGGGGAGGATCGCTTTGCACTGGTGTTCAAATCCCTGATCCGGGAAAAGGCCAGCGGCAACGAGATCCCCATGGAAGAGGTCGCGATCTACACGGTCACCGACGGCAAGATCTCGCGCGAAGAGTTCTTCTACACGATGTGAACGCGCCCCGGGCGCGCTTTGCACCTTTCGGGTGTGTGCCCTTGTCATGCAGATTCACACCCAGCGTCCCGATTGTGAGCGGCGCTGAGTGTTCTGCGCTGTGTAGGCCCTCGGCAGCCCGGGCCTAGCCCGCCGCGGGCGCGATCAGCAGATCACAGGGCGGCTTGCGGATCATATCAGCGGTGAAACTGCCGAGCATCCGATCCAGAATGCCTTGCTTTGTATGCCCCCCGAGGCAGATCAGGTCTGCCGGTTGTGCAGCCATGGCCAGCTCCACAAGACGGGGCAGGGCGACCGTGTCGGGCTCTGGCGCGCTCAGCCCCCGCAGGGCGGGGTTGGCCGCCAGCCAGTCCTGCGCCTGGGTCACGGCATCATCGACGAAGGGTTTTGGATCGACCATTTGGGTGATTTCCCCCACCGCGCCCGGGGCGGCGACCACGGTCTGATAGGGGACCCCCACCGCATGGAGAAGCCGGATCTCGGCCGTTGGGGCCAATGCGCGCGCGGCCGTGACGGCGGCGGCGCAGGCCTCGGAGAAATCCACGGGGGCGAGGACCTCGCGGTACTCCGCCTCGACCGGTGCGGTCACCAGAAGGACCGGTCGCGGGGCCGCCTGCACCAGTTTCTCCAGAGTGGTCAGGCGCATGCTGTCCAGCAACCCGCCCTGGTGATGCGGCCCGACCACCACCAGATCCGCATCGCAGCGCGTGGCGGCGTGGTGCACCTCGCTCACCGGATCACCGCAGGCCACCACGATCTCGACCGTCAGGGACGGGTATTCCGGGCGCTGGCTGATCATCGCCTTCAGCGTGGCCTCCCGCGCCGAGATCTCCGCATCCTGCGCCGTGCCCGGCAGCACCGAGACCACGCAGAGCCGCGCCCCATGCCGTTGGGCCAGCCGCGCCGCCCGGGCCAGGGCCCGGTCCGCATCGCCATGCAGGTCTGTTGCAACACAGATGGAATCCATCGCGTCCTCCGCTGTTTTGGATGTCATCATTCTAACCCGGTTCCCGCCCTCTGAGGTTGACCGGGATCAAAACCGCGCTTGGCTAGATCGCTTTTGGCGGCTAGGTCTGCGACAGAAATGGCCGAGGGAGGGCACGAGATGGATCTGGGGTTGAAGGGCAAGCGGGCACTGGTCTGTGCGGCTTCCAAGGGCTTGGGGCGCGGCTGTGCCGAAGCGCTGGCCGAGGCCGGTGTGGCCCTGACGATCAATGCGCGTGGGGTCGACGCGCTGGAGGCGACGGCCCAGCACTTGCGCGACACCTATGGCGCTCCGGTGACGGCCGCGGCCGGGGATATCACCGACGAGGCCGCGCGGGCAGAAGTTCTGGCCGCCGCAGGGAAGGTGGACATCCTCGTGACGAATGCGGGCGGCCCCCCTCCGGGGCTCTGGTCCGATTGGGACCGGGAACATTTCATCGCAGCACTCGACGCCAACATGTTGACCCCGATCGCGCTGATGAAGGCGCTCTTGCCGGGGATGATGGACCGGGGCTGGGGCCGGGTGGTCAACATCACCTCCTCCTCGGTGAAATCGCCGATCCCGCAACTGGGCCTATCCAATGCGGCGCGCACCGGGCTGACCGGCTATGTGGCCGGCACCTCCCGGCAGGTCGCGTCCAAGGGCGTGACGATCAACAATCTCTGCCCGGGGATCCACGCCACGGACCGCGCTGACGCGCTCGATACGGCTGTTACCCAAAGCACCGGCGTCACGCTGGACGAGGCCCGTGCGACGCGCGCGGCGACTATCCCGGCGCGCCGCTACGGCACGAGTGCGGAGTTCGGCGCAACCTGCGCGTTTCTCTGCTCGCAGCATGCGGGGTACATCGTCGGTCAGAACATCGTGCTGGATGGCGGGGCGATCGTCGCAACGATCTGACCCGCGGCCCTGTCACGTGTGGCTCACATTCCCGTGGCCGCCCGCGCTTGACACTTTTGTCCGGGCGCGGGCGCTGCTAGCCCTGAGACAAGGACTGACAGACAGGGAACATCCGGAATGATGACAATCTATGTGGCGCTCGCCTTCGTGCTGGTTGCGGCGGCGAGCGTGGCGGTCGCCCCGCGGCGCGCCAGTGTCGAGGGCTTTTTCGGCGGGGCCAGTGCCACGGGCACGGCGCCGGGCCTCTGGACCCTCGTGCTGAGCCAGGTGACCACCTGGATTTTCGCGCGCTCGCTGATGAACGCGGCGATCCTGGGCTATTTCTACGGCATGCCCGGCACTCTGGCCTACGCCGCCTATTACGGCTCTTTCCTGTCGGGGGGCTTTATCGTGGCGCGGATCCGCGCGCGGGGCGGGCGGTCGATCCAGGACTGGCTCGGCCAGCGCTTCGGGCGCACCGGGCAAGGCACCTATAACGTCGTGATCGCGCTGCGGCTTCTGTCCGAGGTGTTCGCCAACCTTCTGGTGGTCGGTCTGATCTTTGACGCGCTCCTGCCCGAGGCGGGGGCGGGAACCGTGGCGGTGATCGCAGTGGCGGTGCTGGGTCTGGCCTATTCCGCCTGGGGCGGGCTGTCGGCGGCGCTGCGGACGGATGTGGTGCAGATGGTGCTGTTCCTCGTGGTCTTCGGCATCGCCTTCCTGGCGCTGGTGATGAGCCCGGACTTCTCGTTCGGTGCGGTGATGGCCGCCGAGGGCACGTCCGGCGCGCGGCAGGGCTGGATCCTGCTGGCGGTGGCAGCGTTGCAGGTCTTTTCCTACCCGGCCCATGATCCGGTGATGATGGATCGCGGGTTTCTGGCCGATGAGAAGACGACCAAATGGTCCTTTCTCCATGCCTTCTGGATCTCGGTGCTGTGCATTCTGGGCTTCGGCATGTTCGGCATTCAGGCCAGCCTCGTCGGGGCGGAATATGACGGCCAGCTGCTGGACACTTGGGCGACCATGTTCCCGGGCTGGGTCTGGGCGGCGCTGATGCTGTCGCTGCTGATCTCGGCGCTGAGCACGCTCGATTCCGCGCTCAGCTCGGCAGCCCGCGTCACCGTCGAAGAGCTGGGCCTCCTGCCGCGCAGCCTGACCGGCGGGCGTATCGCCATGGTGGCCTTCATGGTGCTGGGCGCGGGGCTGACCCTTTGGGGCAACAGCTCGCTCTTTGATGCGGTGGCGGTCAGCGGCACGGCCTCGATGTTCCTGACGCCGGTGCTGGTGGTCGGGCTCGTGATGCAACGGCAGATCCCGCTCTGGTCCTATCTCGTGGCCTTTGGCGCGGCGATCCTCGGGGCGGCGGCCTATTTCCTGCGCGCGACCGAGTTTTTCGCAGCGCTCCTGCCCGAGGCCCATAAATACGACCAGCTGCTGGTGATCTGCATCGCCGTGTTGGTCGTCGGCTTTGCCGCGGTGCTGTACGGCGCGCGCGTCCGCCCGCTTGCGGCGGCGGAGTAACGCTGTTACGCCTCAATCCCGATAAAAATCTTCGGGATTGAGGCGCCCCCCTTTGCAAAACGATACTGTCCCCAGGCTGCAGGTCTCGAACCTTGTGCGGGAGTTCCAAGGTCAGCGCGTCGTGGATGACGTCTCGCTGGAGGTCATGCCGGGGCAGGTGACCTGCCTCCTGGGTCCGTCCGGATGCGGCAAATCCACCACATTGCGGATCATCGCCGGGGTCGACCGGCAGACCGAAGGCACGCTGGTGGTGGATGGCGAGACGGTCTCCTCCGACCGGATCCATCTGCCCCCGGAAGAACGCTCCATCGGGCTGATGTTTCAGGATTTCGCGCTTTTTCCCCATCTTAGCGTTGTGGACAATGTGGGCTTCGGGCTGCAGGGCAGCCGCAAGGCCAAGCGGGCCCGCGCACTGGAATTGCTGGAGCGGGTCGGACTGGCGCCCGATGCCGAGAAATACCCCCATCAGCTTTCGGGCGGTGAACAGCAGCGCGTGGCACTTGCCCGCTCGCTGGCACCGCGTCCTCGGGTGATGCTGATGGACGAGCCGTTCTCGGGGCTCGACAACCGGCTGCGCGACGGGATCCGGGACGACACGCTCGAGGTGCTCAAGGACGAGGGGACCGCCGTGCTGCTCGTCACCCATGAGCCCGAAGAGGCCATGCGCATGGCCGATAGCATCGCGCTGATGCGCGGCGGGCGGATCGTGCAGCAGGGCGCGCCCTATAACGTCTACAACGCGCCGGTGGACAAGGCGGCGGCGGCGTTCTTCAGCGATATCAATGTGATCTCTGGCGTTGTGGAAGGCGCGCTGACCGCGACGCCCTTTGGTCAGTTCCTCGCGCCGGGTGTGCCCAATGGCCAGCGCGTCGAGATCGCGATCCGGCCCCAGCATCTGCGCATCGATTTCGACCGCAGCGGCAAGGGCCCGCTGCCCACGCCGCAGGATGGCACACCGGCACGCGGCACTGTGCAGCGTTCGCGCTTCATGGGGGCCGAGAGCCTCGTGGAGTTCCGCATGGATTTCGACGATGTCATGCTCAAGGCCAAGGTGCCGGGGGTGTTCATGCCCAAGCCGGGCACGGTGCTGTGGCTCTCGCTGCGGCGGGATCGCTGCTTCGTGTTTCCGGCGGTGGATTAACGGGCCGCGCGCAGGGCGGCGACATCCTTGCCCGGCTCTTCGACGAAGAGCGCGCGCAGCACCTCCACCTCGGTGATCTCGTCGAGCCGGATGTCGTGGAACCGGTTGCAGGTCTCGCACCAGGCACCACAAACCCAGATCCGCCCCCAATACTCCAGGGCCAGGGGCCGGATTCGGTGAGGCATCCCGTCCCGGACGACCGAGAGCTTCTGCCGCCCGCGCAAGGCCGCGCGCAGGGTGGGCAGAAACTCCAGATGTCGGGCCTGCATGCCTGTGGGGGTCGGGGTGAAGCCCCAGACCGCCCCGGCGGTGCGACCATCCTCGGGCAGCACCGCATCGAGCCGCTGAGACAGGCTTTCGGCGGCGGCGCGCAGGGCCGGGTCGCCGGCCTCGCCGATGATCGACAAACCGAGATGGAGCGCTTCGAGCTCGCTGCGCGACAGGGCCAGCGGGGGCAGGGTGATCTCGGCGGTCATGGCATAGCCCTTGCCCGGACGGCCCGCCACCGGCACGCCTTCGGCCTGCAACCGTTCCATATCCCGATAGATTGTCCGCTCGGTCACGCCGAACCGCGCGGCGAGATCCGTCGCCACATGGGTGCGACCATCCCGGAGCGTCAGGATCAGGTCCTGGAGCCGGGACGCGCGGGACGAAGGGGCAGGATCGGGCATATCCTGACATTAACCTGTCAGGGTACATGCGGCAATGCCCGTTGCCCGGATCTCTGGCCCGCAAATCACGGGCCTTGTCCGGGCCGCAGGCATTTGGCGCTTTTCATCCCCGGCGGGCTTGCCTAGCTCTGGGGATAACAGGCGGCCCGGTCCCGGGGCGCGACGCTAACGGAGTCAGACACATGCTCAACAATATCGGTCTTCCCGGCCTTCTCCTCATCGCTGTCGTGGTGCTCGTGCTTTTCGGGCGCGGCAAGATCAGCTCGCTCATGGGCGAGGTCGGCAAGGGCATCACCTCCTTCAAGAAGGGCGTGGCCGAGGGCAAGGAAGAGCTGGAAGACACGGCCGAAGTGGCGCGCGATGTGACGCCCGAGACCGAGACCGAAAAAGACAAAGTCTGATCCGGATCGGATCGCAGGATGTTTGACCTCGGCTGGACTGAGCTGTTGGTGGTTGGCGTTGTCGCGCTGATCGTCGTGGGGCCCAAGGATTTGCCCAAGCTGTTCCGCACGCTCGGGCGGTTCACGGGCAAGATGCGGGGCATGGCGCGCGAATTCAGCCGGGCCATGGATGACGCGGCCAACGAGTCCGGCGTCAAGGACATGGCCCAGGACCTGAAGGATGCGGCGAACCCCAAGAAGATGGGGATCGACCGGCTGGAGGACGCGGCCTCGTCCTTCGAGAAATGGCAGCCTGGCTCGAACACCTCGAAACTTTCCAAGGACCGGGCCGAAGCCGCGCGCAAGATCCACGAGGTCAGCGCCAAGCACGCGCAGGAGCGGCTCGACAAGGAGGCCGCCGCCAAGGCTGCCGACACAGCCGCGACCGCAGCCGCCGAGCCGGCCGAGAGCCCGGCCCCGGCGCCCTCTGCGCCGCCCACAACTGACAAAGCCTGAGCGCCCCCATGTCCAAATCCGATGACGATATCGAAGAGTCCAGCGCCCCGCTGATCGAGCATCTGGCCGAGCTGCGCACGCGGCTGATCCGCTCGGTTGCAGCCTTCATCGTGGGGATCGTGCTGGCCTTCACCGTGGCCGAGCCGATCCTGCAATTCCTGCTGGTGCCGATCGAGGAAACCCTGCGCGAGCTGGGCGACCCGTCGCCGACCTTGCAGTATACCTCGCCTCAGGAATATCTGTTCACGCTGTTCCGGATCTCGATGGTCTTTGGCTTTGCGCTGGCCTTCCCGGTCATCGCGCATCAGCTCTGGCGTTTCGTGGCGCCGGGCCTCTATCGCACGGAAAAAGCGGCGTTTTTGCCCTTCATCATCGCCTCACCCTTCATGTTCCTGCTCGGTGCGTCTTTCGCGCATTTCGTCGTGACACCGCTGGCGATGGCATTCTTTCTGGGCTTTGCCGATGTCAGCTCGATTTTCGCCAACCTGATGTCCCGCGCGGTCACCGAGGTCGAGATCCCGGTGGACACGCTGGTTGTGCCGGAAACAGCAGAGGGCGTGCGCATCACCTTCTTTGGCAAGGTGAACGAGAGCCTTGATATCACGCTGAAATTCATCATGGCCTTTGGCTTGTGTTTTCAGTTGCCGGTGATGCTGACGCTCATGGGCAAGGCGGGACTTGTCTCTGCGCCCGGGCTCGCCTCGGTGCGCAAATACGCGATGGTGGGCATCCTGCTGTTGGCCGCGCTGGTGACACCGCCGGATGTGGTGACCCAGCTCATTCTCTTCGTGGTGGTTTACGGCCTCTACGAGGTGTCGATCTTCCTGGTGCGGCGCGTTGAGAAAAAGCGCGAGAAGGAGCTGCGGGCGCAGGGCCTTTGGGACGAGGATGACGCGGAGCCGGATCTCGAGAACGATCCTCTTTATGACGAGTTTCGGGACGAGGACGACCCGACCACCCCGACCACCGGAGGCGGCAAGGCGTGAGTGACGACGTGATGCTGCGGATTGCCGAGGCGCTGGAGCGCCTCGCCCCGCCGCCCCTGGCCGCGCCGGATTTCACCGCCGCCGATGCCTTTCTGTGGCAGGAGCGGCCCGAAGCGGTCCTGCCGGTGGAGAATGTGAACCGGGTGGATATCGCGCTGCTGGTCGGGATCGCCCGGGCGCGGGATACGCTGCTGGAGAACACGCTGCAGTTTGCGCGCGGGATGGCGGCGAATAATGCGCTGCTCTGGGGCTCGCGCGGGATGGGGAAGTCCTCGCTGGTCAAGGCCGTCCATGCGGAGGTGCTGCGCCAGGGCTTGCCGTTGAAGCTGGTGGAGGTCCCGCGCGAGGATCTGGCCAGTATCGGACGGCTGCTTGATCATCTGCGGGCCGCGCCGGACCATCGCTTCGTGCTCTATTGCGATGATCTGAGCTTCAGCCATGACGATCAGCATTACAAATCGCTGAAGGCGGTGCTCGATGGCGGGATCGCCGGGCGGCCGGAGAATGTGGTGTTCTATGCCACGTCGAACCGGCGCCACCTGATGCCGCGGGACATGATCGAGAATGAACGCTCGAGCGCCATCAACCCCTCCGAAGCGGTGGAAGAGAAGGTGTCCCTATCGGACCGGTTCGGGCTTTGGCTGGGCTTCCATGCCTGCGATCAGGACCAGTATCTGAGCATGATCGACGGCTATTGTGCGGCCTATGGTGTCAAGATTCCGCCGGAAACCCTGCGCGCCGAGGCTATCGAATGGCAGGCGACACGGGGCGGTCGGTCCGGGCGTGTGGCGTGGCAGTTCTTCACGGATTTGGCTGGCCGGCACGGCGTGTCCCTCAGTGGCTGATGCCCGGCCATGGCGTCATCCGCATGCGGATGACGCGGACCCGCGTCGCATGGACGGGTCGTCTCATGTCAGAGGAGGGACGGTGCGACCGCGCTGTCCGCATGCGGACAGCGCCCGGGCACCTTACGCGCCGCGTTCGAGGATCAGGCGGCCTTCGTTGATCTCGATCCGGTCGAAACTGTTGAGATAGCTCATCCCCAGAAGCGATTTCCGCATCTCGCCGCCATTGACCACGGCGCGCACATTCTCGTCCTCGATCGCACCGAGCCGGACCTCTCGCAGCCTGACCGGCGCTGTTTCCACGCGGCCATTGGCGGTTTGTGCAAGCCCCGAGAACATCAGGTTCTCCGGGTTGATGCCGGCCCGCAGAGCATCTGCGCGGCTCAGGACGACCTCGCTCGCGCCCGTATCCACGATGAACTCGATCGGTGTGCCATTCACGTCCAGCACCACATGGTAATGGCCATCGCGGCTGCGCGGGATCTCGACCCGTCCGGCCTCAGCAAACACTGCCTGCTGCGGCAGACCGATGCTGCGCTGGTCGTTGAACATGCCATAGCCGATCACCACCAGGGCAAAGAGCAACGCCCAGACCCCTACGGTACGCAGCATCGCCCCCAACTGCCCGCGAAACGCCATCAGCGTCCCGCCGCCCACCAGGGCCAGCAGTAGAAGAAGGTAGATCACATTGCCAATCGCGTTTTCATCCATGCCCTATATATAGGACAGCCTGACGCAGGGGGGAGGGGGAGGTTACAAAACTCCCAGATCGATCATCCCGTTGAGCACGAATTGCACCGACAGGGCCGCCAAAAGCATCCCCAGCAGGCGGGTGATGACATTGATCCCGACCTGACCTAACAGCCGCTCCAGCACCCCGGCCAGAAGAAACATGCCCAGAACGCAGAACAGGACCACCGCCATGACCCCATGGACCGCCGCACTGTGAACCCAATCGGCCTCGGCCTCTCCGGTCAGCAGGATCATCGTTGCGATGGAACCCGGGCCCGCGATCAGCGGCGTGGCGAGCGGAAAGACCGACGGATCATCCGTGGCGCTGTCCTCTTTGCTGGCCGCCTGATCCTCGCGTCGCTTCGTACGGCGCTCGAACAGCATGTCGAGAGCGGTCAGAAACAGCAAAATTCCCCCGGCGATCCGGAATGCCGGCATGGAGATGCCCAGAAAACCCAGCACGGCTTCGCCGGCAACACCGAACAGGGTCAAGAGACCGAGTGCGACCCCGCAGGATCGCAGCGCGATGGCCCGTCTTGCCTTGGCGTCCATGCCCTGGGTCAAGGCCACGAAGAGCGGCGCGAGACCGATGGGATCGATTACGACGAACAGGGCAACAAAGGCAGTGATGGCTTCGGGGCTGGTCATAGCCGGAGCGATAGGCGCTTCGGGCTGATCCCGCAACCCCAGCCTTGCGCTCTGGATGTGGCGGGGCCAGTCTGGCCCGGATCATGCGGTGGAGCAGGGCGTCATGTCGGACTGTCGGTTCTGTAAACATCCCTTGCGGGACAAGGCCCGCGTCTGTGCCGAGTGCGGGCGCCACCAGAAATGGGGGACCCTGCAATCGGCCAACGCGCTGGTGGCGCTGCTTGTGGCGCTCCTTTCGGTGGCCACGCTGGCCTGGGACCGGATCTATCCGGTGCTCTATCCTGATCGCGCCGTTCTGCAGATCGAGATCCGGGATCAACCGGCGCCCGAAACCCTTACCTTTGATCTGACAAACCTGTCCTCGGTGCTCGCGGCGGTGCCCCGCTTTGCCTGGTGTCGACCGGTTGCGCCGGTGCGGTTTGTCCAAAGCCTCGGCTATGTGTCCAGCGACGGATATGTCGCCCTGGAGCTCACGCCGCAGGCGCCACGCTCGCTCGGGCTCGGGGATGCGGTCGTCACGATGGCCTTGGCGCAGGATCTCTTTCCCGAGGCTGCGGTGATGCCGGGCCTCAAAGGGGCGTTTGACTGTGCCATCACGCCCTCGGATGCCCATGACAGCGTCGCCCCCCTCGAAAGCTTCCACTTTCGGCTCTTTTTCCAATATGTGCGCGGTCTACGACTTGTCAGCGCCCGCGAAGGGACGCCGGACACGTTCGGAACAAGCCTCGACCCCAATCTGTTTTTCGCAAGGGCGCAGTTCTTCGGCTGCGGCCCGGTCAATCCTGATCCCGCGCAGCCCGCCTGCGAATAGCCGCTCAGGCCGCCTTTTCGGCTTTCTCGAGTTTTTCGAGCGCGGCCATCCACATGGCCTCCGCCCGGTCGAGCCCATCCATGACCTCGGCGTATTTCTTGTTCCAGGTTTCGAGCTCCCCGGCCTTGGCATCCTCATAGAGCGCGGGATCGGCGAGCTTGGTCGACAGCTTCTCCTGCATCGCCGTGATCTTTTGCACCCGTTCCTCGCATTTGCGCACCTCGGCCCGCAGGGCGAGGATCGCGTCGCGCGAGGGCCGCTTGGCCGCCGGGGCGGCGGCGGGTTTGGGCTTGCGCGGCTTGTCCGGGGTCAGGAGCATCTTGCGATAGGCCTCCAGATCCTCCTCATAGGGCGCCACATGGCCATCCTTGACCAGCCAGAGCCGGTCCGCCACGAGGCTCAGCAGGTGCATGTCGTGGCTCACGAGGATCACCGCGCCGGTATAGGCGGTCAGCGCCTCGACCAGCGCCTCGCGGCTTTCGATATCCAGGTGGTTGGTCGGCTCATCGAGGATCAGCAGATGCGGCGCATCCAGTGTGGCCAATAGCAGCGAGAGCCGCGCCTTTTGCCCGCCGGACAGTCGCCCGACCTCGGTTTCGGCCTGCGCGGCCATCAACCCGAACCCGGCCAGACGGGCGCGCAGCTTGGCCTGACCCTCGGCGGGGCGGACACGCAGCAGATGTTGGAGGGGCGTCTCCTCGACCCGCAGCTCATCGACCTGATGCTGGGCAAAGAACCCGATGCGCAGCTTGTTGGACGAGGTCATGCGCCCCTCCATCGCCTCAAGCCGTCCGGCCAGCAGTTTCGAGAGGGTTGATTTGCCCTCGCCATTGCGGCCCAGCAGGGCGATCCGGTCGTCCTGGTCGATCCGCAGGGACAGTTTGCGCAGCACCGGCGTGCCGTCATAGCCCACCATCGCGCCCTCGGTGGCGACGATGGGGGGGCTCAGCTCTTCGGGGGTGGGAAAGCTGAACACGGTGCGCGCCGCGTCCTCGGGGGCGCGGATCGTCTCCATCTTCTCGAGCATCTTGACCCGGGACTGGGCCTGTTTCGCCTTGGACGCCTTGGCCTTGAACCGGGTGACGAAGCTTTGCAGATGGGCGCGCTTGGCCTCTTGCTTGCGGGCGGCGGCGGCTTGCAGGGCGCGCTTTTCCGCGCGCTGGCGGGCGAATTGGTCATAGGGGCCGGAATAGAAGGTGAGCTTGCGGTCCTCGAGATGGAGGATCCCGCCCACCGCCCGGTTCAGCAAGCCCCGGTCATGGCTGACGATCAGCACCGTATGGGGATAGCGCGCCAGATAGGCCTCGAGCCAGAGCGCGCCTTCGAGATCGAGATAGTTGGTCGGCTCGTCGAGCAGCAACAGGTCGGGCTGCGAAAAAAGCACCGCCGCCAGTGCCACGCGCATCCGCCAACCGCCCGAGAAGGCCGAGCAGGGCTGATGCGTTTCGGCCTCGGTGAAGCCAAGGCCGCGCAGGATCGACGAGGCCCGCGCCTCTGCCGACCAGGCGTCGATATCCGCGAGCCGGGTCTGAATATCGGCGATCCGCCCGGGGTCGGTCGCGGTCTCGGCCTCGGCCAGCAGGGTGGCCCGTTCGGTGTCGGCGGCCAGAACCGTATTCAGCAGCGAGACCTCGTTGCCCGGCACCTCCTGGCTGACCCCGCCGATCCGTGCGCCCATGGGCAGGGAAATCTCGCCCGTATCCAGGGTCAGCTCCCCCCGGATCAGGCGAAACAGGGTGGTTTTGCCCGTGCCGTTGCGGCCCACGAGGCCGACCTTGTGGCCCGTGGGGATGACGGCGGAGGCATGCTCGAGCAGGGGGCGACCCTCGACCGAGTAGGAGATGTCTTCGATACGCAGCATGGGGGGGATGTGGCGGGGTTTGCGCGCCCTGTCAACGGCTGCGCGTGGGGCACGGACGGGACGCCTCCGGCGGGAGTATTTGGGGAACAATGAGGAGGGGTGGAGCGTGCGGGTCCGGGCCGGGCAAGGGCTGCTGCGCAAGAACGTCTTTTCAACCTGCCCGGGCCGTGTTACGCGGCGCGCGAGTTTCCGGCGGCGTGCCCGCCAGGACGACCTTCAAAAGACACCCAAGGAGCGAAGCCCATGGCCATTCAGCGCACATTTTCGATCATCAAACCCGACGCCACCAAGCGGAACCTGACCGGCAAGATCAACGCCAAGTTCGAAGAGGCCGGGCTGCGGATCGTTGCGCAGAAGCGCATCCACATGACCAAGGCGCAGGCTGGCGTGTTCTACGGCGTGCACAAGGAGCGTCCCTTCTATGACGAGCTGTGCGAATTCATGGCCTCCGAGCCGGTGATCGTTCAGGTGCTGGAAGGCGAGGACGCCATCGCCAAGAACCGCGAAGTCATGGGCGCGACCAACCCCGCTGATGCCGCACCTGGCACGATCCGCGCCGAGTTCGCCCAGAGCGTGGGCGAGAACTCTGTCCACGGTTCCGACGCGCCGGAAACCGCAGCCGAAGAGATCGCGTATTTCTTTGCCGGGATCGAACTGGTCGGCTAAGCGCCGCCCGTCCCATGCGTATCAGAGGTCGCCTTCGGGCGGCCTTTTTTCATGGGGTTGCCCCGGCTGTGTCGCGTTCGGGCCGTATTTCCATGGTGTGGTTCGGTCCAATCGGAGCAAAGAGGTCGAGATGCGCAGATCAGCAGTCCTAGTACTTGGCGCGGCCCTTGGGCTTGCGGCCTGTGGCGGCGGCAGCCCGGACATTCTCGCGCGGCAGGTGCCCCTGGACAATGCCACGCGGCTGCAGGCGCAGGCGCTGGTGGATGCGGGGCTGCATGACCCAGACTCGTCCTTCTACCGGATGGACCGCGCGTATCTGACTGCCGAGGGCGACATGGTGATCTGCGGCTCAGTGAACGCGTTGGCTCCCAAAGGCAGTTTTTCGGGGTTCACGCCGTTTTACGTGCGCTTCGAGATGAAGGGGAAGCGGAGCAAGACCAAGCAGCTTCTGATCGACACGCAAATCGCGCCGCTGCATTGCGCGCAGATCGCCGGCGGGGTCGTGCCGCGCGCGGGCTAGCCGCTGCGGGCAGGACGCACGCCGATCTCGTCCAGAATGCGTTCGATGCCGGGGATGCCATCGGGCTGGCTCTGGGCCTTCAATCCGTCAAATCGCACGCGCAGCGCGTCCTTCTCGGCGCCCTTCGCGTCATTCCAGGGGCGGCCCTGCATCCCCATCACCAGCGCATAATAGGCGATGAAATGGGGGCGGGATCCCCCATTGAGCAACCGCAGATAGGCCGCATCCGGACCCAGATCATGAAGCATGTCGGCATCCGCGATCCCGACCGCACTCAGGGCGTCGGCCATGGCGGGGCCAATGTTTCGAACGGACGTAAGGGGCAGTGGCATGGCGCCAGACTAGTCGCGCCAGACGCGCGAGAAAAGCCCGATCCGTGAAAGCCCGATCCGTGCGGGGCGCGGCACATTTTGCGGCCCAACCGGACCCCGCGAATGGCAGTCGCGCACGCCCGGGAACAGGGGCGCGCGCGCTGCCTGCGGGGGATCGGGGTTAGATGCTCGCCCAGTCCGTAAAGCGGAAGGGAGGCTTCTCGGCCGAGGCGCCAGAGGCTGGCTGCGGGCTCGGAACCGGGTTGGTTGTCGGTGTCGGGGTTTGATCTTGATTTTGCATTTTACTCTCCACTCACACACGCGGGGTCTTTAAAAACTCTAGCCCTGCAGAGATATGTTACCACAAACGATGCGAAATCTTTTCAAAAATTTCGCAAATTAACCTCAAATTGCGCGAAACGCCGCGCGAGGCCCGCAAGGCCGCCCAAAAAACGGGCATCTCTCCGGCGCCTTTCCCGCCGAAAAAACCCTTGCCCAAAACGGTTTGGACGGACAGTGTGTCGCACAGGAGGCATGAATGTGATCGGGAGGGGAGCCCGGGCCATTTCTCGGACAAGTTGAAGTCTGCAACAGGCTTGCAACGGTTTTGATCAACAATGGCCCGCTCAACGCGCTTCTTTTTCCAGATTTGACCGTGTCTCGAGACAAAAAACGATCCATGGGAGGATACATTGTCTTATCACGCGACCACGAAGACCGGACGTCTGCTGCTGGGGGCCGCCATGGGGCTGGCCCTGACAGCCGGGGCGGTGCAGGCGGACACTATTCGGTTCTGGACCACCGAAGAGCAGCCCGAGCGCCTCGCCAAGCAGCAGGAGATGGCCGCGCAGTTCGAAGCGCAGACCGGCACCGCCGTCGAGGTGATCCCGGTCACCGAGAGCGATCTGGGCACCCGCGCCACGGCGGCCTTTGCGGCGGGCGATCTGCCGGATGTGATCTATCACACCCTGCAATACGCGCTGCCCTGGGCCGAGGCGGGTATTCTCGACACGGATGCGGCCAGTGAAGTGGTCGAGGATCTGGGCGAGGGGACCTTTGCGCCGGGTGCGCTGGCCATGGCCTCGACCGGGGATGGTGTGGCCTCGGTGCCCGTGGATGGCTGGACCCAGATGGTGGTCTACCGCAAAGACAAGTTCGAAGAGATGGGGCTGGAGGCGCCGACCTCCTTTGCCAATGTGACCGCCGCGCTCGAAAAGCTGCACAACCCGCCCGAGATGTATGGCTTCGTGGCCGCCACCAAGGTGGACGAGAATTTCATGTCTCAGGTGCTCGAGCATGTTTTCCTCGCCAATGGCGTGAGCCCTGTGGATGACGACGGTTTTGCGCCGCTGGACGAGGCGGCGACCACCGAGGTGCTCGACTTCTACAAGGCGATTGCCGAGGCCTCGCCCCCGGGGGAGCTCTACTGGAAGCAGTCGCGCGAGCTCTATTTCGCGGGTCAGGCGGCGATGATCATCTGGTCGCCCTTCATCCTCGATGAGCTGGCCGGTCTGCGTGACAGCGCGCCGCCCACGATCAATGATGACCCGACCAGCTCGGAGCTGGCGAGCCTGACGGGGATTGTCACCAATTTCTCGGGCCCCTCGAACCCCGATGGCGCGGCCTGGGGCGATATCCGCTATTTCGGCATCACCAATGATGCGGATACGGATGCGGCCATGGAGTTCGTGAAGTTCTCGGTCGATGAGGGCTACACCCAGACGCTCAGCATCGCGCCCGAGGGCAAGTTCCCGGTGCGCAAAGGCACGGCCGAAGAGCCGAGCAAGTTCACCGATGCCTGGTCGCAGCTGCCGGTGGGCGTGGACCGCAAGGCGCCGCTCGGGGATCTTTATGATCCGCGCATGATCGCCGAGATCGTTGGCGGGCTGGATGTGGCGCAGCGATGGGGCGTGGCGGAGGGGCAGCTCTCGCTGGCGTCCAAGATGATCAACAGCCAGGCGATCAACCGTATCGTGCGCCAGTATATCGATGGCGAGGTGGATGCCTCGGCTGCGGTTGCGGCGATGAACGACGCGCTGTCTCAGATCAACTGATCTGAGCGGCCCATGGCGTCCCGCGCAGGCGGGGCGCCCTGACCTTGCCTCGGAGCGGAACCACATGACGGATACGCCCACTCCCACACCGCCCACCGGGCGGGGTGCCTTGCAGCGACGCGAGGCGCGCCTGGCCTGGGGGCTGTTGCTGCCCACGGTGATCAGTGTGTCGCTTGTGGTGATCCTGCCCTTGCTGGCGATTTTCTGGATCAGTTTCAAACCCGTGGGCCTCGCCGATCTGCGCCCGACGGCCCCGATCGTGCGCGAGAGCCTGCGCGGCTCCGGGGATAATCTGCGGATCGAATACCGGGTTCGGAATTCGAGCCAGGACAAGACCGTGGCCGATGTGGTCCTGAGCGATACGCTGCCGCCTCAGGTGCAGCTGATCGGCCCGCCGCCCGAGCCCTGCACGCTGGACGGGCGCGCGTTGCGCTGCGTCTTCGGGGACATCCCCGGCGGGTTCAACGAGCGGATCCGCCTGCCGGTGACCCTCGCGACCGGTGTGGATGAGGACAGCGCCGAGGAGGCTGTCGAGGGCGGCGCACCGGTCATCACCGGCACCGGCGACAGCATTCTGACCAATGCCGAGTTCACGCTGGAAAACTTCGCCCGGGTCTTTGACGGCGACGAGTTCCTTGAGGTTCTATGGGTGACGCTCTTTTACACGGTGTTCGGGACGCTGGGGGCGCTGCTCTTCGGGCTTTTTGCGGCGATGCTGCTCAACAAGTCGTTCAAGGGGCAGGGGATCCTGCGGGGGCTCTACCTCTTTCCCTACGTCGCGCCGGTCATCGCCGTGGCCTTCACCTGGGTGACGCTGTTCGACCCGTTCTCGGGCTCGGCCAATGCGCTGCTCATTCAGATGGGGGTGACCGACGAGGCGATCAATTTCTTCGGCCAGCGCCCGCTCGCGCTGATCATGGTGACGGTGTTCGAGATCTGGCGGTACTTCCCGCTTTCGTTCCTGTTCATCCTCGCCCGGATGCAGAGCATCGACACGGATATGTATGAGGCCGCCGATATGGACGGGGCCTCGCCGTTTCAGAAATTCTGGTATCTTAGCCTGCCCATGCTGGTGGGGATCCTGTCGGTGCTGTTCCTGCTGCGCTTCATCTGGACCTTCAACAAGTTCGACGACATTTTCCTGCTGACCGGGGGCAATGCCGGGACGCGGACCCTGACGGTGAATGTCTATGAGCAGGCGTTTGCCGTGAGCAATATCGGGGCGGGTGCGGCGGTGGCCGTGGTGATCTTCGGCTGTCTTTTGCTGTTCTCGGTGCTGTTTTTCCGCTTCATCAGTCGGGAGGAAGGGCTGTGACCGCGCGCTTGTGGCCGGCGGGAGGACGCGTCTGCGACGCGGGCCTCCGGCGGGAGTATTTTGGGAACAATGAGGAGGGCCGGGCGTGAAGATGTTCTGGCATGGCCTTGTGACCGGGCCGGTTCTGGGCGCGCTCTGGATGGTGGTTCTGGCGACCACCGTGGCGGTGACCATGTCCTTTGCCACGGGCGATCCGTTCAAGCCGGCGATCCTGCTCTCGCTGATCTGGGGGGCGGCGATCGGGGCGCTTTTGCCCCTGCGCGCGGGCGACCGGATGGTGCAGGGGGGCGCGGCGGTGGCGCTGGCCGCGCTGGTGCTGGTCGGGATCGGACCGCTGGTGATGGGCGAGGGGGTGAGCCTTGTGGCGCGCGGGGTTGCGGCGCTGGGGCTGGCGGGGATCTTTGTCTGGTCCATGAGCGCGATCCTGCATGAGATGCCCGCGGGCGCGCTCAACCGCCACGAATTCGAGGCGGCTGTGATCCGGTTTCTGACCGGGTTCGGCTATATCTTCTTCACCGCCATCGTGATCATCCCCTTTTACGTGATGGTGATGACTAGCCTGAAATCCCAGCAGGCGCTGTTGCAGAACCCGCTCGATTTCTCGCTGGATCTGAGCCAAGGCTGGGATCTCTTCCGCTCCTATACCGAGCTCTTCGGTCAGTTCAATTTCGGCACCTATCTCTGGACCTCGTTCTTGGTCTCGGTGCTGACGGTTCTGATCACGCTCGCCTTCTCGATCCCCGGGGCCTATGCGGTGGCGCGGCTGCGCTTTGCCGGGCGGGCAGCGTTTTCGCGCTCGATCCTGCTGATCTACATGGTGCCGATGATCGTGCTGGCCCTGCCGATCTATATCGCCTTTTCCGTCACCGGGCTGCGCAACACCATCTTTGGCATCGTGCTGATCTATCCGGTCACGACGATCCCCGTGGCTTTGTACATGTTGCAGGGCTATTTCCGGGGCCTGCCGGCGGAGGTCGAGGAGGCGGGCCTCATGGACGGGCTCAACCGGTTGCAGGTGATCTGGAAGATCACCCTGCCGCTCGCACTGCCCGCGCTGGCCTCGGTGAGCCTGTATGTGTTCATGATCGCCTGGAACGAGTTCCTCTTGGCCTTTATGTTGCTCGACGACCCGTCGAAATTCACGCTTACACGGGGCATTGCCAGCCTCAACAGCTCGGAGATCCCGCGCCAGCACTTGATGGCGGGGGCGGTGATCGCGACCGTGCCGATCATGGCGATCTTCCTCGGGCTGGAGCGGTTCATGACCAAGGGCCTGACGGCCGGATCGGTGAAGGGATGAAGGATCTATCAATGGATGTGGATGCGCTGGACGCGGAGGCCGAGCGCATCCTGCGGATGAATGACCGGGGCGGGTATTCCGTGCCGACCGCCGGGCTCTATCCCTATCAGTGGAACTGGGACAGCGCCTTTGCGGCCTATGGCTATGCGATGTTCGATCTGGATCGCGGATGGCGCGAGCTTGAGGTGCTGATGGCCGGGCAGTGGCCCGACGGGATGGTGCCGCATATCCAGTTCCACAAGGTCGATCCGAGCTATTTCCCCGGCCCCGATATCTGGGGCGGGGTGGGGCCGGTGCCCTCGTCGGGCATCAGCCAGCCCGCGATTGCGGCGACCATGGCGCGGCTGGTCTATGAGCTCGACCCGGATGCGGGGGCCGAACGGATGCGCGCGCTCTATCCGAAATTCATTGCTTGGCATCGCTGGTTCATGGAGTGGCGGCTGGACCGGGACGCGGTCTGCCTGACCCATCCCTGGGAGGCCGGGCGCGACAATGCCCCGGATTGGGACGGTCCGCTTGCGCGGATCGACCCGAGCGGCATCGCCCCCTATGAGCGGCGCGATACGGGCCATGTGGACCCGAGCATGCGCCCGAAAAAGGCCGATTACGACCGCTATCTCTGGCTCGTGAAGCAGGGCCATGACTGCGGTTGGGATCAGGCTCATCTGCGCGATGTGAACCCGTTCCGCATGGCCGACCCGACCATGCATTTCACGCTGCTGCGGGGTCATCGGGACCTGATGTGGCTGGGCGCGGAGCTGGGGCTCGACACGGGCCCGCTGCCCGATTGGATCGCGCAGTTGGAGGCCGGGGCCGAGACGCTCTGGAACGCGCAGCTGGGCGCCTATGATTGCCGCGATGCGGTGACCGGGGACTGGGCCGACGCGGTCAGCAACGCGGCCTTTCTGTGCTGGTATGCCGGGGTTGATCCCAAGACCACCGCCGAGGCCTATGCCCGCGTCCAGTCCAAGGTGCAGTTCGGCGTGGCGAGCCACGATCCCGACAGCCCGGCATTCGAGCCCAAGCGGTATTGGCGGGGGCCGACCTGGGCGATGATGAACATGCTGATCGCCATGGGTCTGGATGAGGCCGGCCGGCCCGAGGGCGCGGACCTGCGCGCCTCCACCGCGCGGCTGATCGCGGGCAACGGCTTTGCCGAGTATTTCGACCCGCTGACCGGGGCACCGGCAGGGGGCAAGGATTTCACCTGGACAGCGGCCATCTGGCTCGGCTGGGCCAGCCCGAAGGCGCGGAGGGGACGATGGGCGGCATAACTCTCAACAAGGTCGAGAAATGGTTCGGCGATGTGCAGGTCATCAAGGGGGTCGACCTGCAGATCAAGGATGGGGAGTTCGTGGTCTTTGTCGGCCCGTCCGGCTGCGGGAAATCCACCCTGCTGCGGATGATCGGCGGGTTGGAGGACACCTCGCGCGGGGCGATTCTGATCGATGGCGAGGATGTCACGGACCACCCGCCCGCCAAGCGCGGGCTGACCATGGTGTTCCAGTCCTACGCGCTCTATCCGCATATGTCGGTGCGCGACAATATGGGGTTTTCGCTGAAAACCGCCGGGGCCCCCGAGGCCGAGATCCGCGAGAAGGTCGATGCCGCCGCCGCCGTGCTCAAGCTTGAGGCCTATCTCGACCGCCGTCCCAAGGATCTGAGCGGTGGACAGCGCCAGCGGGTCGCCATTGGCCGGTCCATCGTGCGCGCGCCCACGGCGTTTCTCTTCGACGAGCCGCTCTCGAACCTCGATGCGGCCCTGCGGGTCGAGATGCGCTACGAGATCGCCAAGCTGCACCAGAGCCTCGATACCACGATGATCTACGTCACCCATGACCAGGTGGAGGCGATGACGCTCGCCGACCGGATCGTCGTGCTGGAGTTTGGCAAGATCGCGCAAGTGGGCACGCCGCGCGAGCTTTATGAGAACCCGGCCAATCTCTTTGTGGCGCAGTTTATCGGCAGCCCGAAAATGAACGTGATGCCCTGTAGCACGGGCGGCGGCGCGTTCCAGCTCGAAGGCGGGCGCGGGGGTGACTTCGCGGGCCCGCATCCCGCGACCCATCTGGGGATCCGGCCCGAACATATCACGCTGGGCCCCGCCGGGACCGGGGCCTGTGACGGGCGCGTGGATGTGGTCGAATATCTCGGGGCGGACACGCTTCTGGTGCTCGACTGCGGCCCCCTGGGTCGGGTGACGGCGCGGGTGATCGGCGACACGGCTCTGACGCCGGGCGCCGATGTGGGGCTGAGCTTTGATCCTGAAAAACTGTCCTTTTTCGGCGCTGATGGGCTTGCGATCCGGACGGGGGCATGAGCGCGTCTCAGACCGCGCTCTTCCGGCGGCTCTTTGACCTGACGGGCAAGCGGGCGCTGATCACCGGCGCGTCCAGCGGGATCGGCGCGCATCTGGCGCGGACCCTTGGCCAGGCCGGGGCGAATGTCGTGCTGGCCGCGCGCAGTCAGGGCACGCTCGAACGCTACTGCGCGCAGCTCCGGTCGGAACAGATCGGCACAGAGATTGCCGTGATGGACGTGACCGACCCGGGCTCGGTGCAGGCTGCCGCGGAGGCCGTGGGCGCGGTCGACATCCTGATCAACAATTCCGGCGTCTCGGAGCAGAGGATGTTGATGGAGACAGAGGAGGAGGATTGGGATCGGGTGCTCGACACCAATCTCAAGGGGGCGTGGCGTGTCTCCAAGGCGTTTGCACCGGGGCTCGTGGCGCGGCAGGGCTGCATCCTCAATGTCGCGTCGATCCTCGGGCTCGGGGTGCTCAAGACGGTCGGGCCTTATGCGGCCTCCAAGGCCGGGCTGATCCAGCTGACCAAGGCGATGGCGCTGGAGATGGCCCGCGACGGGGTGCGGGTGAACGCGCTCGCCCCGGGCTATACCGAGACCCCGATCAATGCCGCCTTCTTTGCGACCCCGGCGGGCGAAAAGATGATCCGCGGCATCCCGCAGCGACGGCTCGCCCAGCCCGAGGATCTGGACGCCGCCGTGCTCGGCCTTGTGGGGCCCGGCGCGCGGGCCACGACCGGGGCGGTTTTCGTGGTCGATGGGGGCCATTTGCTCAGCCTCGGCTGACTGCCCCTGCGGTACCTTGTTGCAGGTGCAATAACTTCTTCCCAGAGCCGATGTCAGCCGTTAACACTTGGCTTGGGATATGCGCCGCCAGAAGGCAGCCGCATGGGAGCGATCCGATCAACTGCCGCCGCCACAGGCTTCGGAGACGCAATGAGTTTTGATTTTCTATCCGACCCCACACGGCCCTTCTATGACGGGCTCGCCGAAGGGCGTCTCATGATCCAGACCTGTCTGGCATGCGGCACCAGTTGGGCCCCGCCCACGACTCGCTGCGAAAACTGTAACGAGACGCAGCTGGAATGGCGCGCCTCGGCCTGTCTCGGCACGTTGGAACGGGTGATCCCGCTGGGCGATGAGGCGGCCTTTGGCGATGATCCCGATGCCACCCGCGCGATCGGCGCGGTCAGCCTGCGCGAGGGGCCGGTGGTTTCGGTGCGCATCGCGGGGGCGGTGCCGCCCGTGGGCTCGGTGGTCGAGATCCAGGTCCTGGCTGGTTCGCTGATTGCCCGCGCCCCGTCAGGGGTGTGAGATCCGCCGCAGCTGCCGGTTGCGCTCCAGCACGTCGAGCCCCTGCATCTGCAGGTAGTGCAGCATGTCGATGAAGACCCAGTTCTCCGCCAGCTTGTCGCCCTCGCGGCGATAGACATCGACCACGCGCATATCCGCCGGAGAGCCTGAGCCTGGAAGCCCCATGAACCCGCCCTTGGTCGTGTTCGTCAGGTTGGGCCAGCCGAAAAACGCGCCGTAATTGCCCTCGGCCAAGCGGGCCACATGGCCGTTGAAGGTCTTGTCGCCAAGGCTCAGCCGGAAGGGGAAGGTGTGCTGCTCCTGATAGCGGCGCAGGGTCTGGGTCGCCCCGATCCCGTAAGGCCCGTACCAGCTCATGTCGTCATGCCAGCTTTTCCGGAGCATCTCGATCCCGGCCCGGTCATTGCCTGACTGGTTGAGCGCGCTCAGATCCGCCACCATTCGTTCGATCAGCTCCAGCGTGGCGACGCCCTCTGCCGGATCATGGGGCCCGGTGAGCAGCCCGTCATGGGTGCGCGGGCCCGGATAGATCGCCATGGAGCCCGTGGCTGGGGGCAGGGGATAGACCCCCGCCTGATGCATCAGCGACAGGATGTCGATGAAGGTCGCGCTCTCGGTGATCCGGTCGCCCTCGACCTTGTGAAATTCCGCATAGCGCAGCCATGTCAGCCGCCCGGTGGCCGGGATGTCGAGAAAGTCATGATCGAACAGCCCGGTCAGATGCCCCATGGAGCAGACCCAGATCCCCGGGGCCGCCGCCAGATCGCTCTGGCCCGCAAAAAACACATCCTGACGGCGATGGAGGGTCGGCATCGCCGCGGCCAGGGGGGTCCAGAAGGCCGCGCTGACCGCCTCGGGACCGGACTGCTCGTGAAAGGGCGCCACCCCGCGCCAGTGCCAGTCCGGGGTCACATGACGCGCCAGCGCGGCGGTCATGCCTGCGGGCCCGGCGGCGTCGAGATCTGCGAAAAAGGCCTGTGCCCGGGCCTTGGCGGTTTGAAGCTGTGTCATGACAATGCGGGAATCGGGGATATCGTCGCGACCTTGCGGCGCGGGGGCAGGGACCGCAAGCGCGATCTGCCTGCAGTTGCATGGGGGCGGGATGCGGGGCATTCTGGTCCCACCCGGAGGAGAGTTTCGATGAACGACCAGACCCCCTTGCGCCGAAATGCCGAAGGGATTGCCACCGCGCTCGACGTCATGCGTCAGAGCTTTGGCGACCGGCTGCAGACAGGTGCGGCCCTGCGGGCCCAGCACGCCCATACGACCACATGGCTCGAAACCCAGCCCCCCGATGCGGTGTTCTTCCCGCGCGAGACGGCGGAGGTCCAAGAGGTGCTCCGGATCTGTTCCGCCTATGGCATGCCGCTTGTGCCTTTTGGGACCGGCACGTCGCTGGAGGGGCATGTGAACGCGCCGCTGGGGGGGCTGTCGCTTGATTTCTCCGAGATGAACAAGGTGTTGGCCGTGCATCCCGAGGATATGGACTGCGTCGTCCAGCCCGGCATCACCCGCAAGGCCCTGAACGAAGAGCTGCGCGCGACGGGCCTCTTCTTTCCGGTCGATCCCGGCGCGGATGCCTCGATCGGCGGGATGGCCGCGACCCGGGCCTCGGGCACCAATGCGGTGCGCTATGGCACCATGCGCGACGCGGTGATCGCGGTTGAGGCCGTGACCGCCGATGGCCGGGTCATGCGCACGGCGCAGCGGGCGCGCAAGACCTCTGCGGGCTACGACCTGACCCGGCTGCTTGTGGGGTCCGAGGGCACGCTTGCGGTGATCACCGAGTTGACCCTGCGGCTGCATGGGATCCCCGAGGCGGTCGCGGCGGCCACCTGCAGCTTTCCGAGCGTGGCCGAGGCCTGCAACGCGGTGATCGAAACCATCCAGTACGGCGTGCCCGTGGCGCGGATCGAGTTTCTCGACGTCGTGTCGATCCGGGGGATCAACGCCTATTCCGGGTTGTCCCTGCCCGAAGCGCCGCTGCTGTTGCTGGAGTTCCACGGGTCCGAGGCGGGCGTGGCCGAGCAATCCGAGACCTTTGGCGAGATCGCCGCCGAGCATGGCGCGCTGGCCTTTGACTGGACCGCCGATGCCGAGGCCCGCACGGCCATGTGGCAGGCCCGTCATGATGCCTATTGGGCGATGAAATCCCTGCGGCCCGGGGCGGATGTCTTTGTCACGGATGTCTGTGTTCCGGTCTCGAAACTGGCCGAAGCGGTCACCGCCTCGGCGGAAAAGGCCGAGGCCGAAGGGTTCATCGCGCCCACCGTCGGCCATGTGGGGGACGGGAATTTCCATGTCGCGCTTCTGATCGATCCGGAGGATCCCTCCGCGCGCGCCCGGGCCGAGGCCTATGTGGGCTGGCTCAACGATCTGGCGATCTCGCTGGGCGGGACCTGCACCGGCGAGCACGGGATCGGGCAGGGCAAGGCGAAATACCTCGGGCGCGAACTGGGCCAGACCTCGCTCGACATGATGGCGGCGGTGAAACAGGCGATGGATCCGGACAATATTCTGAACCCCGGCAAGCTGTTTCAGGCCTGAAACCGGAGGGATCCATGCAAAAACCGCCGGATTTCCCGGCAAACCCGCAGAATTCGCAACCACGGCGCCGCCGAATGCGGGTCATAAAAAATTTACCAGTTGATAAAATTTTCGCGCCGTGTAGCGTTTTATTCAGTCACCCGCGTCAGAGGTAGCCAACATGTCTGCAAACCCGCACACTCCCGGTGTCGTGAAGGCCCGCTTGTCCGAGGATGAGCTTGAGGCGAATTTTACCGACCTGCATGCCCCTTATGAGGTGCACGAAGCGCGCGTCGCGGCGGATCGGTGCTATTTCTGCCATGATGCGCCCTGCATCACCGCCTGTCCGACCAGTATCGATATCCCGCTCTTCATTCGGCAGATCGTCACGGACACGCCCGAGGCTGCGGCCCGGACGATCTTTGATCAGAACATTCTGGGCGGCATGTGCGCCCGGGTCTGCCCGACCGAAACTCTCTGCGAGGAGGCCTGCGTCCGCGAGGCCGCCGAGGGCAAACCGGTGGAGATCGGCCGTTTGCAGCGCCATGCGACCGACACGCTCATGGCGCAGGGGGATCATCCCTATACCCGCGCGCCCGAGACCGGCAAGCGCATCGCGGTGCTGGGGGCGGGGCCGGCCGGGCTTGCCTGTGCGCACCGGCTCGCGCTCAAGGGCCATGCGGTTGACCTCTATGACGCCAATACCAAGCCCGGCGGGCTCAACGAATATGGCATCGCGACCTACAAGACCGTGGATGATTTTGCCCAGGCGGAGGTCGACTGGCTGCTGCGGATTGGCGGCATCACCCTCCATCAGGGCAAGGCGCTGGGGCGCGATCTGGACCTGACCACGCTGGCCGCGGAGTATGACGCAGTGTTCCTCGGGATCGGCCTTGCGGGGGTGAACGCACTCGCCATCGAAGGGGCCGACAAGGACAATGTCGCCGACGCGGTGGAGTTCATCGCCGCCCTGCGTCAGGCCGATAGCAAGGCCGACATGCCCGTGGGCCGCCGCGTCGTGGTGATCGGGGGCGGGATGACCGCGGTCGATGCTGCCGTGCAATCGCGGCTTCTGGGGGCCGAAGATGTCACCATCGCCTACCGGCGGGACAAATCCGCCATGAGCGCGAGCCTCTTCGAGCAGGAGCTGGCCACCGCCAAGGGCGTCCGAATCCTCTATAACGCGCAGCCCAAGCGGATCCTCGGCAACGGGGCCTGCGACGGGGTCGAGTTCGCCTATACCGAGAGCGGCCCGGACGGGCTGCGCGAGACCGGCGAGACCCGGGTGGTGGCCGCCGATCAGGTGCTGCGCGCCATTGGCCAGACCCTCGAAGGGGCGCCCGAGGCGCTGACGATCACCGGCGGCAAGATCGCCGTCTCCGAGACCGGGCGCACGGACATGCCATCGGTCTGGGCCGGGGGCGACTGCGCGGCGGGCGGCGAGGACCTGACGGTCACTGCCGTGGCCGAAGGGCGCGACGCTGCCGAAGACATTCACGCCAGCCTGATGGGCTAACCGGAGGCGCTGCCTTCAGAAAGGACGACTGGACATGGCTGATCTGCGATCTGAATTTGTCGGGGTGAAATCGCCCAACCCGTTCTGGCTGGCCTCCGCGCCGCCGACGGACAAGGAATACAACGTCCGCCGCGCCTTTGAGGCTGGCTGGGGCGGTGTCGTGTGGAAGACGCTGGGCTTTGACCCCCATGTGGTGAACGTGAACGGCCCGCGCTATGGCGCGGTCTGGGGGGCGGATCGCCGTCTTTTGGGGCTTAACAATATCGAGCTGATCACCGACCGCCCGTTGGAGGTGAACCTGCGCGAGATCAAGCAGGTCAAGCGTGACTACCCGGACCGGGCGATGATCGTCAGCCTCATGGTGCCCTGCGAAGAGGAACCCTGGAAGAAGATCCTGCCCCTGGTCGAGGAGACCGGCGCCGACGCGATCGAGCTGAATTTCGGCTGCCCCCACGGGATGAGCGAGCGCGGCATGGGCTCTGCCGTGGGGCAGGTGCCCGAATATATCGAGATGGTGGCGCGCTGGTGCAAACAGCACACGCGCATGCCGGTGATCGTCAAGCTTACGCCGAACATCACCGATATCCGCTATCCGGCGCGGGCGGCGAAATCCGGCGGGGCGGATGCGGTCAGCCTGATCAACACCATCAGTTCGATCACTTCGGTCAATCTCGACAGTTTCAGCCCGGAGCCGAGCATCGACGGCAAGGGCTCGCATGGCGGCTATTGCGGCCCGGCGGTCAAGCCGATCGCCCTCAACATGGTCGCCGAGATTGCCCGCGATGCGGAGACGGCGGGCCTGCCGATCTCGGGGATCGGCGGGGTGACGACCTGGCGCGATGCGGCGGAATTCCTCGCCCTCGGGGCCGGCAATGTGCAGGTCTGCACGGCGGCCATGACCTATGGGTTCAAGGTTGTGCAGGAGATGATCACCGGCCTGTCCCAGTATCTCGACGAGCGAGAGATGGGACTGTCTGACCTGATCGGACGGGCCACGCCGAATGTGACCGATTGGCAGTATCTGAACCTGAACTACGTGGCCAAGGCCAAGATCGATCAGGACGCCTGCATCAAATGCGGGCGCTGCTACGCGGCCTGTGAGGACACGTCACATCAGGCGATCTCCATGAGCGAAGACCGCGTGTTCGAAGTGATCGACGCGGAATGCGTCGCCTGCAACCTCTGTGTCAATGTCTGCCCTGTGGAGGACTGCATCAGCATGGTCGAGATGACCCCGGGCGAGGTGGACCCACGCACGGGTAAGGTGGTCGAAAAGACATACGCCAACTGGACCACGCATCCGAACAATCCCTCGGCACAGGCCGCGGAATGACAGGCGGGCGTCAAGACTACTCGTCCTGCGCCGCCATATCTGCCGGAAGCACGCGCGGCACCATCGCCTTGTCCGGTTCCGCCGTCATCAGGGCGGTGGCCAGAGCCTCGGCGCTGAGCCGGGGCAGGGTCGGCTCGCGATAGGAGAGCGCATTGCGCGCCTGTGCCTCGTCCAGAGGATCCCGTGGCGCCTCGGCACCGGTGACATCCGTGGACTTGGCCTCCTTGTCGGCCTTCTGCTTGAGCTCGGTGAGTGTCGCCGCTTCGCCCGCCTGACGGCTATGGGACGATGCGGAGCCGCTCGCCTTGGCAACACGCGTGACCGCATCCGGGATCCTTTGGCCCGATTGCGGCAGAGATTGCTGTGGACCCATGGGGGAGACCCCCGGGCCGGTATCGAAATATGGTCTGTGCCCCTCGATCTTCATGACACGCCTCGCGGTTCATAACGCCGCCCACCGCATTCAGACCTATCACCGAAGTCTTACCGGGGCGTTAAGACGGGCCGCGCGCGGGGCCGGATGCGCCCTCCGGCGCCGGGGCAAGAAGTCGCGCAAACATATGATCGAGGAATTGTGCGGCATCGGCAAACGGGTCCTCGCCCGTGCCGAGCACCATGTCGATCTGGGTCCGGAAATCCGCGTAATGCTGGGTCGTGGCCCAGATCGAAAAGATCAGGTGCTTTGGGTGCACCGGCGCGATCTTGCCCGCCGCGCTCCAACCGGCGATGACCTTGGCCTTCTCATCCACAAGGCGGCGCAGCTCGCCGCTCAGAAGGCCTTCGATCTCTGGCGCGCCTTGCAGGATTTCCGTTGCAAATAAACGGCTTTCACGGGGAAATTCACGTGCCATCTCAAGCTTGCGACCCACATAGGCGCGTAGCTCCTGCATGGGGTCGCCCTCGGCATCCATGCTGATCAGCGGGTCGAGCCATGTTTCGAGGATCTGCGACAGGACCTGCGTATAGATCGCCTCCTTGCCCGCGAAATAGTAGAGCACATTCGGCTTCGAGAGCCCGGCCCGGGTGGCGATCATGTCGAGCGTCGCGCCGCGAAATCCGTGCTGCGAAAAGACATCCAGCGCGGCGTCGAGGATCGCCTCGCGCTTGGCTTTCTGGATCCGGGTTTGTCGGTGCGGCGGCTTGTCCTGGGCGGCGTTGGAAGGGGCGCGGGGCATGGAAGGGGGCCTTCTGAAAATAGTGCACGTCGAAACACACGAGCTGGCATAGGATCAGTACACGTTAACCGCGCTTGATTCACAAGCGAAACGCGGAACAGATGTGCGGATCGGCGATCTTTGGGCTGTCTGGGGCGGGCTAAGCTTGACTGGCTCCTGCGCTTTGATAGCCTGAATTGGACCATTTGGTCAAACTGCGTGAGCGACGCGAAGGGAGACTGCCATGGCCTTGGATTCCAAGTCCCGACCGAACGATCTGAGTGCGTTCTGGATGCCGTTCACGGCGAACCGACAGTTCAAGTCGAACCCGCGCATGTTCGTGGCCGCCGAGGGCATGCATTACACGACCGCCGAAGGGCGGCAGGTGCTGGACGGGACAGCGGGGCTCTGGTGTTGCAATGCGGGGCACAAGCGTCCCAGGATTGTCGAGGCGATCCAGGCCCAGGCGGCGGAGCTTGATTACGCGCCCGCCTTCCAGATGGGCCACCCCAAGGCGTTCGAGCTTGCCAATCGTCTGGTCGAGATCGCGCCAGAGGGTATGGATCATGTCTTTTACACGAATTCCGGATCTGAAGCCGTTGAATCGGCGCTGAAAATCGCGATTGCCTATCACCGGGCGCGGGGCGAGGCAGGCCGGACCCGTTTGATCGGGCGGGAGCGGGGCTATCACGGGGTCAATTTCGGCGGGATCTCGGTGGGCGGGATCGTCAATAATCGCAAGCATTTCGGCACCTTGCTGACCGGTGTTGATCACCTTCCCCACACACATATTCCGGAAAACCAATGGTCCAAGGGCATGCCGGCGCATGGGGCGCATCTGGCCGATGAACTGGAGCGGATCATCGCCCTGCACGGGCCCGAGACAGTTGCGGCGGTCATTGTCGAGCCCATGGCGGGCTCCACGGGCGTGCTCCTGCCGCCGAAGGGCTATCTGGAGCGCTTGAGGAAGATCACGCAAGATCATGGGATCTTGTTGATTTTTGATGAGGTCATTACCGGGTTCGGCCGCGTGGGGGCGGCCTTTGGCGCGCAACGCTTCGGGGTGACGCCGGATCTGATCACCTGCGCCAAGGGCTTGACCAATGGGGTGATCCCCATGGGTGCCGTGCTCTGCGCCTGCCATATCCATGACGCCTTCATGCAGGGGCCCGAAAACCTGATCGAGCTTTTCCATGGCTACACCTATTCCGGTAATCCGATGGCCGCGGCGGCGGGGCTCGCTACGCTTGAGACCTATCGCGAGGACGGGCTGTTCGCGCGCGCGCTGGAGCTGGAGCCCTATTGGCAGGAGGCGCTGCACTCCCTGCGGGATGCGCGCCATGTGATTGATATCCGCAATCTTGGTCTGATCGGCGCGGTGGAGCTTGAGCCCATCGCGGGCGCGCCGACCAAGCGCGCGTTTCAGGCGTTTCTCGACGCCTATGAGAAGGGGATCCTGATCCGCACCACGGGCGATATCATCGCCATGTCGCCGCCCTTGATCATCGAGAAGACGCAGATCGACCAGTTGGTCGAGACCCTGCGCGACGTCCTCATGGCGCTGGACTGACGCCATGGTGGTGCGCGACGGGGCAGAGATGGTGCGACAGATGTCGCCGCGCTTGTGCGACGGGGTTTATGGCTTCGTGGCCGCGACCGACCTTGCGGTCGCGGAGGACGCGCTCGGCTGGTTCCGGGAGGAGGAGGGTGTCTCGGTCATCCGGCCTGTTCCCGCCGGCACTCCGGATGCCATGCGGCAGATCACCCTCGACGTGCATTCGGCTCTGGATGGCGTGGGCCTGACGGCGGCTGTCTCGACCGCGCTCGCGGCTGTAAATATCCCTTGCAACATGGTGGCCGCTTTGCACCATGACCATGTATTCGTCCCCGAGGCGGACGCCCCGCGCGCGCTGCAGATCCTGCAGCAGCTGAGCGCGGGTGAAGACCAGACCTAAGACCAGGAGAGAGCGATGCCAGCCGACACAGACGCCGCCAGCGCAGCACCGGGAGAGAACCTCAAGATCGATGGCGCTCGTCTCTGGGACAGCCTGATGGAGATGGCCAAGATCGGCCCGGGGATCGCGGGCGGCAACAACCGTCAGACCCTGACCGATGAGGATGCCGAGGGCCGCGCCCTGTTCCAGCGCTGGTGCGAGGCGGCGGGCTGCACCATGGGTGTGGACACAATGGGCAACATGTTCGCGCGGCGCGAGGGGACGGACCCGGATGCGCTGCCGGTCTATGTGGGCTCCCATCTCGATACGCAGCCCACGGGCGGCAAGTATGACGGGGTGCTCGGCGTGCTGGGTGGGCTGGAAATCATCCGTTCGCTCAACGATCTGGGCATCAAGACCAAGCATCCCATCGTGGTGACCAACTGGACCAATGAGGAGGGCACCCGCTACGCCCCCGCCATGCTGGCCTCGGGCGTCTTTGCTGGCAAACACACGCAGGACTGGGCCTATGACCGCGTGGATGCAGAGGGCAAGCGGTTCGGAGATGAGCTCAAGCGCATCGGCTGGGTCGGGGATGAGCCCGTGGGCGACCGCAAGATGCACGCCTTTTTCGAGCTGCATATCGAGCAGGGCCCGATCCTCGAGGCGGAGAACAAGGAAATCGGTGTCGTCACCCACGGCCAGGGCCTGCGCTGGATCGAATGCACCGTGACCGGGAAGGAGAGCCATACGGGCTCCACCCCCATGCATATGCGGCGCAACGCCGGGCGCGGCCTCGCACGGATCACCGAACTGGTCCATGAGATCGCGATGAAGAACCAGCCCAACGCCGTCGGCGCGATCGGCCATATCGACGTCTATCCCAACTCGCGCAATATCATCCCGGGCAAGGTCGTCTTCACCGTGGATATGCGCACCCATCTTCTGGACAAGCTCAACGCCATGGTCGCTGAGTTCGACGAGAAGGCGCCCAAGCTCTGCGAGGAGATCGGGGTCGAGTTTTCGTCCGAGATCGTGGGCCAGTTCGACCCGCCCGCCTTTGACGCGGGCTGCGTGACGGCCGTGCGCAACGCGGCGGAGCGGCTCGGCTATTCCCACATGGATATCGTTTCCGGCGCGGGGCATGACGCCTGCTGGATCAACGATCTCTACCCGACCTCCATGGTGATGTGCCCCTGCGTGGACGGGCTGAGCCACAACGAGGCCGAAGAGATCAGCCCGGAATGGGCCACGGCGGGCACGAATGTGCTCTTCCACGCGGTGGTCGAGACGGCGGAGATCGTGGCATGACGCGGATTGTTGCATTCGGCGCGCTGATGCTGGGCCTCGCGGCCTGTGAGCCGCTGACCGATGAGGCGGGCGTACCGCTTCTGGAGGATATCTCGCCCCGCGCGCTCGCAGCCTTGCCCGAGGGCGTGCCGCCTTCGCTGCTCATCCGGGACAAGAATGGCTGCTACGGCATCGCCATCGAAGCGACCGAGCCGCAAACCGGCGCGCCGCTCATGGATGCGGATCAGCAGTTGATCTGCGATCCGTGATGCGCAGCCCGGCACATCCACAGCGAGGAGCCATGCCATGACCGCCCTGGATCCGATGGACGAAACGCAACTTCGGATCGATCTGGCCGCGGCCCTGCGCCTGTCGTGCCGCGAGGGCTGGCATGAGGGGGTGGCGAACCATTTCTCGGCGGCGGTTTCGGCGGACGGCAAACGCTTTCTCGTCAACCCGCGCTGGATGCATTGGAGCCGGGTCCGCGCGTCCGATCTGGTCCTGTGCGACGCCGACGACCCCGCGACGATGGAGCGGCCCGATGCGCCGGACCCGTCCGCCTGGTCGATCCATTCCGCGCTGCATCGCGAGGTACCTCAGGCGCGGGTCGCGTTGCACCTGCATCCGCCCCATGCCACGGCGCTGGCGGCGCTCAAGGATCCGACGATCCACCCGATCGATCAGGTCACCTCGCGCTGGTACAAGCGCATTGCCTATGACCTGTCCTTTGGCGGCATTGCCAGCGAGGCGGAGGAGGGCGCGCGGATTGCCCGCTCCGTGGGGCAGCACCACGCCGTGATGATGCAGAACCACGGGGTCACCACCTTTGGCGCCACCGTGGCCGAGGCCTGGGACGCGCTCTATCACCTGGAGCGTGCGGCGCGGACCCTCGTGCTGGCCTATTCCACCGGGCAACCGCTCGCCGTTTTGCCGGATGCGCTGGCCGAGGCCACCGCCGCGGAATGGCAGACCTACAAGCAGGCGGAGTTTACCCATTTCGCCGAGATGAAGCGCCTCCTCGACAGGGATGCGCCGGATTACAAAGACTGACACGAGCCAAGACCCCGCCCTGCGCCGAGCAAGGGCCCGGGGTTGCCAAACCGAGACGGAGAAAACCCATGTCGACAGTCATCAAGAACGGAACAGTGGTCACCGCCGACCTGACCTATGCGGCCGATGTGCTGGTCGAGGGCGGCAAGATCGCCGAGATTGGGCAGGGGCTCTCGGGGGACAAAGAGCTCGACGCGACCGGTTGCTATGTCATGCCCGGCGGGATCGACCCGCATACTCATCTGGAGATGCCCTTCATGGGCACCTATTCCTCCGATGATTTCGAGAGCGGCACGCGCGCCGCACTTTCGGGTGGCACGACCATGGTGGTGGATTTCGCGCTGCCGAGCCCGGGGCAGGGACTGCTCGACGCGATCCAGATGTGGGACAACAAGTCGACCCGCGCCAATTGCGATTACTCCTTCCACATGGCGATCACCTGGTGGGGCGAGCAGGTCTTCAACGAGATGGACGCGGTCACGAAGCGCGGGATCAACACCTTCAAGCATTTCATGGCCTATAAAGGCGCGCTGATGGTGAATGATGACGAGATGTTCGCGTCCTTCCGGCGCTGCGCCGAACTGGGCGCGCTGCCGCTGGTGCATGCGGAGAATGGCGACATCGTCGCCGATCTGCAGGCCAAGTTGATGGCCGAAGGCAATAACGGCCCCGAGGCCCATGCCTATTCCCGCCCCCCTGCGGTGGAGGGTGAGGCCACCAACCGTGCGATCATGATCGCCGATATGGCAGGTGTGCCGGTCTATATCGTCCACACCTCCTGCGAAGAGGCCCATGAGGCGATCCGCCGGGCGCGGATGCAGGGCAAGCGCGTCTATGGCGAGCCGCTGATCCAGCACCTGACCCTGGATGAGAGCGAATATGCCCATCCCGATTGGGACCATGCCGCGCGCCGGGTGATGTCGCCGCCCTTCCGGGATCAGAAGCATCAGGACAGCCTCTGGGCCGGGTTGCAGTCGGGCTCGCTGTCGGTGGTGGCGACGGATCACTGCGCCTTCACCACCGCGCAGAAGCGCAATGGCGTGGGCGATTTCACCCAGATCCCGAACGGGACCGGCGGGCTGGAGGACCGGATGCCCATGCTCTGGACCCAAGGGGTGGCCACCGGGCGGCTCACGCCGAACGAGTTTGTCGCCGTGACCTCGACCAATATCGCCAAGATCCTGAATTGTTATCCCACGAAGGGCGCGATCCTTGTGGGGGCCGATGCCGATATCGT
The DNA here is from genome assembly GCF_049800775.1 of Dinoroseobacter sp. S375. Classification (NCBI taxonomy): domain Bacteria; kingdom Pseudomonadati; phylum Pseudomonadota; class Alphaproteobacteria; order Rhodobacterales; family Roseobacteraceae; genus Dinoroseobacter; species Dinoroseobacter sp. S375. The sequence goes on along the minus strand of NZ_JBNAFR010000004.1, from coordinate 32,261 downwards.
GGTCTGGGATCCGGAAAAGTCCAAGACGATCACGGCCGAGAGCCAGCAATCAGCCATTGATTACAATGTCTTCGAAGGCAAGGAGGTCAAGGGGCTGCCGCGTTACACCCTGACCCGCGGTCAGGTCGCCGTGATGGATGGTGAGGTTGCAACCCAGGAGGGCCATGGCAAGTTTGTCGAGCGTCCGCCGGTCACCCCCGTGGCCAAGGCGCTCAGCACCTGGAAGGAGCTGACCGCTCCCCGCAAGGTCGAACGTAGCGGCATTCCGGCGAGCGGGGTCTAAGCGCGCTCCATGCTCAGTCGAGAAGAGATTGACGGGTTCGACCACGATCCCGAAGCCCCCAAGGAGGGGCAGACCGCAGCTGCGAAAGTGACCCCCTCGACACCGCTGGCCGGGGAGGTGGAGCTGGCCGCGCGCAAGGGCGCGTGGCGGTATGAGGCCCCGGAGCAGGGGAGTGCGCCCGAGCCGGTGGCGCCGCCCGCTGCGCGCGCGGCGCAGACCCGCGAAGCGGTGATCTCGGCGCGGGATGTGGATCTGGTCTTCGAGACGAATGATGGCCCGGTCCATGCCCTGTCGGGCGTAAACCTTGAGATCGGCAAGGGCGAGTTCGTGTCGTTCATCGGTCCTTCGGGCTGTGGGAAGACGACCTTCCTGCGCGCGGTGGCGGGGCTCGAGCATGCGACGGGCGGCACGCTCAGCGTCAACGGCATGAGCCCGGATGCCGCGCGGCAGGCGCGGGCCTATGGCTATGTCTTTCAGGCAGCCGGGCTCTATCCCTGGAGAACAATCGCGCGGAACGTGTCCCTGCCGCTGGAGATCATGGGCTATTCCAAGTCCGAGCAGGCCGAGCGCGTGGCGCGCGTCCTGGAGTTGGTCGATCTGGCGGGGTTTGCCAAGAAATTTCCTTGGCAGCTCTCGGGCGGGATGCAGCAGCGTGCCTCAATCGCGCGGGCTCTGGCCTTTGACGCGGATATCCTGCTCATGGATGAGCCCTTCGGCGCGCTAGACGAGATCGTGCGGGATCATCTGAACGAACAGCTGCTCGCCCTCTGGGCGCGCACGGAAAAGACCATTGGTTTTGTCACCCATTCCATCCCCGAGGCGGTCTATCTCAGCACCAAGATTGTCGTGATGTCACCGCGCCCGGGGCGGATCACGGATGTGATTGACAGTTCCCTGCCGAGGGAGCGCCCCTTGGAGATCCGCGATACGCCCGAATTCATCGAGATCGCGAACCGGGTGCGCGACGGATTGCGGGCGGGGCATATCGATGAGTAAGGCAGATGGGATGAACCGCTTGCCCCAGCCAAGGTGCAAGCGGCCCTCATCGTTCACGGTCATCGGCTCTCCAGCCTGTACCGTGGCCTTAGACAACACCAGATTGGTTTCATTGTTCCTAAAATACTCAAGAAACATCGCTACGGGCTGGCGGTGCGTCATGAGTATTTGCGGAACAATGAAAGGGGGGCGGTCATGCGTCTGATCCTGCCAGTTCTCACGGTGATCGCGGCTTTGGTGGCGCTTTGGTATGCGGCGGCGGTGCCCATGAACATCAAGGGTGTTCTGGTCGAGGCCGAGCGGGCTGGCGCGGTGGTGACGCCTGAAACCCCTGCGGCGCGGCGGGATATGAGTGCGCTGCTGCTCGTGGCCACCAACAGCTTTGCCATCCCCGATACATGGGCGCAGGACCGGCCCCGTCTGCCCGCGCCCCATCAGGTGGCGATCGAGCTGTGGGAGACCACGGTCGAGAAAAAGATCACGTCGAAACGCAGCCTTGTCTTCCATGGCTGGGTGACCCTGAGCGCGACCTTGCTCGGGTTCCTGATCGGCTCTGCGGCGGGTGTGCTGCTGGCGATCGGGATCCTGTATAACCGGGCGATGGATCTGAGCGTGATGCCCTGGGCGATCGCCTCTCAGACCATTCCGATCCTGGCCATCGCGCCGATGATCATCGTGGTGCTAAACTCGGTGGGCGTGCAGGGGCTGCTGCCCAAGGCGATGATCTCGGCCTATCTCAGTTTCTTTCCGGTGGTGGTCGGCATGGTCAAGGGGCTGCGCAGCCCCGATGCGATGCAGACCGACCTGTTGCGGACCTATAATGCGAGCCCGGCGCAAGCCCTTTGGATGCTGCGACTGCCGGCCTCGCTGCCCTATCTCTTCACCTCGCTCAAGGTGGCCGTGGCGGCGAGCCTTGTGGGCGCGATTGTCGGCGAATTGCCGACGGGAGCGGTTGCGGGGCTTGGCGCGCGCCTCTTGGCGGGTAGCTATTACGGTCAAACAATCCAGATCTGGTCTGCGCTCGTCGGGGCGGCGATCCTTGCGGCGTTGCTGGTCGGGTTGATCGGGCTGATCCAGCGCGTGACCCTGTCGCGCATGGGGCTGAGCCAATGACCGGGGTTATGCGCAGCTATGGCGCGTTCCTGGCGGTGCCCGTACTTGCGGCGCTGATCGATCCGCGCCTTGGGCTCGTACTGGCGCTCTGGGCGGCGGCCTGGGCGCTCAATGTCTGGCTGTCGCGCAGGTCGGCCAAGGCGGCGCGGGCGGCGGTGCCGGTGGTATTCGGGCTCACCATTCTCGCGCTCTGGGAGGCGACGGTGCGGCTTTATGCGGTGCCCGGGGTCATCCTGCCGCCGCCCACGGCGATCGGGGCGCGGATTGCCACGAGCCTGCCGATCCTGTGGGAGGACTTTGTCCAGACCTTCATCAAGGGGGCGCTGTCGGGGTATGCGATGGGGGCGCTGGCGGCCTTTGCCGTGGCGCTGCTGGTGGATCGCTATGACTTCCTGCGGCGCGGGCTGTTGCCGGTGGGTAACTTCATGGCGGCGCTGCCGATCATCGGCACCGCGCCGATCCTCGTGATGTGGTTCGGCTTTGATTGGCAATCCAAGGCAGCCGTCGTCGTGGTGATGGTCTTTTTCCCGATCCTCGTGAACACGGTCGAGGGTCTGCGCAGCGCGGACCGGATGCAGCGCGACCTGATGCACACCTATGCGGCAAGCCATTGGCAGAGCCTGATCTTTTTGCGCTTGCCGGCGGCGATGCCCTTCATCTTCAACGGGCTCAAGATCGCCACGACCCTCGCGCTGATCGGCGCTATCGTGGCGGAGTTCTTCGGCTCGCCGATCCGGGGGATGGGGTTCCGCATCTCGACCAGCGTCGGGCAATTGGCGCTCGACATGGTCTGGGCCGAGATCACCGTGGCCGCGCTGGCCGGGTCGGCCTTTTACGGCGCGGTGGCGCTGATCGAGCGGCGGGTGACCTTCTGGCACCCCTCCATGCGGCGCTAGGCGAAGTGAAAACGGGCGGTCCGGAGGGGCCGCCCGCGCAGGTTTCAAAGATCCAAGAGGTTCAGGCCGCCTTGCGTTTGCGGCTGCGCGCGATGCCCAATGCGCCAAGACCCAGCGCCATCAGCGGCAGGGCCGCAGGCAAGGGGATCGGCGTTGCGTTGACGTCGTAATAGAAGAACCCACCGGTTGCCGCGGTGTTCTGGTCGGCGATCCTGATCTCCGAGATCGTGCCGAAGCCGCTCAGATCAACGGTGAACTGCGAGATCCCACTCGAATCCGTCCCCCCGGCCGCAAGATCCGCCGATGTCACCTCCACCGTGCCAAGCAGCATGCTCAAGCTGTCAAAAGCCGAGACTTCAATCGTTTCGATGGCGCCCGCCGGGAGCTGGTCCCCAACGGAAAAGCTCACATTGCTCGACGGTGTCGTAAAGGTCAGAGTCACATCATTGTCGCAGTTGCTACCGAGGGCGCAGAAGATGACTTCCTGGCTGCCGAAGATCGGAGCGCCGCCCACGAATATCTCCGCGGCGTCGGGCGTCGAAATGGACAGCTCAGGCACCGAGACCGGGTTGCCGGAGGTGTCGATCAGCGATGTGAGATCAATCGGGGCGGCCTGCGCGGAAATTGCAGAGGCTGCCAGTGTGGCCAGAGCGAGGGCCGATACGCGACGCAACATGTTCATTTACTCCCATTAGAACAATTAACCCTATCGTAACATATTTTGCGCGTTCCGGAGACCGCATCGGGACGGGTGGCTGAGTTCTGCTCAGTTCAGGACAATCGCGCCGAAACCTGCTTGGAAATGGGGTGTTTTTTCTGATTGGCGGCAGGGTTCGCTGGTGTTTCCTGACACTTTGGTCAGAATATCGTCAGGCACACGGGACAACGTGGCCAGGGAACACGAATCACAGCGGGAGTTATCGGTATGAAATCAGCCATGATCGGGTTTGGAGTTGCAGCACTCATGGGGGCCTCGGCGGCGCAGGCGGCGGATGAGGTGAAGCTTCAGTTGCAATGGGTCACGCAAGCCCAATTCGCTGGCTATTATGTGGCGTTGGACAAGGGGTTCTACGAGGAAGAGGATCTCGACGTGACGATCCTGCCCGGGGGCCCGGATATCGCCCCGCCGCAGGTCCTCGCAGGGGGCGGCGCGGATGTGATGCTCAACTGGATGCCCTCGGCTCTGGCCGCGCGGGAAAAGGGCCTGCCGGTGGTGAATATCGCCCAGCCGTTCAAAAGCTCGGGGCTGATGCTGACCTGCTGGAAGGATACCGGGATCACGGGACCGGAGGATTTCAAGGGCAAGACCATCGGTGTGTGGTTCTTCGGCAATGAGTACCCGTTCCTGAGCTGGATGAGCCAGCTCGGCATTCCGACCGATGGCGGGGAGGATGGGATCACGGTGCTCAAGCAGGGCTTCAATGTCGACCCGCTGCTGCAGCGTCAGGCCGATTGCATCTCGACCATGACCTATAACGAGTATTGGCAGGTGATCGACGCCGGGGTCAGCCCAGATGAGCTGGTGACCTTCAAATACGAGGAGCAGGGCGTCGCCACGCTCGAGGACGGGATCTACGCTCTCGAAGAGAACCTCTCGGATCCGGCCTTTGTCGAAAAGATGGTTCGGTTCGTACGGGCCTCGATGAAGGGCTGGAAATATGCCGAGGCGAACCCGGACGAGGCCGCCGAGATCGTGCTCGACAATGACGCCACCGGCGCGCAGACCGAGACCCACCAGAAGCGGATGATGGGCGAGATCGCCAAGCTGACCGCAGGCTCCAATGGCGCGCTGGACCCGGCCGATTTCGACCGGACGGTCGCAACCCTGCTGGGCGGCGGCTCGGATCCGGTGATCACCAAGGAGCCCGAGGGCGCCTGGACCCACGCCATCACGGACGCGGCGCTGAACTAAACCGCCTTTAAACCAAGCGTTTCCCCGCAGCCGATCCCCGGCTGCGGGGTTTTTTGTGAATTAAATTGCCGTAACGTCAACTTTGCACGAAACTATTCTCTCAACTTCGGAGGATTGTTTATGAAATGCACTTTGTTGTCGGGGGCGGCTGCGGGGCTGTGTCTCGCCCTTGCCGGGGGGGCGCTGGCGCAATCCGCGCTGCCCAGCGGTATGGTCTTCTTCGTGGAGGACCAGAACTGTCCGACCGGATCACTGCCGGTGGATGATGCGAAAGGTCGCCTGCTTCTGGCGACGAAAAATCCGACCGAATGGGGACAGACTTTTGGGGCTCCGGCCATTACGGGGCTGAACGAGCGCGACCATACCCATGAGGTGACCCTGTCTCTTACCCTGGAGGAAAAAGGCATCTCGGGGGCGAGCAGCTGCTGCAACAATCGCGCAACCAGCAAGGGCAAGCATTCAAAAACTGTGACAACCGGGGGCGCGACCTCGGATCTTCCCTTCGTGTCCCTCCTCGTTTGCAAGGCGAATTGACCAATGGACCACGCAACACTCACCCATGTTTCCCGACTCCGTCGCGCGCTGTTCTGCGGGCTTGCTGTCTTTGGACTGGCCCCGGGCCTGGCCACCGCCGATGATGCGATGCCGAAGGATACGGTGGCTTTCTTCGACGGGGCCTGTCCAACAGGTTGGGGGCCGGCCACGGACAAGGTCTATGGTCGCTTCCTGGTCTCAAGCCAGCAGGGCCGACCGGTTGACGCGGTTGGCGGGGGCGATGCCATCACCGACATCACGGATGCCAGTCAGCTGGACCATGATCACACCGCCAAGACAGCGATCACGATTGGTGCGACGAACTTCATTCTGATTGGGTCGGGGCCGAACAAGAACCTCGGCAAAGCCGGTGCCGTTGCGGTCTCGGGCACCACCGATGCGGGGGGCGCCGTGCCCGGGATTGCCTTCAACCTGTGCCAGAAGACGGCGAGGCGCACCCGTGGTCTGGACGTGCCCAGCGGCGTGATCACCGCGGCGTCGAACAGTTGTCCGGTGCTGTTCTCGACCCTCTATGACCGGGCTGAAGGTCGTTACGTTCTCGGTTGGAATGGCACGGGCAGTGTGGGGCGGCTTTTTGGGGGCAAGCCCTTGTCCTTCCGGGAAACCCGCCGTCATCAGCACGAGGTGAAGGGGGCGTTCAATCTGCCGGAACATGCCATTGCAGGCGGGCAGGGCTGCTGCGCGGACAACTACGCCAAATCGGGCCGGGCCTCGTTCAATTTCGAGACCAGGCTCGTCGAGGAGTTGAAGCCTGTCGAAAATGCGGCGACCCGTGCGCCCTATATGAACGTGAATTTCTGCCGTTCGAACTAGCGTTTGAAGGGGCAGCGCGCGGGTCTGCCGCTGCCCCTTGCCAGTCCGCGCGCCCGGGTCAAATGCGGTCGGGGGCGCGGCGTGAAAAAAGTTTTGCGCCGCGTCAGAAAACTATTGATCCGACTCAGCATTGGTTCCATATGCGCGGATATTGACGCCAACGCACGCGCCTCTGCCGGGGCGGATCCCACCGGATCCAAATAGGTTATGTAGCGACGGTAACGTCTTCTTTGGTACTGGTCGGGACCTCACGGGCCCGGGTCTGATGGAGATGACCATGAACGCTTACGTAACCGGCTTGGCCCGTGTGGCCTCTGCTGCGCCTGTCGCTCTCACCGATACATCCGTCGAGGACCGCCTGCGTGCGTTCATTAATGGGCGCGTGTTCGACCGCCCGACCCTCGTGCTGGACTGTGACGCGGTGGTGGCCAAGTACCACGCGCTGGCGCGTGGGCTCGGGCAGGGCACGCTGATCCATTATGCCATGAAGGCCAACCCGGCGCCCGAGGTTCTGCGCGCGCTGGCGGCAGAGGGCTGTGGGTTCGATGCGGCGTCGCGTGGCGAGATCGAACTGGCCTTGGCCGCCGGTGCGGTGCCGGAGAAAATCTCTTTTGGGAATACGATCAAGCGCGGCTCCGACATTGCCTACGCCCATGCCCATGGGATCGATCTTTTTGCGGCGGATGCCGAGGCGGAGCTCGACAAGATCGCGGCCCATGCCCCCGGCGCGCGGGTGTTTCTGCGCGTGCTCGTAGGGGCGACCGGGGCGGATTGGCCGCTGTCGCGCAAGTTTGGCTGCGCGCCTGAGATGGCGCTGCGCCTGATGGACCGGGCTGCCTATCTCGGGTTGCGGCCCGTGGGGCTGAGCTTCCATGTGGGGTCGCAGACCCGCGATCCGGGGATGTGGACCGAGACGCTGGATGCGATGGCCGAGATCTGGCAGGCCGGGCGCGCGCAGGGTCATGACCTTACGCTGATCAATATCGGAGGCGGCTTCCCGGCCTTCTATGGCGATCCGGTGCTGGAGGCCGAGACCTATGCGGCGCGCGTGGCCGCCTTGGTTCAGGCGCGGTTCGGGGCGGCGACGGTGATGGCGGAACCCGGGCGCGGGTTGGTGGCCGAAGCCGGGATGATCGTTGCGGAGGTGCTGCTTGTGTCGCGGAAATCCGAGGATGATCTGTGCCGCTGGGTCTATCTCGACATCGGCAAGTTCTCGGGGCTGGCCGAAACCATGGAAGAGGCGATCCGCTATCAGTTCGAGACGCCCCATGATGGCGGCGAGCTTGGGCCCTGCATCATCGCGGGACCGTCTTGCGACAGTGCGGATGTGCTCTACGAGACGCGGCCCATGCAGTTGCCCTTGGCGCTGGCAGCGGGGGACCGGGTGCTGATCAAGGCGACCGGGGCCTACACCACCACCTATTCCAGCGTGGGCTTCAACGGGTTTCCGCCGCTGGATCTGGTTGTCATCTGAGCGAATGCTCGGGGGCGCCGACCGCATGCGGTCGGCGCGGACGCGCCCCGATCCTGCCTTTTGACAGGGGCCACCGCGATGGCGCGACGCGGGTCCGCGCCCTGCGCATGCGCAGGGCGCTACGGTGCAGGATCACTTCTCGGGATAGGTCGCTGTTACGCCATCCAGCGGCAGATCCCGCAGTTTGCGCAGCAGCCTGATCATCCCGGCCACCTGATGGGCGCAGGTCGCATGGCCCTTCTCGGCGCTCCCGGCGCTGGCATTGCCGACGGTCCCTGCGGGGTTCAGATCAGACGACACCCAACCCAGGCTCAGCGGCCCGATGGGCGAGATCGGCGCATCCTCGGCGGCAGACCGAAAGTCCTGCGCCTGGGCCATATCCACGGTCTCGGGGCGAAAGGCGAGCATCAGCGATGTCTCCACATCGCCACCATGGATCCCAAAGGCCCGCTCGTGCTCGGAATACATCCCCTCCGGCGTCCCGAAACTCATCCATTGCGCCTTGACCGCCAGCATGCCCGCGCGCACGCGTAGCTCCCGGCTCAGGATCGACACCAGATCCAGGTTTCCGCCATGGGAATTGATGCACACCACCTTGCGCAGCCCCGCCCGCGCCACGGAGAGCCCGATCTCGCGCCACGCCCCCAGCGCAGTCTCAGCCTCCAGCGTAAGGGTCCCAGGCGCATGGATATGCTCGTTCGACTTGCCCACCGACTGGATCGGCAGAATGCGGATGTCCAGATCCTCGGGCAGCGCGGCGCAGAGCGCGTCCAGCATGCCCTGCATGATCATCGTATCCGTGCCCGTGGGCAGATGCGGACCGTGTTGCTCGATCGCCGCCGTGGGCAGGATCGCGATGACCCGTTCGGGATCCATGGCGGCAAACTCGGTCGTGCGGTACTCGGACCACCAGTGTCGACGCTCAGCCATAGGTCGCCTCCAGACGGCTGCGCAGATACTCCGCGCCAGAGATCGGCGGGTATTTCGCCTCGCCCAGACCCGGAAGGCAGGACACCATCGCCTCCGGGTTCGGATCGAGGAAGAACGCGATGGACCGGCGCGGGCGCGGCGGCGGCAGCACCCGATGCGGTGTCGAAACATAGGTGTCATTGGACCAGCGCATCAGGCAATCGCCGATATTGATGATATAGGCCCCGGCGACATCGGGCACATCGATCCAGTCGGATTGACCGCGCGGGCGCACCTGCAGCCCGGGCACCCCATCGGTCAGCAGAAAGGTCAGCGCGCCGTAATCCGTATGCGCCCCGGCCCCGATCCCGTCTTCGGGCGAGCCTGCCGGATAGCTGAGCAGCCGCAGCGTCGCCATGGGCGCGTCAAACGCACTCTCGAAATGGTCGGGAGGCAGGTCCAGATCTCGTGCCACGGCCTGCATCACGCGCTGGCCCAGCCCATGCACTGCATCGAAATACGCCCGAAGGGTCTCTGCAAACCCCGGCAGGTCCGGCCAGCGATTGACGCCGCGAAACGGATCTCCGGCCAGAATGCGCGGATCGTCCGCGGCCAGATCGAGCCCCATATTGAAGGCCTCTTTCCGGTCCACCTGACCGCTATCCGGATCGAGCTTCTCGCTGCCTTCCCAGGCCCAGCCGCGATTGCCCGCATCAATGGCAATCCGCGCTTTGGCGTCATGGGGCAGGGCGAAGAACGCATCCCCCTGGGCCAGAACCCCGTCGATCAGGTCCTGTGGCACATCGTGATGGGCCAGCAGGAAAAACCCCGATCCCCGCGCCGCCCGGCCGAGGTCCCGGGCAAACCCCGCCGGGTCCTCGCCCATGCGGCGCGCATCCAGAAGCGGGATCTCCATGGCTCAGGCCACCGCGGTCGAGGGCGCTCGCGCGCCCGGTGCCTTGCCGATCAGCTTGTCCATGACCTTGCCGACCTTGCCCAGATGGGCGGCACGGCTCTCGGGAGTGGAGCTGTCCATCAGGTAATGGGCCGCGAAATGCACCTTGCAACCCTTGGCGCAGATCAGCCGCACGCCTCGCGTGAGCGTCCGTCGCCCGGGCGCACCAATCAGGCTGGTGAGCCAGCGGCTCGCCCCACAGGTGGTAAACACGCCGAGCGAGGTGATATTGGTCAATCCCGGCCGGATATCCTTGTTCTCCGCATCGGGCATCAGGAAGGCCACATCGGGCAAGAGCACCCGGTCCAGCCACCCCTTCAACATCGCGGGCAACCCGTACCACCATGTCGGATAGACAAAAATCAATGTATCCGCCCATCGCAGATCGGCAACATCGCGGGCCACGGGTTCCACATTGTCCGGACAGTCCAGATAGGCATCCAGCTCACAGGCCGGCAGGACCGGCGCGAACTCTCTCTCATACAGATCGATCAACCGCACTTCCGCCCCCCCGCGGCGCAGTTTGTCGAGAACCGTATCTTTCACGGCAGCATTGAAGCTGCCCTTTTTCGGGTGGCAATACACGACCAAGGCGCGCATCAGAAAGCCTCCATCTCCCGGGTGACTTTCTCCAGAAAGGCAGCCCGCTTGGCATCTGTCGCGCGGTTCATGTCATAAAGCGCGAGATACCGCATCTTGAAGGGACGACAAACGTGCCAGACGGCGCGCTTGACGCAGTGACGGGGCGGGTCCCCTGCGAGAAACGCACGGGTACGCGTACCCCCATAGGTTGTCACAGCTGCAAGCCTTTTAATATGCGTCAGATTGGGCTTTACCTTGCCATCCACCAGCTTGAAGGACACGCCCGGCAGAAAAACCCGGTCGAGAAATCCCTTGAGGATGGCCGGATAGCCGAAATTCCACACCGGAAAGACCATGACCATGGCATCCGCCGCCCGCAGGCGCGCCACATACTCGGCCACGGGCGCGATATTCGCGGGCTCATCGTGGTAACCGCGCCGCCCGGTCTCGGACAGAACCGGGTCGAACCCCTCGGCATAGAGATCGCAATCATCTACCTCCCAACCCTCGGCCGTCAGGGTCTCCACCACGCAGGTATGCAGCGCCTGGGAAAAACTCTCGGGGCAGGGATGGGCGGCCAGAACCAGCACGCGCCCTTTCTCAGTCGTCATCGCAGATCCATCTTAAGTCCGGAAATATCCCGGGGGGAGGCTGCGGCGCAGCCGGGGGGCAGAGCCCCCCACACGCGGGCATTGACATGGGCGCAGCCCACAATTGGATCCCGCGCCATTCCCGTCACTCCGCCGCGGTCATCTTGGGATAGGCATACATGCGCGAGAAGTCGAAATCCGGATCATCCCAGGCGATCATCTTGCCGGGGTTGAGCAGCCCTTTGGGATCGGCCTCGCGCTTGAAAGCCAGCTGCCGGTCATCCACGGTCTGGCGCCCGCCCTCCTCAAGCGTATAGCGATGGGGGTTGAAGATCATCGCCCCGGCCTCTTCATGGATCCGTATGATCTCATCCAGCCGCTCCTCGGAGGTGAACTTCACAAGGCTCAGCCCGGCAAACATCACCTTGCCGTTCTCGCGCAGCACCTCCAGATGCTGCAGAACCTCGGGGCTGAACGCGTCGCGCATTTTCTCGATCAGGCCCAGATGCTCGGGGAAACCGTAGCGCACCTGCAGATAGGTGATGCTCGGATCGACCTTCAGCGCGCGCAGGGTCGTGTGGTTCCAGCCATATTCAAAGACCGGACCGGGGCCACGCTCCCAGTCACTTGCATCCGAGCGATAGACAATCCGCGCCTGCGGTCGCCGCCCGAGGAAGGTCTCGAACCCGTCCATGGAATGGGGCGCGACCATGAGCCCGATCAGGGTTTCCTTGTCCGAGATATGGGGCTTTACCCGCTGAAAATAGTCAAACGGCGCCGGGGCCTCATAGACGCTGGCGAGCTTGATCAGGATGCCGTCCTCATTGGCCAGCTCCTCGGCAAAGCGCGCGGCATCCATGAAATCCTCGCAGGCCACGAACATCTCGACCCAGTCATAGGCGGGGGCCAGCGGCATCTCGATCTCGGTGATGATCCCGTTCGTGCCATAGGCATGGGACACCCGCGCCAGTTCCTCGCCGCGAAACTCCAGCACCCGGGGCTCTTCTTCCATGGTCACAACGCGCAGGCGGATGATGTTGCCCAGATCCCGCAGGGATCCCCATGTGCAGGACCCGACTCCACCCGAGCCACCGGCGATGAACCCGCCGATCGTGGCCGTGGCCCATGTCGACGAGAACATCCGGATCTCTTGCCCCGACTCCGCCTTGCAGGCCGCGTCCAGATCCTTGAGCAGGATCCCCGGCTCGCAGACCACGCGTCCCGGCGCGATCTCTTTCACCGCCGTCATATGGCGCAGATGCATGACGCAGCCGCCGCGCATGGGCATGGCCTGCCCGTAATTGCCGGTGCCCGCGCCGCGCGTGGTCACGGGCACGTCATGGGCGTAGCAGACCCGCAGGATCTCGATCACCTCGGCCTCGCTGCGGGGGCTGACCACGAAATCCGCGATCAGGTGGTCCATCCGCGCCTTGAGCACGGGCGAATACCAGAAGAAATCCCGGCTCTTGGATTTGATCGCATTGTCGTTCTGCTCGATATCGAGATGGGACAGGGCCGCCTTCGCAGCGGCCACATTGTCGGGCAGGGTCATGTCGGCGTCTCCATCAGGGCGTCCAGTTCAGCATAATCGGGCAGGGTGCGGTCGATCGGCTCGCCTCCGCGCAGCACGATGCGGTCCGATTGCGGGCGGGCAAAGAACTCGTTCCAGCTTCGCGCCTTGGTGATCACCAGATCCGCAGGGGCGCCCCTGTCAAAGCTCGAGGCATCGAACCCGCAGATCTCGGCCGGGGTGGCCGTGAAGGCGCGCACCCAGTCATCGCGGCCATGGTCCAGATGACCGATCCGCGTCGCCTCCCGCATCACTTCGACCATATCCATATCGCCATAGGCGTAGAACGGATCGCGGGTGTTGTCCGAGGCAAAGGCCACCGGGATCCCGCGAGCGACCATCTCATGCACAAGTGTGATGCCGCGCCCGCGCGGGGTGCGGCTCGCATGGCGGTCCTGCAGATACAGGTTGCAGAGCGGCAGGGAGACCACGTTGATCCCCTGTTTCGCCACCAGGTCCAGCGTATCCAGCGCGCGGGCCTCTTCCTGGGTGCTGAGCGAGCAGCAATGGCCCACGGTGATCGGCGCGTCGAACCCGACCTCGGCGGCAATCTTCGCGATGCTGCGCAAGGTTTCCGAGCCGGGATCCATGGTCTCATCCACATGGAAATCGGCCGCCAGACCCCGCTCGCCGGCGAGCGCGAAGAAGCCGCGCAACCGGTCATCGAGATCGGGTACCGGGTAGGTGACCATCCCCAGCACGCCCCCCTTGGTGCGCGCCACGATGTCGGCTGTCGCCTTGAAGGGACCGTCGCTTGAGAAGTGGTCGCAGCCGATCAGGCAGACTGCCTGCAAATCGATCCGTCCGGCCCACTCGGCCTGCAATTCGGAGAAGACCGGGAAGCTGATCCCGTCTTGGGGTGGGATGCTGTCGAGATGGGTGCGGATCGCCCGGGTGCCATGGGCATAGGCGCAGCGCAGCGAGAATTCCATCCGCGCGCGCACATCCGCAGCACTCCAACTTGCGACCCGGTCCGCGCCAACCGTGGTCAGCGCCCCCATGAAGGTGCCGTCCGGATTGGGGGAGCGGGGCCAGATATGCCCCTTGTCCAGATGGGTGTGCATATCCGTGAAACACGGCAGCACAAGCGCGCCTTCCATGTCGATGGCGATGGGCTGAGGCTCGGACAGGGTGCCCTGGGCGTCTATGGAAAGCTCGGTCAGGACAAGGTCGCCGTCTTGTCCCAAGAGGCATGCCGGAACATGCACATTCGATAAGGTGTAAGCGCCGCTGGGCAAAGCGCGGTAGTCCATCAGCCCTCCCGGGTTAAGGCACTTTCGTGCCATTTATGGAGCAGAGCATGACTGAGGATCGAGAGGGCCGCAAAGATAAACACACCCATCGCCGCGATCAGCGACAGGGCGGCAAACATCCGCGCGATGTTGAGCCTGTAGCCCGCCTCCTGAATTCGCGCGGCCAGACCCGCACCGACCCCGCCCGTGCCCGCAACCAGTTCGGCGACCACGGCCCCGATCAGGCTGAGACCGCCCGCAATTTTGAGCCCGCCCAGGAAGTAAGGCAGCGCCGAGGGCAGTTGCAGCATGGTGAGCTTCTGCCACCGGCTGGCTTTGTAGATCCGGAACAGATCGCGCAGGTTGTGATCTACCGAATTCAGGCCCAGTGTTGTCGAGCTGAGCACCGGGAAAAAGGCCACGATCCAGGCACAGAGGAGCATTCCGGCGGTCTTGCTGTCCACATAGATGAAGATCAGCGGCGCGATCGACACCACGGGCGTCACCTGCAGGATCACCGCATAGGGGTAAAAGCTCATCTCAACCATCTTCGACTGGTTGAAGAGGATGGCGAGCCCGGCCCCGCCCAGCACCGCCAGCAACAGCGCGAGGATGGTCGTCCGCGCCGTCAGCAGCGATGCCTCATAAAGGATCCCCCAATCGGCGATCAGCGTGTCGAGCACCCGCCCGGGTCCGGGCAGGATGTAATGGGGGATCTCGTTCCAGACCACGACCCGGTCCCAAAAGAAGATGCCGAGCGCCATGACGATGACGGGCAGGGACCATTTGCCGATCTTTTCCAAACGGCGGGCGCGCAGGCGGGCCAGCTCATCCGCATCGGGGGCCTCGGTCAGGGAGGTCGGGTCGGCGATGCTCATGCGGCCACTCCAATCGCTTCGTGCAAGGCATCCGAGGCGGCCCGGCAATGGGCGGCATACTCGGCGCTGGTGCGGAATTCCTCGGTGCGCGGATAGGGGGCGTCCACCTGCACCTCGCGCAGCACGCGACCGGGGCGCGCGGCCATCACCACGATGCGGTCGGACAGGAACACGCTTTCGAACACGGAATGGGTCACGAAGATCACTGTGCAGCCGATCTTCTCTTTCAGGGCCAGAAGGTCGTTGTTGAGCTTGAACCGGGTGATCTCGTCGAGTGCCGCAAAGGGTTCGTCCATCAGGATCAGGCGAGGGCGCGTGACCATGGCGCGCGCAATGGAGACGCGCATCTTCATCCCGCCCGAAAGCTCGCGGGGATAGGCGTTCTGGAACTTGTCGAGCCCGACGAGCTTGAGCGCCTCCAGGACCTCGTCCTTGACCGCGCCATAGGATTTCCCGCGCAGCCGGTAGGGCAGATAGACATTCTGCGCGACGGTGGCCCATGGCATCAGGGTCGGTTCCTGGAACACCACGCCCAGATCGCCCGTGTCATGGCCCCCGGCCCAGGTGACACTGCCGCGGGTCGGGTGCAGCAGGTCGGCGATGATCCGCAGCGCCGTGGATTTGCCGCAGCCCGACGGGCCGAGCAGGGACATGAAATCCCCCTGATTGATCTGCAGGTTCAGGTCGCGCAGGGCGACCACATCGCCGTTGAACACCTTGTCGACCCCCGACAGGGTCAGGACCGGCGGGCGCGCATCCAGCGGGACGGTCGGAGCAGGGGCAGCGAGAGACATGCCTATCCTTTACAGTCAAATGCCGGCACGCGTGAACGTGCCGGCCAGGTCTTTCCCACCGTCCGCGCTCAGGAGGAGGAATTGGGCGCGGACGGTGCCAGACGGCCTTAGCCGCCGGGTTTCAGATCCATGCCGAGGCCCTGACCCACGAACTCGGTCGTGTAGGCGGCCTTGATGTCGAGACCGTCATCGATGACGCCCGCGTCCACCATCTTGGCGTAGAAATCCTCGACCACCGCGTCGGTCATCACGCCAATGCCCATGGTCTCGGCATCGCCGGAATCCACGATCCCCTCGGTCAGCATCTTGTCGATGGCGAAGGCGATCTTGTCGTCGGACATATCCGGGTTGGCCGCCTTGATGAGCTCATTCGCGGCTGCGTTGTCACCATAGAGATAATTGTACCAGCCCTTGATCGAGCCTTCGACGAAGCATTTCACCTGCTCGGGCTTTTCTTCGATCGTGGCCGCCATGGTCTCGATCGTGGTGGCGTAGCTGGAATAGCCGTTATCCGCGATCAGGAAGATGTTGGGTTTGAACCCGCCTTCCTTTTCAACCACATAAGGCTCGGAGCTCAGGTAGCCCTGCATCCCGAGGCTGGTATCCGCAAGGAAGGGCGCCGGGTTGAAGGTATAGGGCTGGCGCTGCTCCACGGTGAAGCCATGGGCCGAAATCATCCACTGGTAGTAGGAGGTGAAGCCATTGTCCCCGATCAGCAGGGTCTTGTCCTTGAGCTGATCCCAGCTCGTCACATCCGGATGGGCCACGATGACCTGCGGGTGCTTCTGGAAGATCCCCGCGATGGCGACAACCGGGATGCCTTCCTTCACTGCGTTAAACGCCTGCAGCAGGTCGCCGCCCATGTGGTAATCGATCCGCCCGGCCAGCATCAGCGCGCGGTTGTTCACCTGCGGGCCGCCCGAGATGATCTCGACGTCGAGACCGCAGGCCGCATAGGTGCCATCGGCCACGGCTTGGTAGAAACCGCCATGTTCAGCCTGCGCCAGCCAGTTCGTGCCGAACACAACCTTGGCATTTTCGGCAGAGGCGGCACTCGCGCCAAGCACGGCGGCCAGAGCCACCAGAGAAGGGGTGAGACGGGTCATGAACTCTCCTGTCGGTTTTTGGTTTTTGTTGCTTCAAAGTTAACGTGTCGGGGCAAAATGGCAGGGTCACAGCCTCGAGAGCCTGCGCGTCTGCTCAATTTTCCGGCGGCTTGGGTTAAGTGTTGAGCGTGGTGCTGAAAAAGCAAGCGGTTTTTGACGAACGCGTGCCAAGCGCTCTGCGGGCTGGCCTCTGCCTGACAGGGCTGGCACCCTCTCAGGCAGCAAAGACAGGAGATCCAGATGCTGCGCCCGCTTATCCCCGAAACGATCCGTCCGCCCTTTGCGCGCTATGCCCATGGGGTCGAGGTGCCCGCGGGTGCGCGGCTTGTGGTCTGCTCGGGGCAGCTGGGCATCGGGCCGGATGACATCGCGCCGGATAGCGCCGAGGCGCAGGCGGCGCTGTGTTTCGCCAATCTCGACGCAGTGCTGGCCGAGGGCGGTATGGGGCGCGGGGATGTGGTGCGGATCAATGCGTATGTCACGGACCGTGCCCATATGGCGGGGTATATGGCGGCGCGGGATGCCTGGTTGGCCGCAGTCCCGGATCATCTGCCGGCCTCGACCCTGATGATCGTGTCGGGCTTCACGCGCCCCGAATTCAAGGTCGAGATCGAGCTACTGGCGGCGCAGATCCCGCAAGACTGATCACAAAAGATCAGAGGTCAGCTTGCTGAGCTCTTCGGTCAGTTCCGCATCCAGAAGCGGCGGCGGCGTGGTCTCGGCCAGGTCTGACAGACGCTTATAGACGGTGTTGTGGCGATGGGCCCGGCGCAGGATCTCGCGGGTAAAAGGACCCGCCTGCGGATCCTCGGCGCAGACCCGTTCGAGCCGCTCGGTCATCAGGGTGATCATCTCGCCCTTTTCGACCCAATAGGTGATCATCCCGTCAAACAGCGCGCCGCCCCCCGCGAGCCGCCGCTGCGGCGGCCAGGGGCGGGGCACCGCATAGAGCCGCCGCTCGGTCTCTGACAGTTTCAGCGTATTGGCGAGCAGGCTGCCCGCGATCCCCATGGCGCGCTGGCCCTGGTTTCGTCCGAGATCCGCGAAGGTGTCGGTGACAGAGACCAGCCAGCGCAGCTTCATCTCGGATGCAAGCTGCAGGCTGTAGTCCTCAGTAATTTCGTGGAAAAGCTCGGCAGCCTCCCGGCACTCCGGGTCACGCCGCAGGATCACGACCGTGGCCGCCAGAAGATGCGCGAGCCGGGACTGGTCGGCAAATTCGGGCTGGAGCTTGCGGAAATGGCGGATCAGGTTCGGCTCCCGCCCGGCCCAGGTATTGCCCCGGCGCCCGCCGACCACCGCTGTGGAGAAAGGGGCAAGGTCCACACCCGGCGCCGGGAGCGCCTGCGCCGCCGCCGCGATCCGCACGTCATGCTGGTCGAAAAAGGCGGGCCAGAGATCCCAGACCTGTGGCGCGGGGGGCGCAAGCGGGGCGATCTCCCCCGTGGGCATGGGCTGATCCGGGCTGTAGCCCAGCAGTGCGAAATCCTCGGCATAGATCTTGCTCATGCGTTTGACGATGCTGCTCGGCCAGTCCGGCAAGGCGGTCACCTCGGGCAGTGTGACTTTGGGCAAGTTGTCCGGTGGCGCGCTCTGCAGGGTCTCGCTCTGCAGGATCCGCGTCGCAGTGTGCAGGTGCCGGATCGGATGGGTCTGCGGGGCGAGCGCGGCTTTCAGCTGCGCCTGAGGGTATGCGCGACTGTGATCCAGCGGCGCGCGCGGGTTTTCGAGGATGTCCAGCGCCCCCTCGAGCGTCAGCCCGGGCAGGCGCGCGGACGGGGCACCGTCCTGCGGCGTCGCGAACTCCGTGATGATCCGAGCGGCACGCAGAAAAGGGTGCGCAATCAGAGCGATGCAGGGCAGCTCGGGTGCGTCCATCTGCGTGACGGGGCGCGTCTCTTCGGGCGGACCCAAAGCGTCGCGCAAGGCGTCCGCCCCCGTGCCGGGGATCTCCAGCAGGATGAGGTCCGGGCTGGCAAAGCGGTAGCTGGTCACGGGCAGATCCTCAGGTGGCGTGGCCGGAGTTTAACGCTGGCGACAGCGCGGTACGAGGGGCCCCGTGCGGATGGTTCGAATTGCGCAGAGATTTCGCGGGTGCCTGCCCAAAGAAAACGCCGCGCTCAGGGGCGCGGCGTTCTCTGTCTCGCATTGGTTCGGGATCAGCCCACGGTCGCCGGCTCATCCTTGCGCTCGGCGTAGATCAGCAGCGGCTTGGCATCGCCCGAGACGACCTCCTCGTTGACCACCACCTCATCGACGCTGTCGAGGCTCGGCAAGTCGAACATGGTGTCGAGCAGGATATCCTCGAGGATCGAGCGCAGGCCCCGTGCGCCGGTCTTGCGCTGGATCGCGCGCCCGGCAATGGCGCTCAGCGCGTCATCGGTAAAGGTCAGCTGGGCCTCTTCAAGCTCGAACAGACGCTGGTACTGCTTGACCAGCGCGTTCTTCGGCGCGGTCAGAATGGTGACCAGCGCGTCCTCGTCGAGATCGGTGAGCGTCGCAATCACCGGCAGACGGCCGACGAATTCCGGGATCAGGCCGAATTTCAGCAGATCCTCAGGCTCAAGCTCGGTGAACATCTCGCCCACGCCGCGGTCGTCATTGTTCCGCACATCGGCACCGAAGCCCATGGCAGATCCCTTGCCGCGCTGCGCGATGATCTTCTCGAGACCGGCAAAAGCGCCGCCGCAGATGAAGAGGATATTCGTCGTGTCGACCTGCAGGAATTCCTGCTGCGGATGCTTGCGCCCGCCCTGCGGCGGCACGGAGGCAACGGTGCCTTCCATGATCTTCAGCAGGGCCTGCTGCACGCCTTCGCCCGACACATCGCGGGTGATCGACGGGTTGTCGGACTTGCGGGTGATCTTGTCGACCTCGTCGATATAGACGATGCCGCGCTGTGCCCGCTCGACATTGTATTCCGAGGCCTGCAGCAGCTTGAGGATGATGTTTTCCACATCCTCGCCCACGTAACCGGCTTCGGTCAGGGTGGTCGCATCGGCCATGGTGAAGGGCACATCGAGGATCCGCGCCAGCGTCTGTGCCAGCAGGGTCTTGCCGCAGCCCGTGGGTCCGATCAGCAGGATGTTCGACTTCGCCAGTTCGATATCGGTTTTGCCCGCGTGGTTCAGGCGCTTGTAGTGGTTATGTACCGCCACCGAGAGCACGCGCTTTGCGTGGCTCTGCCCGATCACGTAATCGTCGAGGACATCGCAAATCTCCTGCGGGGAGGGGACCCCTTCGGAAGATTTCAGACCGGACGATTTCGTCTCTTCGCGGATGATGTCCATGCAGAGCTCGACGCATTCATCACAGATGAAGACGGTCGGACCCGCGATGAGTTTGCGGACCTCATGCTGGCTCTTGCCGCAGAAGGAGCAGTAGAGGGTGTTCTTACTATCGCCGGAGTTATTCGCCATCGGGTACCTCGTCGATTGCACCCCCAACCTCTGATCCGGTCAAATCGACCCGATCTTCGGGCCGGCGGGGAGCGCGTTTCGGCCATGCTAGGGCAGGGCCTATTCCTTCACAATGCCAAAATTTGGCGCATCGGGTGCCGGCGATGTCACATCATCGGGACCGGTTCGGGGCAGGGGGAACGGGGCAAGCGGACTTGCCCCGTGCAGGCTTAGCTGTCGGCGTCGTCACGGGGGCGGTTTTCGACGATTTCGTCGATCAGGCCCCAGTCTTTTGCCTGTTCGGCATCCATGAAATTGTCCCGCTCCAGAGCGTCGACAACTTTCTTCATCGGCTGGCCGGTATGCTTGACGTAGATCGAGTTCAGGCGATCCTTGAGCTTCTGGGTCTCTTGGGCGTGGATCATGATATCCGTCGCCTGGCCCTGATAGCCGCCGGAGGGCTGGTGCACCATGATCCGGCTGTTGGGCAGCGAGAAGCGCATGCCCGGCTCACCCGCCGTCAGCAGGAGCGAGCCCATGGAGGCGGCCTGGCCGATCACCAGGGTCGAGACCTTGGGCTTGATGTACTGCATCGTGTCATAAATCGACAGACCGGAGGTCACGACACCGCCGGGGCTGTTGATATACATGGAGATTTCCTTGCTCGGATTCTCAGCCTCCAGATGCAGGAGCTGGGCCACCACGAGCTGGCTCATCCCGTCATGGACGGGACCATTCAGGAACACGATCCGTTCTTTCAGCAGGCGCGAGAAGATATCATAGGCGCGCTCGCCGCGGCTGGTCTGTTCGACCACCATCGGAACGAGATTCATGTAGGTGTCTACGGGATCGTGCATGCGGAGCCTCGAGTCTGTGCGGGGGTGTTGTAGGACTGAACTGTCAACAAGATGTTAGGTCCGCGAACGGGGAGGTACAAGGGCATCTCGCCGCATCTGTGGCCGACGGGTCGCGGCGCGGGTCTTGGGCCGCTCTGGACCGATGGCACCGAGGCACTGGCCCGGTGGCGCATGGCCCCCTTGACCCCGGTCCGCGCCAGCTTAGCTCCGCTCCATGGAAGCCCGGACCCTCTTTCCACCCAGCCGTGACGCGGCGCTCGAACGCCTGCGGGACTTCCTGCCCAAGGCCGGGGCGGAGTATGCGCGCAAGCGCAATTACAGCCTGCCCGAACAGGGCCACCCGCACGTTTCGATCCTGTCGCCCTACCTGCGTCACCGGATGCTGACCGAGGAAGAGGTCGTGCAGGCCACACTCGGGCGGCACTCGGCCTCGGCCGCCGAGAAATTCGTGCAGGAGGTGTTCTGGCGCACCTATTGGAAGGGCTGGCTGGAGCGGCGACCGCAGGTCTGGACCGCCTACAAGGCCGGGCTGGCTCAGGCGCTCAACCGGGTGCAAAGCGAGAGCGGGCTGCGCCGGGGCTGGGAAGAGGCCTGCGCCGGGCGCACCGGCATCGACGGGTTCGACGCCTGGGCGCAGGAACTGGTACAGACCGGCTACATGCACAACCATGCGCGTATGTGGTTCGCCTCGATCTGGATCTTCACCCTGCGCCTGCCATGGGAGCTGGGCGCGGATTTCTTCCTGCGGCACCTGCTCGACGGGGATCAGGCCTCCAACACGCTGAGCTGGCGCTGGGTCGCGGGGCTGCAGACCCAAGGCAAGCACTACGTGGCGCGGGTGGCCAATATCTCGAAATACACCGAAGGGCGACACCGTCCGTTGCATCAGCTGACCGCTGAGCCGGAGCCCTTGAGCGGGGTGCCCCATCCGCCGCTCGGGCCGATGCCCGCGCCGCCCCCGCCGCGGCGGGAGGCGCCATGGGCGCTGCTGCTCACCGAGGATGACCTGTCTCCGGGCTATCTGCGCAAGGCGCTGGACCATCCGCCGGTGGCCACCGCGGTATTCACCGGAACGGCCCACCGCTCGCTGCTCGCCACCGCTCCGCAGGTCACCGAGTGGTGCGCCGCTGCAATCGCGGAAACGATCGCGCGGCACGTGGCATGGACGGGTCCGGTAACGCAAGAGCCGCAGGATCTGGCGGCATGGGCGCAGGGGCTTGGCGTGTCGCAGATCGTGATGCCCTACACGCCCGTGGGCCCCGCCGCAGACCGGCTGGCTGCGCAGCGCGCCGGGCTGGATCAGGCCGGCATTACGCTGACCCCGGTGTTGCGCGCCTGGGACGCGGCGGCCTGGCCCCATGCCACGGCCGGGTTCTTCAAGCTGAAGACGAAAATCCCCAGCATCCTCGCCGAATTGCGGGGGCTGTCGCTCGCCTCCTGATCCGGCGCCGAAGAGGCCGGTTTCCCGCGCCCCCGCGTCCGCATGTCGCTGGACGCCGCCTGCGCAATCGGCCATATCTGGGCCACCCGGACCGGAGACCGTTATGAAGTTCCTGCTGCAACTGATCACCTGGTGGAATAACGAGACCTTGGGCATGCGCCTGTGGACCAAGCGCAATGGCGAGAAGGTCGGCGAGGACGAGGCCGGGAACATCTTTTACCAGTCGGGCGACGGCAAACGTCGCTGGGTCATCTATAACGGCGAGGTCGAGGCGAGCCGCGTCTCCCCCGATTGGCATGGCTGGCTGCATTTCACCTGGGCCGAGCCGCCCACGGACAACCCGCTGCCGCACAAGCCCTGGGAAAAGCCCCATGAGGAGAACCTCACCGGGACACCTCTGGCCTATGCGCCTTCGGGCTCTCTGCGGCGCGCCGCTCCTGCAGAGCGTGCCGACTATGAGGCATGGCAGCCGGAATAAACTGCCTGTAAGATGCGCCCAGACCGCAACCGCGTCACGCTCCGCTCGGGGCGCACGCATCGCAACGGGATCGCAGGCAGGCATGTCGCATACACCATCTGAAGTGCTCGTGGGCGGGGCCGTTCTGGCCGTCGCCATTGGGTTTTTGGCCTTTGTCGGCAGCTCGACCGGCGTGTCGGGCGGGGGCGGAGGTTATCCCCTGACGGCCAGCTTCCGCACTGCGGACGGCATCTCCGTCGGCACCGATGTTCGGCTCGCAGGCGTGAAGGTCGGCACCGTCACGGGCATCGACCTGAACCCCGAAACCTTCCGCGCAGATACCACCATCTCAGTCGCCTCCGATATCGAGATCCCCGATGACAGCGCGATCTCGGTCTCGTCCGAAGGCCTGCTCGGCGGCAATTTCGTCGAGATCCTGCCCGGGGGCTCGCCCTTCGTACTGGCCGAGGGCGACGAGTTCACCTCGACTCAAGGCTCTGTCAGTCTCGTGTCGCTTCTGATGAAATTCGTGGGATCGGGCGGGGACGACTCGTGATCCGGCTTGCGCTGCCTCTGGCTTTGCTCTGGGTGGGCTGCGCAGCGGCGGCCCAACAGGATGCGATTATCATCTCGCCCCTGGATGAGCTCGAAGAGCGCGCCGAGGATGGTGGGTTTGGCGCCCCGTTGCGTCTGCGTGACGAGGAGTTCCAAACCTTCGAGCAGGAGTTGCGCGTCACCGCGGCCGAGGCCGGGTTTGTCCGGGTGCTCGACAAGACCACGGGCCGGGTTGAAACGCTTGAGCTTCAGACCGGCCAGACCCGGGCCAGCGGGCGGCTGCAGGTCGCGATGATCGAATGCCGCTACCCGGAGGAGAACCCCTCTTCGGATGCCTTCGTGCAGGTGCGGATCTCGGAACAGGGGCGCCCCGGGCTGCTCTATGATGGTTGGATGATCGCTTCGTCGCCGGCCTTGGCCGCGCTCGATCACCACCGCTATGACGTCTGGGCGATCCGCTGTCGTTTGCCCGGAGGCGTGCAGACGCCCGAGGTGCAGGCGGGGCTGCAATCGCCGCGTCCGCCCGCGCGTCCCTGAGACGCCGCTTAGCCTTGCAGGTGATCCCCAGGATGAGCTGCGAGGGTCTGCCCCGTGATATCCGCCTCGACCAACAACGCGTCGCGCAGCCGGGCACGATAGGTCTCGCGCGGGATCTCCATCGCGCCCATGCTGGCCAGATGGGGGGTGACGAATTGCGTGTCAAACAGGGCAAACCCGCAGGACCGCAGATGCGCCGACAGCGCCACCAGCGCAACTTTTGAGGCGCTCGGCGCGCGCGAGAACATGCTTTCGCCAAAGAACGCACCACCAATGGCCACGCCATAGACGCCGCCGATCAGCTGGTCCTCGTCCCACAGCTCCAGCGCATGGGCATGCCCCATGTCATGCAGATCCGCATAGGCCTCGAAAATCTGGTCATTGATCCAGGTCTCGTCCCGATCCGCGCAGCCTTCGACAACGCCGATGAAATCCTGATCCAGGGTCACGCGCCAATTCGTGCGCCGCATCAGCCGCGCGAGCTTGCGCGACACATGCACCCCATCCAGCGGCAGCACCCCCCGTTGCCGGGGATCGACCCAGAAGACCTCGTCATCCGCGCGCCCCTCGGCCATGGGAAAGATCCCCGCCATATAGCCACGCAGGAGCAGGTCCGGCGTCAGCGGTGGCGGAGGAGGGGGAAACATGTCGTGGGCCATGGTGTCTACAACCTAGGCTTGTGGCGCGCGCGGGTCCAGCGCTCTGCGCGCATCCGCAAGAGGGGCAGGTGCCCGCGGGACACACCCGCCCCAGCGGCGGGCGGGTATCCGGGAAGGGGAGATTCGTGCCACGGCCCCAAGCCGTGGCGCTTGGGGATCAGAGCTCGGCCGTCTCCAGCCATTCCTCAAGCCAATGGATCGTGTAATCGCCCGTCAGCACGGCCTCTTCGCGCAACAGCGCATGAAAGAGCGGCACAGTCGTGTCGATGCCATCCACGATCAGCTCGCCCAGGGCGCGGTTGAGGCGCGCTAGGGCCGCAGGCC
The DNA here is from genome assembly GCF_049800775.1 of Dinoroseobacter sp. S375. Taxonomy (NCBI): domain Bacteria; kingdom Pseudomonadati; phylum Pseudomonadota; class Alphaproteobacteria; order Rhodobacterales; family Roseobacteraceae; genus Dinoroseobacter; species Dinoroseobacter sp. S375. The sequence goes on along the minus strand of NZ_JBNAFR010000004.1, from coordinate 7,375 downwards.
GGTCCTGGGACAGAACGATCAGCTTGCCGATCAGGCTGTCGTAATAGGGCGGGATCGAATACCCGCCATAGAGCGCGGAATCCATCCGCACACCCAGGCCGCCCGGCGTGTGGAAGGTCGTGACCTTGCCCGGGCAGGGGGTGAAGGCCGGAATCTTCTCGGCATTGATCCGAACCTCGATCGCATGGCCCCGCACCGTCAGGTTTTCCTGCTGGAAGGTCATGGGATAGCCTGCGGCGACACGGATCTGCTCTTTGACAAGATCGACGCCAAAGATCGCCTCGGTCACCGGATGCTCGACCTGCAGACGGGTGTTCATCTCGATGAAGTAGAACTCGCCATTCTCGTAGAGAAACTCGATGGTGCCGGCCCCGGCATAGTTGATGCGAGAGACCGCCTCGGCGCAGGTCTGGCCAATCCGCGCGCGGGTCTCGGCGTCGATCACCGGGCTTGGGGCTTCTTCGAACACCTTCTGGTGGCGGCGCTGCAGCGAGCAGTCGCGCTCGCCCAGATGGACCGCGCGGCCCTTGCCGTCGCCAAACACCTGAACCTCAATATGGCGCGGCGTACCGAGATACTTCTCGATATAGACCTCGTCATTGCCGAAGGCGGCCTTGCCCTCGGCCCGGGCGGTCTGGAATGCCTCGTCGAGATCCTTGGCAGTCTTCGCCAGCTTCATGCCGCGTCCGCCACCGCCGGCCGTGGCCTTGATGATGACCGGATAGCCCATCTCGCCTGCGATCTTGCGGGCACTGACCAGATCGGGCACCCCGCCATCGGAGCCGGGCACGCAAGGCACCCCGAGATCGATCATTGTCTTCTTGGCGGTGATCTTGTCGCCCATGACCCGGATGTGATCCGCGGTCGGGCCAATGAAGGTGAGGTCGTGATCCTGCACGATCTGAACGAAATTCGCGTTCTCCGACAGAAAACCGTAGCCCGGGTGGATCGCCTCGGCGCCGGTGATCTCGCAGGCCGAGATGATGGCCGGGATCGACAGATAGCTCTGGGGGCTCGGTGCCGGTCCGATACAGACCGCCTCATCGGCCATGCGCACATGCATCGCATCGCTATCGGCGGTGGAATGCACGGCCACCGATTGAATGCCCAGCTCGCGGCAGGCGCGGATCACACGCAGGGCGATCTCGCCCCGATTGGCAATCAGGATCTTGGAGAACATCGCTGTGCCTTACTCGATGATCATCAGGGGGGCACCGTATTCCACCGGCGAGCCGTCCTCGACGAAGATCCGGGTGACCTTGCCGGATTTCGGAGCAGAGATCTGGTTCATGGTCTTCATCGCCTCGATGATCAGGACCGTCTGGCCTTCCTTGACCGTGTCGCCCGGGCTCACGAAAGAGGCGGCGCCGGGCTCGGGCTGCAGATAGGCGGTGCCCACCATGGGCGAGGTCAGGGCGTTGGGGTCCTGGGCCGGATCGGCCGCAGGTCCCGCCTCGGGCGCGGCGGCCTCGGCGGCGGGCGCCGGGATCGCGGCAGGCGTGGCCGCAGCCACCTGGGTGGCGACCGGGGCGGCCACGGTCATGGTCTGGCGCGACACCCGCACATTCAGGCTGTCATCCTCGCCATAGTCCCGTTTGACCTGCAATTCGGTGAGATCATTGTCGCGCAGCAACTCTGCAAGCGCCTTGATGAAGGCCACATCATCGTCATGGGACTTGTTCGTCATGCCGTCCTCGGTTCTTCGAAATACCCGTCCGGAGAGGTCTGAAAACGCGTCCCTCCGGCGCTCTGACCCTCCCTATACGTGAGCCCCGCGCCCGAGGAAAGGGCCGGACCGGTGTTTTCGCGACCGGGCCCGGGCGATCGAGGGGGCGGATGTGACCTTGCGGCAGTCCGAAGGGCGGGCTGGGGTTAATTATTGGCACAACGGGGTCGGGAAGGGTATGTCAGAGGCGTGAGAGCTGGCCCGCAGAGGCTGCGCCAAACGACAGGGAGAGACCCGAGACTATGAGTTTTGATTTCAATACCACCGTGTTTTTCGGGGACAGCCTGACCGATGACGGCAATCTGTTCGAACTGACATCGGCGATCGCCACGGTTGGGGTTCCGGTCGAGGCCGCCGGTTATAACCAGCGGTTCAGCAACGGGCTGGTCTATGCGGAATATTCCGCCGACGTTCTGGGGGTCGCGACCGAGCTGAATTTCGGGGTCGGGGCTGCCCGGGCGCTTGATGAGCTGACCTTGCGGGATCTGGTCGACGGCAATGGCGTCGAAGACTTTCTGACCGTTCCGCTGGACGACCCGGCGCTGGATTTCGACATCAATCTGACCGCGCAGATCGACCGGTATTTGGCCGAGACCGCCAATCAGGACCGCGCGACCAGCAGTGCCACCCTGTTCATCGGCGCGAATGACTATCTGAATTTCGATCCCTCCTCACCGGATGCGCTGGTGATCGAAGGTCTGGCCCTGATGCGGCAAATCACCGATGCGACCGAGGTCGCGGCCCGCCGCCTTGTGGATGCAGGCGTCGGTCAGGTCGTGATCAATGCGCTGCCGTCGGGCGAGTATTTCCCGGCTGTGCGCACGAACCCCCTGCTGGCGCCTGTGGCGGATCTGGTTCTGTCGCTGCACAACAACCGCCTGCAGGCCACGGTCGAAGAGCTGCAATCCGAAGGCGTGAACGCGGTCTTTATCGACATTCAGGCCATGACCCAGTCCATCGTGGACGATCCGCAGAATTTCGGCATCACCGCGCCGATCGATGAATTCCTCGTTCTGGATGACGATCCGGACAACCCGGTGCTCAACCCGGCGCTGGACGGCGTTTCGCTCAACCAGGTGGCCTTCATCGACGCGGTCCACCCGACGGATACGATCCACGGCGTGCTCGGAAGCTTCCACGCCGCCTCGCTGACCCATGACGTGACCATCGGATCGGGGATCGGCAGCCTGCGGTTCCTCGGGGAGGCCGAGGATCTCGCGCTGGCGGGCGGTGGCGCGGATATCCTGGCGCTGCGTGGCGGTGACGATATCGCCTTTGGCGAGGCGGGCGATGACCGGGTGATCGGGGGGCAGGGGATGGATATCCTGTCCGGCGGGGCAGACAACGACCAGGTGATCGGCGGCGCGGATGACGATGTCCTGACCGGTGGAACCGGCGATGACGTCACGCGCGGCGGTCGCGGCGATGATGTCCATATCGACCATCTGGGCTCGGACACCCATCTCGGCGGGTTCGGCAACGACACCTTCATCTGGCGACAGGAAACCATTTTGGGCGGTGAGATCGGCGTAGACAGCAATGCCTTTGATGGCGGGTTCGGGGATGACCTCTTTGTCATGCTCTTCGAGACCCAGTCGGATCTCGATGCCTTCAATACCTCCAGCGGGCAGCTTGGCCAGACCCAGGCACTCGCGGATCTGGGCATCGCTCTCGACAGCATCGAGGATATCGCGGCCGTGGTCGATCCCGAGGCGGAACTGCTCATGGCCCAGCTCGGGGATCTCGCCCGCCTGCAGGAGGCCGACCTCTGGGCGCTGGTTTGATCCGGCCCAGTTCCAGACTGTGGCCGCAAAGCAACCGGCTAAAAACCGGATAAAATAGGGCGGATTTTTCTGCCCGGACCCTTTGACCGGTCGTACTAAGGCGCGACCGGTCTTTCTTTGCAGGGGGCGCGGATGACAACCTCCTGCATCGTCATCCTTTTTTAAGACGCGGCTGTCATCACGCAGCGCATGCCGGTGAAAACGCGGGGCAACTTGCCCTTGCGTCATCTCGCACGCGTCCCGCTCCGGCGGGCTTTGGCATTTACGAATTCGAAAGCTTCTCGGCGCACCCCCTCAGTGTCGGGCCAATGGTCCGTGTGACTGGGCCCGCGCCGCGTCCTCACCGCAGGCGCCCGGCCCAAGCGGGAAGCGTGGAAGGAGCATCATGCCAGAGGAATTTCAATTCGACACGGTCGCGTATTTCGGGGACAGCCTGACCGACAATGGCAACCTGCACGATCTGAGTGTCGCCGCGCTGTCTTTCAGCCTGCCGCGGGGGCCGCTGGGCTATAACCAGCGCTATTCGGACGGGCTGGTCTATGCCGAGCACGCGACGGGCTTTCTCGGCGCGGAGACCGAGCTGAACTACGCGATCTCCGGAGCGCGCGCGGTCGGAAACCGGAATGTCGGCGACCTCGTTGAGGACCTCAATCTGGACTACTTCCTGATCGTTCCCGATGACGATCCCTTGCTGTCTCTGGGCATAGACCTGTCGGCCCAGGTCGGCCGGTTTCTGGCGGATATGGAGGGGCAGGATCTGTCCGGTGTCAGTGCGTCCCTCCTGATCGGCACAAATGATTACGGCACGTTCAAACCGTGGAAGGTCACGAATTGGCTGTCCGAGAGCAAAGCCTTCGTGGCCGATGTGATCGATGGCATTCTTGAGAATGCCCGCGCCCTGCACGAGGCAGGTGTCGGACAGATCGTGATCAATGGCCTGCCGGGATCGAGCTTCTCTTTCGGGCCGTATATCTCGCCCTTCGCGGGATATTCCTTTTTCTACCACAACAACCAGGTCGAAAAGGCGGTGGCCCAGTTGCAGGCCGAAGGGATCAACGCGGTCTTTGTCGATACCGAAGCGATGGCCAAGGCAATCTCGAGGGATCCGTTCAATTTCGGCATCACCGCGCCGATGAACGAACCTTACCTGTTGGAGGTGTATGGCGGGGACCCGATCCTGAACCCGGCGCTCGCAGGCGTGCCGCTGGACCAGATCGCCTTTCTCGACAGCGTGCATCCCACGGATGTGGTGCATGCCATGCTTGGGGCGTTCCACGCGGCCAGCCTCACCAGCACCGTTTATGTTGGCAACGAGTTTGGCAATCGAAAGACTTTCGGGGATGAGCAGAACCTCGTCATGGCGAGCGGCGGGTCGGATCGGATGGTGCTGGCTGGCGGGGATGACATCGCGTTTGGCGAGCACGGGACGGACGAGCTGTCCGGTGGAGCCGGGATGGATATCCTGTCAGGTGGTTCCGAGACCGATATCCTGTGGGGAGGCGCGGATGCCGATGTCCTGCATGGCGGATCGGGCAATGACCTTATCTATGGCGAAGATGGTGCGGATGTCCTGCTCGACGGAACGGGCTCGGATGTGGCTGATGGCGGCGCGGGGGACGATCTGTTCATCTTTATCCAGGCGTCGCTGGCAGGCGGCACCGATGGTGTGGATGCGGATGTGTTCATCGGCGGGGAGGGGAGCGATCTTCTGGTTCTGCTGTTGACCGAAGCCAATGCCGCCGCCTTCGCCACGGATCGTGGCACCGCCGGAGAGGTGGTGGCCCTGTCCAATCAGGGCATCACAACCAGCGGCATCGAAGAGATCCGCGTGATCACCGACCGGTCGGAGCTGGACGTCTTCAATGACCAGGCAAGGCTTGAAGAGGCGGATGCCTGGGGGCTTGTCTGACCCGGGACCTAGCCCAGCCCGGCCCGGGTGTCACACGTAAAAAAGGCCGGTCAAAGACCGGCCTTTTGAGTTTTTAGAGGACCCGCAGGCTCACCCCTTATTCATTCTGTTTTCGATGAGGTCGTCGACGACGGAGGGGTCTGCGAGGGTTGATGTGTCTCCGAGGGCGCCGAAGTCGTCTTCGGCGATTTTGCGCAGGATGCGGCGCATGATCTTGCCGGAGCGGGTTTTCGGCAGGCCCGGGGCCCATTGGATCAGATCCGGCGCGGCGATCGGGCCGATCTCGGTGCGGACCCAGGTGCGCAGCTCCTTGCGGAGCTCCTCGGAGGGCTCTTCGCCATTCATCAGGGTCACGTAGCAATAGATGCCCTGGCCCTTGATCTCGTGCGGGTAGCCGACCACGGCGGCCTCGGCGACCTTGGCATGGGCCACCAGCGCGCTTTCGACCTCGGCGGTGCCCATCCGGTGGCCCGAGACGTTGATCACGTCATCGACCCGGCCGGTGATCCAGTAATAGCCATCCGCGTCCCGGCGGCAGCCATCGCCCGAGAAGTAGTAGCCCTTGTAGTCCGAGAAGTAGGTCTTCACGAAGCGCTCATGGTCGCCGTAAACCGTGCGCATCTGGCCCGGCCAGCTGTCCTTGAGGCAGAGCACGCCCTCGCATTCGGTCGCGGTGATCTCTTCGCCCGTGGTGGGCTCGAGCACGACGGGCTGGACGCCGAAGAAGGGCGTGGTGGCCGAGCCGGGCTTCAGGGCCGTGGCCCCGGGCAGCGGCGTCAACAGGTGACCACCGGTCTCGGTCTGCCACCAGGTGTCGACGATCGGGCATTTGCCCTTGCCCACATGGTCATTGTACCAGTTCCAGGCCTCGGGGTTGATCGGCTCGCCCACGGTGCCCAGCACCTTGAGCGTGCTCAGATCGCATTTCTCGACAAACTCCGGCCCCTTCGCCATCAGCGCGCGGATCGCGGTGGGGGCGGTGTAGAACTGGGTGACCTTGTGCTTGTCGCAGACCTCCCAGAAGCGGGACGCGTCCGGATAGGTGGGCACGCCCTCGAACATCACCGTGGTGCCGCCATTGGCGAGCGGGCCGTAGACGATGTAGCTGTGGCCGGTGACCCAGCCCACATCGGCCGTGCACCAGTAGATATCGCCCTCATGCACGTCGAAGACGTATTTCTGCGTCATCGCCGCATAGAGAAGATACCCGCCCGAGCTGTGCACCACGCCCTTGGGCTGACCGGTGGAGCCGGAGGTATAGAGGATGAACAGCGGATGCTCGGCCTCGACCTCGACGGGCATGTGGTGGTCCGAGGCCTCCAGCGCCATCTCGTTATAGTCGAAATCGCGCCCGTCGACCCAGGTGGTCTGACCGCCGGTGCGCTTGACCACCAGCATCTTGACGCTGTCCTTGGTGTGCAGCAGGGCCGCATCCGCATTGGATTTGAGCGGGGTCTGACGGCCGCCACGGGGGGCGTAATCGGCCGTGATGACAACCTTGGCATCCGCACCGTTCACACGGGCGGCCAGGGCGTCGGGGGAGAAGCCCGCAAAGACGATCGAATGGATCGCGCCGATCCGCGCGCAGGCGAGCATCGCATAGGCCGCCTCGGGGATCATCGGGAGATAGAGGATGACCCGGTCGCCCTTGCGCACGCCCATCTCTTCAAGAACATTGGCCATCTTGCAGACCGAAGCGTGCAAGGCCTTGTAGGTGATGTGCTGGGCCGGCTCGGCGGGATCATCGGGCTCGAAGATGATCGCGGTCTGATCCCCGCGCGTGGCCAGATGCCGGTCGATGCAATTGGCCGCCACGTTCAGCGTGCCATCCTCGAACCATTTCACATGCACATCATCATGCGCAAAGGACGTGTCCTTCACCTTCGTATAGGGCTTGATCCAGTCCAAAGACCGACCATGCTCCCCCCAAAACCCCTCAGGATCAGAAACCGACGC